>NZ_JBSRZD010000001.1:0-1006922 GCF_054057295.1 Pedobacter sp. UYP24
ACTTATAATTGTACATGAAAAGTGGCCCGTTGATTACCGTAATGACTGGCCCGCTATCATCCGTTTTCGCTGGCCCAGTATCACCGTTATAGACAATAAGCCTTTTGATCTCCTTCCCTTTCCTCCTCTTGCCCTTGCAGCAACAAGCCCCGCCTTAGTACTTTCACATATAGTCTCTCTTTTGAACTCTGCTAATGAAGCAAAATATTATTTAAACCTACCGTTAGCGGTTATCGTGCTAATGTTATCACATAAGCGGACAAAGGTCACTTCTTGTTCATGGAAAAGAGCAACCAGATGAACCAGGTTTCGAAGAGGTCGGCCAAGACGATCCAATTTCTAAATAACAACATGATCGCCTTTTTTTGGCTCTTTTAGAATTTTTTAATTCCCGCTCTATCTATACTCTTTCCAGAAATTTTTTCCTGGTAGATTGTTGTGCATCCATATTCTGTTAGCGTATTAAATTGAAGATCTAATTTGATCTGCAGTACTTACTCTTGCATAGCCTATTTTCATGTTATTTTCATTATCAAAAACTCATTATCAAAAACCTAAAAATGATTTTGATTAATGGAATGGGTTTGTGAGAATTGGCAAAAAAGAGAAAAGATATTTTAGGCTTAAATGAGATAGGTTTGATTTGTTTAATAGCCTGGCCTTTTGATCAAAATAATTATCGAAAAAGGAGGGTATTTTGATAATGATTAGCGAGAAGCTATGGGGCATATCGTTAAAAGTCCCACATGCAATTGAGCTATCATAGAGGAACCGTCATTGTGGTTGCATTAATGAATACAATCCCATCGTACATTTTTATCAGCTTTTGATAGGTACCACCCCGACCATTCAATTGTTTCTTTGGATCATATACTCCTCCAATACCTCTTGAATACAGTTGTTGATTTAGAAAGCTGTTTATAAGACTATTATTTTTTGAGCTGTTGAAATCTAGTATGAAGTTTGGAGCAGAACATTTGGAAAAAAATGTTTCAATAGAATTTTTGTTTGTAACAGGTAGTACAATACACTCTCCATATTTATTTGTTTGAGTATTAAAAGCCCGAAAACTTCCACAGTTAAAGGAGAATCCCATAACATATGTCTCTTTTGGAAATTTTGAAGATATATAGGATCCCATCGGAAGGTTCTTATTCATTGTAAAGTCTTTCGAAACATGAAAATTATGGGCCCATACTATCATTTTACTCATGCCTTGTTCCTCATAGATCGACTCTACATTTTCGGCCATACTTTTATCCCTTATTACGTCTTTGTCGTAAAGATATTTTGCTTTCGAGTATTCTAATGTCTGTAGAATTCCCCTTATATATCTCTGAAATTTACCCAAGAGAATAGGATCTTTTTCCTCAACAACTGCATTTTTTAATTCGGCCTCCAATTTTGCTAAATTCGATAGTTCCGAATTTTCTATTTTTCCATAATTATACTTTGTCAGAACCTGTAATCCTAGCTTTGCTTTTTCACTAATTGATGTCACAAGTTTTATGGCTCCATCCAACAACATCTGGCCACTATTAACAGCAAACTGCATATCACACCCATAGAATTTGATTTTATCTTCCTTTTTCTTATTCTCGTTATATGACTTCATCCATTCGATAAGATTTACGAAATCCTGATTCATCCACACTCCAATAGCCATTTTTTCAAGAGCGTTCTTAGCAGCCCCCTTTCCTGATCCTATATAATCATTCATATATTCTGCTCCTGCCATATCTCCCTCAATAACAAAAACTTTATAATTTAACTCATTTACGAGAAACTGGACAAGTCGCTGCTTAGTTGTGAAAAACTCATGTGTTCCGTGAGTGGCCTCACCCATAAGAAAGATCCGCTTGTCATCAATTTTCGCTTCTAAAGGTTTCAAATCTGATAAATTACCAGAAACTTCAACAGATTTCAAAGGAATTAATTTACTATCTATCGCTGCTGTTATATTATTAACCTGGGCGAAAAGCATAATTGGCAAAAAGAAAATAAAAGTGGTTGTTTTTAATAGGGATTTAATAAAAATTTTCATAAAAACTGAGGTTGAGATTATTGATATCGATTTAAAAAATCAGATGTAATAATATGCATTTTCATTTCAAAAAATGCTTGGTTAAGTAGATTTTGGTATGATAGTGTAAATAGCTGAGGTTCTAAATTATTTTTGGTCGGTTTAATATAATATCCAGCAAGATCAATAAAATATCAAAAAACGGTCTTTTTTTAATAATCTATGTCATTTCTTTTTTCAACACTTTATCTCCATAAAAAGTTTGCGCTAAAAGTTAATCCTCCGTAACGGTAAAATGAAATTGCAGAAACTTTAATCGACGGCGGTTTTCCGCATGAAGACAACTGCTATCCTGGAAAAAATATGGCCTAGGTAAATCAATGCACCAAAAGATGATCGGTGTTTTTAAGAATTATATGATTTGAAAACTATATGTAATATAGCTCGGACATATATTAATTGGCATATCGCTTAGTCAACATAAATCTGTAAATTTCAAGTCTAGCTGAATTATGCGCTTGAAAAACTTACAGTCTGCGGCAAGTCTGTATTTTTGTTATCAGAGAACGCAAAAATAACTTTTAAAGTTACTCGACTTCTATTCACGTCACATGACTTAAATTGATGAACATGATAAAAAAATACATAGACTAAATGAAAGAAACCAACCTACTATCTCCCGATATCTTAAAAAGCAAACAACACTTTGCGATTCTTGATGGATTAAGAGGTCTGGCGGCTGTTGCGGTTGTCATCTTCCATTTTATGGAATGGACCTACACTGATCCTAGCCAAAACTTTATCGCTCATGGTTTCCTCGCCGTAGATTTCTTTTTTTGCCTATCAGGATTTGTAATTGGTTATGCCTATGACGATCGAATTGGCAAAATGGGTGTGATACAATTCTTCAAGTCAAGACTTATCAGGCTGCATCCATTGATTATCTTTGGTTCATTTTTGGGTTTAATCACCTTTTTATTTGATCCATTTGGTGGCCGTCCTGAATTGTATAATTCCGGTAAAACTGCACTAATATTTGTAACATCTGTTTTGCTAATCCCTTTCCCGGTAATGCAAGAACGAGCTTTTAATTTATTCAGTTTAAATGCGCCAGCATGGTCTTTATTTTGGGAGTATGTGGCCAACATTTTTTATGTACTGATTCTCATTCGCATTAGTCGTAATGTATTGTTGTTATTGACCCTTTTTGCTGCTGCAACGCTTTGCTTTGTAAGCTATCGGTCGGGTAATTTAATAGGCGGCTGGGATGGAAGCAGCTTTTGGGACGGGGGTGCCAGAATCTTTTATTCCTTTTTAGCTGGCCTCGCAATTTACCGTTTCAACTGGAACATAAAAAACAAACTTGGCTTCATAGGCATAGCTGTATTGTTATTCCTGGCATTTCTAATGCCATTTGGAAAATGGAACTGGCTTTCACAACCCACAGTAGTATTGGTTTACTTGCCAATGTTGATCGCACTGGGTGCCGGAGCTACCTTAACAGAAGGCTTCAAAAAGCTCTGCGTGTTTTCAGGCAAAATATCCTATCCATTGTATATGACGCATTATGCAGCATTATGGATGTTTGGAAACTACTACACCAGTCATAAACCCGCTGGCGGGCAGTTAGCCGTCATCGTTATTACCTCCTTAATCTTGTTAGTGGGATTTGCCTATCTGGTGATGGTGGTTTACGATATTCCGGTTAGAAAATACTTGCGCAAGCTTCTACCAGCTACTGCCGCCGCCACCGCCGCCAGAAGATCCACCACTGCTACTTGATGAGGAGGATGAGCTGCTGGAACTACTTGAAGACGAGGATGAGCTGCTCGATGAAGTAGAAATTTTTGCAATGGTGTAGGGAACTTTATCATTGAACTTGCAATAGCTACAAACAGAGAGGATGTACCCCGCTCCTTCGCTTGATGTTGTTGCGCTTTTAACAATATGGGTACTTTTAAACATCATCGTTTTAAAGTGGCATTCAGAGCACTCGGTAGCCTTCGACTTCACATTACTATAGTCCAGTATTACTTTTTCATTACAGGCCGTACAGGTCCAAACATCGTAATCAACAGAACTGATTTGCTCTTCAGTTACCTGTCCTTTAGACAAGTAAGCATCATCGTCTTTCTCGTTAAGTCGAACCATTCCTTTATTACAACTTTTGCAAAGAACAGGAGCATCTCTTAAAGCCTTTTGGCGCTCCTGATACCCATTCCAAAGGGATTTAAAAAAAGGATATGGGAAAATCCATAATGCCCATTCCATCCAGGCATATTTCTCCTGCCATTTCAAATATTGGGCATGATTGTCCAAACCATCAAATGTTTTTGGCAGCCGCCAGTTGAGCATCCAATAATGGATTTGAATAAAAAGTGCTAAAAACAGGTAAAATATAATGAACTGCCTAACCTCTATCCATGAAAAAGGAAGGTACAAATTAAGCAGCGCAACACCTGCAACCGGAACGATCAGCATAAACCAAAAAGAGCCACCGTAAACATTCTTTTTCCCACCTCCGGCTAAGTCCCTGGCAATCCTTTTTACCAAAATAAAGTATATGATTAAAATAATCAGACTTATAAGTCCTCCTATTGGTCCAAGTGATTTTTTAAATGGCAATGAATCAGACACCACAGGTTGCGGTCTGGATTCTATATAGGGTTTAACAACATTTGATTGCTCTACAACCGCTACAGATGACGTATCTACAACCGCTTTATCTGGTATTTCTGTTGCCAATCCTGTAGAACTATTGTTCTCATCTGCTTGCAAAACGCGAATAACTGCTTCTACGCCATTTTGTATTGCCAGATCAAAATCACCGTTCTTTGCAGCAGGAATCATATATTCTCTCTGAATGCTAAGGCATGTTACGTCTGGCAATGGACCTTCAAGTCCGTAGCCGGTCTCAAATTCAATTCTTTTCTGATCCTTTACCATAAAAATAAGTAAGCCATTATTTTTATTCTTGTCGCCAATCTTCCATTTCCTAAACAGCTGATGGGCAATTTCTTTAGGAACATTGTCGCCAATGGTTTTTACAAACACAACGTCTATGTGTACCAGGCCTGACTGATCCAGCGGACTTAACCTGGAATTTAACGATGACACCGTAGATTCAGAAAGCAGACCGTCAGGATTGCTTACATAAGATTCATTAATCGTTTTTGGATCAGGGATTGAACTGATCAAATCCTTATCTGAAGAGCCAGGAGACTTGCAGGCTACCATCACGAGGCAAGCATACAAAAGAACGAGAAATTTAGAGTTGTGCATATAATACCAACACAAAAAGCGAGATACTGTTTGATAGGTGCTTTAAAATCTTGCGGCTTAATTTTTGTCTGTCATTTAACTTCAATCCAATAGGCCATGTTAAAAGATACTTACTCCATTATCAAAAGAAAGATTTTATTAAAAACTTGGTGTGCTCCATTTATTATTGTGATCCTAATGCTGATAAATTCAGCCGGATTTGCACAAACTCCTACTGAAATCAGGATGGCCAAAAAAGTCTTTACAGGGGCATGGGTAAATAAAAAAACGACCAGACACTTGACAATATCGATGGAAAAAGAAGGTTACGCAACAATCAACGATTGGACCAGCAAATATCAGAAGCAAGAGAGTGGAGATGCTTATAAGGCCTTTATTGAACACGGGAAGCTTATTATGCCAGCCGAAAAGGAGCATCATGCACCTTATAGTGAAATGACCGTAAAAAACAACACATTAACCTATGTGACCAAGTTTGTAGATTTTAAAGGAAAAATAATTTTGGAGAAGCTGCTGTTCCAAAGAGCGCATTAGGTGCGACTGGTTTTTATGCAATCCTCCCCTCATTCTCCCTTCACTCGTAGATTCCTCGTGGTTTCTACGGTGTTTGTTCGTGTACAGGGTACCCAAACACGAACAAACTACGACTAAAACGCAGCTAAACCCCAAACCAACCCGAAGCGAATATATTTCTTGCCACAAATTTCGCACTGCCATAGGGTTGTCAGTCGCCACTCTTTTCTTTGTTCAAAATAAATATGATATGAACAGAATCAAAACTTTTTTAAGGGAACTGGAAGAAGAAGCCTTAACTACACGCAAAATGTTATCCATAGTACCAGCAGACAAATTCGACTGGCAGCCTCATCCAAAAAGCATGACGCTTAAAAGGCTCGCCACTCACGTAGCAGAATTACCAGGCTGGGTAAGCATAACGCTGACCACCGATGAGCTCGACTTTGGGGACAATACGCATGTTGCTCCGGTTATTAATAGCACAGCAGATCTGCTGGAGTTTTTTGAGAAAAACTTAACTGAAGCCCGCGAACAACTGATAGATAAAAATGAGATTGTATTGGGCGAGCCCTGGACCATGAGAAATGGCGACCAGATTTACAGTACCAGGGCAAAAGCAGACATCATTAGAATGAGCATTAGTCAAACCATTCACCACCGTGCGCAACTTGGCGTTTATTTAAGATTGCTGGACATCCCGATTCCGGGTAGCTACGGGCCAAGCGCCGACGAAATTGCCCTCTAATAATCAGGCCTTTAAAGATTTTGGTAGTATATGTGGGTATAAATTGATTTCTTTGTAAAATATTTCAATTTATACCCCAATTATGGCTGAGTCTGATATCCGATTAAATAAATACATTAGTGAAAGTGGTCTGTGCTCCAGAAGGGCGGCAGACAGGTATATTGAGCAGGGTAATGTATACATTAACGGTAAGAAAGCCAAAGTAGGCGACAAAGTAATCTTTGGCGATATTGTATTGGTAAACGGTCAGACTATCGAGCCGCAGGCTGCGGAAAATACGGTGCTAATTGCTTATAATAAACCCGTTGGAATAACCAGCACCACTGAAGCTGGTGTTAAAAGCAATATTGTTGATCATGTTAACCACAGCGAAAGGGTATTCCCTATCGGAAGATTGGATAAGGATTCTCAGGGTCTTATTTTTCTAACGAATAATGGCGATTTGGTGAACAAAATTCTCCGCGCCGGCAACAACCACGAGAAAGAGTATGTAGTTACAGTAAACAAGCCGCTTACGGAAGCTTTTATGACGGGTATGGCTAAAGGTGTTCCGGTATTGGGCGTGATGACCAAGAAATGCAAGGTGGTTAAGGAAAGTAACTTTACTTTCAAAATCACTTTGATCCAAGGTCTTAACAGACAAATTAGAAGGATGTGCGAACATTTTGGCTTTGATGTAACCAAGCTGGAACGGGTACGCATTATGAATATTAGTGTAAAAGGCATTCCTGTTGGGGAGTGGAGAGAGTTAACGCCGCAAGAACAAACCGACATCTACAATATGGTGGCCAAATCAAGTTCTCTTGAAGTTGCATCGGCTGTGCCAAAACGTGTTAATAAAAAGCCTAAGACTGTTTTTGAGGAAAACCTGATGGAGAACGTTACGCCTAGGCGTGCTTCTAGCAGAACACCGGGTTATAAATCTGCCAAAGGTTCGCCAGGTACTGGTCGTTCTTCTTCTGTGAGCAGGGCAGACAGACCAGCCGGCGGTAAAGGCAAGGCAGGCGCTAAACCTGCAAGTGCTGCAAGGGGAGCCGCGACAACCAGCTCAAGATCGGCTAGTACTGGATCTGGCGACTGGAATAAAAGCGGTGGTCCGAGTAAAAGACCTGTTAAGCCGGGAAATGGCAGATCGGGAACTCCGGGAGCTAAAACCAGAAGTCCGAAAAGGTAATTTTTTTTGGTATCTTTGCGCCTAAATGCCTGCTACTAAGAAAATAGATATTCGCGCGCTGGATTTGTCGCAGCTACAGCAACACTTCGTTGCCATGAAGGAGCCTTCCTACAGGGCCAAGCAAGTTTATCAATGGCTTTGGGAAAAATCTGCCCGTTCCTTTGAGGAAATGAGTAATCTTTCTAAAGAATTAAGAGCAAAACTGGACGACCATTATACCATTAATGTAGTAGCGGTTAGCAATTCTCAGTTCAGTAACGACCATACCATAAAAAATGCCTTCAGGCTTTACGATGGAAATATTGTAGAGGGTGTGTTGATACCAATGGACGACCGAATGACGGCTTGTGTAAGTTCTCAAGTTGGTTGCAGCTTAACCTGTAAGTTTTGTGCAACGGGTTATATGGACCGCAAACGCAACCTGAATGCCGATGAAATATACGACCAGGTGGTGTTAATTGATCAGCAGGCTAAGCTGAATTATAAGGTACCGCTTACCAATATCGTTTATATGGGCATGGGCGAGCCTTTGTTAAACTACGCCAACGTGTTAAAATCAATAGACCGCATTACCGCAGCAGATGGTTTAAACATGTCTTATAAGCGCATAACGGTTTCTACCGCTGGTATTGCCAAGATGATTAAAAAATTGGGTGATGATGGCGCAAAGTTTAACCTTGCCCTTTCTCTGCATGCCGCCAATGATAAAAAGCGCAATGAGATTATGCCCATTAACGAGGCAAACTCTTTAAAAGCATTGGAAGAAGCGCTCAAGTATTATTTTTCTAAAACTAAAAATCCTGTTACCTACGAGTACATCGTATTCAATAACTTTAATGATGAACTACAGGATGCTGTTGAGTTGGCCAGGTTCTGTAAACACATCCCTTGTAAAGTAAATTTGATAGAATACAACCCTATTCAGTTTGCTGATTTCATTAATGCAGACGGTGATAAAATAGATGCATTTTCTAATTACCTGAAAAGTCAGGGTGTAAACACCAACATCAGACGCAGCAGAGGTAAAGATATTGATGCGGCATGCGGACAGCTGGCTGTTAAAGAAGGGCAAGAAGCTCAGGAAAGTCAGTCGGCAAACTAAATTCTAAAATAAATTCCTGAAAATAATGCCGCTTTATCTTTTAAACAGATCAGGTTTGGGCATGATTGCCTTGAAAAGAATTCTGGAAGACCTGCTAGGTCTGCTTTATCCCAATATTTGTTATGGTTGCTTTAAGCATTTGTATGCGGGCGAGTCGCTGATTTGTACGGACTGCCTGTACCACATCTCTTACACCGACCATCATTTAGATCTAAAGAACAGGGTAGCAAAACAGTTATGGGGCCGGGTAAATTTTAATGCGGCAATGGCATTGCTTAACTTCAAAAAGGGTGCAAGGGTACAAAACTTAATTCATCACCTCAAATACAAAAACCAAATGTTGCTGGGCGAAAAGCTGGGTGCTATGGTGGCGGATAAGTTATTGCTTTCTCCTTTTTTCGGGGAGATAGATTTGATTGTTCCCGTGCCTATGCATCCTCGAAAAGAGCAGAAAAGAGGTTATAATCAAAGCGTGTGCATTGCTAAAGGGATAGCAGCAGTGCTGAATGTACCTGTAAACAGAACTGCCCTGATTAAGGTAGCGGAAACGAGTACACAAACCAACAGGAGCAGGTACGCAAGGCATGAAAACATGAAGTTGGTATTTATGCTGGCAAAGCCTGCAGAATTGGAAGGGAAGCATATTTTACTGGTAGATGATGTAATTACCACGGGGGCCACAATAGAAGCTTGTGCCCTAGAAATCTGTAAAAGCAACATTGCAAAATTAAGTATAGCCGCTGTTGCTTTTGCCGACTAAGTAGGCTAAGTTTGTTCATGCGTATATTTTTGTGGATTTGTTTTAGCAGCATTTTAACTCTTTCGGCCTGCCAGAAGAACGATGTGGTAACCACAGATCAGCATGTTAAACTATCCTTCTCTACGGATACGGTGCTATTTGATACCGTATTTACTGCGGTTGGTTCTGTAAACAGGCGCATTAAAGTTTATAACACAGACCCCAAGGCTGTTAGTATCAGCAACATTCGCCTGGGGCGCGGGAACAGTTCTTTTTTTAGCCTGATTATTAACGGGGTTTCCGTCAACGAAAAGGACAACGTAAGGATCTCCGGGAAGGATTCCATCAGCATCTTCATCAAGGCAACCATTAATCCAAGTAACCTTAACCAACCCTTTATTGTAGAAGATTCCGTACTTTTTAATACTAATGGTAATAGGCAGTCCATCGCGCTGGTGGCATACGGACAAAATGCGGTATTTATAAACGGTGAAACCATTTCTGCCAACACTACATGGGGTGCCACGCTCCCCTACATCATTAACCGTTCTGTAACGGTAGCCGAAAATGTAACGCTGACCATAGTACCGGGCGCTAGAATTCTTTTTCATGGAAATGCGGCAATGAATATTCGCGGCACACTTAACGCTGCCGGTAATGTAAACAATCAAATCCTCTTTGCGGGCGACCGCAGGGAACCGTATTACGACAATGAAGCGGGCCAATGGCAGGGCATCCGGTTTTATCCGGGCAGCACAAACTCCAGGATAAATTATGCTTTGATAAAGAATGCCATTATAGGGCTCACGGTAGATTCTTTAACTTTTAATGGGATACCCAAATTATTGCTCAGCAACAGCACGGTAAAAAACATGACAGTGGCAGGCGTGGCGGGTTACCAGGCAAGTATTGTTGCCCTCAATAATTTGTTCTACAACTGTGGACAGTACCTGTTATACGGCGTGGGGGGTGGTAGTTACAACCTGAAGCAAAATACTTTTGTCGGATATAATCCGGAGTTTCCCAGAAGAACGCCTGCACTTTACTTTTCTGATGTCGGCAACGGGCGTTCTGGTAATCTGGACCTGGAGGTTTCTAATAACATCATTTGGGGGGTGCTGACTGAGGAGCTTATGGTAGAAACGAAAAGCATTTTTACAGTTAATGCTAATTTTAAAGCAAACTTGATCAAAACTGCCGTACAAACTTTCGCCGCCAATAATTTTCTGAACACAGATCCGAAGTTTGTAGATGCCATAAACAACAATTTCAGACTCCAAACTATTAGTCCGGCAATAAATAAAGGGATTTCTTTAACGACCGATACCTACTACAATAGCTTCTTATACAATGACATGAGCGGAGCAACCCGCATGTTCCCTTCTGAGCTAGGTTGTTTTGAGCAACAATAATTAAAATTTATTTTGGAAATATGAATATAATCCGTTCCTTTGTTCTTGAGAGCGTTAATTTAGGAGTCGATAGTTCACGAAAGTGGTTATCGGCTCTTTTTTATTTAGAGAAATATTGATTGATAATGCGCTTGATCTCCTCTGGCTTAAATGGCTTTAAAAGATGTCCATTCATACCTGATTCCTTAAATTTGATATAATCAGCGCTTAAGGTTGATGCAGTCAGCGCAATGATTGGCACTTGTTGGTGATAATTGCCGGGTAGTTCACGAATGATAGCTGTGGTCTCGTATCCGTCTATCCCCGGCATCTTAATATCCATAAAGATCAGGTCGTATTCTTTTCTCATTACCTTTTGAATGGCTTCTTGTCCACTATGGGCAGAATCAAACACAAAACCCCATTTGCTCAGAATCCGATTGGCAATTAAGATGTTGATCTCATTATCATCTACCACTAGTATGGATTTTCCAGCGAAGCTGGCAAATTGATCTTCAGGAATGGAATCCTCCATTAGTCCGAAGGCCTTTTCAAAAAATATGGTAAAAGAAAAAGTAGTGCCTTTGCCCTCTTTACTCGCTACCAGAACATCAGAGTTATACAGTTTAAGAAGCTTTTTAGTAATTGCCAGCCCCAATCCAGTACCGCCATACTTCCTGGAAATGTCGCTCTTGGCCTGGGTAAAAGTCTCGAATATATAGGATAGCTTATCTGCTGGTATGCCAATTCCGGTATCGCTGACCTGGAAAAAAACCTCTGCTCTATTTTCATCTTCTCCAGCTAAACTGATGCTAAGCGTAACTGTACCATGTCCTGTAAATTTAATGGCATTACCGAGCAGATTCATGATGACCTGGTAAAGCCTGGTCTTATCTCCCAATACACTTTGAGGAAGATCCTTAGTGACAAGCGTTAATATATTTCCCTTTTTATCAGCAGTTACCTGTAAAGAGCTTATAATATCAGTAGCAAGTGCTTTAATGTCCATTGGAATTGATTCCAGTTGGAGATGACCAGTATCAATCTTGGTGAAATCAAGAATGTCATTGATAATATTGAGGAGGTTTTCTGCGGAGAACTTAAGGACATTAAGATCGCCAACCTGAGAAACTTTAGGGTCGTTTTCCAACAATAAGTGCGTCATACCTATTACTGCATTTAAAGGCGTTCTAATCTCATGACTCATTACAGAGAGGAACATTTCCTTAGCCTCGCTTAATTGCAGTGCCTGTTCTTTAGATTCTACCAGTTCACGTTCTACCTGTTTGCGTTGAGTAATATCCGTAATCAGGTCAATTTGCCTTACTACTTGTCCCTTATCATTAACAACAGGTGTATTTGCAACATGAAGCCATAAACGTTTCCCCTGCTTTGTAGTTGCTTCCACTTCAATAAAATAAGGCTCGTTATTCCTGGCTTTACTTCTGGACGCCGAAAGTAAGTCTCGTTGACTTTCAGTATTGGCAATCACATTACCCAGTTTATTCCCTAGAAGTTCCGGAAGTGTGTAGCCTATTAATTTTTCCAGACTATTATTTATCCAGGTGGTGTTACCGTTATTATCTGAAATGTTGACCCCGGTATTGGTCTGACTGGCCACCATAGACAACAATTGGACCTCTTCTTCGGCGTTTTTCTTTTCAGTGATGTCAATAATAATCTCCACTTCTATATCTACTTCGCCGGCATCATTAAAGACTACCGTATTATAAATAGACAACCAAATGGGTTGTTTGTCTTTACGATAGGCAAGTAAGTCTACCGTAAACGATTGGTTATGTTCAATCTGTTCTCTGGCTTTGGCCAATAGCTCAAGATCAGTTTTAGGCCCTACAATAAGGTCACCCAAGCGCTTTCCTTTCAGGTCCTCTATGGTAAAACCTGTGATCTTTTCAAAGGCGGCATTTACCCAGGTTACGTGGTTGTTGGCATCACTAATGACCACGGCATTATTTACCTTACTCGCAACGAATGAAAGTTTCATCAGTTCATTATCAAGCTTTTTACTCTCGGTAATGTCTCGGCCGTAGGTGTACCATCGGTGATTTTTTACCACCATGTTCCAACTTAACCAGCGTATTATCCCGGTCTTGCTGACGATCCTGAAATCGATGTTAAAGCCTTTTATCTTATTCCTAAGACCATGTTCTATGGTTTGCAGCAGACTAGCCTGATCTTCCTCATAACAAAAACTCCACATACTTAATCCCGTGGCCTCTGCTGCTGTGTATTCTAAAATACTGGTTACTGCGTCATTTATAAAAATGATCTTACCCGTATCATCCAGTATGCAATGGATTTCAGGAGAAACCGTAGATAGGTTGAGCAATTCCTCAAAACGATTGGTTTTAGCCTCCAGGTCTATACTTTGTTTTTTTAAGGAAAGATGTGTTATGATTTCCCGGGCCAGGATCCTTAAGCCTTCTTTCTGCTCATCAGACAAAGAATTTGGTTTGGTATCGAAAACACCGATCACGCCAAGCTTAAACCCATCCTTGTCGATAAGTGGCGCGCCGGCGTAATAACGCACATGCGGCGTATTTACTACCCTTAGGTGATTAACAAACCGCTCATCAAGCAAGGTATCCTTTACTTCTAATAGGTCATCTCCCAAAATGGTGTGGTAGCTAAACGACACATCTCTGGACTCATAGGTAGTTTTTACTCCAGCAACGGATTTTACAAAAAGACGGTCTTCATCGACCAGTGAGATCAGCGCGATAGGCACATTGCAAATTAGTGTAGCAAGTCTGGTAATGTTATCAAATGCCTCCTCTTGAGGAGTATCCAATATACCATACTGCCGCAATGCTTTAACGCGGTCATCTTCACTGGCTGAGGGATTTTTGCTACTTGTTGATGACATTAACTGCTTTTTATAAAGCGTGTTTTATTGGTATAACGGGAACTTGCTAACTAACGCGATTACCTGCTCTTTAACCTGTTTTAAATTTTGCTCATCTTCAGGATTTGTAATTACCTGATCGATCAGATCAACAATCTGTTGCATATCAGCTTCTTTAAAACCTCTTGTGGTGATTGCTGCTGTGCCAACACGAATTCCTGAAGTCACAAACGGAGATTTATCATCAAAGGGAACCATGTTCTTATTCACGGTAATGTCTGCTTTTTCCAAAGCTTGCTCAGCAACCTTCCCCGTGATGTTCTTATTCCTAAGGTCAATCAGCATTAGGTGGTTATCTGTACCTCCGGAGATGATACCATAACCTTTAGCCACAAAAGCTTTAGCCATAGACTGCGCATTGGCTTTAACTTGTGTGATATAGGTCAAATATTCACCACTCAAAGCTTCGCCAAAAGCGATGGCTTTTGCAGCAATGATGTGCTCTAATGGTCCGCCTTGAGTACCAGGAAAAACTGCCATGTCCAATACAGAAGACATCATCCTGATTTCTCCTTTAGGAGTTTTCAATCCAAATGGGTTTTCAAAGTCTTTACCCATCATGATCATTCCTCCGCGGGGGCCACGCAATGTTTTATGAGTAGTGGTGGTAACGATGTGGCAATGTGGAAGTGGGTTAGCCAATAAACCTCTGGCAATCATGCCTGCAGGGTGAGAAATATCAGCCATTACCAATGCGCCGATTTGATCTGCTACCCTTCTAATGAAGGCATAATCCCACTCTCTGGAATAGGCAGATGCACCACAAATAATTAGTTTTGGTTTTTCTGCAAGGGCAATTTCTTCTAATTTAGCATAGTCAATCAACCCGTCTTCTTTCTTTACACCATAGAATAATGGGTGATACAATTTACCAGAAAAATTAACAGGAGAACCATGCGTTAAGTGACCTCCATGAGAAAGATCAAATCCAAGAATTTTGTCTCCTGGCTGTATAACAGCCAGCATCACAGCTGCGTTTGCCTGTGCGCCTGAATGCGGTTGTACATTTACCCATGCTGCACCAAAAAGCTTTTTAGCACGCTCAATAGCAATGGTTTCTATCTCATCAACTACCTGGCAACCTCCATAATACCTTTTGCCCGGAAGGCCTTCAGCATATTTGTTGGTTAAACAAGAACCGGCTGCTTCCATTACCTGCTTGCTTACAAAATTTTCTGAAGCAATCAGTTCAAGCCCGTTTTCCTGGCGGTCCAATTCTCTGTCAATCAATTCAAAAATTGTAGTATCTCTAGTCATTTATTCAAAGTATATTTTTGTAAAATTAATGATTTTCCTTCTTAATTTGGCAACAAAATACCTTACTTTGTAGTTCTATTCGATAAATGCTGCATGGAAGACACCAACGGTCCATTTTTACCCAACATCAATTACCCTGCTGATTTGAAGCAGTATACTGAACAGGATCTGGAACAAATATGCCAGGAACTTCGTCAGTACATTATTGATGTGGTAAGCGTAAACGGAGGCCATTTCGGTGCCAGTTTAGGCGTAGTGGAGCTTACAGTTGCCTTGCATTATGTATTAAACACACCTTACGATAAGCTGGTTTGGGATGTAGGCCACCAGGCTTATGGTCACAAGATTTTAACCGGTCGTAAATCCAGGTTCCATACCAATAGAATCCTTAATGGCATTAGTGGCTTTCCAAAGATCAGCGAAAGCGAGTACGATACCTTTGGTGTAGGCCACTCTTCTACTTCTATTTCTGCTGCATTAGGGATGGCTGTAGCTTCGCATTATAAAGGAGAAACGGACCGTCAGCATGTTGCAGTTATTGGTGATGGCGCAATGACAGCCGGTCTTGCTTTTGAGGGTTTAAACCACGCAGGCATTGAAGATTCTAACCTGTTGGTGATATTGAACGACAATTGTATGTCCATCGATCCTAACGTGGGGGCATTGAAGGAATATTTAACCAGCATCACCATCTCAAAATCTTACAACCGTTTTAGGGATGATATTTCAAGTGTGCTGATCAAACTTTCTGAGCTTGGACCTAATGCGCATAAATTTGTTAAGAAAATTGAGAAAAGCATAAAGGGGACCTTACTTAAGCAAAGCAATTTGTTTGAGGCGCTTAACTTTAGGTATTTCGGACCGGTGGACGGGCACGATGTAGTGCGACTGGCACAAATCATCAGGGAGCTTAAAGACATTCCGGGCCCAAAGCTTTTGCATTGCGTTACGGTTAAAGGTAAGGGTTTTGCCCTAGCTGAAAAAGACCAAACCAAATGGCATGCGCCTGGGCTATTTGATAAGATAACAGGTGAGATTAAAAAATCAGTTAGTGATAAACCGCAGCCTCCTAAATATCAGGATGTTTTTGGTCATACCCTAGTTGAACTTGCCGAAGAGAATAAAAAAATTGTAGGGATTACCCCTGCTATGCCTTCTGGCTCTTCTATGAACATCATGATGAAAGCCATGCCTGAACGTGCTTTTGACGTGGGTATTGCCGAGCAACATGCTGTAACATTTTCTGCAGGCTTGGCCACGCAGGGACTAGTTCCTTTCTGTAACATCTACTCCAGTTTTATGCAGCGGGCCTATGATCAGGTGATACATGATGTAGCCATACAGAACTTAAATGTGGTATTTTGTTTAGACCGTGCCGGACTTGCGGGTGCTGATGGCGCCACACATCACGGTGCTTATGACCTGGCATTTATGCGCTGCATTCCACACATGACCGTTTCTGCTCCTATGAACGAGGAGGAGCTGCGTAACCTGATGTATACTGCGCAGCAGGAAAACATGGGTCCATTTGTTATACGATACCCGAGAGGTAGTGGGGTGATGACCGATTGGAAACGCCCTTTTAAAGCTATAGAAGTTGGTAAGGGACGGAAGATATGTGACGGTGAAGACGTAGCTATTCTTACCATTGGAAACGTAGGTAATTTTGCTGTACAAGCTTGTAAAGAATTAAATAGCGAAGGCATCCACCCTGCGCATTTCGATTTACGTTTTGTAAAGCCTATAGACGAAGTATTATTACACGATGTGTGCAAACGTTATAAAACCATTATTACCGTAGAAGATGGCTGTTTACAGGGCGGAATGGGTAGCGCAGTACTTGAATTTATGGCCAACAACAATTATAGTCTTCAAGTAAACCGACTGGGAATTCCAGATGAGTTTATTGAACATGGTGAACAGGCAGAGCTTTGGGCATTGTGCAATTACGACACCAATGCCATCATCAATGCTGTACGCAAATCTGCAGTAAGCAGAACTACAAAAACAATGGCTTCTTAGACAAAAAGTAGCCATGCAGATTTTTTTGCTGCATGGCCTGAAAATATTTAGGCTAGGCCCATAAATTAGATGGATAAACTCCTTCTTCTGTTAATTTTTGCAATTGCGCCTTTACCACAGGTGCATCTTCTTTAAAGGTAACACCAAACCATTTTGCTTTAGTTGGAATCATTTTAACTACTCCATTACCAGAGTTGATCAAAGTATCTGCTACTTCTGGAATCAGGAACTCTGCTTTAAGGTCTTTGTTTAAATTAGCATCCAGGAATTTATAATACTCTCCTTCACTCCAATTTACAAACGCAGGTGTAAAACAGAAAAAGTTCATGCTTACCTTGGTATCTAAAGGCAATTCCTTTTCCACCTCTCCTTCTTTGGTAATGGCTTTTCCGTCTTGTTTAAAAATCTCTTTTCTTTCAATGATGCCAGTTACATTACCAGAACCGTCTACGCTAATCTCGCCACGGGTTACTGATCCGTTATCGCTCAATGTATTCTTTAATTCATAGCCCAAACTTGCATACTTACCATCTGCTGCTGCTGTAGTTAGGAATTCGTAAGCCAGCTGGAATGCTTCAAAGCCATAAAAATCATCTGCGTTGATTACAGCAAAAGGCGCATCAAGTGAATCTTTAGTGCACAACAATGCATGCTGCGTACCGAATGGCTTTGTTCTTTCTACCGGTATGCTTCGGCCTCCGCTAAATTTATCAAGGCTTTGATATACATAGTCAAGCTCAATCTTTCCTTTTAACTTTGGCTCAATAGCTGCTTTAAAGGACTCAGCAAATTCTTCTCTGATTATGAAGATTACCTTACCGAAGCCTACCTTAATGGCGTCGTAAATGGAATACTCCATAATGGTTTCTCCTGAAGGGCCAAAAGATTCTGTTTGTTTATTTCCGCCATAACGGCTTGCCATTCCGGCTGCTAAGATTACTAAAGAGGGCTTCATTTCAGACATTTTTACGGGTTTTTTAATTTACGAGTTAAATATATGGGGTTTATCGGAATAAAAGTAGTTATGGGCGACAAAAAAGCGCTTTATACCAGTGTTTTACTAGGGCTATATAAGCGCTTGATGTTATGATATGGGCACTTTCAAAGACCGACATATTTCACTCTTTCATTCAAATCTAAATTGCCTTGCAATGGTGATAATACTATTTTAATTAAATTGCCTTCACAATAGCGTTAATATGCCAAAGCAACTGATTCGTGAAATTACGCCTTTAACGGAAAGCGACTGTTTTACCATATTTTCCAGAGAATTAAAGGCGTTTGATTCCCCATTGCATAACCATGAAGAAATGGAGCTTAACCTCATCATCATAGGTGCAGGAGCCAGAAGAATTGTGGGCGATCATATTGGTGAGATCGATGACATGGAATTGGTTTTATTAGGATCTAACCTTTCGCACGGCTGGCTAAACCACAAATGTAAAAGCAAAACCATCAGGGAAGTGACCTTGCAATTTCATTGGGATCTTTTTGATGAAAAGTTCTTGAAGAGAAATCAACTCTCCAACATCAGGAGTATGTTTGAAAACGCAAAAAGAGGTGTTCTTTTTTCACAAGAAACAGCCAGTCTCATCGCCCCGAGATTGTTAAACCTGGCCACTCAAAGCGGCTTTGCCTCTATACTTGAATTGATGTCCATCTTGCACGACCTGTCCATCTCCGGAAACAGCAAAATGCTGTCTGACCCAAACTTTACAAAAGAGGAATACAATTACAATAGCGGGAGGATAGTGAAGGTGTTCGACTTTATGAATGCGCATTTTAGTGCCGCCATTACGCTAACTGAAGTGGCTAAAATTGCCGGCATGCCTAATGCATCTTTTAGTCGCTTTATTAAGCAGCGCACCGGCTATACTTTTATTGATAGCCTGAACGAGATACGCCTCGGGCATGTTTCCCGCATGCTGATAGACACCACGCATGCTGTTGCTGAAATTGCCTACAAATGCGGCTTTAACAACATGGCCAATTTTAACCGAACTTTTAAAAAGAAGAAAGGATGTACGCCTAAAGAATTTCGGGAAAATTACCGGAGCAAAAGGGTGTTTGTATAACCAAATGACCTTATTGGATTTATCCACTTACAATACTGCGGTTTCAGATGCGAAAGCATGAAATCTTTTAACCTCAATGCCATCCCTTCATTCCATCTAAACTAATCACTTGATTGGATTTAATTAAGGTATTAATATCTTCATTTTTATTGAATTTAAAGGTAAGTTCAGACCAACCCATAAAGAACGTCCATTTAGGTTGATCTTTTAGTACACTTAATGTAGGCAATGTTTGGCATTCTCCAATTGCGATTGGCTTGCCTGAACCAGCCTTTACCATGATATCGTATTTTTCTTTACTAAATCCTGTCTTGTCATCATAAATGTCAAGAGCAGCAACATCCCAGTAGGCACCTCCTGGATTATAAGTGATCACATCGTTAGCGAGTGTTCCAAAATCCTGAATATCCCAAACCCATATTAAATTATTTAATCCCTTTGTCTTAGTCAGGTAATCATGTGTAAGCTGATATAACTTTCTAGTTCCATCCACCCCTGGCCTACCTCCCCACCAGAAAACACTTTGATTCATTTCATGCAAAGGCCTAAATAAGACCTCTACTTTCTTATCTTCCAATTGTTGCAAATAGACGGCAATCTCATCCATCATCCCCTTCCATCTTCCATTAATAGTGCTCCCGTCTGTAAGCAATTCCTTCCATTGCTCATCTGTCATTTTGCTCAACACGCCATTTTTATCCCATCCGCAAGGCTGCGCCAAGGCAGGATTACAGGCGTGCCACATGATGTTTACCAATGCGCCTTTTTTCCATTGTTTAACAGCTTCATCAATCATAATTTGCCTATTGGCGATATTATCTGCTTGAAAAAGGAAATCACCACTCCACAACCCAGGGTATTTCCCGGTAACTTTAAAAACCTCATCTGTCCAGGTCGCTGGTTGCTTATTGGGCTCTCTATTGTGGATCCCGAATACTGTTTGTTTACCGGAAATGTGGTTTAAGAACTTTAATACAGAATGATTTTGCTGACTAAAAACCGGAGATGTTATTATTATCAATACAGTCAAAATAATGCACAGACCTAGGTTCTTCTTCATGTTTAGTACTTGGTTATATCACTAATTAATAAAGCAAAAATAGAGAAATGACAGGCCGTATTTTAATCCCTTTTTAACAAAAACCTATAGTAATGTGAGTTAAAATAGTCTAAATGCAGAAATCCAATCTACAAAAAAGTCCCGGCACAAAGCCAGGACTTTAAAATTCATTTTTTTATCTATTGATTATTGAGTTTTGCAAGCCTCAATCAATAACATTCTGTTGTATGCAGGACTCTTAGATCCTAAGAAGTCATTTTCACCAACAACTGTACTCATGTCAGCAGCAGTAATAGGTCTGTTATTAACTACTTTTATTTGACCACCCCAGTTTGCTTTGAAGTCATAAGAAGATCCAATTTTAAGGTTAGTTGTTTTGAATGCACCTTTCACTGCAGTCCCTAACAAAACGTATTGGCTATCTGGAGCACCTGCTGGCTTGAAGAATAAATCGAAGTTTGGAACAACGATAGTACCCTTACCGGCACAGTTTACATTTAATAATAGTGATACAAAGTCTAAAGGAGTACCTGGGCTGTTTACTGAGATAGTTAAAGCAGCGCCCGCACAAGAATTGTCAATTTTACCGCCACCTAACACGGCAAAAGGAGCTACATAGTCACGAATGACATAATTAACCGCTACAGGAGGTAAACCTTGAAGCGTAATTGAAGCACCAGAACCGATAACAATTGGATAGCTACTCAATACTGATCCGTCATTACCAACTGTTTCAAAAGTTACAACTCTCTGAGCTCCATTCAGCAACCAAGGAGCTGATATTGTAGCAATTGGACTTACGCAACCTGCAGTCTTAATCACATCTCCAACAATAAATACAGTTAAGTGATTAGTTTGGAAATTGGTAGCTGGTTTAGTCGCTGCGTCTAATACCGTATTAGAAACAGTTTCATATTTAAATTGACCAGTAGTTGTCTGGTAGCTATAAACGGATAGCGGATCGCCAGCTTTAACTTTAACACCAGTTGCTTGTGGTACGAAATCAGGATTCAATTCCATTGAAATACTAATAGGTGAACTGAAACTCTTAACTTCAGTACCATTAACAAACATCCTGACGTCTGCATAAGCTGCAGGGAGGAAGAAAGCAGAACTTGTATTTCCATTGGCATCAACTACATTAGGTGCACTCAATTTTCCACCAGGGAAAGTACCTATTGCAGCAGGATCATCGGCATTAAAATTAATAACCTGAACAGTAAGGCTATTACCTACTAATACATTTCCTGCAGCATCTTTAAATTGAACACCGGCAGGAATAGTAATGCTAGTGACTTGTTTAACTGTAGATGAAGTAGGTGTAGAGAAAGAAGTAATTGCTGTTGTTGCGCCTGTTGAAGACAAAGGAACTTCCTTTATCAATACAGTACTAACAGGTGATGGCGCAATAGTTTTAAGAAGCGTTACATTAACGATCTGGCTAAACTGATTTACAACCATTTCAACAGGGATAAGCTTTGGCTCATAACCCGAAGCAGTGATGCTTAAATTAAAGCTTATTTTTTTTGAAGCAGTAGGTACTGATTTCGGTTCAACACCAACAGTGATAATCCCTGCTGGAGAACCAATTGCTTTAGTTCCAGAAAAATCATAGATGCTTGCTGCATCTGTTCCGGTAGCAGTTACTGTTAGTGCAGGCAAGGTTTCACCATTCGCACCTTTAACAATCACGGTAGCTTTGTATTTGATAACATCAGCATCAAATAACACATTAATTTCGTAGGCTGGATTCCTGCAACTATTAAACAGCAGTCCCACCAACATCATAAAGCTGAATAGTTTAGTAAAATTTTTCATATATTATTTATTAAGTAGATATTATAAATTAAAGACCAAAGTTCAAATTGATTTGCAATACAGGCAAAAAGCGATAATAAGACATATTTTTCTGTAGTTGCGCCTGGTTACTTGTATTTAAAGTCAAATAGTTAGTTCCCGTAAGTGTTGCTTTAGGTTCTCCCATATAATAGGTACCAACTGCAAAACCTATGTTGAATGCTTTTTTCGGAAATACATTCTCGAAACCGAAACCAAGGTAAGGTGCAACCTTATCCCATTTCACCCCACCATACAGTTGACCCAAATCAGCACTTGGAATTAGGATATCACCATACTTATAGGTGCCGCGGTAGCTAACTACAACATCCCCTTTTGCTTTCCAGAAATAACCAACTCCAGCAGTAACTACTACTTTGCGGGATAAACCTTCTTCTGCAAGAAACGGATGGAAATCAAGCATTAAATGCGCATTTGCAAAATCTGCATCAAAATCTACATCGGTTGGCTCAGACCTAACTTTGTAAACACCCTGGCCACTAATAGGAAGGATACTTGCACCAACACGTACAGCAAAAACAGGTTTTGGTGCGTATTTTAAATCTAAACCGACACCTTGTGTAGCAATTGTTGCGCTAACGGTGACTTTACTGCGATCTGCAGCTTCAGTTGCGGAGATACTTTGGGCATTTACCTGCGAACAGATCGTTAAAAGTATGCCCAAGCTCAAAATAGTAATTGTTCTTTTCATAATTAATGATTTGGAGAGTATAGAATTGATTGTTTATTAATTTTTTAGTTATATATTGTTAATAATAATTTTCTAAGCGACGAAATAACCTAAATCGTTGTAATTTTAGCGCTAAGTTAATCATAATCATGTTATTATCATTGCTATTTATTAAAAATAATTGTATTTATTTTTAATAAATACTTCAAGTTAATATGCGTTCTTATGACTGAACAAAACTTGCCATACGGTTAAAAAAGCTATCTTACAGTCTAACAACATGGACCAGTTTTCCATATACCATATATCAGCTTCAACCCTTGCTTCCATAGCACCATCTTCTATTGTTTCTCCTCGGTGCCCACTTACCTGTGCCCATCCCGTTATTCCGGGTAATACAAAATGTCTAACCATAAATTGATCTATAATTGCAGAATACTCATTTGTGTGCTGAATCATATGTGGTCTTGGACCGACCACCGACATTTCGCCCATCAAAACGTTAAAAAATTGTGGTAATTCATCTAAACTGGTTTTTCTTATAAACGCACCAATTCTGGTTATTCTAGTGTCATGTTTTACTGCCTGCTTCCTATCCGAATCAGAATTTATTCGCATACTCCTAAATTTCCAACAACAAAAGGGTTTATTATCTTTCCCTGACCGCCATTGCTTAAAAAAAACAGGCCCTTTTGATTCCAGTTTGATCAGCAATGCCAGTAAAGGCACCAGCCAACTCATTACAATAAAAACTATCATTAATGAGAAAACAACATCAAAGGCACGTTTCATTATTTTGTTGTGCATATTTTCTAATGGCTCTGACCTGGGACTAATTACTGGAAAATGACCAAGCATACTTACATTGACATCCTTCTTAAAGTAATTTTTCACATCAGGCACGAGTTTAAAGCGAATCAATTCCATATCGGCTTCCCGCATCAACTTGTTTATCTTCACAATCGCTCTATCGGGCAGTGCACAATAAACTTCTTTAATGCCGTACTGCTTAACATAAGAGATACAATCGCTTACTTTACCCAAAATATTGACATCTCCAACTTGCAATCCGGGCTTATCATCAAAAAAGCCAACTACCCTATATCCCATTGACACTTTGCTTTCCATAATATTGCTTAACTCAACTCCTACAGGTCCAGCCCCAACAATTACCACCCTTGTATATTCAATTAGTCTTGACCTGTGAGACCTTCTCAACAGCAAAAAGCATAGTTTACCACCTAAAAATAGTGGTAAAAAAAACAGGATCATATATAAAATAAGTTTGCTTGTTAAAGAAAAATCTGGAATGAGATACACAAGACAACAAATCAGTAACACAAAAAGTAGAAAAGAAATAACAGATTGCTTTATTGTTGGTATGGCATCTTTAGCAAAAATATTATGGTACAATCTCGTCATCTGAGTAACATTGAACCAAATAAAATTGATAAGCAATATTTTCATTAAACCAATATGATGCATATCTACCATATCCTCTGGCCAAAATGTCAACAGATAGGCAAAATAACCAGCTAGATTCACGAGTGCGAGATCCACAAGAATACTGATCATTCGGTAATAAACACCGTACTTTTCCGTCATTTTTTACTTAAGTTAGTTTTGGTATTTCCCCTTTATCCGATTGATAATTACCCAAACATTCAAAGTTAAACTTATTTCTTAGCAAAAATGATAAAAAGAGATTAATTATAAATACCCAGCACTGGGTATTTATTTGTCACTAATAAGCATTATCCTCCCCCCTAACCATATTAATAACGGTCATGAAAATAATGTTAACATCCATCATACCTGTCCAATTCTCTAAGTAATAAATGTCATGTTCAACCCGCTTCTCCATGGCACCATCCTCTTTTGTTTCGCCTCTAAATCCATTTACCTGTGCCCAACCTGTAATTCCTGGTTTCATAAAATGTCTTACCATAAATTGACTGATAATTGCTTTATATTCTTCCGTATGACTTAACATATGTGGTCTAGGCCCAACTACACTCATACTTCCATACAAAACATTAAAAAACTGAGGCAACTCATCAATGCTCGTCCTTCTCAAAAACTTACCTATAGGTGTAATCCGATCATCATCCTTTGTTGCTTGTTTAGAATCACTGGATACATTAATCCTCATGCTTCTAAATTTGTAACACCAAAAGGACTCATCATTCCGTCCACTGCGTAACTGCTTAAACAACACAGGGCCTTTACTTTGCAACTTGATAAGTATAGCAATCAGTGGAAATAACCAACTCATTATAAAAATTATTACCAATAAACTAAAAACAACATCAAAAGCGCGTTTTTTAAATCTATTACCCATTATTTCCAATGGCTCATTTCGAAGTGTAATAATGGGAAATTCCCCACCCATATAATTAATGGTATAAGGGGCCGCAAGCGTTCCAGCGATATCTGGGATAAATTTTAATCTCAATAAATATTTATCTGCTTCATGAACTAAATCGTTTATCGCCGCCATCTTTTCCGGGGCAATAGAAACATACATATCCTGCACGCCATTGGCTGCAGCCAACTCCATTTCCGCTACTGCTATTTCTGTTGCTACTTTATTTTCAGCAGAATAAACGCCCGGGTGATCTGCGATGAAACCATAAAAATTAACGTTTCGTTGCTTTTCTAGATAAGCCGCAATCCGCCTACCTGTCGCATTGTTACCCATCACAGCTATCTTCTTAGTTACGTGAAACCTCCTAACCAACAACAGCTGTATCACAGTACCCAAAAACCTGTTAATCACAAATGCAATAGCAAGCATCACATAGAAAACCAATAAAAATGATCTTGAAAATTCATTATCCCTCAAAAACAACAGGTATAAGGAAAATAGCACGAAATGGACTACAACACTTCTCCAGGTTCCACGATAAATCCGCTCTACCCTACGTGCGCCATATTCTGTATACAAACCAAATAACAATGCATTAAACAGCCATATTAGATTACATACCACTACATAATGTTGCAACAATTCATAGGAAACGAACTTTCCAAAATAATTGGTCACGAAATAAGCTAGAAAGTATACTAAATTGAGCATCAAAACATCTGTAACCGGCAGAATATATCTGAGCAGGTAAAGGTATCGGGTCTGCATAGCTAATAATTAAATGGATTACTCCAAATATAGCGCATTATTGCTCAAAATGAACGACATTAACGATACCATAACACAAAAAGCATATAAAAATGCTTTCAGGAAAACCTACTATTTCATGAAAACACCTTTATATACTTTTGCTATTTGGCAGGAATACTACTTATTAACCATTGTAAGTTCCTTCAAATTCATAGAAGCTGAATTAAATACGATGTAAACATCCTTTTTCCCAGTAGAACTAATCAGCTCGGCAACAGCATTTTTACCATCAGCTAAATTGGCTTTTCCAATTAAAGGGCCATTTGCAGAACCTGTTCTAACTTCCAAAGTCCCTGAGGCTGTCTTATCACCCGGAACAAAGCTTATACTGTTTATTCCAGTAAGATCAACATTACTCAATACTAAATAGGCTCCAATATTTTTTGAACTGGCAATAGAACGGTTTCCATTAAACTCAATTCCGCTATTCCTATCCGTATTATTCACCAAAACTGTTGGATTGTGCAATACAACAATGCTTTCTCCCAACTGAGATGGCGTTAATTTCGAACCTTTATCCTGGTAGGCAGCTCTAAAAATAAAGCTTCCTTTGTTTGTTGTCCCTGCTTCTACATTTGTAGTATAAACACCAACTGTAGGAAGGCTTTTCTTAACCTGTTTCGTATTGCTCAGGCTTAGAATGTACTTGACTATAGCATTCAAGTCCGAAGATGCCATTCCGGTATGTGACGGCATCATTGCATCGCCCCAAACACCAGATCCTCCATTGGTAATTTTCTTTACTAATGTAGCTTGGGCAGTGCTGCTACCTTTGTATTTCAAAGCTACCTGCGTAAAAGCAGGGCCAAGTGATTTGGCATTTAACATGTGGCAAGCATTACAGTCACTCTTTTTGATTAAGCCTTTCGCTACTTCATACTGAGCGGAGGCGTCAAAATTATTCTGCTTTTGCGCAACAACAGTCATATCGTAACCTTCTGATAAATAATTGATAGAAACTGAAACAGCGGACGGCAAAATTCTTTTGCTAGCCAAACTGCCGTCTTCTTTATCATTTACACTTACCGCATAGTTAACCGTACTTCCTGGAAAATAAAAACTGGAATTCCCTTTTGTAAAATTAAGCTTAACTTCCGGCACTGCGTTTCCAGCAACAATTTCAACTGATTTGCTATTTTTTGCACCTGAAGGATCAGTAACAGTCAATGTTGCCTTATATACACCTGCGGTGCTTAGCGTAATTAAAGGGTTTTCTTTAGTGCTGCTTTGCTTAATTACTCCAGCTTTAGTAATCTTCCAGTCGTATTTTAATAGGTCACCATCCGAATCATTTGTACCTGCAGATGATAATTGAACGCTCAGTGGCAAAGCACCTGCAGTTTTATTTGCTGCCACCTGCACTGCTGGCTTCCGGTTGCCTCCATTATATTCAATTTTAATCAGCTCAGCTTCAGGCAGATCTTTGAAATAGCCATTCCCATACTCTAAAACGTACAAACTTCCATCCGGACCAAACTTCATATCAATAGCCCCATGCAACTGAAGGTTTGGCAAAAACCTTTCCATAGACACATATTTACCATCCTCGTCAAAAGTAACTGCCATAATCCATCCGCGAACCCAGTCTGTGATCAGCCATTTTCCTTCATAATATGCAGGAAAAAGACCTTTAGCATTTTTAAAGTCTCCATGATGAAAAATCGGTCCTCCTACAGAACTTCTACCACCACTTCCCAGTTCAGGAAATTCTTCACTAACTGCATAAGGATACCATATAAAAGGGTTCACAACTGGTGGCAATACATTTAAACCCGTATTGTTGGGCGAATTGTTTACCGGCTTCATCGGGTCCCACCATTCTCCCGATTCTTTGGTTGCAAAGTTATAATCCCTATAGGCCTCTTTACCATTAAAATACGGCCAGCCAAAATTACCTGCCTTTTTTGCGATGTTAAATTCATCATAAGAACGTGGCCCCCGCAACTCTGAAGAGTTAGAACCGTCTGGCCCAACTTCACCCCAAAATAGCCAGCCTGTCTTTGAATCAATGGTCAACCTCCATGGATTTCTATTACCCATTGTATAAATTTCAGGCCTGGTCTTGGCAGTACCTTTTGGAAATAAATTTCCTTCTGGTATGGTATAGCTTCCATCAGATTCAGGATGTATCCTCAATATCTTACCCCTCAAATCATTGGTATTTCCTGAAGACTTCTGCGCATCGCGCGGAGATTCTCCCGGGCGCTCATCAATAGGCGTAAACCCATCAGAAGATCGCGAAAAGGTATTATCGCCTGTACTCAATAGTAAATTCTTGTTTTTGTCAAACAGCATCCCTCCGCCCACATGGCAGCATTCTTCACGTTGTGTAACAACATCCATTACTTTCTTTTCGGTACTCATATCCAGCTTTCCACCTGCCCAGGTAAACCTCGACAACCGATTAACGGAAATCTCTTTCGGAGAATAGTAAACATACATCCAATGATTCTTTGCATAGTCAGGATCAAGGATCATACCTTGCAAGCCATCTTCACCTTCTGAATGCTCTCCTGTCTTGCTCACGTATTCCCTGCTTACAGAAAATTCAGCAATAACCTCTATCTTATTAGTAGCAGGGTCAAATAGCTTCATTTTTCCTTTACGCTCGGCATACAATACTTTACCGCCATCCAATATCTGGAATTGTATAGGCTCCTCCAGCTTTTGCTGCAATACCACTTTAGTAAAACGATTATCGTCAGGCTTAGCTGTCGACTGCCCCATCACTCCATTTCCTGAAACCAGTAACAACGCAGATGCTGTCAGCAGCTTCAAAGAATTCCACTTGCTCATAGTTCTTAATTTTGTTTAATTATGATATTACGGAAATTCACCACACTGGCAGCCACATCCTGGCTGCTGCTTTCCCAGTTGTATTCATATTCTGCAGAAATTCCACCTTTAAAGTTCTGTCTCTTCAACTCAGCAATAACAGCCGGAATGTTAGAAACACCTTCTCCCCAATGCACATCATGACCACCCATTCCTTTTTCATGAAGGTCTTTCATGTGCGAATGCAACACGTGTCCGTCTAGTAACTTCAAACAAGCTACCGGATCTAAACCAGAACGCACCCAGTGACCAATATCAGCACATGCACCAATACGTTTGCTTTGTCCTTTAATTGCTTTTAATACGATCTCCGGATTCCAGTAATGTGATGGGTTTGGATGATTGTGTATTGCCAGGTTGATTTCATATTTATCGCACAGCGTAGAAATAAATGGAATGAATTTCTCCTCAGGCTCAGAGGTAATGGTCTCAATGCCCATCGCTTTTGCAAACTCAAATAGTTTTACCCATTCTGCTTCAGACCCTGCACCAGTTACACCAAAAGCAATTAGTTTTACATTCGCAGCCTTTAGTTTATCCAATACTGCCTTCCTTGTTGCGTCGTTCATTTCTGGCCCCATTTTACCGGCAATACCACCACCAATCTCCTGTCCTGGAAAAGCCTCTACATACCTAAGGTCACAACTGTCAATTTTTCTTACTGCATCAAAAAATGTAAATAAGCGAAAAGTGTAAGCTTGCGAGCCAAGTTTCCAGCCTAATTTGGCTTCAGGGTGTGGTGCAGCTGTTTTTTTAGTGCCAGAATTCATGCTCTTGCAGGCTGCAAAGCCCAGTACAACCAGCATTATCAGGCCAATTTTAGTAATAGTTCTCATGTTAAAGGGTTTCATATTGTTGTGTTAAAATTTTAATTATTCCTGTTTTTAATTTGGCAGATTGAATATACACGTTTTCTTTCTATGCCATTAAAAAGAATACGTTTTATTTGGCTATTTTTTTCTTAGGATCAAAAACTGCTACAGCTACCCTAGAATCCGCGCAACCATAATAAAGCATATATTTATTCTTAAAATACACCAGTCCTTCAATAAAAACAGTTCCCGCAGGGTATTGACCACTTTTCTCAAACGAGGCAGTAGGGACCATAAAAGGTTGATCAAGCCTGCTTATATATTTCGCCGGATCGGCTTTACTAAACAGCATCTGTCCGGCGCAATAAGAATTGGCCGTGTAGTTTGGGTCACGTCCATCTGCCGCACTGTTCTTGCCATTGTACATCAGCACAATGCCTTTATCCGTTAGTATTGCTGGTGGGCCGCATTCTGTAAGACTGCTGTCAAAGAAACCCTTTCTTGGAGAAGCCAATATTCTAAGTTCTCCGTTACTATCCGTCACGGGCTCCCAATCTACCAGATTATCAGAAGTAGCTGCATACACGTGGTTCTCACCCCAGTACAACCAATATTTTCCTTTAAATTTCGTGATTACCAGCTTACCGTTCTTCAATGTAGTCAACACAGAGGCTGATTTAGAGGCAATGTTATAAAACTTTCCGTTATAAGCGTCCTGAAATATCGGACCATGCTTTTTCCAGTGCACCAGATCTTTAGATGTTGCAGAACCCAATCTTGGCACCTTCGTGTTCCATTGTGTATATAAAATCAGGTAGTTTCCATTCTCAGTTACCGCAACCCTGGGGTCTTCACAGCCACCTGTCCATTCAAACTCCTTCTGGTCATCCTTTCCCGGAAAAAGAACAGGGGCAGGTTTGCGCAACATCACAATTCCATCCCTGCTTTCAGCAAGACCAATTCTGGAGGTACGGTGACCGATACCTACGCCTGATTTGTCCTCCGCCCTGTACAGTACGTAAATCTTGCCGTTCTTAACCGTTGCCGCCGGATTAAAAGTATCATTACTTTCCCAATCCAGGTCCTTTTCCTGCATCGGGTCATAGAATTTCGTGTCAGCTTTTGGCGATATAACTGGGTTTACACCTGCAGGTCGAACAAAAGGACCTAATGCCCATATTGGCAGTTTGGCAATTGGCGTCTGCGCCTGTACCTGCACAAACAGAAAAAAGGCAAATAATGTAAATATTCTTTTCATAATCATCTTTAATTAATCCCCCATCTTTTATTAGGTATACTTCCCATTACCAGTTCCAATTTCCCACCGGCAACGATGTCTGTATGGTCAATATAAGAGTGGCTATATGGTTTTCCGTTCAATTTAGCCGTCTGGATATAAATATTTTTGGGGCTATTATTTGTGGCAATAATACTAAACTGCCTGCCTTTATAATAGTTTTGGTCAAGCACTAAATCAATGCGGTTAAATACTGGGCTAGTCAGTTCATACCTCGTGCTGCCAGGAGTAATTGGATGGAAACCACTTGCCGCAAGCACATACCAGGCGCTCATTTGTCCTACGTCCTCATTTCCTACCAAACCAAATACAGAATTATGGTATGCTTTTGCACATATCGAGCGGGTCCATTTTTGTGTTAGCCATGGAGCGCCTAATTTATTGAATAGAAAAGGAACATGGTGTACAGGCTCATTGGCTTGATTATAGTAATCATTCCACATCATATCTTCAGGTACCTTATCAAAAAAGTTTGTCAAGTCCGCCAGCGTCTTTTGCCTTCCGCCCATCAAAGTAATCATGCCATCCACATCCTGAGGCACAAACCAGCCTTGCTGATAAGGATTTGACTCTACAGAACCGTAGCCCTGGGTCATTCTGCCATTCTTGGGCCAAGCTTCCCAACTTCCGTCGGCATTTTTTGGCCTAAACCACCCTTTTTCCGAATCCCATATATTCCGATAGGACTTTGATCTTGCAAGGTATTTTTGCTGATCTGCAGTTTTACCCAAACCTTTTGCCAGCTCAGAAACACACCACTCAAAATAGGCATATTCAAGCGTGGTAGAAATACCTCCGGCATTGCCTTTTTCTCCATTCCCAAATTTCTCTACACTGTTAACGGCTAGTTGATAACCCTTATTCACATCAAAATTCCTTATCCCTTTTGCATAGGCGTCTGCCATTACAGAAACGGCAGGATTACCAATCATGCAACCGCTATAGGCATTTAAAAATTCCCAGCGCTCCAGATAGTCCATATTCTTTTCGTCGGCCAGTGTGATTAGCGAGTTAACCATATCGTTTACCAGTGCTGGATTAATTACCGTTTGCAGCGGCATTTGACTTCTAAACACATCCCAGCCACTAAAAATAGTACGCTTGGTAAATCCTTTAGGTTGGTGTACTTTTCCATCACCCCCAAAATAGTTTCCATCTGCATCCTGAAAGGTCCTTGGGTCTATTTGAGTATGATACACGGCTGTGTAAAACACCGTTTTTTCTTCTTCCGTTCCACCCTCAATCTTTATTTTTGAAAGCGAAGCATTCCACAGCACTTTTGCATCAGCCCTTACTTTATCAAAATCCCAATCTTTAATATCTGTATGTAAATTGTTTTTCGCACCAGCAATGCTAACGAATGATATGCCTGATTTTACCAAAACCTGTTCGTCTTTCGCTGTTTCAAATTCGGTGTAAAAGCCAAGGTGCTTTCCTTCCTGTTCTTTTGCCATATCAATTACTTTGGCATTCGCAATCAGCATCTGGTATTTATCACTTGTCACATCTTCACGCTTCCTGCTCCAATCGGATGGGATATTGGCCGACCATACCCCATACTTTTTAAGGGGCTTGCTAAATTCTGCATAAAAATAAACGGTATAATCTGCTTTTCCATCACCATTTCCCCAGCCACCACCCTCAGGCGTACATTTCATATAACCTTCAATGGCGTTGTTGCCAATTACTTTTACGGATTGTATGGAAGATGTGCCACCAACGCGTCTGGCCAGGTCAATCTGAATTCTGGATTGCTTATTTTGAGGAAAGGTGAACCGCAACATACCGCTTCTACGCGCTGCTGTAGCTTCCGCCTTGATGTGGTTGTCTGTCAACATCACAGCGTAATAACCAGCACTTGCCTTTTCAGAAGCTTTATCGTAGCCAGAACGGTAGCCCGGTTCCCGATGATCGGGACTGCCGGATGCGGTAAATAGTTTACCTGTTGTTGGCATCACTAAAAAATTACCAAGATCACCGTACCATCCAATACCGCTCATTTGTGTAAAGGCAAAACCTTCTATTGTGCTATGTTCGCTGCTATAGCCTGATCCGTTATCACCACCGGTAATTGTATTCGGACTAACCTGCACCATGCCATAAGGTGTAGTAGCACCAGGAAAAGTCTTACCTAAACCATGTAAAGAGCCAGCAGCCTTTTCACTGGTGCTTGCCCCTATCATTGGGTTCACATAATCTGCAGGAGTTTTTATATCGGGCATGGTAAAAGCTGCAAGTGCAGCAATAGTCACTAATCCGATTAAAAATTTAGGATAGGTCATTATATTTGGTTAAAAATTCGGTTGTACCAAATACGATAGTGTAATTAATACACTATAAACATAGCAATATGTATTTCAAAATACAACAAATTACACATTGTTTTTACACAAAATCTGCCATCAAGTTTTAAGGAATGTAAAAATTCTAATAGAAATCGTAGCTTCTCAGTCCGTTAAACTTATTATAGGTCGAGCTTCCCGGAAAATATTTCTCATAACCGATGCTTGCTTCTGTGCTTCCGCTGGTATTGGTATAGTTTATTTTAGAAGTAGTTGCATCGTGACTAATCCCTATTCTAAGCTTCTCGCCATTTTTTTCACTTTTAAAGATGTCGAATATAAAAGAAATCACAAGCGCATCGGGTGTATTCTGGCCATTGGTACGGTACCATAATCCAGTGTTCAGGCTTTTGTATTTAAACTGTGCACCCAAACTGACCGAGCGGGATGAAGCCTGCTGGTAATATACCACCGATGGTATCACATAAATCCCATCGTCATAATAATATTCATACTGAGGAACAAGGGTAAACCTCAAACTGGCATTGGCAACAATGCGAACAGGCAACTTGGACTGCACATTGGTAAAGCTCTCGTCTGGCTTATTGATGTGGTAAACAGAAGCTCCTGCCATAAAATTACGGAACACTACGTTTATTCCTGTTGCCGCATCAAAGTAAAAACGACTGGAAACATCAGGCAGTTGCGCAGCAGTACTACTCCCTGGTATAAAACCGGTATTCATATCAATCTGGTCAGAAAAAACCAATTTATCTAAATCAATCTGCCTGTTGGTAAAACCCGCCTGTATACCAAAAGAAGTTACAAAATCATCCCCTCCAACGCTATAGGAATAGGTTGCAGCAATATTATTTTTTCTTAAAAAGGCAACGCCTTCGCTGCTTCTTGTAAATTGCAAGCCCACACCACCGCCAAACTGAGGAATATTTAGATCAGCTGATGCGCTCAGGTAAGAAAGATCGCCTCCCAAACCGGACCATTGGTTCCTGTAAATCATGTTCATCCTAATGTCGCCCTTAAACTGTCCTGTCAAGGCCGGGTTTAAATAAAGTGGTGCATTGTAGAATTGAGAATAAATATGGTCCTGAGCAAGCCCTTTAAAGCATATCATGCAAAACAATAAAAATAACCTGTTAAATCTTCCCATCGTTTTACCTGATCAAGTTTATGGTTCCTGTTCTTTTAGGTGCTGTTGCATTCAGTGTTACACCTTTCCATTCTGTGCCATTTCTTAGCTGCAGGTCTATCTTCCAATAGTAAACGCCCTGTGGCATTTTTTGTCCTTTATAGGTTCCATCCCAACCTTCTACCGGCTTGCCCTCATCTAATCTGGTTGTTTGCCACAATAACGCACCCCATTTATCAAAAATGCTCATTCTCCAGTTGGCAATTCCTGTCCCTTTGGCTTTAAACTCACGGAATTGTGGGTCTTCGCTTGATGGAATAAATGAATTGGGTACAAATAGTGTACCTGGCTCTCCGTCAACCAGTACATCAATTGTATAAGACGAAGGACAACCGGCCACATTGCTAGCCGTTAAAATAACTTTGAAGGTGCCTGTTTGGCCGTAAGAATGACTTGGGTTAACCTCTGCAGAAGTTGTCCCGTCACCAAAATCCCAGAGATATTTTATACCCCCAATTGTGGTGTTGTTAAACTGAAATTTCAATCCCGGGTAACCAACGGTCTTATCAATTGTAAAACGCGTGTCCGGCTGCTCAAAAACGGTAATGCTTTCCGTAGTTGTGGTTGATGTGCAATTGTTCATCGCCGTAAGCTTTACAACATACGTTCCTGGCTGTATAAAAGTATGACTAATCTTCTCAGGCGAGGTAGTGGATGTTTGTGTAGTGCCGTCTCCAAAATCATACATATAAGATATGGCATTCCCACTATTGTTAGAAAAATGAACTAACAACGGTGCACAGCCCTGTTTATCTTTCGCGTCCACAACCAGTTCGGCTATTATAGTATTAGGCGCAATGCTAATGGTATGCTCGGAAGTATTTTCGCCGCATTCATTTTTAGCAGTCATTTTCACCACATAAAGGGTAGTCTTCACTACTGCGCTATAGGTATGTACCACATCAGCATTGTCATTAAAAGTTTGCGCGACGGTACCATCACCCCAATCGTAAGTGTAACTTGTACCGGTAGACTCCGGTGAGGTATTTACAAAAGTTACTCCCAATGGCGCGCAACCCAAAGTACTGCCCGGCGAGAAAATAGAAATCGGTGTAGATCTGACAGTTACACTACTGGTAAATACCTGACTGGCTCCGCAGGCAGTACTCGCATTCAAAGTAACCACATACACCCTATCTTTTCCGGTAGGATCGGCGGCAAAATTAACTATACCTGGATCGGCATCTGTAGCAGTTTGCCCATTTCCAAAGTCCCACTTAAAATTAACACCTGCAGTAATATTAGACGTATTGGTAAAATTAACCAGTAACGGTCCGCAGCCAGAAATCTTGTCCTGCGTATAGCTGGCATGCACATTCTTTAGCGTGTTAAAAGTGTGAGCAGTCTGGTCTATATTACAACCCCTGCTGCTTGTTACTACTAATTTTATGGTTACAAAAGTGTCTTCCGTAGCTATCGTATAACCAGGGAAATTAATACCTGTACCAATCAGTACATCAGGTCCATTGCCCGTTTTTGAGTACCAGGTGTATATTGCATTCCTGTCGCTGTAGGAAACGGCTTTAATATTAAATGCATCTATAGCAAAAGGGGCACATTCTTCCTGACTAACAACCGTAAATTCTGCCTTTGCATGCGGCTTGATCTCCACGGTAACTTCATTGCTGGCCAGCTCGGCATATCCGGTACATATCGTTGTTTTTACAATTCTTCTATACTTCATGGTGACGGAAACTGTAGTCGGGGAATAATCAGAATTAGTGGCTCCACTAATATTTGTCCAGCTCGTTCCGCCATCTACACTTTGCTGCCATTGATAATAATAAACTCCATCCCCACCCGTTGGTAAACTACCAGTTAAAGGCGCTGCGGTGAGGCCCAGGCAGATGCTTTGAGCTGTGCTGATGGTATTGTTCGCCAGCAAATCATACATCGTGATCTTAACTTCGTTACTAAATAAAACACATATTCCTCCATGGGTAATTCTACGGTAAGCAGTTGTTGCTACCACATTAACCACCAGATCCTTACTGATCTCATCTGGCATCAACTTCCAGTTGGCACCATTATCTGTACTACTTTCCCAGCTGTAGGTATATAAACCATTTCCACCAGTAGGCATTTGGCCGGTTACAGTTACTTCCTGACCTTTACAAACCGGAGCAGTACTTGCCGTGATATTAATATTTCCAAGCGGAAGAAGATTGGTTATAATCACGTCATCCGTAGTAAAACAACCCGCAGCAGTGGTAATGGTCCATTTAAAAGTATAAGATTGGCCGCCAAGCAGCCCTGATACCAATGAATTGTATTTGGTTGCATCCGCAAATGTTACGGTTTGTCCGGAGGTAACTGTCCATTTCCCGGTCTCATTATTCGCTGGCACATTGGCCTCAAGTGGGTAAGCCACATTACTGCAAATGGTCTCATCAGCACCTGCATTGGCAACAGACCCTTGTGGATTTACAGTAATAACGATCACCTTTGATGCACCCGGACAGCCCGATCCCGCCATAGGCGTGATGGTATAGGTTACCGTTCCTGCTACTGTACCAGTATTGATCAATATATCATCAATAGCAGATATCATGGCAGGGGTTGCCAATGTGGTATTTCCCGTAATTTCAGGTCTAGATACCGAACTCGAATACACATATTTTACATCATCAGCTACAGGAAGATTATTGCTGATGGCAATACTTACTGCATCGCGGGTACATATGGAAAGTTTTGCAGCAATAGCTGTCAATACTGGAGTTGGTGTTACAGTAACAATAAGGTCCATCGGAATCCCCGTACAATTTCCTGAAATGGGGTTAATGCGATAAGTCACGGTCCCACTAGCTGATGAATTTAAAGGCAAGGCGAGAAGATCAGTAATCGTTGTGCCCGAACCAATGTTTGCGCCAGTTACGCCTCCAGTTGTACCTACCACAGTCCATGTAAAAGTACTGCCTGTAACCGTACTTATTGGCTTATAGCTCAATTTCGTTCCAGAACAAACACTTAACTTATTGACACTGGTTAGCTTATTTACGGGCTTAATACTTACCAAAGCAATATCTTCCACCGTGTTACAAGGGGCCGGCAAATTGGTTGTAATCTGCCAGCTTAAAGCAACGCTACCAGCATTACGCTCGGCAACCGTTGGTGAATAAATTGCATCCTTAGAATTTCTATCTGGAGTAAAAATACCACCACCGCCAACCCACACCGGAGTATAACCTGGTACTAGAGCGGCATGTAACTGTGCATCCCCATCGTAACAGACTTGCACACCACCACCAGCCAATACTATAGGCGAAGGGTTAAAAGTTAATACCTGATTTGCGGTTACTTCATTACATCCATTTTTATGTTTTACCGTAATTGTAAAAGTCCGGAAAGCTTTAAACTGAATGCTTGGATATCTTGAAGCAGCGGTTGTTCCATTTACAAAAGCATAATCAGCTGCGCTACCATCAACCGTCCAGGCATAAGTATCTGCCTGTTGTGCAGAAACTGGCGTACCGGTTATCACAGTTTTTGTAATTCCTCCCGTCTCATTAAAGTTATAGGTTCCGTAATTACACAAGGTTTTATTCGGCGATAAAGTTGCAGTAGGGATTGAGCTGACCCGCACATTTTGTATTGGTGTGGCAACCTCTCCGCATTTTGATGCATTGATAATCAGTCGTATTGTATATTCTCCAGACACAGCAAATTTGATTTGCGGAGCAGGACTATTAACAGTAGTTCCTCCTAGCAGCGTATAAGTATTTGGCAAAATCTCCCAATTATAAGTATTTGATCCGCAGCCGCTATTATCCACAAATGAGGTATTAACTGGTGTAAGCACGTCATTGCTACACATTCCAATATCTGTACTTACTCCATTTAATGTAAAAGAAGGTTTGGCTTGCTCTTGCACACAGATTACCTGTGATACCGGATCTGGCGGACAAGGCGCTGTAGAACTTGCTTCCAAAGTTATCGTGTGGTTTCCTGGCGTAGTAAAATTATAACTCAGCTTAAAGGATTTGGGTTTATCTATCGCACCTGGTACAACATTACCGTCTATATACCAGGTAAAGGTGGCATCATTGGGTTGGCAACCGCGACCGTTTGTTTCTGGGGTTTCACCCAAATCAGAAGTATTGGTAAACTCAGTCAGGGTATTCAAACAAGTTGTCTCTGAAATGCTAAAGCCATTTACCGGCTTCAAACTCACTTTAGCAGTGGTAGAAATTGGTGTACCCACTGTACCACAATATTCATTCTGGGCAAAAATGCTAATCCCAAAAGCATTATAGATCGTCGTACTCCCCAGGTTAATGGCACTACCACAGGCTGTTCCAGTGTAATTGTGGGCAACTTTATTGTTATTGGAAGTAATGTCTAGCAACGTATACACATTTTCCTTGTTGTCTCCCCAGTTTACTCTATAGGTATTTCCCGGATAATTGTTGATAATACCATCAGACCCATTAACAATAACATTAAACTCAAGCGGCGGGCCACCCAGGCAAAGATCGCTAGTACCCGTAGTACCAAAAGCAGTAATGGCCCTATTGTTAACCAACATGTAGGCCTGCGTAGCCACCCTGCCATCTGGCATCAGGGCTTTTGCAAAAACGGTGTAGTTGGTAGTTTGTACAGCTGTAAAAGTTCTGATTACCCCACCTGAAAAATCAAACGAAGCAGCCGGTCCTCCGGTAGATTCATTAATTGAACTTGCCGATACTGAGCTTGTAGCGGTAGATTCGTTCGTAAAGTTAAAATTATTGTTTGCGCGACCGGAAGTAGTACAAGAACCCAGAATATTGTCTGCTGCAGAAATAATCTTATTACTGGGCACCGTGATCTTTGCTTTAACAACACCTCCCGCATTGATAAAGAAAGGAGCTGAGGTATTGGAACTGATACTTACCGGACTTGAAGTTTTAATCCTCAGACGATAACCCGATCCGGGTACGGTTGTCAATGGAATCACCCCATTTACGTAAGTCCCATAAAACCCATTGAACACTCCAATTCTTGATTCCGTTGCAAAATTACCATTGGCATCAGAAAGCCAGAGCTCAAATTTGTTATCTGGTCTTAAATTGGTGGTGATTGACCCAGTAAACAATGCCGCTATAGAAGACCCAGGAGTATAAGGCCCAGGATCAACGGTAGTTATAATAATTCCCTGAGCAAATACATTTGCTATACCCAAAAAAAACAAGACAATTGTGAGAACGGGTAAACGTTTCAGCATATTTTAGAGAAAGAGGGATTTCCATTTCAAAAATATATAATATTCTGAATTATACGCAAATATATTACACAACAAATGTTTATTTGCGCTAGTAGGCGTTGGCCTCTCCTCTTACAATATTGATCACCGTCATGAAAACGATCTTTACGTCCAGGTTTCCTGTCCAATTCTCCAGGTACCAGATGTCATGGCGAACTCGGTTCTCCATCGCAATATTCTCTTTAGTCTCTCCCCTAAAGCCATTTACCTGGGCCCAGCCAGTAATACCCGGTTTGGTATAATGTCTCACCATAAATTGATTGATGATGGCTTTGTATTCTTCTGTGTGACTTAACATGTGCGGACGCGGACCAACAACGCTCATTTCACCAAAGAGTACATTAAAAAATTGCGGCAACTCATCCAGACTACTTTTACGTAAAAACTGACCAAAAGGAAAAATGCGATTGTCGCCTTTGGTTGCCTGCACCTTATCACTGGCTGCATTCACGCGCATGCTCCTGAATTTATAGCACCAAAAAGGCTCATCATTTCTGCCGCTGCGAAGCTGCTTAAATAATACGGGGCCTTTACTTTGTATTTTAATGATGATGGCAATGATGGGAAATAGCCAACTCAATATAAAGACGATTACCAGTGTGCTGAAGACTATATCAAATGCACGCTTTTTAAAGCGATTGCCAATATCTTCCAATGGTTCATGGCGCAGTTTAATCACCGGAAATTCTTTACCAATATAATCGATTACATAAGGCACCTTTAATGAGCCTGCAATATCCGGAACCAGTTTAATCCGCAAGCAATATTTATCAGCCTCACGTACCAGAACATGAATCTTGCCCATACGCTCTGGCGGTACAGAAACATACATTTCAGTCACACCATCATTTGCTGCAGCCTCCATTTCGGCCACTGCCACTTCAGATAGTAGTCCGGTCTGGTAATTATAACCGTTGTCATTATTGCCTATAAAACCGTAGAAACTGATGTTACGCTGTCTTTTAAAATACTCAGCAAGGCGTTTTCCTGTAGGGTTCATACCCATCACCGCAACTTTATGGGTGGCATCCATCTTATTGATTACCACAAATTGCAATACAGTTCCAATAAATCGGTTTAACGCAAAGGCGAAGGTAAGCATGAGGTAAAAAACCAAAATAAAAGTGCGTGAAAACTCTGCGTCACGTTCGTAAAGCAGGTAAAGGGAAAACAACACAAAGTGAGAAAGAATACTTCTCCAGGTACCCCTGTAGATGCGCTCCAGCTTTCTTGCACTAAATTCAGAATATAAACCAAAGAAAAGAGCGTTAAACAACCAAAGCAAATTACAGATCACTGCATATTGCTGGAATAGCGGATAAGAAACCCATTTTCCAAAATAACCTGTAACGTGATAAGAACCCCAGTAAACCAGGTTTAGCATCAGGAGATCTGTAATCGGTAAAACGTACTTTAAAATGTAGAGGTAACGGGTTTGCATATAGTGATGTCAAATATAGTATTTATTTCTAGTGATCTGAAAATCAGGCATCAAAAATAAAATAAAATTTTTCATTATCTTAACGTACTGTTAACTGAAAAATAATACTAGTTTAGCATTTAAATAAACTTTAACCAAACAACAAACCTAAACCACTATGAAAATTGTTATTTTAACATCCGTTATCCTCTATGCTGCCTTTTGGGTATGGCTATATCTTGAAGCAAAGCGAGCAACTGTATTAGAGGACTAATCAATTAAAGCTGATCGACTATTTGATCAGCTTTAATAAATATTGCCCATATCCGCTTTTCACCAATGGCGTAGCTACCACTCTTAACTGTTCGGCATCAATAAAACCCATGCGGTATGCTACCTCTTCAATGGAACCGATCTTTAAGCCCTGTCTTTCCTCAATAACCTGAACAAACTGCCCAGCCTGCATTAAAGAGTTAAAAGTACCTGTATCCAGCCATGCGGTACCGCGACTCAACACGCCAACTTTTAACCTACCTTGTTCCAGATAGACTTTATTCACGTCTGTAATCTCGTACTCACCTCTTGGCGATGCTTTGATATTTTTAGCAATTTCAACAACGCTATTGTCGTAAAAATACAATCCCGGAACAGCATAATTAGATTTAGGCGCCAGAGGTTTCTCTTCAATAGAAATGGCTTTCTTATTGGCATCAAATTCAACTACGCCGTAACGTTCAGGGTCAGAAACCTGGTAGGCAAAAACTACACCACCATCCGGATCAGAACTGTCCTGTAATAATTTGGACATCCCTTCTCCGTAAAAGATGTTATCACCCAATACCAAAGCAACCTTATCGCTACCAATAAAATCAGCGCCTATAACAAAAGCTTGTGCTAGTCCGTTGGGTTCATGTTGTACTGCATAAGAAAATTTACAGCCAATTTTACTTCCATCTCCAAGCAACTTCTCGAAGTTTGGCAAATCATGCGGAGTAGAAATAATTAAAATCTCATTAATACCTGCCAACATTAAAGTTGATAGCGGATAATAGATCATCGGCTTATCATAAACCGGCATCATTTGTTTACTCATTACCAAAGTAAGTGGATGCAACCTGGTTCCACTACCACCAGCCAGGATTATACCTTTCATATTATGTTTTTCTTTTTTGTCATTTGCTCAGTCTTGTCATTTGCTCAATCTTGTCCTTTGTTCAGTATTGTCATTTGTTCAATATTGCCCTTTGCCCAGTATTGTCCTTTGCTCAGTATTGTCCTTTGCTCAATATTGTCCTTTGCTCAGTATTGTCATTGCGAGGAACGAAGCAATCCAATACATTTAACCAAACTATCTCTCCAATAGGGGACTTCAACACCAAAAGTAGCTTTTATCTTACTTTTATCCATTACCGAGAATTTAGGCCTGCGGGCTTTAGTAGGGTAAGCGGAAGTAGGGATCGGACTCACCTTAACTTTTGTGCCACTAATATCAAATATTGCTTTGGCAAAATCAAACCAAGATATCGCTCCCTCGTTGCTATAGTGATAAGTACCATAATCAGTTTTACCCGATTCTATAATATCAAGAATTGCAGCAGCCAAATCAATCGCATAAGTTGGAGAACCAATTTGGTCGGCAATAATGCTCAACTCATCCCTGTCGGCCCCAAGTTTCAGCATAGTTTTCACAAAGTTGTTGGCAAACTCAGAGTACAACCAACTGGTGCGCAATATAAAATGTTCTGTAAGATTATCGATAACATCAATTTCACCTTCCAGCTTCGTTAAGCCATACACGCTAATGGGTTCAGCTAGGTCATCTTCCTTCAACAACGCAACGGCACTACCCTCAAAAACAAAATCGGTAGATATTTGAATTAATTTTGCATTAAATTCTTTACAATTCACCGCGACGTTCAGCGCTCCCTGCTTATTGACCAACCTAGCTAAATCAACTTCATCTTCCGCTTTATCTACCGCAGTATAAGCAGCACAATTGATGACAAAAGCAGGCCTGTTTTTTTCAAAAAGCGCTTTCAGCTTTTTCACATCAAGTATATTACCTTCACTTTCATCTGGAAAATCCAGAAAATCAATATTTCTTTCCGCTGCAACAGCTTTCAGGCATTGCCCCAACTGCCCCGATGCCCCAAGTACCAGTGTTTTCATACTATTATAATTTTTTTCTTCGCTGCGCTAGCATCCTTTGTCATTTAGATTCTTCGCTGCGCTCTGAATGACAAAACAATAGCACGTTATCATTCCGAGTATTATTTGTCATTCCGAGTTCTTTAATTGTCATTCCGAGTTCTTTAATTGTCATTCCGAGTTCTTTATTTGTCATTCCGAACTTTTTAATTGTCATTCCGAGTTCCGAGGAATCTATACTACACAATGAATAGCACGGGTCGCCATTATAAAAAAGAGACCTATCCACCCCCATCAAAACAATGGTAACATCAAATCCTTATCAGATATATTTTGATCCTTGCTTGGGATACCCCAGTCAATGTTCAAAGTCGGATCGTTAAAACTAATACCACCTTCAGATGCCTTGTTGTATGTATTGTCGCATTTATAAGCAAAAACAGCAGTCTCGCTTAATACAGAAAATCCGTGTGCAAAACCCCGTGGCACATAAAACTGTAAATTATTTTCTCCGGTGAGTTCAAGAGAAACCCACTCACCATAAGTGGCAGACCCTTCACGGATATCAACCGCTACGTCAAGCACAGCACCTTCAATCACCCTTACCAGTTTCGCCTGCGCATGTTGGCCTTTTTGAAAATGCAGACCTCTGATGACTCCATAAGTTGAAGCACTTTGATTATCCTGTACAAAATGTCCAGGCATTCCTGTCAGCTCTTCAAATTTAGGCTGATTAAAACTTTCAAAAAAATAACCCCTACTATCCTTGAAAACCGGTGGTTCAATAATAAAACATCCTTTAAGTTTTGTTTCAGTTACTTTCATCTTACACAAATGTAAAAAATGAAAATTAAAACAACCGTTTTATAAAAATTAAAAAAGACCGAAAGATTTAGTCTCATTTGTTATTCCGAGTATGCTTTTGTCATTCAGGGCGTTTTGTCATTCAGGGCGTTTTGTCATTCAGGGTGTGCTTTATCATTGGTGATGCCCTTTGTCCTTCAGAGCGTTTTGTCCTTCAGAGCATTTTCTCCTTCAGAGCATTTTGTCATTCAGAGCGTAGCGAAGAATCCAGATTCCTCGAAACTCGGAATGACAAAACCGGGTTCTTCGTCAAGTAGAACGTACTTTATCATTCAGAGTTTACTTTATCATTCTTAGTTTACTTTGTCATTCAGAGCGAAGCGAAGAATCTCCGGCTGTCATTCCTCAATAAATTCTTCATTCAAAAATTTCCATAAATCATTTTCTTCTGCTATCAATGCATTCTTTTTAGCACGAGACAAGCCTTTAATTTGTTTTTCTCGATCAATTGCTCGGTCGATATATTGATAATGCTCAAAATATACGAGGTAATAACATTTGTACCTTTTTGTAAAAGCAGTGATATTGGTGCCGTTCTTATGTTGTTGGAGCCTTACTGAAAGATTATTTGTAACGCCTGTATACAGGACGGTTTTATTGATATTTGTTAAGATATAGACAGTGTAATTGTGGTCACGCATAGTATGGAATTAGATTATTGTTTGAGGGGGGGGGGGGGGGGATTCTTCGCTTCGCTCTGAATGACAAAGGGTGCTGCTGATGACAAAGGGTGCTCTGAATGACAAAGGGTGCTCTGAATGACAAAGGGTGCTCTGAATGACAAAGGAGCCCATTTTGTCATTCCGAGGGTACGAGGAATCTGGATTCTTCGCTTCGCTCTGAATGACAAAAGCCGCTCTGAATGACAAAGGGCGCTCTGAATGACAAAAGCCGTTCTGAATGACAAAGGGTACCGCCAATGACAAAGGCCGTTCTGAATGACAAGAGACTCGGCCAATTGCAAAATGAGCTCCTTTCTTAGACGGGACGTTGCTTGCTCAAATTTCTTATCGTAGCTGCTTTTGACTCAATTGCAGTAACACAGAGTGACGATTTCAGGTAAAACCATTTCTTGCCTAATTTTTTGGAAGTAAACAAACCCCCTTCTCTTGCACGATAGAGTGTCGAGCTGGCGATGTTTAGTTTTTCTCTGACTTCCCAACTGTCCAACCAAACTTCCTCTTCCGCAAGGACTAGGTTTGGTTCATGCTTCCCAGATAAAACCTGGTAAAATAAAGTTAGTAGTTCAATGACTCTTTGTAAAAGTGCTTTCATAATGAGGGTTTTTGATTAGCTAAATTTTATATTTTTTGTTGCTGGCAAAATTATAACACCAGCTAATTAATAACAATAGACCAACCCTGCTCCATACCTGAATGGTAGACGATTTATGCTGAACGGTAGATAAATCGCGCCGAATGGTAGATTTTTTGGCCGAACGGTAGATTTTTTATTTGAACGTATTACAATTGAATTGATTTTTAAACCCCAATATGAAGGCTTTTTGAGGCCCTTTTGAAATTTATCGTCACTTTTCACTCACGCCCTTGCCATTTTCGACTTGTAATTTGCGGCGTGTAATTAAGCGCACTTTTTGGTCATTTCAAGGATAGGAGGATATGGATTCTTCGCTACGCTCTGAATGACAAAAAGCTCAGAATGACAAAACACCCCCTTTGTCATTCAGAGCGTAGTGAAGAATCTATGACAAAACACCCCCTTTGTCATTCAGAGCGTAGCGAAGAATCTATGACAAAACTAATATTTCAAAGAACTGATTATGCCTGCTGTCTCAGCGGGCACAGAATACAGAACAACAAATAACACCACACCACATCACCAACCAACCAACCAACCAACTAACTAACCAACTAACTAACCAACCAACCAATTTTACGCTACTATAACCTCGCCGATGTAGGCGCTGGTGCTTACTTTATCACCTTGTTCGTTGGCATAGAACATCCAGCAGTGCACGGTGTCATTGGTAAAATTGGAGGGCAATTGTAGTGCGACTTCCTTATCCGCCCTGTTGGCGACATTATTAAAGGTGACGAACTTCTCCTTTGCCGGATTATAAACTACGAAGGTGGCCTGGTCGTTCTCCTTGTTAAATGAGGAGGCTAAAGCATTGTCCCACTTAATGTGCAATATGGAATCCAGCAGCGTTAAAAATTCCAAAACCAAAGAAACCAGCAATTCGCCCCTGCTAAAAACAGCTTTATCGTAATTGATCACCCCCTTCCCATCTACAACCGTTAGCGCCTCCTTATAGTTCAAAGCAAAGGCTTCATTCATGGCCGTTTTACCAGGCGACAAAAGCTGGAAGCCAATTTTTATCAAGCTTTTTAATGGCTTCAACCAGGTACTCATCAGCGACAGCAAACGGCGCTGTCTAAATTGCTTATCGCTGGGCTCATGATTTGAAAAATCAGGTATTGAACGCATGTAATACTTACCGCGCGATTCCACACCGACCACATTTCCAACTTTGCCAATAAATGCACCGTTTATCCCGTTCTTATAACTGGCCATAATGCTCCCCGCTTAAATTTTGTAACTCCAAATCCTCTTCCCAAATGTCTTTAACGATGTCCAGCAAATACTTTGCACTAAAATCCAGGTCTGCAAAATCTTCCTTTTCCGTACGAAAATCCCACATGGCAAAACCCGGATCGTCGTGCTCAATCAACGCTGTATTACCCGTAGTGATCCGTTGCGCCAGGTTGTACAGCAACAAATAATAATTATCAAACATCCATGGCAAAGCGGTCATTATGTCCTGATGATTATCATACTTCATCTGGCAAACAATATCATTCCAGAGGTGAGTGGCGCTTTCTACTATTCGCTCATCAAAAACCACTTCTTCACGGGTGATGCCGGTAAAAACCATAAAAGTATTCACATGCCTTTCCATTTTCCGCATGGCACTCAGCAGGGATTTCACCGCGCTATCCTCCACCATTTCCAGCAGCTGAAACTCCAGGTTCCAGTTACCAATACCCTCGTTGTTCATACAAGAAATACTACCCGGTGGGATGAGGCCTTTTAAGTCGGCCAACTCTGTTTCATATGCCAGTAAAAAAGCGTGTTCCATCATAGAGTGGGTAATAAAATTCATTACGTTTACTGCCGTGGCTTTCATTAATCTTTGTGTTTTCATAACCAATCTGCGTATTTATAAATTGTTCTTTTGTGCCTCAGGCGGCGATAAACACCCTGCCCTTCGCGGCTGCCCTCCAGGTTGGTATTCCCTTCCAGCGAAATGATAAAATCACCCTGTACGCCATCCACCAACCCGCAGTGACCTATTCTTTTTAAATCCGGGAAATAAATCCCGAAAACCAAACCCCTTAAATGCTCCCCATTATCCTTCGGGAAGCGAAGCGATGAAAAACTACTCCCATCATCCTTTATTACCCTATTGGCAGGAAATAGACCCGGACTCCATGCCGTTCGCGGCGCTGGATAACCCGCCTGGCCAAAAACCCAGCACACATAGGCGGCACACCATGGGTTACCTTTTGTAAAGCCTACATACTTCAAGTAAGACTCCACCGCTATCCCGTCATTCTTTCCTGTTTTCTCCCTAACACCCAATTGCGCACGGGCGATGTCAAGCAACCGCTTCACTGCAACAACCCTCGGCTCAGTTGCAACTTTCTGCTCAACAACAACCTTCTGCCCAGTTACAACACTGCGCTCAGTGCCCCAACACCTGCCAAAACCAGCAAGGCAAAAGACAACCAGTAAAAACCTAATTGCTGCCATATCTCCATTTGTTTAAATTGTAAAACCAGGTTACCCACCGCAGGCATCCCCATATTGAATAAGAAGCGGTTCAATAACCACCCGCTGATTCCAACTACCATCAGCAAACTGATCATACTTAATAAAATCAGCAACCAAATACTCTGATCAACCATGCCAGCCGTACTATCGCCAAACCGCACAAATTTTTGTACGCTATAATAAGCCAGTGCCATTATCCCCATTACCAGGTATATTTCCACACGCTTCCTTTCCTGCCTTTCAACCGGTCTGTTTAACTTCAATAATTTCATCCCTTTTTTTAAGATTTAAGATTCAGATACAAAACATGGTGCGGGTTGAGATTTCAAACCCAACACCATGTTTGTTTTTAAAACTCCCCTTATTTTAGAAGTTCTTTTTTTAAGCCTCCGCTTCCTACCTCTCTGTCGGAAAACAGGTCTTCACTCTCGGAAAAACTATTCCCTTCCCTTCTTCCCTTTCCCTCCTAGAAACAGCTATTGAGTCCTTTGCAGACCTATTTAGTCCTATCAGATTTTGTAGCGGAGTACTTTGAAGCGAGATCAGTCTGACGGAAGACTGCATCTCCTTCAACCGTTACAACACCGTAACAGGGCCTAAATAGCTGCTTTCGCAAACCTGTTTCCGATCAACACTTGTAACTGTTAACCAGCAATGCACTGCCTCAGCAGAAAACTCAGCCGGCAGGCTTAAAGTGTAAGTCAGCGAAGTACGCGGCACTACATCCAACACCTTCACAAACTTATGGAGCGTTGGACTGTACACCAGCACAGAAACCAGATCCGTAGCCTTACCAAACTCCATGTTGGCATTCGCGCCCCAGTTAAACTTGATCTCTGCCGGATCAGAAGTAACCGCAGCTGCCTCAGGAAGCTGTTCCAGGTCGCCCACGCTGATGATCACCTTACTGTAATCAATGGTGTAATTTGGCGAAGTTCCCGTTACCGTGTATTTCAACAAGTAAGAAACCGCGGCGTTAAAAGGCGTAACCCCTTTATTAAACTTGTGGTAACCTGTGTTGATGAGGCCCTTAATGTGCGACAAAAACTCGATTACCAGTGCAAACCTCAAGCGCACGTTCAATTGTGCCTGCGTCGGCTCACTAGATGATGCTTCAGACACACTTCGCATGTAGTGTATGCCTTTCCAGATTGAACCAATAACAGTTCCTACTTTTCCTCTAAAATAGCCGAGGATGCCTTTTTTGTACTTTCCCATGATTTATATGAATTTATGGGTTCATTAGCAATTGCAACTTTTTGTGCTGTAGTTAGCAACGATAGTAATCAGCCTGCATGTGCAGTCCCGCAATAAAGCGAGATATTTTTAATATTTTTTGAAGAACAAGTATCTTCCCATGCTACCAATCATTCCATTAACGGCATCCCTAAACTCACCGGCTTTCCCCTGCCAATTAAAACCCGTTTTAAGCTGTTCAGAAAAACCACGCTTCTGATACCAAATCTCTAAACCCACCAGTTCCCTTTTAAAAGTACAATTGAGTACCCACTGTAAACCCTTCCAATTAATCAACTCATGATAACAATCCTGTTTACCACCCAGGTCAATCGCTTTTGTTAGCTGCTTTAATGTAGCAATGAACTGGAGCACATTGCTGAGGCGGTTAATCCGCAGTGTTTCCCTGGCCGATTCAAAGATCATTACCCCCTCATTATCGGGCATCAGGTGTGCTGTTAATTTTAAATTTATGCTATCGTTCATTTTCCTATTTATCTAAATTGTTAACCTTTTTTTGATCCACACTTCTCAAAAACCTTCCGGCCGGTAAGGCTATTGAGCTGATGTTGATACAAAGGTAGGGCTACCAAATATTCGAACCAATAGCGGGTAGCTTTTTGATGCGATTTGAAAGGATTTGATAGGATTTGTCTGGTATCGCGTGCCGTTTAAACGATCAATTTACAGATGATTGGAGGTAAAACCATTTTCTACCGATCTTTTTGGCCACAACCTCCCCATTCTCTCTGGCACGATAAAGGGTCATCGCACCAATTTTCAATTTTTTCATAACCTCATGGCTATCCAGCCAAACATCCACTTCCACCGGTGCGGGGGTGGGTGCTTTTCTTTCCGCTAAAAACTGGTTAGTTAAAATTAGCAGTTCAATAATTTTTTGTAATAATTCGTCCATAATGACCGGTTAATTAATGATGAAATGATATTTATCTATTGGGGGCAAAATTAATACGCCAAAAAATCAATAACAATAGCCCAACCTCCTGGAAGCGCCGAGTGGTAGACGAATGTTGCTGAAGCCACATAAAAAATGGACGAACGGTAGATTTTTACGCCGAATGGTAGATTTTTTATTTTTAAACTTGCATATTTTAGGTAATTTTTTAAACTTTGTCTTCAACCAACTAACAATTTTACCACTCAAACAATAAAATAATGACTCCCAGTTACAAAGATAGCATCACCCGTTTTGTGATGAGTCTAATCGCCGCGCACCTCATTCTATTAAATGCATTTAAGGGAAATACGTTGGATCTGATTCGCAGACCTAAGTATCCGTACTCCATGATCGGGAGTGTAATTATCGCCTTAGCCGCCACCTATATTGTATGCCGTGTAACACGGAGGCTAGACAAACAATTCCGTTGGGAACAAAACTTCATCAACCGGTTATTGTTGCAGTGCGCATTTGGCGTCATTATTCCATTAGGTATCGTGGTTGTGCTGGTTACCATTTACTTTGCCATTGCAGGCTGGTGGATATTTGACACGTATTGGTTTTCGGCCAACCTATTGCCAGAATTATTGATGCTGTGCGTTTTTAACTGTTATTACTTAATTTATTACCTGGTGGTATGCAGAGATCAGATCTTTGTTAAACCAAGCCAACCTGTAGAAGAAGTAGAACCAGTTTCAGACTATGGGCTAATAGAAGACGATGTGGAATTGCTTATGGGAAAAACAGTTTCCGATATCGCTTTCGTGACATCTACTAAAGACGGTCAAAAAAATGCGACCTTTAAAGACGGAAAAACAAGACCCTGGAAACACGGAATCAAGAGTGGCTACGAAAAACTACCAAAAGAACTGTTTATGGTTGGCAGTCGCTCAGAAATTTTCAATTTTGACAACATTGACTATTCAGAGTATACCAGAATTGATAAATCGATGATGCGGGTCTTCCTGATTGTGCCGGCAAATAAAGTAATTGAAATTAGCAGGGAAAACACTTCGGCCAATAAAGCCAGGCTAAAAAAATACCTGAAATAACAGAATTTGGACTGGGCGTGGTTGGCACTTAGCGCACGCTTCGTGCAGGCTACTAGGTATCTTGGAGCACTAGAGGTACCCTTTTCCGCACTGAATTACCTGTAAAGGCACTACCAGTGCTACAACACCCCTTTTCCTCGCTGTGCTAGTTTCTTCGCTTCGCTCTGAATGACAAGGTGGTTTTTTCTTCGCTGGTTTCCGCGCTTCGCTCGGAATGACAAGCCCATTTTGTCATTCCGAGCGCCTTGTCATGCAGCGCACCTTGTCATGCAGCATACTTTGTCATTCAGAGCACCTTTGTCATTCAGAGCGCAGCGAAGAATATTTAAGCTGCGGTTGTATTTCTATTTTTATTAGGCTGTGTTTTGCTCGAAGATAAAACAAGATAATGCGAGAAGAACAAGAACTACTCAAGGGTTTTAGTGCCAAAAAGGGATTTATTGATGCGTTTACAGACTTTGCCTTTAAACATCTGTTTGGGAGAGAGGCTAACAAAGACCTACTGATCCATTTCCTTAATGGGATATTTAACGGACGAAAGAAAATAATAGATCTTGATTATGGAAATGTTGAACTTAAAGGGCCTGGGAAGGACTATCGTAAAACAATATTTGATCTTTATTGCACTGGAATTGATGGTGAAAAATTTATTGTAGAAATGCAAAAAAGCAATCCGGATAATTTTAAAGACAGGAGCATCTTTTATACCTCTGCGCTAATACAGGAACAGGGAGTTGCAGTTGATGCAGGTTGGGATTATCTGTTGCCGGAAGTATTTTTCATTGCAATAATGAATTTCAAATTCGAAGATAGCAATCCCGATCACTATTTTCACGATGTGCGTTTAATGGAAATTAATACCAATACTGAGTTTTATCCTAAGTTAAATTATATTTTCATTGAGATGCCCAAATTTAGGAAAGCAGAGTCAGCGCTTAAAAGCGACCAGGACTATTGGTTTTTTATGCTTAAGAACCTTTATCAATTTAAAGAAATTCCCTTATCTTTGAGTAGCAAAGAAGAGTTTATTAAGTTGTTTGACGTTGCCGCACTAGGCAATTTAAACCCACAGGAAATGGATGCATACCAGCAAAGTTTAAAAGTTCAGCGTGATAATAATAGCGTAAGGCGAGCCGCAGTTAAAGAAGGACTTGAAGAAGGCCTTAAAGAAGGCCTTAAAGAAGGACTTGAAAAAGGTCGCCTTGAAATGAGCCAAGAAATTATAGAAAATTTGATTTTGGAACTAAGCCTCACTGATAGTCAGATCTCTAAATTGGCGAAAGTGTCGGTTGATTGCGTTAAAAAAATCCGTTTAGAGCTGTCAGAAAGAAAGTAATCAATTCTGATCGCCCTTCTTGTCATTCCTTATTGTTATTCCTCATTGTCATTCCAAGAGACCCTTGTCATTCCGAGGTACGAGGAATCTAGTTTCTTCGCTGCACTCTGAAAGACAAGGCTGCTCCGAAAGACAAAGCACTCAGAATGACAAGGGTCCACTTTTATGTAAATTCAAAATAAAAGTTATGTAATTTCAAAATAGAAACTATGTATATTCAAAATAGCAGTTCATTTACAACAACAAACTGCTTATAAGCAGATACATTGGTAGCCGGATTATTTTGAGGAACTAACATCAGGCCTATCCATTCATAAAAACCTAATTTATGGTATTAACGAAGATAATCAACGCAGTAAATACAATGTAATTTGCTGGAAGAACGTTTAGGACCAGCGAAGGAACTAGATTCCTCGAAACTCGGAATGACAATAAGGAATGACAATAAGGTAATGACAAAGGGCGTTTGTCATTCCGAGGAACGAGGAAAGCGCCCTTAGTTTATTAATCCCAAACTACAGTAACAGGATATGAATTAAACTTTTCGTCCTTTGTAATAACCTGTAAGTTTTCGGCAATTGCCTGGGAGATGAGTATCCGATCAAAGGGATCTCTATGATGTAATTCCAGACCAATAATTCCAGAAAAATGATCAAATGTTAATGGCAAAATTTCGAAGCCATTCTTAATGGCTTGGGTTAGAAGTTCCTTAAAAGAAGTCGATAATTGAAGTTTGTTAAGACTCATTTTAATTGCTATCTCCCAAAACGATGCAATACATATAATCCTTAAAGTCATCTAAAGACTCATCAAAATCACTTGAGATAGTAATCTTGCCTTTCATACTACCAAATTTTGGAGTTATACTTTTTGGATCTTTCTTTTTGGTTTTCTCTATTAAAAAATCGATATAGTCATTAGCTTCTGATTTAAGATCAGGAGGGAGTAATTCTAATTTTGCGTATAATGTTAAAGAAGTCATTCTAATTCTCTAAATGTAAGTATGCAAATTTAATTAATTTACATCACAATAACCAAACCAGCGCATTGCGAGGATACGAAGAATCTGGATTCTTCGCTGTGCTCTGAATGACAAAAGGTGCTCTGAATGACAAAGAGCCCTAGGAATGACAAAGGGCGTAGCTGCGCTCGGAATGAGACTGGATTCCTCGTCCCTGGATTCCTCGTATCCTCGGAATGACAAAACCAAACGGAATGACAAAGCCAAACGGAATGACAAAGCCAAACGGAATGACAAAGCGCCAGTTTCTTCGCTGCGCTCTGAATGACAAAGGGAGGGGCGTAGGCCCCTCCCTTTGTCATTCAGAGCAACCTTTCATTCAGAGCACCTTTTGTCATTCAGAGCGCAGCGAAGAATCACTTAACACCAATAGACGTAACCTTGAACCCTATTGCTCTCAACTTTTCTGCGTCCAATATATTACGCCCGTCAAATATTTTAGCGGGTTTTAACATGTTATCATAAATACGTTGCCAATCGTAACCTTTAAACTCATCCCATTCCGTTAATATAGCTATCGCATGAGAATCCTTACAAGCCTTATAAGGATCAACAAAAACCTTAACATGATCCCTGTTTTCCTCAGGCTTACGGGTGGCCAGATAATCCAGATCACCAAACACCTGATCTTCAGTAACCTTTGGATCATACACCCTTAGCTTGGCCTGCTCATTTAGCAACTCATCTGCTACATAAATCGCGGCAGATTCACGCGTATCATTGGTGTCTTTTTTAAATGCCCAACCTAAAAAGGTAATTTTCTTATCGTTAACCGTATTGTATAAGTTCTTTACCATGTTTAACGCAAAACGTTTCTTCTGGTGATCGTTCATAATGATTACCTGTTCCCAATAATCGGCAACCTCCTTCAATCCGAACGAACGGGAAATATATACTAAGTTTAAAATATCTTTTTGAAAACAAGAACCACCAAAACCCACAGAAGCTTTTAAGAACTTAGAACCAATGCGGCTATCCGAACCAATTGCCCTTGCAACCTCATTGATATTCGCTTCAGTTTTTTCGCACAATTCAGAGATGGAATTGATAGAAGAAATTCTTTGCGCCAGGTATGCATTGGCGACTAACTTTGAAAGCTCAGAAGACCATACATTTGTAGTTAATATACGCTCCCGTGGAATCCAGTTTGCATATACATCAACTAGAGCCTGTACTGCTTCCTTACCAGAATCTGTAGAATCACCACCAATTAGTACACGATCAGGCGCCAATAAATCTTCCACAGCAGTACCTTCTGCAAGGAACTCAGGATTTGACAATACTTCAAACTTAACACCACTACCCGTATTTTGTAATATATCTCTAACCGCTTCAGCCGTTCTAACAGGTAAAGTAGATTTCTCAACGATGATTTTATCAGAAGTAGAAACACGGGCAATCTGTCTTGCGCAAAGTTCAATCCATTTCAAATCTGCGCCCATACCTTTACCAGCACCATAAGTCTTGGTAGGCGTATTTACAGAAATGAATATCATCTCTGCTTCTGCAATTGCCTTATCCACATCAGTACTAAAGAATAAATTTCTGCCCCGAGCTTCCGCAACAACCTCACTTAAGCCTGGCTCATAAACGGGTATATTATTTACATCCTCATCATTCCATGCAGCAATACGGGCTTCATTCAAATCAACAATAGTTACTTTAATATGTGGACATTGTTTGGCTACAACAGCCATTGTTGGTCCGCCAACATAACCTGCACCAATGCAGCAAATACTAGTGATGTTTTTCATGTCTTCTTAATTATATACAATTATATACAAACGATACGAAATTATAGTAAACATAAATAGAGATTTTCCACTGCAAAAAGAAAAAATCAATAAATCACTTAGTGTAAAAAATACACGAATGATTTGGGATAGGAATATTTATAGGATATATTTGTAAAAAACCAGCAATGCATACACAGAATTTCATTATAGCAATCGACGGCTTTTCATCTTGTGGTAAAAGCACGTTAGCAAAACAACTTGCTAAACATTTTAATTACACTTACGTGGATAGTGGAGCAATGTACCGTGCAATTACACTACACTTTATCAACAACAATATCGATTTAGATGATGAGGTTGCTATTATTGAATCCGTTAACAGTGCCGATATCAGATTTGAAAATATAAATGGATCAGTTAGCATACTTTTAAATGATCAGGATGTGTCTGAAGAGATAAGGGAAATGCATGTTGCAAACAAAGTTAGCAAGATCAGCCCTATTTCAGCCGTTAGAACAGTACTTGTTGCCAATCAGCAAAAGATGGCAACAACCAATAATATTGTGATGGACGGAAGGGACATTGGCACTCAGGTTTTTCCTTTTGCCAATGTGAAACTATTTATGACAGCAGAGCCTAAAAAGCGGGCAGAGAGAAGATTTTCAGAACTGTCTGGTTCTGGAAAAACAGCAACGCTCGAAGAGGTTTTTGCTAATTTAACTCAAAGAGATCATGATGATACCACAAGAAAGGAAAGTCCGTTAGTTTGCGCAACTGACGCAATCGTTATAGACAACACACACCTTTCAATGGATCAGCAATTTGATTTGGCGCTAGAAATAATAAGAACCAAAGCATTTCCAAAAAGCGCTGCGTTATAAGAATTTCACGAAAACAGGACTTGCCGTTTGTATAATCCTGGATAGGTAACTTAACCCACCGCTAGCCTTGTCTATCTTAAAAAGATTTACATCATTACTGTATTGATGTGCTACTGCCATAAAGTTGCCTGATTTATCAATGGCAAAATTACGAGGGCCCTTACCAATAGATTCAACTCGATCAACAAATTTAATTTCACCTGTTATTTGAGAAAAACTAAAAATCACAATACAATTCGCATCCCCCCTATTAGATATATAGAGAAACCTTCCATCCTCTGAAAAATGAATATCTGCAGCACTATTCTGCCCATTATAAGTCAAATCCATCAAATTTTCTTTCTGTACATTCTTTAATTTTCCACCTTCAAAAGAAAGGACATGTAGCGTCCCATCCAGTTCTCCAACTACCAAGAGATACTGACCATTTTCAGAAAAAATAGCATGTCTTGGACCTGTACCATCTGGAAATGAATATTGTGAAAATGATTCTATAGCCAACGGCATTTCCTTTCTAGTACAATCGTAATGATACATCGTTATTGTGTCCAGGCCCAGATTTACTGCTAGTAGAAATTTTTCATCCGGTGAGAGTATGGCCGCATGCATATAAGAGTTTTTATGAAAATTATCACCTGCCGGGATTTCGTGTTTTATAATTTGAATAAAATCGGAGAATGACCCATCATCATTTAAGGAGCGTGCGGACAAAGTGCCGCTACTATAATTTGCAGAGAACAGATGACTATTGGTAGCATTAACAGAGATATAACAAGGATCAGATCCACCGCTGCTAGCTTGGTCTATTACAGCTAATCCTGATGATGTAAATTTTAATGCTGATATACTATCATCGTTCGTATGATTTTCATTAACAACATAACAATAAGTTGAAGCATTTGGAATACAAAAAAAAGAGGGGTTAGCTATATCAATTTTCTGAATTGAATTTGCATTAAAATCCTCCAAACCTATCTCGTAAATCTGGAAACCAAAAATATTAGCGACTCCTGTATAACTTCCAACTGCCAGTTTTTTCATTACTTTATTATAATCGGATAAAACTCAAATATAAATTATTCTGACAATCAAAGTTAATAACCGTTTCACTTATATTGACACTGATAGCACATAAAAAAGTAATTAGCTTAGTGTAAAATGTACACAAATTTATGTATTTCACTAGAAATGAATATATTTGCGACTTAGCTATGATATTTTTCAGTAAATCTGGAAAATACAGTGCAAACAAAAATTAAATTGTAATAAATCTAGTTTCTCTTACACAATTAATAAATCTAATAATCAATGAAAAAAGCTCTAATTACAGGTATCACAGGTCAGGATGGTGCATATTTAGCAGATCTATTGTTAAAAAAAGGTTATGAAGTACACGGCATCAAACGCCGTAGCTCATTATTCAACACAGATCGTATAGATCACTTATATCAAGATCCACATGAAAGCAATTTAAAGTTCATTTTGCATTATGGTGATTTAAGTGACTCTACCAACTTAATTCGTATTATTCAACAAGTACAACCTGATGAAATTTATAACTTAGGAGCAATGAGCCATGTTCAGGTAAGTTTTGATACTCCTGAATATACTGCTAACGCTGATGGTATTGGTACTTTAAGAATATTAGAAGCAATTAGAATTCTTGGTTTGGTTGAAAAAACTAAGGTGTATCAAGCATCTACTTCAGAGTTGTATGGCTTGGTACAAGCTGTTCCACAATCAGAGACTACGCCTTTTTACCCACGTTCCCCTTACGCAGTAGCAAAAATGTATGCGTATTGGATTACAGTAAATTATCGTGAAGCTTATGGCATCTTCGCTTGTAATGGCATCTTGTTTAACCATGAAAGTCCGCTTAGGGGTGAAACATTCGTTACCCGTAAAATCACCCGTGCAACTGCCAAAATAGCTTTAGGAATGCAGGATAAATTATATCTTGGAAACCTTGATGCACGCAGAGATTGGGGACATGCTAAAGACTACGTTGAAGCCATGTGGTTAATCTTACAGCAAGAAAAACCAGAAGACTTTGTAATTGCAACAGGGGTAACCACTACTGTGCGAGACTTCATTAAAATGGCTTTTGCTGAAGTAGGAATTACTTTAGAATTTAAAGGTGAAGGTGCAGACGAAAGAGGATATATTGTTTCTTGCAGCAATGAAAAATACCAGGTAGAAATTGGTAAAGAAGTAGTAGCTGTAGATAAAAAATATTTCCGCCCTACAGAAGTAGATCTTTTGATTGGAGATCCTACGAAATGTAAAGAGAAATTAAACTGGAAGCCTAAATATGATTTAGCAGCTTTGGTTAATGATATGATGACTTCAGATGTTCAGCACTTTGAAAAAGAAAGAATGCTGAAAGAAGCAGGTTATTCAGTTAAAAACCAATTCGAATAAGCATTAATATGCTTTCAAAAAAAAAAATAATTTCCATTGATATTTCAAGTGGCACTTACAAAGAATTTGTAAGTGCCATTCTGAATTACGCTACCGCCAAAACATCTTCTTACGTCTGCGTTGCAAATGTTCACATGCTTGTTGAAGCCTATGAATCCAAAGAATTTGCAAAGGTGGTTAACAGTGCTGATCTGGTAACTCCTGATGGCATGCCAATTGCAAAAGCATTTCAAACCCTTTATAATCAGGAACAGCCACGAGTTGATGGCATGAGTCTTTTACCCGTATTGTTAGGAGAATCTGAAAAAACCGGGTTATCTGTATATTTTTACGGGGGCTCACAGGCTACGCTAGATGCCACTTCAAATTACCTTAAAATTCAATATCCCAACTTAAAAGTAGCAGGACTTTATTCGCCTCCTTTTAGAACATTAACTGATTTGGAAAACGATGAGGTTGCAAAAACCATAACTACATCGGGAGCTAATATTGTTTTCGTCGTATTGGGTTGTCCAAAGCAAGAGCGATGGATGATGCAGATGAAAGGAAAAATTCCAGCAATAATGTTGGGTATAGGGGGAGCACTTCCAGTGTTGGTTGGTCAGCAAAAACGTGCACCTCAATGGATGCAAAAAAATAGCCTGGAATGGTTATATAGATTAGCACAGGAACCGAGAAGATTATTTAAAAGATACTTTAAAACCAATACCATGTTTATGTACCTCATGGCGAAAGAAAAACTGAAAAAATAATAAAGTATATTATGGAAAAAACAGGAAAAATATATGTGGCAGGGCACAACGGAATGGTCGGTTCTGCTCTAGTTAGAAAGTTAAAGTCCGAAGGATTCAATAACATCATTACCCGTTCTTCAAAAGAATTAGATTTACGTAACCAGCAAGCAGTCGCTGATTTCTTTGCTACAGAAAAACCAGATTATGTATTCCTTGCTGCGGCTAAAGTAGGTGGTATATTGGCCAATAACATTTACCGTGCAGACTTCCTTTATGAGAACTTGATGATCCAGAATAATGTGATCCATTCAGCCTACGAAAATAAGGTGGAGAAGCTGATGTTTTTAGGATCTTCCTGCATCTATCCAAAATTGGCTCCACAACCATTAAAAGAAGATTACCTATTAACTGGCGAGCTAGAGCAGACCAACGAGCCTTATGCAATTGCTAAAATTGCCGGCATTAAGTTATGTGATGCCTACAGAGCACAATATGGGTGTAATTACATATCTGTGATGCCTACTAATTTATATGGTCCGAATGACAACTACGATTTAAATAATTCTCACGTTCTTCCTGCCTTAATTAGGAAAGTAATTACTGCAAAAAACAATGGAGAAAAGGCAGTTACCATCTGGGGAACGGGAACTCCAAAAAGAGAGTTTTTATATGTAGATGACTTGGCTGATGCCTGTTTCTATTTAATGGAAACCTATAACGAATCAGGATTGGTCAATGTTGGCGTGGGAGAAGACGTATCCATTCTGGAACTGGCTCAATTAGTGACGAAAATAGTAGGCTTTGAAGGTGAGATCATTACTGACACTACTAAACCAGACGGCACACCGAGAAAACTAATGGACGTAAGTAAGCTTACTGCAAAGGGCTGGAAAGCTAAAGTTTCTTTAGAAGAAGGAATTGCAAAAGTATACGATCAAGTTAAAGACCATAATTGGAATTAATGAACACAAATAACTACGTACTAATAATGGCTGGCGGTGTCGGCAGCCGTTTTTGGCCAAAAAGCCGCAATAATTTCCCAAAGCAGTTCCTGGACATTTTAGGCATAGGAGAATCCTTATTACAATTAACGTACAAACGCTTTCTTAAGCTTTGCCCTGCAGAAAACATCTTCATTGTAACCAACAGTCAGTACGAAGACATCATATTACATCAATTAGAAGGAATAACTACTGCTCAGCTCATCTGTGAGCCCAGCAGAAACAATACCGCACCTTGCATTGCCTATGCTTCTTTTAAATTAAAAAGCCTGAATGCTAATGCTAATATTGTTGTAGCACCATCAGATCACTTTATTCTCTACGAAGATGTTTTCATTACCAAGATAAAGTTGGCTTTAGCTTATACAGAAAAAAACGAAGCACTAGTTACTTTAGGGATCTCACCTACCCGCCCTGATACTGGATACGGATATATCAAATACGAAAATTCAGAAGAAGGTGGTGTTCATAAAGTTGCACAGTTCAGGGAGAAACCAACACTTGAAAAAGCAAAGGAATTTTTAGCAGAGGGGAACTTTGTTTGGAATGCCGGTATCTTTATTTGGAAGGTAGGATCAATCATCAATGCTTTAAAAAAGCATGCAGAAGATATACACACCTTATTTTCAAAAGGAGATATTGTTTATAACACCCATGACGAACGCGCTTTTATAGATGAACATTACCCAACCTCACCTAATATTTCCATTGATTATGCTATTATGGAACAGGCAGATAACGTCTATACCATACCTGCAGAATTCGGATGGTCAGACTTAGGAACCTGGGCTTCATTATATGAAGCCGCGCCTAAGGATGATGACAATAATGTGATCGCAGCAAGGCAGATCAATGTGGTAGATACAAAAAACAGCATCATACACATAAGCAATGATAAGTTGGCTGTAATTAAGGGCTTAGACAACTTTATAGTCGTAGACGAAGGAAATGCACTGTTAATCTATCCTAAAAAAGACGAGCAAGAAATAAAAGAAATTGTTAAACAAATGTCTACTACATTTGGAGACAAATTCATCTAACTTAAACGAATTAGTATTATGAAAATTCAATTTCTGCTTTCTATTCCTCTAGTATTACTTTCTCTCTTCGCAAGATCGCAAACAAGAATGAATGATGGATATAAAGCAGAAATTGAATTGCAAGCTATTGGAACAACTAACGGTGTGGTGCCTTTTTGGATGCGATCCAATCAATATGGCTCCATACCTTTAGCAGGAGCCTCTGGGAGTATTTTAGGTAGAATATCTAAGGAATACACGGAACCATCACAAAGCGAATTAACGTATGGCAGGAAAAAGCTTACAGACTGGGGTTTTGGTATTGAGGGAAGAGCCAATGTGGGGAAGAACTCTAATGCACAATTGATTGAGGGATATGCTAAAGGTAGATTAAGCATCTTTCAGTTGAAAGCTGGCAGAACAAAGGATGTTATGGGGTTAAATGGAGATACTACTTTGAGTTCTGGTAATTTTGCAGTTTCCGGGAATGCTTTAGGGGTGCCAAAAATTGAATTATCAATACCTGAATACTGGAGAATTCCAATTTTAGATGGGATTTTTTCAATAAAAGGAACTTTTTCACACGGATGGATTGGGCACAGAAAGATATCGGACACCTTAGGTTTAACAGTTGACAAGGCATTGGTTTTAGCTAAGAAAACAAATTCTTACACATATTTACATCAAAAATCTTTTTATGCTCGTTTTGGAAGAATCGATTGGAAGTTAAAATTATATGGCGGATTCAATCATCAAGTAAATTGGGGTAGCGAAGCTGATATATATGGACAGGATAAGTTCACATTAACTCCTACACAAACTTTCATCTATGCAGTGACGGGTAAGCCTTATGGAGGGACTGGCTACCAGGTAGAGAGGTCTAAAATAGGAAATCAGATAGGATCTATAGATTTAGGATTTGAATATGATTTCAATGCCGTAAAAATGATGGTTTATCGACAAAGTTTCTATGATGTTGGAGCACTCGCTAAACTTGCGAATATAGCTGATGGATTAAATGGTGTAAGCTTTGAGAACCATAATTATCAGACTAATGACAATAAATTTCAGTGGAGAAAAGCTCTTTTTGAAGTGTTTTACTCTAAGGACCAAGCTGGATACCCTTGGTCAATTCCGACTGCATCCGGAGATGAAGATTACTATAATAACTACTATTATTCAGATGGTTGGTCTTATAAGAGTAAAGGAATAGGAAATCCATTTATTACTACCAGAAATGATGCGAAGTACGGTCAGGTTTCAAATCATAAAAACTATTTCCTTAACAATAGAGTTCTAGCTTTCCACCTAGGATTAAGCGGTGATTTAAATAGATGGGTTTATGAAACTAAATTTTCCTATTCATTTAATTATGGGACTTTCCGTACGAGTAAATACGGTAATTCTACAGGCCAAATTAGACATTTGCCAGATCCTACTCAAATATTTGTTCCAGTTCAACAAATGTCCATTTATTTTGATGCAATGAAGAACCTATCGAATAACGGATATAAGGCTGGATTCTCTTTTGGTTTTGATCAAGGAAAATTGATACAAAATTCATTTGGTTTGATTTTAAAATTGAAAAAAACTTTAGATTAGTTTTTTTCAATTTTAAATAAATCTTAATATATCTTTTGAATTCATTAAGTAAATACAAATTTCTATATCGCCCCTAACGGTTGCGTTTATAAAAAAAATATCATTATTTCGAATTTTTAAAAAGCGATAAATAGTCGACTTTTTCGAATACCTCGCATTTCCCTCCATATGTAGCGTCTACAATTTTCCTACCGTCTGATTTGTAAGCTTCGCGTGCTTTCGCGTATGCTAGCTCAGACCTCAAAAGATCCGGCAACTGCCATTTCATACCTTTAGGGAAATAATCTGGATGAAAATGGTTATGATCGTCACCCGATCTAACTTCAGTCTTATTTGGCGTCCCTTTATCTACAAAATTATGGTCTAAACCGATAAGAACTACCTCTGTAAATCCCATATAATATGCCAATTGCATACATACATAGGTCACGGTACCCCCGCTATAAACATTCTTCGTCAGGTCGTAGGAAAATCCATCTTGCAAAGCCTGAGAAATATAAACATAATTCATATCCAAATTCTTAAACAAATCGCGTTTTTTCCAATCAATAAATTTTATACAATCTAACTCTGCCAGTTCATCTTTAAATTGTTCGATAACCAATTCATTAATTACAGCATGATAAGTAGTTTTAAAATGCTCGTTAAAAAGCAAGTATATTCTATTCATACCAATAGTATACTCATTCTTTAAAAAACTGAGATCGGTCTTCTTCAAACTAGGTCCATTTGCAATAATAAAACAACGTTCACCCTTATGAATATTATGGAACGATTTCATTTTATCTCTGAAAATACTATCTGACTTCCAGGAAACTGCATTAGGTAAAGCTGCTACTCTACGCCCAACAGCTTGAATAAGTCTTAGTGGGGTGATCTCTTGAATTTTAAAACGCATAATTTGATATTGATATATGAAGTTTAATTACGAAACTATTAAGATTTTGCGATACTGCTAACCCAACGCTTTAAATAACCGCCATTGATTTTAATAAAATCTGCGGCCATGGATGTCAAAAACTTAAAGCCTCTAAAATGTCTCTTATTGAAAGTATAAAACAATGCTATGTTAGAGTCCGAATATTTGTCAGTAGCTCTTTTTAAAAAATTACTTAAATTATAAGTCTTTTCGTACTTGCTTTTAGCGGTAAGTTCTACAAAACTGTTTAAATATGGCATCTTAGTGAAATATTGTGCATATCCTGCTTCCATTACTCTGAAACCATAATCAGAATCTCCGAGGTACTGTGGAAATGTGTTATAATCCATTTGACCAACTTCTAGAAAAACATCCTTAGGTATAAACAATCCTCGACCATGGTTATGATTAACTCTAATGTAGTCCTTATCTGTGTCAAAATCCGTCAACAAATTCTTATGAGAGCGAAAAGGATTTGAATAATCCTTGACTAAGCCAAGATCGAAGTAATCGCCAGTACCAATATCCTTACTACCCACATTAAAAATATATTTATTACTGTGTATCGCGCCCAAACCAATTATCGATTTAGAAAGGTCAGAAAAAAACCCTGAATACAATTCCACGTCATCATTCAATGACAGAACAAATTCAACATCTAATTTTTCAAACATATAAACCATACCAGTGTTAAAGCATTTTGTCCACCACCAATTACCATCTCCAATAATAATATGAAAAGAATCATATCTATCATATTCTTCTAGTAAGACTTTAGTTTCATCTGTAGAACCATCGTCAATTACGACTACATCAATACAAAATTCGCTAGACTTAAATTCAAATATTTGCGTCAATAAAACTCTTAATAGCTTCATTCTATTGAACGTCGGGATGACAATTCCTAACTTTATCATCTACAAAACTTATAAATCATGATTCTTAATTTGACAATTCTGGAAAATCTAACTTTTGGGTAAAGATACCATTTTAGCAGGCAAAATTCTTGCTTTCAAACTTTGGTTTGGACGGCCGAAAGTATCCTTTAAAAAAATGAAAGAAAGAAAAAATGGAAGTAATAGTATATTTTCAGCATAACCAAGTATTATAAGCAATAATAACATATAAAGACCTAATTCTTTGGTAGCATTGTACTTGAAAAAACTCCAAATTCTGTATAAATAATAAAATATACCTATAACCCCAAACCTAGCAATGAAATCAAAATCTCCGTTAGATAAATTTAAAGAAAATTCATTTGCAAAATAATCTTCGTATTTATTCCCCATTCCCCAAATAAGTTTATAATCAAATTGATTAACAGTAAATATCATACTGGCAAATCTATTTAAAGGCATCTTCGTACCTTCATTGCTATAAAAATCGCTTCTTGATGATAAATTATCAATCATATCTAGGTCACTAAATATTTGCAGCTGTATTTTATCAGATAAAAATGATAGATTAAGTGCAATTATAACTACTGGAAGTAGATACAGAGCCATTGTTAGTAATTTTACATTCTTTGCGCGAAGATAGCTAATAACTACAATAACTAAACCCAAATAAGCTGTGGTTGAAAGTGTAGTTAAAATCGAGATTAAAAACAAAATTTGATCTCTTTTTACCTGAAATCGATTTCTAATCATGGATATATATAAGGTAACTACTAAAAAGCAACCATACGCACCCGGTTCCCATGCAAATCCAGAATTTCTGATATTATGATATATACTCAGATTAAAGAAAATAAAATTTTTCGTAAGCGTATCTGGGTTTGCCTTTGAATATAAAGAAGTTACAAATTTTCCAATCGAATATACCGCATCAAAATTTATTAATTGAAAGAAGTACATTATCAATCCGAAAATTGCTAAATGTCTGACAACCCTAATAATATTAAAAAAGAACCTATTTCCCAAGTAAGCTGCTGTAAGGTAGGAAAGCAGGATAAATTTAAAAAGAAATAATATATTACTATTAAGATATTCAAAAGATGGAGTATTTAACACAAATTGCAAAATAGATAGTGTAAGATACCCCCCACTAAATACTATAAAATACTTGAAGGATGGGGCCAAATATATCTCACGCGCTTTTTTAAATAGAATAAAAAGCATAAATATAAACCAAAAAATATCCTCGTAAAAAAATAGCGAACCTTTGGAAGATATAAGTAAAAATAAAAGTGTTACAATATAGTCTGTCTTATTTTTTAACATAACATTTTACTCAATTCTAAAATATAACTATTTAAGCTTCTCCAAAATTACAAATCCATTGTAACTGTTTTTGAGTTTGACTCCAGTAATAATCGGTTTATATGCCTTCGCAAATGAATCAACATTAATTAGCTTATTAGGCTCGCTATTTAAAAAAACGAGGAATTCCTTACCATCCTGGCATTTAATTGCTTGCACATAGTCAGCTATTCCGTTTGTTGGAAATAAAGTGTCTTGAGTCACTTCTTTAGAGAAATCATTTTTATATTTGATTATGAAACTAATAACATCCCTAATAGTACTACTATCACTATAAAGTCTCTTATGATGATCAATTTTATCGTTTAGCCATAGATCCCATGGGATTAGAGCTTCCGATTTATTCAAATAGCAATATAAATAATATGACAAATTGCAGCTTTGGTTTGACGATGCATAAGAGAAAACCTGTTCTTTCCCTAATGATCTTGCTAAAGAGATAGAACTTGATAACTGTCTAAAGTCACTCCTCCTGGGATCTAACTCGGCAATTCCCATGTCAAAAATGCTATAAATATTATTCCATTTCCCACCAGCATTATTTGTCAAAAATTTAAGCTTCTTACCCGAATAACTATAAACTTCTTTTTTCCAGTTAGTTAAAAATGAGATGACGCTTTCGGTCTGAAATTCTCCATACAACTTTTTATAGACATCTTCTTTTGCTCCTATGTTCTTCAAATAATTTTTATAATTAAAATCCTTTTTAATAACTATTTTTTTTCCAGCAAGGAATTCAGAAAACTTTTTGAGGCAATATTCGCAATAGCAACCACCGCCCCATTCGACAGCACTATCATTGAACCTAGCATCATCGACAAAAATACCATATGCACCGAAGTCCACTATTTGCATAGACTTGATAATAAATAAATTTTGAAAACTAGGATTGTTAACACAACCCCAATATAGGTTATTTGCTTTCCAATTACTCATCCAAGGAGCAACATAAGGTCTCCCATTCAGATCCAACATTCTCGTTTTTACAGTAGTAAATCCTAATGAGTCCGGCACTTGTGGGTTAATCGCTAGACTGAATTTTACACCATCGTTTTTCAAAGCTTGTATTTGCTGGATATTATCGCAGTACATCCAATCAATTCTATCTACTCTTAAGTTTTTAAAAACAGAAAGCGTATTTAAAGTATCTTGTTTATTGAAGGGATGAAACCACCTAGAAGATAAAATGATACTTTTGCTCTGACCTAAACATACATTAGATAAGATAAGTAAAATGAACAATACGTTTCTAAGCATTTATTTTTTTTTAATTTACTCCAAATCTTTCAACACATTACTAATTCCACCATCTATCTTCAAGTTTGCTCCGTTAATAAATCCTAGTTTATCTTCGGCTAGTAATAATGCTAATTGAGAAACTTCTTGGGGCTTTCCTATTCTTTGACTCGGATGTAATTCATTTAGCAATTGAACTTTTGCTTCATCGTTATCGAATCCATCTCTAAGCATCTGCGTATCAATTGCTGCGGGACTAATTGCATTTACCCGTACGCGCCCTTGCAAATCGACAGACATGGCTTTCGTTAAACCAACCAATGCGCTCTTAGAGCTGGCATAGGCTACAAAACGTTTCTTTGTTAACTGCTGATGGATGCTTGCAATATTAATAATAGACCCCATTGATTTATCAAGCCTTGAAAGGAAGTATTGACTTAACATCAATGGCCCTGTTAAATTTACATTTAACGTTTGATTCCAATCTTCTAACTTGATTTCAGCAACACTGCTCAATATCTGTACAGCGGCATTATTGATCAATAAAAAAAGTTCTGGAATTTCAACATCAAATATTGATTCCATTTTTGCTTTATATATAGGATCAGCACAATATTGATGTAAATCAAACTTGAAAAACTTATCACAGTGAGGAGTTTCTGAATCATTGATGTCCAGTCCAATTACATTGTAGTTATTTTCTTGAAATGTCTTGGCCAGTTGCCTGCCAATCCCTCCAAGCACTCCGGTAACTACTACTGTCTTCTTGTTATTCATGCTATTTAACACCTAAAAATCCAAATAAAATATCAATGGCTCTATGACTTGCCCTAATCACAGCTTCTTTGGTATTTGAACCATTGTGTGTTCCAAAAATACACTGCTCAAACTGACGTAATTCACTATCCAAGGGTAAAGGTTCTACTTCGAAAACATCCAGCCCAGCAGCACTTACTTTTCCAGATTTTAAGGCGGCTATTAATGCTGGCTCATCAATAAGCGGCCCTCTTGCAACGTTGATAATCTTTACGCCGTCTTTCATTTTATCAATAGCAGCTGTATCAATCATGTGAAAGCTTGCTGGCGTTAATGCACAAGTAACAATAACAAAATCAGCATCACCTAATGCCTCCGGAAATGTTAATATTTGGTCAACCCCAGCGCCTTCGGCGGTTAATGAACTAAAAGGATCGTATGCGTTGATTTTAACATCAAATCCTTTCAAACGTCTCGCTACACCAAGACCTATATCTCCCAAACCAATTAAAGCAACTGTTTTGCCAGTGGAAGACATCCCTGCCGGTTTGATCCAATTCTCGCTACGTACTGCGCGATCTACTCGATAACTGTCTCTTAGCAGGCCGGTAAAGTATGCTATAGCCATGTCGGCTACCTCATTCCCAAACATCCTCGGTGTATTTTGAATTGGAATGCCTAATTTTTCACAAGCCTTAAAATCAACATTGTCTACCCCCACACCCCATTTAACTGCCGCACGTAGTTTGCCTGCTTTGCCAGCAGTAAAAACCTTTTCAGTTGCAGGATCATCACCGATAATCCAGGCATCAACAGTGGGAACTAGTTCAATCAACTGCTCTTCTGTTAAAACCTGTACCACTTCAGGAGTAACTAGTTCAATATTTTTCTCTTCGAACAAATAGCGGAGCTGATCAATAGCTCTTAGCATTGGGGGACAAGTAACTAATACTTTCATATTTAAAGGTTATTTAAATTTTTGTATAATAATTCAGCCATTATAAAGTTCAATTCAACATCTATATCTTGCGCTTCCGCTTCCGGCATTTCATACATAAATGGTCGATCTCCAATCCTATTGTGTTTTCTCTCTAAAATTGCCTTTGTAAAAAGATAGAAACATGAATTCTCTTCAAAAATAGGCGGCAAATCTTGTGTTCTTAATAGAATATTAGAATTGTGGTTTATTGGCCTCGCTAAGCTATCCCAAAACCTCACGTGTTTCCTGGTAACTGAAAAGAGTGAATCATACATAGGATACAATAGCAAAAATTTATCTATTCCTTCACTCAAAGTTTTAGCAGTGAGTATAGGATTTGTACTGTGCGTTTGTAAGTAAAATTCAGAAGGAACCTGATTGATTGTATTCAACAATACATCGTTCATTGGAATAGCTCCATCCCTTAAATGAGCTGGCCTTTCCAACACTAGTACAGATGGGAAAAAATCCATGCATTGTTCAATAACTATTGGACTATCGGTATCTATTACAACCTGATCAATCTGCTTGCAATCTAGCAAAGTTTGAACTACATGGTGAAACAAAGGTTTACCCGCAAAATCGCGGTAATTTTTACCAGGTACGCGTTCACTTGAATGGCGCATTGGCACGATAGCTGTAATTCTATTTTGTGTCATATAACTAATATTCTAATTCTGAATAGTTTATTTTCTCTCCGAAGCCCGTCCTACTTTCTGCCTCACGCTTTTGAAAGAGTTTCTTTCTAAAGCCATTTGGGTAATACATTCTCATCCGCAACGTTTCGTCTGGAACAGACTTACGATTATAACCTAAATAAGTACCCCAGAACTGTAATGTGCGGAACATGATAATCGATCCAATTTCCTTGGAAAATTTCCTTTCATGAATCGCATGAACAGCATCAGACCAAATATTTGAATTTGTCAACCTGATAAAACTCCAGAATGAAAATTCTTCTTTTGGCCGGATATGCTTTAATGCTATCGCTTCTCTCCTATATCTATTTTTTATCCTTGATGGCGTTTCCTCATGAACATGCACAATGGGTGCAAAAGCTTCGTATGAAATTACGTACTCTTTTTCCTGAATCTTTGTAGCCCAATCCAAGTCCTCTAAACCTGTCAACTGCTCATCATAAGGCTGCTCTTCCCAAAGTACCCGCCTTATTGCAGCATTGGCATTATTACAAAATGGAATCCTTTGCTCATAAGAAGAGGTTGCAGGGAACCACTTTTTAAACAATTGATGCTCGGAATATTTTGAAATTTCGTTTCCAACCTGCCTACCATATACCAAAGCAACTTTATTGTTCTTAAATGGAGCGACCATCTTCTCTACCCAATCTGTATAAAGAGGATAAACATGAGCACTGGCAAGTAATAAAAATTCACCCCGAGCTACTTTGCACCCTACATTTAATGCTTTACCGAACGAAAAATCTTCTGGCCTAATATCTACTATTTTGGCCCCATAGTTCTTAGCAATGCTCACGGTCATATCTGTTGAACCAGAATCAACTAAAATAACTTCAATAGATTCCTTCTGCGTTTGCAAATAAATTCCTTTCAAAAGCTTACCAATATGTTTTTCTTCGTTAAAAGATCTTATTATTATGCTATAGATAGGTGATTTCATATTACTCAATTTATTTTAATTTTTCATTACAGAGATGAGAATTTTTCCTATTTAAATAAATTAATAAAATCATTAGCAAACTTTATTTGCATGGATTTATAGGCAATATTTGTGACAGTTCCTGGATTTGTATAAATTGACGTAATTTTCGAGGCTAAATCAACTGGATCATTCGGGTCAAAAAACAAGCAATTATCCTTGATCTGCTCACGATGTAACGCTATGTCAGACACTAATACAAAATGATTTAAAACTTTGGCATCCTCTATTACAGTACTCCAACCTTCAAAAAGCGAAGGTTGGATTACAGCAACAGAACTATCCATCAAAGCTAATTGTTCATCTCTGTCTATAAATCCCAAAAACTTAACCATGTTAGTTATACCACTTTCTTCAATGAATGTTTTAAGTTGATTAACGAAATCTGGATTTCGATGGTCGTACTCTTTCCCAGTGAAAACCACTTGTAAATCACCAACTTGATTTTTTAGAAGTTTAAGCGCTTCAAGCACAACCTTATGATTTTTGTGCTTCCAAAACTGATTAGATACAATCAAATATTTATCGGAAATGTTAAATTTGTCTACCAATTTTTTCACATCGAGAGCTTTGTAATCTTCTCCAATAAAACTGGCAAAATTTAATACCTTTTTTTTGTTAACATTTCCTGGAAAAAATATATCAAAATCATTCGAGGCATTTACACTGCTAAAAACGATGTTGCTTCTCTGATTTAGAAGATCCAAATAAGACTGATTCCTAAATCGAAGTTCGTACTTTGAAAAAAATTCAGGATAATACAACTCCTGAAAATCAGGAATCCAGTAATAAGCATTTTTTACTCCAGAGTCACTAATGTTGGGTTTAAGTGGATAAACGTTCTCAGAGATATTTTCTGGTAATTTCAATTTAAAAATGGTTTTCCCCTTTATTTTTTGAAAAATCTTATTAATTACTCTTTTAATCAAATTACTACCTAACTCAAGAGATTTATATGAAATAAAAGGATATTGTATCTCTTCAATTAGATCAATAGGTGAACCTAAGCCGTAAAAAATAACTAATTCAGGCTTCGATTGGTCATCCAGCAGTTTTAGTGACCTAATAATATTTAGTATGTAGTACGTTCCGCCTATCCAATTATCATTATGTCGATATATCAAATTTATTTGCTTTCTTTTAGCCATTTCACTGTTTTATTTAATCCATCAGTAATACTAACCATTTGCTCAAACCCGAAACTTTTTAGAATATCAATATTTGCGCACCAATTCAAGGGGTCTCCAGGCTTTACGATTTTATTAAAATTAATCGAGATATTGGGGTTAATTGCAGCGCAAAAAATTTTGGTCGCCTCAGCGATGGTGGTTTCAACTCCTGAAGCAATATTGACTGCCTCTCCATTAAATAGACCTTTTTTTATAATACAGTCAACAGCGTTTAGTAAATCTTCAATGTAAATAAAATCTCTCGTTTCCATTCCTGACCCAAACAATTCTATGTTGTTAGATCTCAAACATTTCTGATAAGTCTCCCAAAAAAGTTGCTTCCTGAGATGCTCGCCATATACTGAGAATAGCCTAAGGTTAATAGTTTGGAGGTTATAAAGATAATAATACTCCCTACAAATTTGCTCAGAATATAACTTATGCCATCCATAGGGGGACAACGGCTTCAAATCAACAAACTCTGTAATGGGCAAGCTTGAGGGGTTCCCGTAAACGGCTGCTGATGACATATTTATAAATTTGCAACTTGGGTTATGAGTGCGGATAGCATCTAGAATCTTAATAGTATTCGTTACATTAAGTTCAAAATCAAAAACCGGTCTATTTATTGATATGGGAACACTACCATTCCCACTAGCATTTATGCAAATATCGAATTGATTTGTCTCAAATATTGTATCGAAATCGGTATTTTGCAACGAAAGCTGAAAATAATTTTCACAACTTTGTTTTTCCAATATGTCGGCTCCACAAACCTGATGCTCTTTTGAGAAAAAAATTCGGGCATGTGCGCCAATAAAACCTTCAGAACCTATAATAAGTATTTTCATTTTTTTCTTAAACTATCGGGGATTTCTTTAATTACCTTTGCGGGGTTTCCACCAACAATAGTCCAATCCGGAACATCTTTTGTGACAACACTTCCTGCCGCAACAATAGCTCCCTTACCAATTGTCACACCTTTTAAAATTATACAGTTCATTCCTATCCAGGCATTCGAATTGATTCGAATAGGCTTGGTATTTACTACTTCCCAGTTTTTATTATCCAGTAGATGCTTCCCACACTTGAAGTCCTGCAATTGTTGCTTAATATCATTCTCTCTTTCCAAAAAGTCTATTGAATGCGAATCATGATCACAAATATATCCTCCCCAAGAGAGGAATACGTCATCTCCAATATATATTCCTGACCTGCAAATTAATCTGCTATTCCCAATCCAGCAACGATCTCCAATGGTGACAGAAGCTTGATTAGATTCCACAGAGATCGTGCAATCAGCAATAGTATCGTCTCCAATTTTGAGATATTTTTTATACAATAAAGGTTTAAGTATGCTCAAGCGGAAACTACTATAAAGAAAAGAGTCGCCCATCTCTAAGTATTCACCTATACGTTTGTAGTGAGCCTTCTGTTTATGGCTCTTTATAAAGCTTAAAATTTTTGAGATCATCTTGTAAACGTTTCAATTACCTTGATTATACCTTACTTTTAAGTATATCGTGTATTAGTTTATAATTGAGCATCTCGATAATTTCATCATCCTTAATCGTAACATTAAACTCTTCTTCAAGACCAGTGATCAATTGCATATGCCTTAATGAATCCCACTGCTCAATGGTATCAGGTGACGCATTATCATTGATTTCATCCTCGTTCAAATCAAATACCGATGCCATTACATTCTTAATTCTCTGTTCCATAATTTGTTTTTATATATTCTATATTATTTAATTTATAGTCTTCCAAAACTAACTCATAATTCTTTTTTTGTTCGGACGTATAAGTGCAACTGAATCCAACATTATCATAAAAATTACTGACTTGATCATTTTTAAAACTTTTAATGTACTCTGCTTTCAAGTTTTTGATTCCCAATGCTTTAAGAAAAGTAACTAAAATATCAAAAAAAGATTTTTCGATATTTCTTCCGATCACCCTACAACTCATTAATAACGAATCAATAGATGCTGTATTTTGCATCGTATTAATATCCAAAATACAAACACCTGTTAATCCGGAGTCTCCATATTTATCTTTGACATCAAAAGAAATTACTCTTTTCGTTACATCATTTAAAAAATTATCTATGTCTATTTCTGTGTATCGTCTTGTTGTAAGGTTAAATTGGTTTGTTTTTTGTGTTAATTGGCTAATCCGAGGGGTAAGTGATGGCAAATCTTTATGTATTGTAATCTCAAGACTCAATGATCGCAAATAACTCTCGATATCATTAAAGGATGATTTCTCTTCCAATCGTTGTGCTTGTTGCTTATACATCTCTGTTTTTTTCAGGTCTTCCTTGCTCTGAGTAAGATTGAAAAATAAATTTGAGCAATCACGCATTATTTGAGGATATTCAAAAAGATTAGCAGGTACCTGTACAACTACAACATCAGACAAATTATCTTTTATATAATTAACTTCAAAATCCGAGTCATCAATAAAAACCAAGCTATCTATTCCAATATTTAACTCGTTAGAAATAGCTTTTAGGTTTGTCCCTTTATCTATCCAATTGACTTTTTTTATAGTGATGTTTTCGTTCCTAATTGAAATATCGCTATGATGTGCAAGAACGAATTCAACATCCTCAGGATTATTCTTACTGCACAAACCTAATATTACACCTCTTCTTACTAAATCGAGGGCCAAACTTTGAATTTCTTCGAAAACAACACCAGACTTTGTTTTTGAAGACATTTCGATTTTATCAAAGCCATCCTCGCCAAGTATGCCTTTCCAAAGTGTATTATCACAGTCAAATATTAGAGCTTTTTTTGCTTTACCTTTCACAGATTTAATTATCGGTAAAACAAACTCGCAGTATGTCTTGTAGAAATCAATGGTATATAAAGATTTAGATGAGTAATAATATCTAAAGTCCACACTTCTGCCAATAGATATTTTCGCAATAACTTTATCAATTTCTACAATGAAAATATTAGGACTTAAATTAGCTTCTAGGTGTGCATTGAGACTGTCGCAAACCTTATCAAAGTTATTTTTACGTAAACTACTACCATTAAACGCAAGAGTGGAGAACTTATTAAACAAAACCAATGAAGTGATCTTTAAATTTGATATGACAAAATCAATTTCTGAGATCACTTTTTCAACTAGCGCAGTCAATTCTATGTCATTCATTAAATTAGCCTTATACTGAAGACCATCTATGATATTAGCAAGTTCCCAGAATATGATAATTGCTTCAGATTTATCGTATTTAATTGAGTCTTGTACAATGTTATCATAATCTCCTGAAGAAAGATTTACATTGATGTCTTCAGATCGAAGACTGAACTCCATAATAGCATTTAATTGATCAGTTATGACATTTGACAGTACTGTAATATTATACACTTCACCGCTCAATTTGTTTCCTAAGCTTCTATTCAATTTTAGTATTTCAGTGTACTTTAAATCTTTCATATGTTACATCATAATTTGACCGCCATTTACCCTAATAGTTTCTCCAGTAATATACGCAGCTCGATCCGAAGCTAAAAAGGCAATAGCATCAGCTATATCCTCAGGTTTAGCGAGCCTACGTAAAGGTGTTCTAGCCGAAATTAATAGCTTACTCCTTTCAGGTATGTCCGCAACAAGCTCTGTTTCTGTCATACCTGGAGAAACTAAATTAACTTGAATGTTAAACGGCGCAAGTTCCACAGCTAAAGACTTTGCTAAACCATTAAGTGCATATTTTGCAATAGTGTAAAATGACCAGTCATTTGGTGGAGCATTCTCCGTCACCTGAGATGTCAAAAATATGATCTTTCCATATCTATTAGCTTTGAATGAGGGTATTAATAACTGGGCTAAATAGAAACTTGATTTCACATTAATGTTTAAGTGATTTTCTACATCAGCCCAATCAACTTTTTCAAATTTTATATTTGGCAACTTCAACGTTGCACAATTAACCATTAAAGTAACACTCCCTAACTTTCGAACTGCCTCACTAAATATTTCTTCTGCGTTTTTTCTAATAGTAATATCCCCAGATACTAAACAAGCCTTTACTCCAAAACTAATTACACTATCAAAAATTAGATTTGCTGCCTCTCTATTTGAATTGTAATGAATTGCCACATTATATCCCTGTCTTGCTAATTCTATACAGGCCGCCTTTCCAATTCCACCGGTGGCACCAATTATTAATGCGTTTTTCACATTCACCTGCTGCTCACTAATTAATGTTCCGGTCACTTGTTGCTCGACCAATTTCACTTTAGCAATACCAGTGGTCACCTTTTGTTTATGCTGATTAAAAATATCGGTCTGTAATTCGATAGTTTTTGAAGAATCAATTTTCTTTAAAATCTCTGCTGTGACTGTCAATTCGTCACCGATCCTGACGGGTAAAAGAAACTCGATCGTTTGTGAATACCATAGAGCGCCATCCCCTGGAATTTTTGTCCCAATAATAGTGGAAATAAATGAAGCCCCTAGCATACCATGTGCTACCGGTTTTTTAAAACTCGTATTTTTTGCATATTCAGCATTTATATGCAGTTTATTATCGTCGCCGGTTAACTCAACAAATTTATTGATATCATTTTGAGTTATTATATGTTTTAACTCTGCCTTATCTCCGACCTTTAATTCTTCAAATTTACTCATGATTTTCTATTTTGTTCGCCAAACTACTTTGGCTGGATTTCCAAGAACTTGTGAAAATGCTGGAACGTCTCTAATTACAACACTCCCAGCCGAAATAATGGAGGCTTTCCCAATCGTTACGCCCATAACAATATTTGCCCCGGCATAAATAATGACATCATCTTCGATCTTAATGGATCTAGAAGGGATATTACCTTTTTCTTTAGGGTGACCTTCAGTGATTAACTTCTTAAAAGATTCGGCTCTGTCGCTAGATTTTGCCTTATGTGAAAAATCAATAATATTTACATTATGACCAATCAGCACGTTATTGCCAATAGTGATTCCTTCACCAGACCATATCTTACTTCCCGCCCCTATATAACAGTTTTCTCCTATATCTATCCTACCTCCATAAGAATATACTTGTAATTCACCTCTGATGTGAGTACCTGCGCCCACACTAATTTTCTTCGGATCCTTTTGCATATTAACCACATTGGCTTCAGGAAGAAATTTACCACCATTATTAGTTACCATTTGATTACTGTTCTCGGAAACCTCAATCGCATTCAATTTGTATGCAATTTTTTTTAATAATTTTATCAATCGAAATACTAAATATTTATACATAATTTGTTATCTATTCCAGACCCCTTTAGCAGTACTATTTATAATTTTCTTGTATTGTATATAAGCTACAACACTGGCACATAGCATAGTTGTAACAGTCGCTATCGGGATACCTATTACTCCTACATGACAAACTTTGACCAAGAATATTGCCAAAGGTATATTTACAATCATTCCAAAAACAGCTAAGTAAAGTTGCACTCGAACTTTACCCACTGCATTCAGAAAATTTGAATAAATAGCACACCAATTAGATACGATAAAGTAAAAGCACATCATAAATGAAAGTTGAACAGGAACAACTACCTTACCATTCGTCCATATCTTATAAATGGGTGTCGCAACCAACAATTGTATAACGCCGCAAAATGCTAAAGTCCCCCAAAGAAGTAGTAACTTCTTTACCGACCCCCGAATCCATTTCCAGTCACCTTCAACTTTTGCCTGTGTTGTCATTGACCAAAAAGGTGATAGGGCAATAGTAAAAAAGACACTAACAATACTAAAATATTTAAAAGATATATTATAAACTGTGACTTCAGAAGGCTCAAACATGTGTGCAATAATAAAATTATCAGAAGCATATAGCACCAAAGCTGCGATCTGGATAACAAAAAAATTAATACCCAATTTTAAGAGCGTACTTGCATACTTAAGCTTAACGAATGTTAACGAAGGTCTAATATTTTTATAAACCGTAAGAAACAAAATAGCACTAACTAAGACAAATATTACAACGGGCGTAATGGAATAGACAAGTGCAACGGATGTAAGCGAATTATAATGGAAAATTTTGAGTAAAAATAAACCAATTAATATGAAGACTTGAACCATAGAATTTGTGAAATCAGCCATTGCTGAACGTTGAAAAGATAAAAGTACTGTATTTATCAGTCGCACAATAAATTGTGTAAAAAGAAAACACATAGCGAAAACTACTGCGCTATTTAAATCCTTCGTCATATACTTTGGAGCATTAAAAACAGATACCCAATTTATGAACGGATGTACAATTAAAAAAAGGATTATTAATGCTCCGAATATAAGAGATAAAGCTGCATATGTAGTAGAAACAAAAATTCTGCCTTCTTTGAAATCATTCTTAGAAATAGATGTTGTCAAATGGTTTCTCAAACCATTTCCGAAACCTAAATCAAATAATGCAAACCAACCTATAATGGCTGTTAACGTAAGCCAAATTCCATATTGGGTATTATTAAGGAATGTTAAAACCAATGGAATTGTTAAAAAACTAACAGAGATATTTATTCCTTTTATAAAAAAAGAAAAGAAAATATTTCTAACAACAACCTTACTCTTAGAATCCTGAAGTCTAAATAATTCTTTTGATTTGCTTAAAATCCCCATTTATTGTAATTGAAGTCATAGATAATTGTTTGTAGTATAAGCAAAGTAATGAGACTCTTAATAAAATTATTTCCTTAATATCTTATGGAAAAAACTTTTCTTATTATCCTCTTGCCCATAGCTACCATAGCCGTAACCATAGCCATAGCCATAGCCATAGCCATAACCATAACCATAACCATAACCATTAGTAGCTTGAATGTCATTAACAACAATGCCAAGTTTTTTCATTTTTCTAGAATTGTAAAGATCATCTACAATATTGAGCTGTTGCTTGAAAGTATACTTTTGCCTAACAAGGTATAAGCAGATATCTGCAAATGGCTCCATTAGTTGGGCATCAGTAACAATGCCGACAGGGGGTGCATCAATTATAATATAATCAAATTGAACCTTTAATTCCTCTATCAATTTCTTAGTCCTCTCGTGCATTAAAGTTTCTGCTGGATTAGGCGGAATTGGTCCTGAACTCACGATAAACATGTTTGGGTTTATAGTTAATGGCTTAATTATATCGGCTGATTTTAGATCAGATTTGATTATATAATTGGTAAATCCGATTTCATTAGCACTACCTAATTTTGCTGACAGTCCTGGTTTCCTTAAGTCGAGTTCCATTAATAAAACTCTTTTCCCAGACAGAGCTAATATGTTTCCCAGATTTATGGCTACAAAGGACTTTCCCTCCCCTGACATACTTGATGTTAAAAGAATAATTTTTTCGTCTTTTTCTTTAAGATAAAAAGAGAGATTTGTCCGTAGTGCTCTAAACTGTTCTGCTATCGCAGACCTGGAACTATTAGCTACAATCAGATTATCTGTTTCTGTATTATGACTTATTTCTCCTAGAACTGGAACAACAGTTTTCCTTGTGATGTCTTCCTTGACTTCAATCTTATCATTTAATAACTCTCTCAAATAAATAAGGCCAATAGGAATTATCATTCCCAAAGCTAACCCAATAAGGTAAATTATAGTCTTTTTTGGGCTAAAAGGCTGCACATCAGACTTAGGAGGATCTATTGTACGTGAATTTGCAATATTTGATGTTTTTGAAATAGCAGTCTCTTCACTTTTTTGCATTAAAAAAATATAAAGTTCCTGTTTTATCTGTTGCTGTCTTGCCAAATTCAAATAATTTCGTTCGGTAGCTGGAACCTGTTTTATCTGACCACCAGCTTTATCCATTTGCGAAAGAATCCTTTTCCTCGAGATATTCAGCGAATTTGATGTGCTCGTCAAATTTGACAGCATGTCTTTTCGGAGATTGGATATTTGCTGATCAAGATTTATTATTACAGGATTGTTTTCGGTAACCCCAAGCAATTTTCTGTCTCTTTCAAGCAACAAAATATTATATTTTTCTATCAAGCCATTAAAAACCAAATCCTCAGCAACCAATGAGCTAGGCAATACTCGTTTATTATTTTCATCTCTAAGATATACCTCTAAACTTCTAAGTATACTAATTTGCGTTTCTACCTTGGCTAGATCTGCTACATATTGGCTAGTCGAAGCAACTAATAAACGACCCTGCTCGCTCATGTCAGCCAAATTATTTTGCTGTTTAAACCCTTGAATGTTTCCTTCCAGGTCTCCTAATTCACCCCCTATAATCGCCAGTCTATTATGTATAAACTTAATAGTACTATCAGCCACTTCGTTCTTATCTTTTCGGTTTCCTTCGACATAATTGGAAATTATTCTATTTAGGATATCTTCACCTTTCCGGGGAATTGGATAATTTAATGTTAAATCTATAATCGTAATTAATTTATTATTTACGCTAACAGTAAGATTGCTCATTAAATCAGCAACTTTGCTGTCAACAGATACTATATCAAAACTATACTGATTAGATTGTAACGGAACGGCAAAGTTTCGCTTTACCATAATGTTACCAACTTTCGGAACATTAAAGGTTGTGTTGTACCCAACTATTGTATCTACTCCTTTTGACTTAATCAAAATTTTATTATTTTTTAGTATGTCAACTTCTACATGAGCCCCTAGAATGGTGTCAGCAAGATTGACCCCTTGAACTAAGAATGGCGTAGCATAAAGTTCTACGTTTCTAACCCTTCCCTCACGAAAATACGTTATGTTTAGATCCAAGTCTTTTACTACCTGTTCCATCAATGATCTGGTCTTTAAAATTTCAGCCTCGTTATCAACAGTACTTTTCCCTCCAATTAGACCTCCCAAATCACCAAGAATATCGCTACCTCCCATTAATCCCCCTCCCTTTTTCTCATCATTTACTAAAACCCTCGCTGAGATTTTAAAAATAGGTGTTTGGTATCGAGCATAGGTGTAGGCTACGCCAATACCTAATATCACAGATATAACCAACCAATACCAATTCGATAAAATTTTAGCTAATAGCCTACGAAGATCAACTTGGCTCCCTTGATTCTCTTCCATTTGTATAAACTGTTCTTCCTGCAAATTCATCTTTAATCCTTTTTTTTGATTACAGCCTTGTTATTAAAATTATCAATACAGAAAGAGCACTTCCAACTAACGCATAAGTTTGAGTTCTTGCCTGGTTTAATGATGCTGCCTTTCCTTTATTTGGCTCAACATATAAAACATCATTCTGCTTTAAATAATAATAGGGACTATTGAAAATCTCCTTCGAATTCAAGTTTAATCTTGCAAATTCCTTTTTCCCTCCATTATCTCTGATCAAAGTTACATTCTCTCGCTTACCAAAGATTGTTAAGTCTCCTGCTAATCCTAAAGCATCTAAAACACTGACCTTTTCATTAGGTATTACGTATGATGCAGGTCTTGCAACTTCCCCCAGTATTGTTACCTTAAAATTAGCAAAACGTACTTGCACATTTGGATTAGTATATACAATAGCAGCCTTACCTTTAATGAAATCTCTTGCTTGATAACTAGTTAATCCAGCCACTTTGACCTTACCAATAACAGAAAGGTCAATTTCTCCATTCTTATCAACCAAAAATCCAGAGGTTGGAGGTGTTGCAGCTAGAGCTACAGAAGGACCAGTGATTGTGCTAATTGCCTGACTTGCGGTCTGGTTCACCACCATATTCGTTGTTGGATCAATCGTAAAAATTGATATGGATAAAATATCATCCGATTGAATCACTGGCTCAGTAAACTTCGCCGTATTCGCCAACTCGGATTGTTCAGCTAAACTGATATCCTGAAAGTAAGCTACCTTTTTTGTTGTCTCGCAGGCTGAGAAGAAAAGAGTGCTTAGCAGCAAACAACTTATTACGATTACACTCTTAAAACGTTTATTCATAGGTATGGTATGATATTTAATTTGCTGCAAATCTAATCTTTTAACCCAATAATAAAGATACCCACCCTTGGGTATTTTTAAAGGCTAACTATTGAACAGCTTTTTATTTATAAATGGATAATTACCAATTTTATTATATAAGTCTCCACTTTCTATACTTTTTGTTAAGGCATCTAAATGTTTATCATGGTGCAAATCCGTTCCCGCCAAATCATACATCTGGTTTTGCAGTAAATATTCAGCCGTTTTCTTCACCTCCTTACCGTAATAACCAGTAACTGACAATAAATTCAATTGAAACAACACCCCCATATCTTTATACCGTTGGAATTTACTTAAATCCAAATGGTAAAAATTGTAACGTTCTGGATGTGCAAGTATTACCTTAAATCCTTTGATCTGCATGTCAAAAATAACCTTCTCTACATTTGGGCTTTCATTCAAGTAAGACATCTCTACCAAAATAAACTTATCAGGTAAACACATCAAGTCATCCCCGATTTCAAAGTTCTCATCCAGCATGTATTCCGCCGCTGCGCGCAATTCCACATTTACATTTGCCTTCTTTAGTGCTGCTTCAGTTGATTTTAGTGCGGTATTGATGGTATCGCAGGTATTTGGATACAATTCTTTGAAAATATGAGGGGTACACAAGAATTTTGTAAAACCCAATTCATTTAATTTCTTGATCAGCTTTACGGATTGCTCAACATCTGGTGATCCATCATCTATCCCAGGTAATAAATGTGAATGCATGTCTACACCGAGCCATTCGATATTGGTTACATGCGTCTTTTTCTTAAAAATAGAAAACATTGTTTTGTATTAGGGTTATAAGTTCAATATTGTCTTTTTTCACCTGGGGATGAGTAAAAGAAATAAATTCTCTGTCACAAAAATAGTAAAAACTCTCACTAAAACTAATTTACAAATCGCTTTTTTATGTCTTTAAGGTGATAAATACCTAAAATTTAACATTAAATTATCAATTGTGTAATTTATACACTAAGGAAGGGGGGATTGCTTCGTCGCTACGCTCCTCGCAATGACAAGAAAACTACCCTTGCAATGACAGGAGACGTAACTACGGGCTATTGCTGAAATTAAAACTTTGGCTAAACTGCTCCATGGCGAAGACATGATTAGTAAGCTTTCTTTACATCCCTTGCCTGATGTAATTTTGATGGACATTAGACAATTATAGGGAGGCGCTTTTCCAAAGATCCGAAACAAAATCAAGAACAGGGTTAGTTGTCTTCGCTATAAAGCATGGAATTATCACTCTTAATAATTAATTAACATCATTTAATAAAATTTGTAATTAATAAGTTCTAAATTTACATAGCCAAATATACCTATGTAACGGACAGGGACCTTACAAACAAATAAACCATTATGGCAAATCAATTAGAAAGCAGCTGGTTAGAAAAGACGATTACTTATGCCAAATGCCCCAAGTGCGCAAGCGGGGTTTTAGATACCCGTATACCTAGAGGTGCGGTAGTAAAACACCTATGTTTCTGGCTAGACCTGAAGCGCTATAAATGCAACAATTGTGGCTCAAAAGTATATGTTAAGAATAAGAATTGATTAAGCTGGCTGAATTGAAACTTATCCCAAAAAATCATTATTTTTGTTTTGAAAAGAATTGATGATAGGCCATATTAAATATCATGACAACATTAACTATTGAAATACGAGATAAAGATAGAGACTTATTTGAAAGGCTCGCGAAAAGGTTTAATGTTAAAATAGTTGGAATTGTTGAGGAAAAATTACACCCGAATTCAAGTACAAAAAAGGCTATTTCTGATGCTAGATTGCGTAAAACTAAAAAAATTGATAATATTGACTTGTTCTTCAAGCGGCTTTAATGTATATATTAAGCTTCACAAATAAGTTCGAGAAAGATCTAAAGTTAATTAAGAAGCGTTCGCCTAAGGACTTGGATATTATCTATGATTTTTAAAAAAACGAATTAACAATAAAGGGTGCAGAAGGACTCCCCCAGAAATTTAAAGCTCATAAATTATCTGGAAACTATAAAAACAACTGGGAATGCCATTTAAAAGGTGACTTACTCATTATATGGTTGGAAATTACTGAAGAAAACGAAATCATTTTAGTTAGAGCAGGAAGCCACGCGGATCTTTTTTAGCAAAACAGCATCGTGAACAAATTATTAACAAATGGAATGAATACTTTAAATAAAAAAACTACTGAAAGTATTTCAAACAAGAGGAAGCGCTTAGTAAGCTTGAATTAAATAATGGATACTATAGAAATTACGAAAGAAGTCGAGTTGGCAAGAACCAAACGATCAATTGGAGATTACCAAAAATAGTATTGAATTATACTATTTGATTTATTTTCCATCAGATAGTAATACTTTTTGATTAATTTTACGTCATGAAGCAGAGGGCAATTTACAGTCAGTTGTTGGCGCACAGCAAAAAAAAACAGGTTACAGTGATTACCGGCATGAGGAGGGTAGGTAAAAGCACCGCAGTAAAATACATACTGCAGCATATTGAGCATACCAATTTTATCTATTTGGACTGCGAAAGGATTGAAATAAGGATTTTGTTTGGCGGCAATAATTACGAAGACATAAAGGGGCAACTGGAAGTAATGGGGCTGGACTTTTCTACTTCTTGCCTAATTGCACTGGACGAGATACAACTGGTAGAAAATCTTCCAAGTGTAATAAAATATTTATACGATACCTACAGCGTAAAATTTATTGTAACCGGGTCCAGTTCTTACTATATGAAAAATCAGTTTTCTGAGAGCCTGGCCGGGAGGAAAAGAATATTTGAGATGTATCCGCTAAGCTTCAAGGAGTTTTTGGAATTTAAGGAAGTGGCAAATAAAAATTATGAGAAATTTGTATGGAAATTTGTAAACAAAACCTGGTATAGTCAATATAAGGATCATTATGCGGAATACATTCGTTTTGGGGGATTTCCGGAGGTTGTATTGGAACGGGATTATGCAGACAAGGTTGAGCTTTTAAAGGATATCATCAATTCTTATATTGAATTGGATGTTAAATTATTATCTGACTATTCTGTAAGTGAAGACCTTTATAAATTAGTAAAATTATTAGCATCTCGTTCTGGCAATAAAGTAGATTATACTAAAATAAGCAGCGTAACAGGTATAAATCGCCAAAAGGTTTCCTCGTATATTCATCTGCTTGAGTATACTTATTTTATTTATCAGGCAAGTCCTTACACTAAAAACATTGATAAAGAGATTTCCCAGCAAACTAAGCTATATTTTGCGGATACGGGTGTCTTGAATGTACTTGCAGGCGATCAGTTATCAGGCGGGCAAGTTTTTGAAAATGCTATCGCTGCGCAATTGAAAAGCCAGGGAACTATACAGTATTATCAGAAGAAAACAGGGCAGGAAATTGATTTCATTTTTAATGGTGATACGGCATTGGAAGTTAAGGAAACGCCAATACTGCAAGACAAACATACGCTTGAACAGAGGGCTGCGGGTATTGATATTAAAAAGAGTTTTGTTTTGGGGCGAAATGTTTCGAATGCCGGCTTCCTGGATTTTGTATGGGGCGGGAACATATAAGAGAAGCAATCATTGCCAAATAGGTTAATTTGTCGGTTGTAACCAGCAATATCATTCGGTTTTTGTATATTGGAACCGACAAATTTTAATTATGGAATCGCTTTTTGAATACCAGGAGAATTTACTGAGGGTTGTAAATGATAATTTTAGGCGCTATTTGCATCCAAAGATAAACTGGAAGCAGCGAATGATTGCCATTAAAGGCCCGCGAGGGGCAGGAAAAACCATATTAATGCTCCAGCACCTTAAATTCGATTTAAAAGAGGAGAAAGAAAAAGCACTGTACGTTACTGCTGATCATACTTGGTTTTATACCCATACTTTATTGGATATGGCTACGGATTGGTTTAAGCTAGGCGGAAGGGTATTGTTTATAGACGAAGTTCATAAATATCCTTCATGGTCCAGAGAACTTAAAAACATCTATGATGGCCTGCCTGAAATGCGTGTCATCTTTTCTGCATCGTCTGCATTGGATGTTTACCGGGGTGAGGCCGATTTGAGTCGCAGGGTGACCTGCTATTCTTTAGCCGGATTGTCGTTCAGAGAATACCTTTCCTTCACTGAAGGTATTGTATTTGATCCAGTTAGTCTGGACGATGTTAAAACAAATCACCGGGAAATAAGCAGGGGCATTCTTGAAAAAATTCAGCCTCTTCCCGCTTTTAACAGGTATCTGAAAAACGGATATTTACCAATAATAGTGGAAGGTGAAGCTGAATATTTGCCTAAACTGGAACAAGTTATAAATGCCATTGTAGATACAGACCTAGCTTATATAGCGGGTTATAATGCCGGCACTGCAGTAAAAGTAAAACGTTTATTAGGCGTAATAGCAGAATCTGCTCCCTTTAAGCCTAATATGTCTGCATTGGCACGTAAGATGGAAATTCATCGCGAAAGTATGTATGAGTATATTTATCAATTGAGAGACGCGAAGTTATTAAACATACTTTCTGTTGAAGGAAAAGGTGTTTCAAGATTGCAAAAGCCAGATAAAATTTTTTTAGAGAATACGAATTTGGCTTATGCCATAAAAAGCCAACCCGACAAGGGGAACATTAGAGAGACTTTTTTATTAAACCAATTGGTTAACACAGGAATGGAGGTAAATGCTCCCGCTGAGGGTGATTTCTTTATTTCAGGACTGACAATAGAGGTTGGTGGCAAATCAAAATCTTTTAAACAGTTAAAAAATGCTGATTCTTATTTGGTGGCCGCCGATGATATTGAAATAGGTTTTGGAGATAGGGTTCCGCTTTGGCTATTTGGTTTCTTGTATTAGCGGTTAACTTTAAAAATGATGCGGTTCCAGTAGCCCTGAAACCGCAACTATTTTTAGGCTGCGCCTCTGATCAGTTTTAGTATTATTGCAATTACTGCAATGACCAATAAAACGTGAATGATTCCTCCTGTGTAGTATCCTCCTAAAAAGCTGATAGCCCAGATGATTACCAACACAACTGCGATTAAATAAAGTAAATTTCCCATAGTGAAAATAATTAAGTTTTGATAGTTTTATCTAATAACCTATAAGATTCGATATTGTTTTGGAATTTGACATTAATTCAACTTATTGATTGCATAAAGCGGGAGGTTGGTTAGCCAGTCCTCTTTCCGATAGTTTGACATGGAAATTCTTATGGCATTGGTAAAATCATATTTCTGACTGAAATGGCGCAGGCTTTTGGCCTTCAGGTTTTCTTCTGCTTTAACTTCAACCGGAATGATATTGCCCCTGTGTTGTAAAAGAAAATCAATTTCTGCAGTGGCATTTTCGGCAGACCAGTAATAGATAGATAGTTCTTTACGGATAATTAACTGCTGTAACACATACTGCTCCGTTAATGCCCCTTTAAATTCCTCAAAAAGTTCATTGCCATGAAGCAAGGTTTTGATATCTACATCTACCATCGCACCGAGCAGACCTATATCTACCAGAAAAAGCTTAAACGCACTAAAGTCTTCGTATGCCTTCAATGGAATGGCAGGCTTAGTAATCCTGTTTATTTTATGGATTAGTCCGCAATCTATTAACCAGGACATGGCCATTTCATATTCTTTAGCCCTTGCGCCATGCTTTACCGCTCCATATATAAATTTTTTATTTTCCCTGGTTAGCTGTGCAGGTATTGAGTTCCAAAGCATTCTTATCCTTGGTACGATTTCAATTGGTGCATGCTTGGAAAAGTCTTGCTCATAGGCTTCCATTATTCGTTTCTGTAACGTCCGTACTTCGTTATAGTCGGCATTGTTGGTAAAAGAAAGCACTACTTCAGGCATACCGCCTACATAGTAATACTGTTTTAAAAGCTGGATATATTTGGTTTTAAAAGAGGTGATCAATGCCCAATCCTCACTTTGTAGTAGGTCTAGTAAGGGTTGTTGATTCATTGCGACTAGAAATTCTGTAAAACTTAAGGGATATAGGTCGAGAAAATCAACCTTCCCCACGGGGAACGAAGTATGCTTGCTTAGCGCTACACCAAGCAGCGAACCTGCAGATATCACATGGTATTGGGGCGCATTTTCGTGAAAATACTTTAAGGAGGTAAGTGCGCCCGGCGCTTCCTGAATTTCATCAAGGATGATCAGTGTATTTTCAGCTTCAATAGTTATCCCTGTTTCTATTTGCAGTGCAGTGATTAATCTTTGTATGTCAAAATCTTCAGTAAAAATAGTTTGGAGTTTTTTATTGCTTTCAAAATTGATGTATACACATTTCTTGTAGGCCCTGCGACCAAACTCCTTCATTAACCATGTTTTTCCTACCTGCCTTGCTCCCCTTATCAGGAGCGGTTTACGGTTCTTTTTAACCTTCCAATTATTAAGATCCTCAATTTGTAGTCTTTTCATAGTTAAATATCTGACAATGATTCAAATATACAGAATCGTTAACATTTATACAAAGGAATAAATGTTAATAACTACACTTTTACAAAGGAATAAATGTATTTGACTACACTTTTGTTAAGGAATAAGCGGCAAGCTGAAGTGAAAGATTGATCCTGACCCTGCTTCACTTTCTACCAGGTCAGCACAGGAGCGGTATTTGCCATGATACTGGTAAAATTATTTGCCTGTTTCCAAGTGAGGGGCATCAACAGGTTTAGACTCCGGAGATCCCTTTTGTCCGCTTTTAAGGTATTGGCCTAATCCAATTTCTGTGACCCCGTCTTGTTTCAGTTCTTTGTTGTGTTCTTTCCAACCGGTTAGCGCCTGCGCCCCTAGTGTAACAGTAAATAAGGCTAAAAAAACAAGGCTAAGTCCATTGCGATAAAAGAAGGAGTGTTTTTTAGAAGCGGGCTTTTTCATGATGTGATTTAAAACAACAACACAACCATCAGGAATAAGATTTTTTTTACGGAAGATTAAGCCAGTTTGATAAACCCCTTGAGGCAGTGGCCGCAAGTATCGCTTTATGGGTAGAAAGAAAAGCACGGTAACACCGGGTTATTTGCCCAGGAACTTTCTTACCTCAGTAACCAGGTTGCCTACGTGTTTAACTGCCAGTCTGATAGATTCCGGTCGTACTTTGAAATTTTTGGACCAATACTCTACTTCGTAATATTCAGCAATATTGATCTCATTGTTGTTAATCTTGCTTTCTTCGTAACTGTTTTTCATGGTTTATTCTATTAGGTTGCTACAGAACAATAAATAAGATAAAATGTTTTTGAAGCTAAAAAACAACCGCTTTTAGCGGAATCGGTTGCGCTGGGCATTCCACCATGGCATACTATTGCTTGCTCCATAAGCCCGGAAAGCAGCCATCCGCTTTTTGGCCACAACATAGCTACAACTAAATGGTGCTTTAAGCAGAATGGAGAATTCTTTACCTTGTTTAGTTACTTTCTCTATTAGATCTCCCCTTACGATGATTTCCCTTCTGATCATAAAAAATGTCTCGGTAGCTAAGGCTGCGCTGGTTGCTTTCATTGAGCTATACACCCAGGGAACAGGTTGATTGTCGCTATTGTAAGCAATAGTACAATCTCCCTGATAAATAACCAATGCGATATCAAAGGTAATTTTTGGGACCGGAGGCAACTCCTGCTGCTTGCGGTTATTTACTGCAAATATCTTTCCGGCCCTACGATAGAACCTGCGGATGATGCCAATATTAAAAAAAACATAGGCAGAGGAAACGGCCAAAGAAAAGTAATGTTGTTTCGATGAGAAAATTTTCATAATGATCATACGCAAACCTGTATCCCTTTTGGGAGATTATACAACCTAATTTATTTTTATTCCCCTTTGTCTATTCAATGCTCCTTGGATGTTGGGTCATTCTCCTTTGACGTTAGGTTGTTCTCCTTGGGTGTTGAGCTGTTCCACTTTGGTGATATATGGACTTTAACAGGCTTTAAACACAGAAAAGCCTTATAGTTTTGCGACCAGTTAACGGTGCCATAGCGCACGTATTTTAAACAAAACAATAAATATTATGAATCAAAATTGTACAATGGCTAATTATGCCTTTAGCCAGTCTGGAGTTGATGCGCTCTTGCAGGAAATTTATCAGTTACCAAAATTTGAGTTGAAAGCTGAAGCGGAATCCATGCTTTTGAACTTCCAGGAATGGATGGCTGCACGCTTTGACTTAAAGCCTTCACAGCTTAATTTTGTTAAAAACCTGAATGCTGAAACGCTGGCGCTGACCGCTACAGCATGCAGTTTTGCGCTGGCAAATCAATTGCCTATTTATTTGGAGAAGCAGGTTAAGGAAACTACAAATCCAGAAACGGATCCGTTTAAAACACTGAAAACAAGCAGCAACCTTAAATCGAGCAGTGCAAATGACGGCAGCTGGGTTGTTTCTGGCTACGTGACCGTAAGTATCGGCTACGGAAAGGATTAAAAACTGAGGATGCCTGAAAAGGCATCCTTTCCTTTATTTCATTTGGAAATGTGGCTAAGTGGCAAAATTTTTGTAAATTGATACAAATTGAGTCATACCTAAAATAGCCAGATGAATAAGTATCCAGTTCCGGAAAATGAGCAAGAGCGGTTAAAGTTTCTTAAGGATTATGAGATACTGGATTCCGGTAATGAATATAAATTTGACCGGATTACTGAACTAGCCTCTATCATCTGTGAGGCGCCTATTTCTTTGATATCCTTAATTGATGAAAAAAGACAGTGGTTTAAATCGAGGGTAGGTTTGGATATTACAGAGACGCCAAGGGAGCTGTCTTTTTGCCAATATGCCATTATGGGAGATACATATTTTGAAGTCCCCGATGCTAAAAAAGACGAAAGATTTGTAGAGAACGAGCTGGTTACCGGTGATCCAAACATCCGCTTTTATGCAGGGTATCCTTTAATAGACCCTAATGGTTACGCGCTGGGCACATTGTGCATCATAGATCAGCAACCCAAACAGCTGAATGACAAACAAAAGAGGGCACTGGAACTTTTGGCCGAGGAGGCAATCGCGTTAATTGTTGAACACAGGAAGAAGAAAGAACTAGACAATTTTGAAAAGCTCTTTAAGATCTCCAATGACCTGATCTGTATTTTAGATACAGATGGCTTGTTCAAAAAGGTAAACCCAATGTTTGAACATTTATTGGGCTGGAATAAAAAAGACCTGAAAACGAGATCATTATATGACCTGATACACCCTGAAGACCTAAAACTATCCAGGACTGAGATCATGAAGTTGGCAAGCGGGGCAAATACCATTGTACTTGAGCATAGGCTGCAGACTAAAACAGGTGATTATAAGACACTGCAATGGGTAGCAACACAAGAACCAAATACGCAAAATGTATTTGGGATTGGTCGCGATATGACCGAAGAACGCCTTCGGGAAGCTAAGCTGATCATTAGCGAAAAAAGATTACGTGCATTTTTTGAAAACTCTCAAGGCCTGATGTGTACGCATGACATTAAAGGTAACTTCCTTTCTGTAAATTACGCAGGTGCAGCAATACTTGGATACACCACTAAAGAGATACTGAGTTCCAGTTTATATGACATTACACCACCCCAACGACATGCTTTTGTAGATGCCTACCTGAAACAGATTACGGAAACAGGGAGTGCGGAAGGACAAATGCTAACCAATCATAAAAATGGTGCTGCGCGCATTTGGATGTTTAAGAATGTACTAGAGATAGTTGCCGATGGACCATCATACGTAATTGGAAATGCGATTGACATTACAGAACGCGCTAAGTTGGAAAAAGAGCTGGATCGCACCAAACAGTTTCTGGATGATGTTTTGCACGCCGCATCGGAAGTTAGCATCATTGCAACGGATGAACAAGGGATCATTACCGTATTTAATACCGGTGCAGAAAAGCTTCTTGGCTATACTGCAGTCGAGATGATAGGCAAAAATACGCCCTACATGATCCACCTTCCGGAAGAAGTAAACAAGAAGGGAAAGGAACTGAGTCAAACCTATGGTACTGAAGTATCGGGATTAAATATTTTTATAAAAAATGCGGTGAGGCATGGTTCTGAGCAGAACGAATGGAGCTATGTAAGGAAAGACGGACAAATTCGTAAAGTATCGGTAGCCACCACACCGATAAGAAACAAGGCGAATAAGATAACTGGCTTTCTAGGTATTGGACTAGATATCACCTCTTTAAATGCACAACGAGAGGAGCTAAAAATAGAAAAAGTTAGGGCAGAGGAAGCAAATGTTGCCAAATCGGAATTTCTGGCCAATATGAGTCATGAGATTCGAACCCCCTTAAACGGCGTGATCGGGTTTACAGACCTTGTGCTGAAAACTAAGCTTAACGAGACGCAACAGCAATACTTATCCATTGTAAACCAATCGGCCAATGCCCTGCTTGGCATCATCAACGATATCCTGGATTTCTCCAAGATTGAAGCCGGTAAGCTGGAGCTTTCTATTGAGAAATGCGACCTGTATGAAATGAGTGCACAGGCTACGGACATCATTACCTACCAAATCCAAACGAAAGGGCTGGAGATGCTGCTAAATATACCTTACGACCTGCCCAGGTTTATATGGACGGATTCTGTAAGGTTAAAGCAAATCATGATCAACCTGTTGAGCAATGCTTCAAAATTTACAGAAAAAGGCGAGATCGAACTTAAAATAGAAATCATTGGGGAGCAGGAAGAGTTAAAAATATTTAGGTTTAGTGTGCGGGATACGGGTATTGGAATTAAGTTAGATAAGCAGGAGAAAATATTTGAGGCCTTCTCGCAGGAAGATGGTACGACTACCAAAAAATATGGAGGAACGGGACTTGGGCTAACCATATCCAACAAACTGCTGGGTTTGATGGGCAGTAAATTGGAGCTGAATAGCATTGCAGGTAAAGGAAGTACCTTTTACTTTGATCTTACCCTACCGGCAGAAGCAGGCGATGCGATTGAATGGAAAGACATTGACCACATCAGGAAGGTACTTATTGTGGACGACAATGAGAACAACAGGATGATCCTGAACCAAATGTTGCTGCTGAAACAGATTAAGAGTGATGAGGCTAAAAATGGTTTTGAAGCCTTGCAATTCCTGGCAAAGGGTGAAGAGTACGACGCCATTATTATGGATTACCATATGCCATATATGGATGGGCTGGAGACGATTAAGAAAATTAGAGCCAACTTTGAAATTGGGGATAAGGAACAGCAGATTATTTTACTGCACAGCTCTTCTGATGACGAATTGCTACAAAGCGCTTGTAAGGAGTTGAATGTGATTCACACCATGGTGAAGCCTATTAAAACAGAGGATATCTATAATGTACTCTCCAGGCTTGACAAGGAGGAACAGTACCATGTAGAGGTTAAACAGGCCGAGCTCACCAAGACAGCAGCAAAAGTAAACATCCTGATTGCAGAGGATAATGCGATTAATATGCTGCTTGCGAAAACGATTATCCGGAGAATTGCGCCCAATGCAGCTATATATGAAGCGGCGAACGGATTGGAAGCACTGACCTATTGCGAGACCAATAAACCGGATTTGATCTTAATGGATGTACAGATGCCGGAAATGAATGGATATGAGGCCACAAAGCAAATTAGGCTAACTGAAGCCGGGAAGAACGTACCGATACTTGCCCTTACTGCCGGAAATGTAAAAAGTGAGAAAGAGAAGTGCCTGGAAGCGGGAATGAACGACTTTATTCTTAAACCGATTGTAGAAAGCACCCTTGCCCTTGCTTTTGAGAAATGGTTGCACTTTTATGATGTAAAACAGGCAGCCCACCTGCATTTTGATAAGGCGCAGATTATAGCAAACATTGGCAACGACGAGCGACTGATGAGGGAAGTGATTCAGCTAACACGAACAGAGCTTTCTGACTCTGCTGAAGCCATAAATAGCTTGGTTGCTATCAAAGACTTGCCTGCGCTAAATGCAGTTGGTCACAAATTATATGGAACAGCCATGACCTCTGGGTTAAAGCTATTAAGTGGCGTAGCCAATGAATTAGCCCACCTGGATAATGCTGATGATGATCAATTGGAATTGCTAAATGAAAAATTACAGGGAGAGATTAGGGTTTGTTTGAAATTGTTGATTTAAAGTCGCGCATCTACAAATTCACGAGGGATAAAGGATTTGATGTCGAATATGACCGCACCTTGTTCTTTATAGCTTTTGTAGTCAATGGTTAAAAACTCATTGTGTGCGACTGCAACGATCACCGCTTTATAGTTCTCTTTAGTCAATTCTTTTTTTAAGTTGATACCATATTCTGCTACTACCTGTTCGGGATTAGCCCATGGATCATATATATCAGGCAGCAATCCAAATTGGCCAAGTTCTTTATAAATATCTATTACCCTGGTATTGCGGATATCCGGACAATTCTCTTTAAAGGCGAAACCCAGGATAAGTACCCTTTCGCCCTTTATTTTATCCCCTTTGGCAAGAATAAGTTTAACAACTTTATTGGCGATGAAGATACCCATGTCTTCATTAACCTTACGGCCCGACAAGATGACTTGTGGAACGTAGCCTAAAGCATTAGACTTGTAAGCCAGATAATAAGGATCTACACCAATGCAATGCCCGCCTACTAGTCCGGGTTTATACTTTAGAAAGTTCCATTTGGTTGCTGCAGCCTCCAGCACATCTGACGTATCAATATCCAATTTATCGAAGATCAGTGCCAGCTCATTTACAAAAGAGATGTTGACATCCCTTTGGGCATTCTCTATTGCTTTAGAAGCCTCCGCAACTTTTATACTGGGGGCCAGGTGTGTACCTGCACTGATGATCTCTGCGTACAAATTATTTATAGCGATGGCTGCTGCTGGCGTAGAACCAGAAGTAACCTTTTTAATTTTGGTGAGGGTGTTAATTTTATCGCCTGGATTGATCCTTTCAGGAGAGTAGCCACAAAAGAAATCCTGGTTGTAGATTAGTCCGGAATATTGCTCCAGCACAGGCACACAATCCTCTTCTGTACAACCTGGATAAACTGTAGACTCATAGATTACCGTGTCACCCTTCTTTAATACCTTGGCAAGCATTTCTGTTGCCTTGAGCAACGGATTAAGATCTGGGTTCTTAAAAGCGTCCACCGGAGTTGGAACAGTTACGATGTAAATAGTATAACTTTTAAGATCTAGCTGATTAGAAGAAAGGATAAGCCCTGTTTGAGATTGATCAGTATTTAAAACTTCTTTTAGGGAGGTTAGATCTGCTTCTTTGGTAATATCATGATCAGCGAGTAATTCATTTATACGTTGCTGGTTGATATCGAAACCCAGCACATCATGTTTCTTCGCAAACTCTATCGAAAGCGGTAAACCTACATAGCCTAGGCCTATAACTGCAATTTTTTTAGGGGTTGCTGGTGACATGGTATAAGTAGGTTTATTTAGGCGGGCTTAGAAGTCTTGGTATAGGTTTCTAAATGTACTTCTTAGTCCGAAGGTAATAAGCTGCGTGTTTTTACTCGTCAGCCCCTCACTGCTTTCCCTTCTGTATACCCCTCCAATTTCCAGTCTGAGGTTGTACTTAGGATTGAGCAAGTACGCTGTCTTAAGCTCGGCGAAGTATAGGTTTGTTTTAATGCCCTGGCCAACATGACTACCATATTGCACAGACCGGGTTTCATAACTCAGGTTTATGTTCTTACCATAATTTGTTCCGGGAGGATCTAAACCATATCTGGCATAAGAAGCTTGTCCTTGAAAATCAAATCTTTGATAACTATAGTTCATAATGCCCAATAACTCCCTAAAGTTTGCTCCAAGCGGATGTGCTAAAGGCTGGTTCATCCCAGAATAGTTGCTTATTCTTTGAAAATGAGCGTAAGTATAAGGCCGTGCAGTATTGAATTCAACCAAATAATTAAGGCTTTCCACATTAGCTAAATCAGACCCACGAAAACCCAATTGTGCAGCCCATTTATTAGCCCAATAACCATTTCCAGCAAATACCTCTTTAGCTGTGAATTCGTCAAACATAAACTGTCCGTAAATAGTAGTTTTTTCTAATAGTTCATAATGGGTATTTAGTCCTATACGGAGTTTATCTGGAGAACTTACGTTTGCACCCTCAACAGGCCTTAAGAAAACAAAGGGATTAATATAATTGAAATCAAAACCACGCTTGCCTTCAGGTTCAGCATCAGCCCATGTTACGGCTTGAAAAAATCCTAAGGACAATCTGTTATTAACATTCCAATCCAAATATTGAATGGCATTCCATTTACCCCTGTCTCCTAATCTCCTATCGGAGGTGAACTTAGGTGCACCTGGATCCAGCATATAAGCAAAGATGGTTTGATATTGAACATTCCCCAGAGAGGCTCTTAAGCGCAAGAAGGAATAATTAGCAGCAACATCCGAGAGCAGCATCGAACGATAACCATCACCAATAAAATTCTTGTCATACCCTAAAGCAATATTTAAGTATTTGCTTGGAGTGAACGATAACAATGCCGTAGCATAAGCCCAGTCTTTCGTTCTATTGGCCAATTTCCCAGACATTTCGCTTGGGACAACCTGATTACTATCTATATATTCTGTAATATAATTGGCAAACACACCTTGATTTTCGAATCCATTGGTATAGAAGGAGAATTTCTTCCCGATGGTTCCTCCGACTTGAAAACCTCTGGTATTCTTCCAGGTAGTTTTTGATTGGCTAAATTCTTTTCCTATTTGAAAATCGGGTAAGAAATCTGCATACACTGTATATTCAGGTGTTTCTACACCAAACAGATGTTCTTCTGTTACCTTTCTTCTCAACCAACTTCTTTTGTTTAGACTGTCGGTTCCCAATTTCATTAATTCAGAATACCGGGAATTTAGCAGACTATCATCCAAATAAAAGCCCTTAATAGCGCTATGTAACCTAGAATTACGATCGTAAACCTGCTTGTTAAGCTTTTGGTAAAATGGGTACGAGTAGGGGATATTTTGATTAGGCGTTTTATCTTGAGCATTTGATATAATAAACGTCAAAAGTAAAAGGTTAAAAATTAATAATTTTCTCATTTAATAGATAATAACTTATTATTTGGACTCAATTGAATCCAGTTCTTCAAATTTAGAATTTTGGCTCTTATACTCCTGAACCAAGGCTTTCATTTTAGTAACAACTTGTCGGTCTTCACTATTTCTTGCTGAAGCAATTAAAGAATATATTGCTGTCTCCACCTCAGAAAATACATACTCGCGTACTTTACCTATCATGATTTTTTCATGATGCGTAGGCATTGTGTTTTCTTCATCATTGAGTAGTTCTTCAAATAACTTTTCTCCAGGACGCAATCCTGAGTATTCAATTTTAATGTCTTGATTAGGTATAAGACCAGCCAAGCGGATCATCTTTTTAGCCAAGTCAACTATTTTAACCGATTTACCCATATCGAAAACGAAGATCTCTCCACCCTTACCCATGCATCCAGCCTCCAACACCAATCGACAAGCCTCTGGAATAGTCATAAAAAACCTAGTAATATCTGGATGTGTAACTGTAACAGGCCCCCCTTTTTCAATTTGCTGCTTAAATCTTGGAATAACGGACCCGTTAGACCCCAATACATTGCCAAATCTTGTTGTGATAAACCTTGTGATCGGCTTAACGTTTAGCTCATTAATATAGCTAAGGCCATTTTGGAAGATGTGACTATCTGCACTTAGAGAATTATTCAATGATTGGACATATATTTCCGCAATGCGCTTCGATGCCCCCATCACATTTGTTGGGTTAACTGCTTTGTCGGTTGAAATCATTACAAATTTTTGAACTCCGTGTTGAACCGACTTATCAGCAATGGTCTTAGTACCAAACACATTTGTTTTGATTGCTTCGCAGGGATTATCCTCCATCATCGGTACATGCTTGTACGCCGCTGCGTGGTAAACATAATGAGGCTTGTAGTTACTAAATAAATCCTCCATCCGTTTTTCATCCCTTACATCACCTATATAGGAATGAAAATTCTTATCCTTATAAGTTTCTGAAAGTTCCAAATGTAGTTCGTGAAGTGCACTTTCAGATTGATCATTAAGGATAATCAATCCAACTTCAAATTTCAGCAACTGGCGTACAACTTCACTACCAATTGAACCGGCAGCGCCAGTAATAAGAACTCTTTTGTTTTTTAATTCCGTCCCGATACCATCTGTATCAATGTGAATAGATTTTCGATCAAGGAGGTCTTCGATATTTATGTTTTGGATTTGCGCAGTTTTAAGCTCCCCGTTAATCCATACATCTGCAGGAGGTATATTTAAGACTTGTATACTATTCTCCAAACAGACATCAACTATCTGATTTTTCTTTTCAATTGGTATTGTATAGGAAGCAAAAATAATCTCATCCAACTCATGCTCGATGATAAGATTAATTAAATTCTTGGCATCTAATATTCGAACCCCATCGATTGTTTTGCCAACTTTTCTATCATCATCATCAACAAAAGCGATAATATTCTTATTGACACGATTATCATGATCGAAGGTCCTTTTGGTGGCAACACCAGCTTCACCAGCGCCATATATCATCACTCGGACTTTATCCAATTTCAAATTCTTGATATACATGAAGAAAAATTTGACAAGAACCCGGTAAGTAATTAACAAAAGAAAGCTAGCTAGACCGTTTACAACTAATGTACTGCTGGAAATATATTGATGCCGTCCAAAAGCCACAATAATCATATTCAAAAAGAAAAATATACCATTACCGATAAGTACAGAGAAAAGGATGCGAATGCTATCCTGAGCACTGGTATACCTAATTATACCGGAATAGGTCTTAACATTGAAAAATACAACACTATTTATCGCAGTAACAAAAACTATATTCCTGCTAAATTCGATGAAGTCTAAACTAGAAAGGTCAAAATTGTATTTAATCAAATACGCCAAAGACAAAGACACCATGCATATCAGCAGATCCAGGCAAAAGATGATCCAACGAGGGACTATATTGAGTTGAGTAAACAAGTTTGAAAATTATAGAACAAAGCTAAACAAATTTCATGCTAATTATACAATTAGCGATAACAACCTACCGACTGAATCTTTATGTAGTAAAAACAATACCATAAAGATCGTTAAGAATACATTAGCCTAACAATCGAGTTTTCCCCTCTATGTAAAATCTTAATCCCACAAATATGAGTCCCCAAGCAACAGCAAAGTATAATGCAAGGAGGAGTGAATCCTTTAGAAAAAAAATTACAAGTAAGTTAACAATCAATTGTGTGAAAGCATATCCAGAAGCCACATAGAGATGTGGAATTTTTATTTCGTTGGAAAGATATTGATAAAAGTGACTCCGGTGGGCCACAAAAATATTCTCACTACGAATTAGTCGAAATAAGATTGTCGTTAACGTGTCGAGACCATAAGTTATAAGCAACAAAAGAAACACTGGATTTCCTGATGTAAGGATCAATTTTGTGAGCAGAAATACCAGAATGAAAGCGATACTAACGCTACCAACATCACCTGCGAAACACTTGGCCTTAGTTCTAAAATTAAAAAAGGCGAATACCAAAACTGCCAGAAGCACCGTAATTAGCAGATTTTCTATAATGAAATTACTCAAATAAATATCAATATACCAAAGAGTAATTAAGCATGTAAATGCATATATCACCGTGATGCCGTTAATTCCATCCATAAAATTAATAGCGTTAATTATACCAATAGCTACAATTAAAGAAAGAATAACAACGTAAATGGTAAAATTAAAGACGCCTGCCTGGTAAAAAAGTAATCCTACAGCGATAAGATGAAACGTTAATCTGATTTTATTACTTATAGGCTTAATATCATCTGTAAAGCTAACTACAGTTATAATGATTGCGCCTATCAAAAAAAAAGGATATACCACCCCGAAAAATAACATATAAATTAGTAAAGACATTGTAAATACAATCCCTCCCCCTCTAATAGTTATTAACGTATGAGAGCTCCTGTGATTAGGCTTATCAATGATATTATAATAATTTGCCAGCTTGAAATAAATAAGTTCAAGTGCAAATAAACACAGTAATATAATGATGTTAACGATAGCAGACATGGAATTTTATATCTCGCTAAGCTAGTTAAATCTACAAGCAAAATCAATTGGAGCCTCAAATTAAGGCAATTTAAATGATTTCGCCGTTATTGCTAAACCCTCCCTGGAGCTAAGTGGAAAATCCTTTTTTATAGCGCTTTTTATTTTACAATTATTAACGATGTAGTTTTCAGTAAGTTTATTTAATCGCTCTGTACTCAGAGGTAGCCTGATTTGATCTCCAATTTTAGCAATTAATCGAATTAACAAAGAAGGAATATTCCATAATCTAGGGCGCTTTGCCAAAGATTCTGACAGAATTAATACAACCTCATTTGTCGACAAAACCTCATCGTCACAAACATTGTAAATGCCGCATGGAATACGATTAGCAACAAGTTCATTTATGACAAAACACAAATTCTCTACACTTAAGTAGGACCTTTTGTTTTCAAAGCTGGCAAGTGGATAAGGAATACCTTTCTGAACAAAATTATATAGTAGGTTTAGATTCCCTTTATTACCCGGCCCATGGATCATGCAAGGCCTCAATATGTAATAAAATTTGCTAGCTATCAACGGTTGATTTTGAATATATTGCTCCGCCATCAATTTAGATTTGCCATAATCAGTCACCGGGCTAGGAATGCTATCTTCATTCAACATCCCATCAACAACATCAGCGGACGCTTTTACAGAACTAACGAAAATAAATTTCTCAGCATCAGACTCTAAAAAAGCATCATATAGCCTTTTAGTTAGTTGATAATTTATTTCATAATACTCGTCAGGACTTGATGATTTTTTTAGGTCATGTGCTTTACCAGCCAAGTGAATAATTACTTTAACGCCATTAAAATCCGCAGATGAAATATTTTGCAACACTGATCGGGTTGGGGTAAGAAAATCAATTGCTAAGTTCTTAAAATATCTCCGCAAATTCTCACCTACAAACCCAGTTGCACCAGTAATCAATACGCTCATTTTAATAGATTAGGTAACGAAATATGGTTAATGATTCTGTCCCATTTTTCGGCTAGTAAAGTCAAATTATGCTGTCTCCTCACATTTCGAAAAGCATTTTCCCTCTTTTCAGCTAAATTGTTCCGATCATTTATAATTATTTTCAGTTGACTATAGAAGCACTCAGCAACGAGATCTGAATCTTTATTCTTCTGTATGTTCTCCATGTAATCGCCCACTGCCAAGTCTTCTGCATTCAGGACTTCGGCGTTATTAATAATCCACCCACTATCAAGTGTTCTAATTAAAGTTGACAGATCTGACCACTCTGGTGCGATAGCTAAAATCGCCATTCCGCCAGCCATCATGCCATAAGTTTTACTTGGCAAGCATACCGTTGCACCCCCTGGACTTAGGGAAACCATACCAATGTGGAAATTTTTAATATCTTCGCGCCATTGCGCACTTGGAACTGCTGAAATAACCTTAACTGGTAATCCATATAGGGACTCCTCTAAAAACTGAGCCTGCGCACCACTAACATAAAAATTAAATTGGACAAATTGAGCAATATCAGAACTACAAACAAATTTAATTGATTTGATCAAGGAATTGGCGTCATGCAAATGACCTAATTGCCCCCCATAATGAAGTATAATTTTGTCGCTATTGATTTCATTATTAAATTCATTAGAATACAAATCAAGATCTGTTGATATATCTATAATATCACTAAAAGGTGCTCTCCCCCACCTACTTTCAGCGTGTTCTTTTAAGAGTTGGCCTAGATATACAGTAGCATCACATTTGGCTAAATTTCGTTTCATGACTTTTCCTATCAAATTTGAGATAAAGGAATGAGGCTTTATCGCTCCTGCGATCTCAATAGCGTCAGGATACAAATCATATAACAAATGAATTACTTTCCCTGATTTAAATTTTAAAAATAGGTAAACTAAATAAGGAGCAAAGAAATTGTTACTTGTGACTACAAATATGCTAGCTTTTTTAGAAGCTAACACCTTGTAAATAAGTAAAAATGGGTAGAGAATATACATTTTTATCCTTAACCACACTTTTAACAATCCGCCCGTCTTTGCTAGCTTCCGATAATTCTCTTCAGAAACTAGAAAAGTCGATCTAACCTTATAGCCGGACTCTGAGATCGTTCTTCCCAGAAAAAAGAAATAATCTATTCCAACATTACTACAAATATATACCTCTAATTCCTTTTCAGCCATGACTGATATATTTCTTCGAATGTAGTTTGCAAAGATTTGGTAATATCCCAATTTGGGTAATGTGACTTCATTTTCCTTAAGTCACTATAATAGCAGATATGATCGCCTATCCTGTTAGTCTCATCGTATTTATATTTCATAGGCTTACCACTAATTTTAGAGATAATGTCGAATGCTTCTAAAATTGAACAAGTATTGTCTTTTCCGCCCCCTAAATTATAAACTTCAGCTATTCTAGGGGCTTTTATAAATTCTTCAATAAACCTTGCTACATCATAGGAATGAATATTGTCCCTGACTTGTTTGCCTTGATAGCCGAATACTGTATATTCCCGTTCCTCAAGATTACATTTAACTAAGTAACTTAAAAATCCATGCAATTCTACGCCCGTATGATTTGGCCCTGTTAAACAACCTCCGCGTAAGCATGCTGTAGGCATACCAAAATAACGACCATATTCTTGGACGGAAATATCTGCAGATACCTTTGATGAGCCAAAAAGTGAATGTTTAGTTTGATCAATTCTAAATGATTCTGGTATGCCATTCAAATAAGTTGGATCAGAGTAATCAAATCTGTTTTCTAATTCAATCATTTCGATTTCATTTGGTGCATCGCCATAAACTTTATTTGTGGACATATGGACAAAAGGAATTGACAGACTGTGTTGCCTAGTGGCTTCCAATAAATTGAATGTTCCCACAGCATTTGTGTCAAAATCATCAAATGGTATAGCGGCCGCTCTATCATGACTGGGTTGAGCGGCGGTGTGTACAATTGCATCTGGATTCATTGTTTTAATCAATGTAATTACTGCTGATCGATCTCGAATATCTATTTCATGATGATGAAATTGTAAAATAGATCTTTCCAATCTCTGCTGGTTCCACCTTGTATCTCCATTCGCTCCAAAGAAAACAGCTCTTTGATTATTATCGATCCCGTGAATTTCCCATCCCAATTCTGCAAAATGAATACATACTTCTGATCCGATTAATCCTGAAGATCCTGTTACTAAAAGCTTTTTCATATATTCTATTTTGAATATTTTCTATAAATTAATTTTGGTAAATATTTAACGACGTTCCAGCGGAAGCTTAACTTTTTAGTCATTCCATTTGAGCTAACCAATTCAGTAGCTGTTGAAACATTGTTCTGGTGTTTTCTATACCTAGTGTAGGGAAAGTTTAAAAACTTAGCTTTAAAAAATAAGTCAGACACAAATCCCAACCATATGTCATGCATTGGTATATCTTTTGGGAACGGTATCGCCAAACTTAAGACTTCCCTTTTAAATGCCATACAGCAACCATAATAAGTATTTTTTTTAAAATTTTTAAAAATCCCTGGTCCGGAGGCAATTGTGGAAAAATAAGAACCCATAATTAAACTGCCATTTTCATCAATCAAAGAATGGTCGCAGACAACGACATCATGACTTTTAAGGACATCTAAAAATTTGCTCACTCTCCCATCTACCCATTCGTCATCCTGGTCTGACAAAAAAATGTATTCATTAGAAGCCAATTTTAGAGCATTTTCAAAATTAAATATTGCGCTTTTAAACTTTTGATTCCCAAATATTTTAATTCTATCGTCTTCAAAAGATCTCGCAATTTCAACTGTGTCATCTGTAGACGAATCATCTGAAATAATAATTTCATCAAATGGCCCCAATTGTTTAAGAATTGTTGCTAATTGTCCATGTAGGTATTTTCCTCCATTATAAGTTGCGATACATACGGAAACCATAGTTAATCAGGTATTATTTAATAACCGGTGAAAAATTCCCTGATAGAGCCGGAGACATATTCAATCTGGTCTTTTGTCATTTCAGGGAACATTGGCAATGATAGAACTGTATCTTGGTATGAATTCGCTACAGGAAAGTCTTCAGGATTGTACTTTAGGTATTTATAAGCCTCCATGTTATGCAAAGCAACTGGATAGTGAACAGCAGTCTCTATACCTTTTAATTTAAGAAAATTTGCCAGTTGATCACGCCTTTTTGTACGGATTACATACAGATGATAGGTATGTTGGGAATTTGGTCTGGTCTTAGGAAGTGAAATTTCTACAACATCAGCTAATAAATCAGAATAGACTTTTGCATTGACGATTCTTTGCTGAGTCCACTTTAAAATATGCGGAAGCTTTGCAGATAAAATTGCCGCTTGAAGGCCATCCAATCTACTATTTATTCCTTCCATCTTATGCTGATGCTTCTTTAACGCCCCGTGCCTGGCATACATCTTACACTTCAAGGCAATGTCATCGTCATCTGTAATGATACAGCCAGCGTCCCCATAAGCACCAAGATTTTTTCCGGGATAAAATGAGAATGAACCTGCTATTCCAATAGTCCCGACTCTAATTCCTTTATATTCGGAAAAATGGGACTGGGCACAATCTTCGATTATAGGCAAATTGTATTTCGTTGCAATCTTTGCAATTTTATCCATCTCACAAACCTGTCCCTGAAGATGGACCGGTATAATCGCTTTGGTTCTGGGACTAATAGCAGCTTCCAAAAGATTTTCGTCCAAAGTATAGTATTGTGGGTCAATATCTACAAAAACGGGCTTGGCGCCTGTTTGTGTAATGGTTTCGGAAGACGATATCCAGCTGTTCGCCACGGTGATTACTTCATCATTCATACCAACCCCCAGCATTTTCATCAAAATAAAAAGGGAGTCTGTGCCATTTCCAACGGCTATACAGTGTTTTACACCATATAATTCTGCAAATTTACGCTCAAACTCTTCTACAAATTTACCGCCAATAAAAGCAGTTTCAGAAATAACACTTTCTATCGCGGTATCGATTTCAGATTTAATATCCTGATATTGTGCTTTCAGGTCAACAAACGGAACTTTCATACTTATATTTTGCTCAATAATCTTGCCGGGTTTCCTGCATAAACACCAGGAACGGATATACTTTTAGTAACTACCGCTCCAGCTCCGATTACCACATGATTGCAAATCTCCACTGGTAAAATCGTTGCATTACTTCCAATAGACACATGATCCCCAATTTTAGTTGCTTTCCACTTAGATTTATCTCCTTCCGCTGGACCCCCATTTTCAAAAAGGTCATTTATGAAAACCACACCATGCCCAATGAAACATTTGTTTCCAATTTCAACAAGTTCGCAGATAAATGTGTGCGACTGGATTTTACATTCAACGCCGATTTTAACGTCCTTTTGGATTTCTACAAATGGGCCTATAAATGTGTAGTCACCAATCTGGCATCCATAAAGATTTACAGGGTTTACTATTTTAACTGAATCACCAAAAAATACATCTTCAGCAATTTTCGATTCATAAAATTTCGGAGCCCCCATTATCTAAGCCTATTAGCAGACTGATATATTTTATCAATTATTTCTACTGTTTTCAATCCTTCAAAAGCATTTGCGGAAATTGATCCTCCATGAGATAAAACATCTACTAAATTCTCATAAATTTTATCGTGATTGGACATTGAACCTTGGTAGCTACCATAATTATTAGCTGTGTTCCCTATAGGAAGATTTTCAAACTTGAATCCTTCTATATTTTGATATTCAAGTTCATTTAAATACTGTCCACCAATTTTTACTGTACCTTTCTCAGCGAAAATGGTTAGAGATCCCTCCATGTTTTTCCCATAGCTGTTGACGGTGTAGTTGATAGTCCCTAATGCGCCATTATAAAATTCAAGTGCAACTACGCCTGTATCTTCAAATTCTATAATTTTTTGGTGTGCAAAATTACCCGTTAGTGCGTAAGCGCTTCTTACATCACCCACCATCCAGTACAGTAAGTCTATAAAATGGCTGAATTGCGTATAAAGAGTTCCGCCATCCAGAGCTTTGGTGCCCTTCCATGAATTGGCATAGTAGTCAAAGTTCCTGTTCCAAAAACAACTTAATTGAATGCTATAAATTTTACCTAAAATGCCTTTGTCAATCGCTTCCTTAACGGCTGCAACCGGCGGATTGAACCTGTTTTGTTTAATAGCAAATAACCGCTTGTTATTTTTTTCTGCGGCTTTGATCATCTCTCCGCAATCGTTCACATCAATCGCCATTGGTTTTTCACACAAGACATGCTTGCCAGCGTTTAACGCGGCTATGGAATGCTCCGCATGGACCCCATTGGGAGAACAGATTGAAACAACATCAAATTCTGTGTTGGAATTGAGCAAATCTCCAACGGAATAAAATGCTGAACAGTTATATTTTTTTGCCAGTTCATCTGCCTTTGTTTTATCAATGTCACATACTGCAGCCAGCGACCCATTGTTATTGATATGTTCAGCGTGACGCTGCGCAATTCTACCGCATCCGATTAGAGCAAAGCGAATAGCTTTAGTCATTTCTATATTCATGTATTAAATTCATTTCTATTCAGTTATTCTAATCTAGGTTGATTCGACACAACGATTGTTTCTGATGAACGGCAATTGAAAACCAAATCATCAGTAATAAAAACCCTGTTCTTGAGTTCATTAAAAAGAGTTCTTTAAAATTTATAAAAAAAATTAACAGAAGATAAAACAATAGAAATCTACAAAAAGATACTCGCTTGAAATTTATTACTGAAAACAACAACACATAAATAAATGGAAGTAGTATAAATGATAGACCTACAAATCCAATATAATGGATGATTTTGATGTATCCTACGTCACTATTCCCTACAAAATTCAATTCCCCAAAAATAGCACCAATATTTGATTTCGGCAAAAAATAAAAGTCATTAAATAAAATACTTGTTGTTTGGCTTTCGACTTTTCCGCCATCCACATACTGATAAAAGGATTCAAAAGCCCAAGGCAGAATTCTATCTGTTATAATGTCAAGGTCAACAATGCTTTTCAATTTAATAATTAATATACAGACAATGATTGGATAAATCATCAATCTTATTATGGTAGATTTTCTTATAGTTGGCTTTAGAATTGATGAGATTATTCCACGAAAATCCCGGAACACGAAGTATACTGCCAAAATGCACAATAAATAGAATCCGGTCCTACCTGACAAAAAACTGCCTAGAAATAACAAAATATTTCCTTCTAGATGAAATTTGATATCCTGTTGATACTTCTTTCCAATGACATACACAGCCACAAAAATTATTGACAATGCAGTGCCTCCCCCCATACTCCAGTCAGTACTTCTTGTACCAGACAAAACATCCCAAGAGTCTGCTAATTTGAAAGACATTAATGGAAGAATATTATTTTTTATAAATGGTGAGAATGCCGTGATACAAACTATAAATGCATTTAAAACGGTTGCATAATAAATCCTTGTATTAATCCATTTTTCGAAATCGGATTTATAGAGAGAAACATATTTGACTATAATTAATGCCGAAAAAGTGAAAATATACAACTTCAAAAACTCAACAAATAACGTCATATCTTTAAAACCCCAGCAAATGGCTACCAATGTTGAATAGGCAATACACAAGGAGAACGATTTTAAGAAGTTGGCAATTGGCAGAGGGATACGCAAATAATCCACAGCAAATAGTACGACAAAGATGACAGATAGTAAAACTGAGAAGATAAGGAATGAATCAAAAAACCTAAATCTCGGGCCAAATAATATTATATGTAGTAATATAACACCGATTAGGTTTTTTGAGACTGATATAAAATTACCCATTTATCAATTTCAAAAAATTATTCATTCCGAACAACTTCTGGGATCGTCGTCTCAATTCCAACTTACTTTGTATAGTTAGTTTGCCTAATTCAAATTCATTCTTTGTTTCAGAAAAAATTATCGTGTGCTCTGGAAAGTATTTTTTAGACAGTCTTACTGCTTCACCAACATATTCACCAACTATAACCCCTAGTCCATTATTTAAATATTCTACGAATTTTACGCTTAGGCGTGTCTCCCAGTCAGAAATTTTTGGCATCACTACGACACCATAATCACAAACTTGGAGAAAGTCACTATAATTAGTATTTACTTTAGTATCAAGAAGAAATATATCCTTGCAAATAAATCTGGTATCAGCTTTTAGATGGCTGTAATTCTGGCTAATTATACAAATTTTATACCCTTTTTTAATTGCTTTCTGAAAAAGACTATAATAAATTTCGATATTATTCCACCCATTATCTAAAGATCCATAGTATGCAATGACAATATCGCTAACATCGAAAGGCAATAATTCAGCCCTATTTAAATATCTGAAGTTATTACTGGATGTATAACATGGGATTTGTATTATCTTACGATTTTTATCGGTCACATGCAAATAATATTCAGTTTGCTTCTCAGAAACCGCTACGGTCAGTTCTGAGCTTTCCAAAATTTGCTTTTCCCATGTAATCCAGGCCCTGTAAAGCAAGCTGTTTTTCTTTATGAGACCTTTAGTAGTCGACTCCAGAACGAATAGGCTTCGAGCGTCAAATTTAAATTTATTCCCCTTAATTTTTTTTAAATAACAAAGCACCAGCCCCGGGAAATAACTTCTAGCGACAATTATATCTTCTTTCCTTAACATAAAAGAAAGTATAAATGCGTAGAAAAATGCCAAAACCGGAATGAAAAACAAACCAACATTACTAAATAAAAAAAGGCGATATGGGATAGCCATTGGGATCAAAATACATTTGACGTCACTAATTTTTGACATTTTTTTCCAAGGTTTCTCAATAGAGATAATGGCAACCTCATGCTCAAGGGAATTATGTCCAATGGGAGCAAGAACCTGACTCTTCGTCAATCCGTTATCTAATCCCTCATTTATAATTAAATAATAATGCATGTTAGGCAAAAAGCTTTTTCAATACCTTGTACATGAAAGTATTGGGATAACAGGGGTAGTCATAATAGGTCTTCTTTGGACGGTCCATAATCTGTTCGAATTCTTCATCAGTTACGTCAAATTTTTTAATCACAAATTCTTTATCGTCTTCCTGCATCTTTATTGGATATACATCGTTTTTAAGTTCTTCTAAAGCCGCATCCCTGGTCATTTCTCCTGCACAAATCAAACTGGACATGTGCATTTTTCGCTTATCAAAGCCAAACTTTACCGGCAATATATAACCTTGAAAAAATCTTGTATAAATAGATTCAAAATGTTTGCCCCCATAATCCCGCCACTCAAGGTTTTCTACCAATATTTTCTTTGCATCGTCCTTAACATAGTCGACATAGTCCAAAATGTTAATCCATTTTTTCGAAAAGCGGGTCGTATAAAATGACCACCAGTTTCCATGAGGAAAGGTTTTTAGTTTCTTCTTTCCAAATTGTTCATGAATGCTTTTTATATAAAGCCAGTCTTCGTGACCTTGTGACCAGGCTCCCGGATGGTGGCTCTCCGTTTTGGTATTGATACCTGAAATGATAAAGTCAATTTTCTGCTCTTTCGCTATCTTACGCATCAATGCAAAAATGGCATGATCTGAAGGAATTTCAGAATCCGGAGTGGATGCTTTTAAGAACGCCAGCTGCAGATCTTTGAATTCCTCCCAATTGATCACATGGGTATATAAATCAATACTCAACTTATTCAGGATGTTTTCAATATTCATTACAGCCAGTTCGCTATTCCACCCATTGTCCAGATGTACCGCAAGCGGACGCAGTCCAAGGTCTTTTACTAAATAAGCTACATAGGTGCTATCTACTCCACCACTCACACCAATCAGGCAATCATATTCCTTCCCCTCCCCTGCCTTTTTTATCTTTGAGATGAGTTGTTCAAGCGCTTGCTTCTTTTCGATATCTGATGAGAACTTTGAATTATCCTTATCATACTTGTGACAATGGTTACATACCCCTGCAGCATCAAATATTATATTGGGATCTGTTGTGTCCATCACGCATCTCGAGCAGATTTGATATTCCCTGTGGTTTGCCATTAATTTTAAGATTAAATAATTCACAAAAATAGCAAACTCCTTGTTACAAACCGACTTTTCTTAATTCTTTCTGATTTGGGTAGGTGATAAGAACGGCTTTGTGTTTTCCATGAAATACGAACATACTGCCTGCGGCCACTGCTGAAGTACCGCCTTCTGATGATGCACTTACGAAATCTTCAATTCTGCCAGCACCTCCGCAGCCTATAACAGGTATATTTACATTTGAGGTGATCATTTTTAAAAGCTTGAGATCATACCCCTGCATTGTCCCGTCTGCATCAACTGAGTTTATCATCAACTCTCCGGCCCCGCACGCCTCCATTTGCTTTGCAAATGTTAAAACATCATTCTTTACACTAATTTTGCCTGAAGAGGAGAACAATTTGTACTGACCCAATAAATTTTTTTTTACATCTATCGACACAACTATAGTCGAGCTTCCAAAAATAGATGCTGCCTCTCTAACAAAGTCCGGATTTTCAAGCGCATAAGTATTGACGGCTATTTTTTCAACCCCCAATTTTAAAATCTTTCTGATAGTGGAAACGTCTTGAATACCGCCTCCGTAACAAAATGGCATGAAACATTCTGTTGCCAGTTTATTAATTAAGTCATATGACGGTTCCCGGTTTTCTTTAGATGCGCTAATGTCCAAAAAAATAAGTTCATCTACCTCTTTTTCATTGAATATTTTGATTGCATTTATCGGGTCTCCTACATATTTTGGATCTTTAAATTTAGTAGTTTTTACCAATCCATGATCTTGCAAAAGTAAAACGGGAATAACTCTGGTTCTTAGCATTAGTATTTTTCGTAAAAATTTCTCAGCAGCCGCATTCCAAATTTATGACTTTTTTCAGGATGAAACTGAACGCCGAGTATGTTTTGTTTCTGGAAAGAGGATGTAAATGGTCCACCATAGTTCGTTGACGCTATTTCCTGAGACTGATCATCCAATTTAACATAATATGAATGCACATGATAAAATCTCATTTCTTCTTCTTCTGATTGGAAAAGATCCGTTTCGGTTGCTGGATTTACAATATTCCATCCCATATGCGGGACTTTTAAACTGGTGTCTGCGAGATTAAACTTTAAAGTTTTCCCATCAATCCATCCTAGGCCTTTGCAGTTTCCTTCTTCACTTGACTTAGTCATCAATTGCATACCAAGGCAAATTCCCAAAATAGGTACTTTTTCCCGCATCACCTTCTGTTCAAAAAAAGGTAGCCAGCCATCTTCATTCAAAACCCGCATACCTTCATCAAAGGCACCAACGCCGGGTAATATCAATTTGGTGGCGTCCATACACTGATCCGGATGCTCAACAATTTTAGAAGTAATTCCAAGTTTCTTCAGCATATTATGAATCGACCCAAGATTTCCCATTCCGTAATTTATAATATTAATCATCTATTAAAATCTAAGTAATTTTGCGCGTATACCGTATCTTGCTGCATCAGGAGAATAGTTGTAATGTAACACCCATTGGTTATCTCCCGCATAAAATAAGCCTTGTGAAGAATATATTTCCGACCCATTCTTATCCACTTCATACGGCTGGCTCCAAGAGTTACCTCCGTCTACAGAAAAGCTTAAACTTAATGGCGATCGATCAAAAACATGTTTATAAGAGGGTGAATTATTCCAAATTAAAGCTATTTTATTTTCATCTACTCTATAAAGAGCAGATGTTGATACGGGTGTATTAATTTTTGATTTTTCAATTACTGTCCAGTTTATCCCATTATTATAACTTTTTGAAAAAAGTAACTTGCCTAATTTTGATCTCATCACCATTAAAAGCTGTCCTTTTTTAAATTCTGCTACGCTTGGCTCCATTAGGGGGGTGGTAGATTTTATATCTTGTGTTTTATTCCATGTTTTTCCCTGATCGTCGCTGTAATAACAAAAAACATATTGCCCGTCATAATTACTATCAATATCATTAGTAAATGCTACCGGAATGATAATTCTCCCAGAAGAAAGAATCACTACACGATCATTAGCTATACAATTGTAACCATTTACAAATGACAATCGTTGCTCATCGGTCCATGTGAGACCATTGTCTATACTTTTCATGAAATATATTCGTGCGTCTGAGTAACTTTCTTGACGCAAGTAATAAAAATGATAGTAATTGCCAACCTTTATCATACTTGGCACTACAGAATTTAACTTCGCTTGATTAACTAGAAACCTTTCTTTTGCGCTAATCAAATTAAAATCCATGTCAAAAGTCTTTATTTGCAAATCTGCATAACTAAAATCATGATCGTCTGCAGACTCTGTAGCTACGAATACATATTTGCCATCAATAAATGCCGCAGAAGCAGAAAAATAGGCTTTAAAGGTTGCAGTTGGTTCAAATACATCGGCTTTCCTTATCTCTTCTACTTTGATAGTCGTTTGATTAAAGTCGATTACACTTTCTACAATATTTTCATGAGACATATTGTTCTTTTTACAAGACAATGCTGAAATTAAACAGAATAAAATTACTATTGATTTATATTTCATATGTATCTAAATAATTCAACAATATTTGCATCCCAATCACCAATAATACATTTGGACATCCAATTCAATTTCAACATTTCAATTTAAAGTCCAATAGATCTGTTCGATTGAAGATTTATAAAAATAGCTAATTCGATTATTACAATATGCCTCGCTATATGATGAACCCCACAAGATAATTTACCAACGTTAAACCCTCAGTCAGTGAGGTTTCATGAATTATTCATATTGTAGCCAACTAAAGCAATTATTTATTGTACAAATTTTTTAAATTTTGAGAATAGTTGGTTGCATAAAAAAAACCGTTATACCTCTCGACTGCTTCCGTCCATTTTAGTTTAAATGATTCATCTGTGTAAAATTTATCTATTGTTGTCAGTAACTTATTAACATCTATTGGAAGAATTGCTACCTTAATATCAGAATCATTTATTAAATCTATCATGGCGTTTGGTGCTTCAATAGTGGTAACTGTAATGGTTGGCTTATTTAAACTAATGCTTTCTTCTAATACATTGCTTGTGTGCGCAATTACTATATCATGCTTACAAATAAGATTATGAATTTTTTCATTGGTAGCTGCAACTGTAATGTTTTGGTTGTTTAAAGCTAATTTTGCTAATGATTCTTGTTCACCCTTCGATTGTAGTGGATGAAATTTTAAAGTTACTAGGAATTTCGTAAAATTTGATTCTACAAATGTCTCAACTAATTCCTTATTCAATTCATCCATATAGGGTTGTAAACAAAGTAAGACCTTATTAACTAATTTATTGCACGTTAAAGATCTAAAATCATCAATGCTTTTTTTCCCAATTTCAATAATTTTAACATCATTATTAAAAGAGTGTGCTTTTAACGCTAAAGATGTAGATTTTCCAAAAACAACGTACGCATATGGTTTTAACTTTATTTTATTTTTAACAATTTCTTCACTAATTGAGTATGCAGGATGATCTTTATCTATAGTCCCGTGTTGAAATTCATAAACTTTAATATCTAATATGTTACAAGCCGCTAGAAACCCTGTATTTGTTACTTCCGATGTAAATATTTTAATAGGTTTTTTTTCTTTAAATAACGACAACCAGAGATTTCTCTTTTGTATAAAATTTCGACATATATTATCGACATATTGACTGCTTATAGAAATATTTATTTCTTGATCTTTTAAAAATGTATTAAATCTATCAACAAAAAGTTGATTTTCTGTTTTTCTGTTTTTGTAGAAATGTTTAAGCACATCTAAATATGCTGTATCCCATTTTCCATATTTACGACTGGGATTTTTTGAATTTCTATTATATTCAAAATGTAAAATCTGAATATTTTTATCTTCAAAGAAATCAATTATTGGATCCATTAATGAATTATGATACAGGCCTTGCTCATCTAAAGCTAGTTTATCTATTGAGTTGGTGATAAAAAGATAGATTGGATAATTAATTTTTTTTAAATCTAAATAAAGTTTTATGGCTTTAAAAAACAATTTACTTTTATTAATAAGACTTAAAAAAAATACTCTTTTTGTTCCGATGTTTGAGCCAGCGCTTTTGTTTGAGATACTTAAGCAATGTAATAATAATGGATATTTTACAATTTGCCACAGTGAATATTGCTCATATTCTTGTGTAGCTAAAAATTCAATATTCTCAGTTTCAAAATTTTTAATTAAAGCTGAGGAATTGCCAAGAGCAAATTTATTATAACCCATTTTACTATTCTAGAAATGAATATTATTTAACATTTTGAAATTACGTAATAACATCTTAGTATAGGCGGACAATAAAACTATAGTTATTACTATTTTATAAACAATTGAAATGTCTCTGAGAAAATAAACTATAGTTGTAAAAACAACTACCAATATCATACATAGGGTAGGAAAGTGATTATATCCTTTTAGGTTAAGTCTTTGATAAGTTTTAAAATAAAAGCCTGCAAAACCAGTATATAATAAACCAATAAGTGTACTTATAGCTGCTGCATATATACCGTATTTTGGAATAAAAATTAAATTTAGCAATACATTAATAACTCCACCAACTGCCGAAATTCGCCACAAAATATTTGTATTTCCATGTGTTGTTAATTTTATACCTGCACTCCAATACATCGGTCGATAGGAATAACCCATTAAAATCAATATCCCAATATCATAGGACGCTTTTAACTTATCATTATTAACCATAATAGCAAATACTTCTTTTAACCATAGTGATGCTAAAAAAGTAACTATCATAAAAGTCCCCATCATAAAAAGAGTAAAGTTCCTTTCGTCCTGTAAGCTTTTAGCCGTGTTAGCTATATACATTTTTGTATAAAATGGGCCAACTGCCATCCCTATTGCGCCACCTATTACTTCCATTAACGAGCCAAATTGATAAGCAAAATTATAATATCCAATGGTTTTATGATCTACCTTATACCAATCTAACATCATTCTATCGCTTGAGTTGAGTAAAAACGAAGAATAATTATGTGGAATCATAGGCAATGAAACTCTTAGGTAGGGATTTATGAAATTTTTCCTCCAGGTAATTATTGGCCAAAGTTTTTGCTTTAAATAAATGGGTTTTAAATATAGAACAAAGCTTACTAATGCTGCTGCAAATATTGCAATGAACCAGCTTAAATAACCCAGCTGGAAAACTACTATACAAAGATATGTAGCCAAGACCGATACAACTCCGCTTACTATTGATACAATTGCAATAAATAGGGGCTTTTCTTTAAATCTAAAATAATAATTACCGATTGTATTTGAATTATCTAAAATAAAAATTTGCAAAAGACCAATTAAAGCTAAACAAAAAAAATTATCTCCATCTTCCTTGGGTACGACCATATATAATACCAAAAGATATATGGCAGCATAGATAAAACTCCATATAATTAAATGCCCATGTAACAATCGCCATAAAAAAGGCCAGCGTTTAGGATGTTGGTAAAAAGTATTTACAAATACCACAGAAAATCCTAAATCTTTTAATACTGAAATAAAAAATAAGTACGCTGTAATCACACCATAAATACCATAATCTTCCTCAGTTAAATACTTTGTAAATATTGGCAACAACAATAGTGACAATAATCTTGGTAATTGAGGTGCAACTGAGTAAAGAAAAGAATGTGAAAGTAATTTTTTAAACATCTAGGAAGTGCTCAATTAGTTTGTTTGCATAAAATCTATGCCCTTCTTTTGTTAAATGATGACCGTCTAGTTCTGTTATATATTTATCAATTAAATTTTTATCAGAATTGATAACACTAAAAGTATCTATTAATGAAATTTTATGAGATCCTATTTGACTAACTGCCTGCTTTATGACATTATTATATGAATTTATTGCTGACGATAAGCCTGGCGAATGCACTTCAGTTTTTTGATTGGTAGGTGCAATTGTAAAAAGAATTACTTTCTCGAACGTGATGATCGCATCACTAAGCCAATTTAATAGTATCTTATTATATTCTTCTTCAGAAGTATGATAATATATATTGCCTTTGCTCAAAAGCTTGGCCCTGTTTTTATGTATATAATGAATTGTTTTATTCTTAAGAAATGACGGTAGTTTCCAAATAATTTTCCTCAATAAAGGAGAAATAGGTCTTGGCGCACAATCGCAAATCCCTTCATGAATTATTAAAATATCTTTCTTCTCTTCAATGTAGGTATTATCCTCTTTATAAATATTAAAAAGTTGGGTGATTACAGAACCGCCTTTGGCTCTGTCATATAAATAGATTTGTTCTTCATTTTTAGTGCGTAACCAATTTGTAAAAATTTGAATATAAGTTTCGGACGCTTTTACTATCTTAGGTCGAGGTAAGCCTAATGAATCTGCGTAAAATTGAATAATCATATATTTATCTTAGTGTAAAATAATTCTATATTATTGCTCATTTCATTTATTGAATTAAATCACTTCATTATCATTTAAATAAGCTATAGTTTGTGAGTATAATCTTTGTTTAAAATTGTACAAAGTCTATAGCAACCGAACCAATTTTCATTCGATGTAACCTCCAATATTTTCATAAAATTGGAAACTTCTTTGATGATCTTTAATTGTGCATAAACGAAGATCACCACCATTAAAAAACGATTCTAACATTAGCCTAAGACCAGGTTTAAAATCAATATCCACGGAATAGTCCGCATCAAAAGCCTTAATTTCTACCGAACCTTTTTCCTGAATGGCCAAACGCTCAAGAGGTTTGAGATAATACTTCCTTTTTGAAGTTAGGACCTCAATGCCCCACCTACCTGGAGCATTCCAATTTGAGTTATAGGTAAAGAATATATTTCTGTCTGTTATTCCGCTACCAATAAATATGGAGCCAGCAGGATGCCAACTAATTTCATTGCCACCAACCATATTATTTAGTATTTTGGGCGTTCCCGCCAGATAAAAAAAAGTATCTATTACATGGGTAGAGTTTGCAATTATAAATTTTTCTAGAACCGAGGGAGCATACATATTAGCGTCAATAGTATGAGTCCATTCTGTGAACTCAAAATGAACAGATTTAATGCCTCCATCTTCTTTAATTTTTTCTTGAAGGATATTGATTGACGAATAAAACCTACGATTATAGGCAATAAATAAATTAACGTTCTTTTGATCTGACTGGATCGTTAATTCATCTATTTCTTTCTGATTTAGTCCGCCTGGTTTTTCGACAAGAATATTTCTAATTTTTTTGTTAATCAACAACAACGACGTTTCCTTCAGATATTCTACGTTCACCGCATTAATTGCAAAATCAAATCCATCATTGTCATCTTTGAAATAATTCTCTAGCCCTCCGCTATGAAAATCGAATTGAGGGAATTCTTCGTTTAATATTGTTATTTTTTCTTTTCCCCTACCAATAACGGTGACTTTAAAATCCAAACTTGCTAATACTTGCAAATACTCTTTAGCCATGTAGCCGCTACCTACTAATAATACTTTCATTCCTTTCAAACTCATTTTTTGCTAATAAAGATAATCTAATATTATGTCACAGGACAAATTGTATCATTTGATGATTCTTTCAGCAGACTTTTATTAATCTGATCAAAAAACTGGCCATGCAATTTGAGAGTCTGCTGTACCGTTGGTAATAAGCACTCATTTTTAAATATATCTTGAAAAATTTTATAAGTTAGCGAACTCGATGGCAACATAACAAATTTCTCAGATTGTAAACTCATATTTTCCAGATTATAAAAGTGATACATCTGATCATCTTCATCAAAGTGATGTACTGCATTAGGTGTAGTGATAGTGACTTCTACTCCAATTTTCTTACCTGTTTTAGCACTAATATTGAAACCACTTTTCGTCTGCGTCCTACACACCAATGTTCCAACTACTTCCTTATATTGGCTCCCTCTTTTATTACCAATGTTACTCTCGTTAAGATTTGAGACAAAATCGGAGGATTGACTACCCGTAATATATTCAAATAAATCTAAATAATGCAGGCCATTACAACCCAGGCCAAAATCACCACCTATAACAGTCATTTGTAACACGTCTTTAGATTCCGTGGTAAGCTCTTTAATACCGAGATATTGTGGAAAATAACGGTTAACGAAGTTGCAATACGCTATAGCACCATGCATTTCCAACTTTTCAATAATTGTCTGAAACTGTTGAATAGACTGAAACACAACCTTCTCTAAGAGAAAATATTGGATGTTTTTATCAATTAGTTTTTGTACAATATCAAAACGAGGTTCTGAAGGTGTTGCGACAACGGCAAAATCAATTTGTACATTAACATCACTAACATATTTAAACCATTTAAAATCATCTTCCGTTGCACCTATTCTGGATAAATTAGAAATATATAAATCTCTAACCGGTTCGACTACAAATAAATCATGTTCATCTTTTTTATTTAAAAAAGATTGAGCATGTCGACAACCCATTCCTCCAAAACCAACAAATAATATATTCATTTTAAGCTATTTTAGTTTTCAATACCCACTCACTATCAAGTTTCTCCCAAAGATGTTCAGCCCGCCAACTATTTACAACTTCCCAGAAATACTCTTCAGTAATATCACAATACTCTAAAAATGTTTGAAAATATTTAACTGGGAACTCACCATCAAATTTATTTACTAATATAACTCCTTCCTCTCTGGTAATATGACCATCCCTAATCTCATGAGCCGTATCAGATGTACATCTCCCTAAGCCAAATTTGATATAGGCCAAATAATAATGGAAGCCATCGATCTTATCATCTAATGACGCATATTTTGAATAAGTTCCTTCACTTCTAACTGGATTTGCCTCAAAACCTGTATTTTCGACACAATAGTAATAGTTTTCTTGAGGAATCCATTTTTTATAATAGCCATAAAAATGGATTTCAGTCCCCATTGCATCTAAAGCCTCATTAGATGGTGCCATATAAGGAACGAGATCTTTTTCGCTAACTCCATATCTAGTTAAATCTTCTGGACCTAAGCCTGAAAAGTAATGCTTCTTATGGTCGCTTTTATAATCCCTTTTAGGATTAAATGCATTTTTCATATCTCCGCCATATTCTACTTCTCCATTTTCTCCATACATAATTAATGGAACCTGATTTTGCACCGCTACTTGAAGTGGGAAATTAGTTTGCCCATAAATGAATGGTTGAAACGGGTCTCCCAATATTTCAAATGAAAGTTTAGTTAATTTTTTATGGGTTTGACCCGCAGGTGTGCCTAGAACATTTGCTAAATCGCCTACCCTTACCATATTATGTAAATTTTGGAAGCCAATATCGGTATATAAATGAGGCGCCCATGTTACAGTAAGCGGATTCATTCCATATTTATGTTTGAGCTCATGTGCAATATAAGCTGCGTCTTTGCCGCCACTACACGGTACAATGACGTCATATCTACCATCGTTTCTTCTAAATTTATCCAACAACGTTACAAGTTCATTTTCCCTTTCAGTCCAATTAATCTTATTCTGTTTAAATTCTGCGAAGTTACAAGCAGAACATACGCCATTTTCATCGAAACTGATGCGTGGTCTTTGATTTGAAATTGTACATTTCACACAATATTTTACTTCCGTAGGAAGATTGTATCTCTGTTGGGTATTTTTATGTTCCATAATAATTAAATGCTTAAAAAGTTTTTATAAATAGTTAATCCAGCTTCGCCACTTTTTTCTGGATGAAATTGAAATCCAAAAATGTTATTTTTTTGTACAGAAGAACAATATTTAAAATCTTGATAATGTGTATATGTAAGAATCGTCGATAAATCTGTTGGTTCTGCATAGTAAGAATGTATAAAATACATAAAATCTTTATCTGAAACTTCCAACAAAGGCGTTTTACCCCATTCTATATTACTATTAAATAACCTATTCCAACCGATATGAGGTATTTTCAATTTTTTTTGATTATACACCTGAGGAAACCTTTTAATAGAACCTGATATTAAACCTAGGCCTTCATGCTCCCCGAACTCTTGGCTTGTTTCAAATAGAAGTTGCATCCCTAGACAAACTCCCATAAGCGGTTTTCCTAAATTGGCAAATTCTATAATAATATTTGTTAAATTCATTTCGTTCAACTGATCCATAGCTACCTTGAAGGCTCCAACACCTGGTAAAATCACTGAATCTGCATTAATGATTTCTTCTCGATTAGATGTAATAACAGGTGTATTTCCAACATGTGCACATGCCTGCGCTATACTGTATAAATTGCCTAGTCCGTAGTCGATAATTACTGTTTTCTTTTTCATCTTATTTCTATCTACAATAAATACCTTTTGAATGTAGGTGTTTTTTTAAATCTTGCAGATTAAATGTCGAGAATTTACCAAACAATCTTCCACTTCTAAGAAAATCGAAATTGCCTTCTAATTGGTTTTTCGTATTTGCTTCCAAATATTGTATTGTATCGTAATGCAAGACAGAGGCAATTGCGACAGCATCAACTATTCCCTCATCAAGTAATGATTCTACATCTCTTTTTTGACCTGCACCACCGTGAGCGATAACCGGAATTGAAACTTCTGAAGCTATGGCATTTATTAATTCTACATTAAATCCTTTTCCAGTTCCTTCATTATCTACAGACGTGATGACAATCTCGCCACAACCTAATTCCTCCACTCTTCTTGCCCAACTAACAACTTCTACACCAGTTTCCTCTCTACCATTATCTGTAAATGCGTAGTATTGACCATCCACATTTTTTATTGCCTCAATAGCTACCACAATTGTTGACGAACCAAATTCTTCAGAAGCAGCTTTAATAAAGGCGGGATTATTAATTGCGGCGGTATTTATGGCTACTTTATCGGCACCAGCCCTTAGCATTTTTTTAATATCAGCTATAGTTCTTATTCCACCACCCACTGTAATTGGGATAAAGATGCTTTTTGCAGTTTCCGAGATAATATCATGAAGACTATTTCTCTCATAGAGAGATGCTACCACATCAATAAACATCAATTCATCCGCGCCGTGTTCGTAATAATATTTTGCAAATTCTGATGGTTTACCTAGAGCCCTTAAACCTTCCAAATGTATACCCTTCACTAAATTGGGCCCTTTAATATCTAACCTTGGAATAATTCTAACCGTTTTCATTAACTTTCTCTTCTAAAAAATATTCTGCAATTTTCCAATCTATCCTATTATCTATGTCGATAGATCTTTCTTCGGGCATAACGCTTTTAATAATTTTTGTAAAGCCATGAAGATTTGTTCTCTTAAGTGAGTTCACGTTTATTAAATAAAAAGAACCATTGAAGGCATAAACCTCCGGACAATCTTGTCTGCGAATAATATTCGATTCCTTTGACTTCTTCAAAAATCCGTCATTCTTTTCTTCGAAAAGATTAAAATATGGGTTATTTTTTGATATCGAAACTGAAACTACCATATCACAAACTGAAGTATATGATTCCTTGATGTTGTTATAGTCTTCAATATGTCTGAGTGGTGATGTCGGTTGTAACAAAAGTAACCTCTCAAATTTCACTCCTTGTTCTTCATAAAAGTTGAGGGCATGCATAACCACCTCGTAGGAACCTGCATGATCAGATGCTAATTCTGCTGGCCGTTCGAATGGTACATCCACACCTTCATAATTTCTAGCAATCGTTAAAACCTGCTCATCATTACTGCTTACACATACTACATCTATTTCAGATTTTATTTTCAACGAAAATCTAAGCGTGTGCTCAATTAGTGGTAAATTTCCTAAAATTTTGACATTTTTACCAGGCAAACCTTTCGATCCAGCTCTTGCGGGTATTAAGATTAGTGTCCCTTTTATCATAGCCCAATGTGTTTAACATCTTCCTGGGCCTTAATAAAATCTTGATGTTTACCGATATCCAACCAATAGCTCAAAATTGGAAAATGGATTAAATTCGAGCCGCTATCTAAAATTATTTTGTCCATTAAGTCCGTTGCGTTATAGAATTCACCTTTATTGATATGCTTTTTAAGCAAAAACTTCATTAAATAAATGCCCCCATTAGAATAATAAGTGTAAGTTGGTTTCTCGCTAAATGACTGCACTATATGCTCATCTGTTTTCAAAACAGCATACGGAATATTCACATTATAAGGAATGCTGGCCAACGCCATTGAAGCATTTTGTTCTCTATAAAAATTATAAAAATCTTCAAAATCTATATTGGTTAACAAATCCGAATTCATAACTAAAAGATCTTCATGCTTAATTTTATCAATATGTGCTAAGGCCCCTAATGTACCTAAAGCTTCCTCTTCCTCGATATAAAATATTTTAATTCCTTTCGTACTACCATCACCAAAATAATCTATGATTTGCTCTTTCAGGTAATTTACACTGATATAAATCTCAGTTATACCATAAGAAATTAACCTGTCAATATTAATTTCCAATATCGGCTTTCCACCTACTGTTAACATCGGTTTTGGTGTAGAATCAGTTAAGGGTTTTAATCTTTCTCCTCTACCGCCAGCCATAAGTAATACCGAAAATGGCAATACTGTTTTAATTAAAAGAAGATCCAGTATTTCTACTATCTTAAAGTTATTATTTAGTTTTGGCACAAGAGACGCTCCAGCATTTCTAAATTGTTTCAACGCCAAGACACTATCTTCTCCATCTTGGATATATTTGAATTTTTTATTCATGAAGCACCCAATAGCTTGTGAAATCTCACTGCCATTAAGTAAACCCCTTCTAATATCCCCATCGGTTACGGTGCCAACCATTTTACCATGCTCGTTCACTACAAACAGAGTTCTGCTGGTGCTCTCCGGCAACTGATCCAAAATTCTTAGAGCCGTTCTCGCCTCATCATACATTAAAACAATATGTTCTTGATGTTTAATCATTTTTTTGCAATCGCTTTCAGTTCTTCAATTATCTTATTTGTTGCTCCACTATTCCAATATATATTTTCTTTACCTATAGACTCCATAGACTCAATTTCACACACAGCATTTATTATAGCTCTTGAACTTATTTCTGTATGAATTACATTATTTCCTACAGCTCTTCCCTTTTGACGGTCGCCTAAATTTATTACATACTTACCAAAGGACGCAGCTTCGATAATGCCACTGGAAGTATTGCCGAGTAAAAAACTACAATATTTCATAGCTGCAAAATAACTTTCTGTACCTAAGTTCTCAATTAGAAAGACTCTTGAATCGTTACTAAAGTTAGTATTTAGTGCATTTCTGATAATGTTTCCTGCAGTGTCTGCATTTGGCATAGTAACTAAAATCTGATAATTTGCTTTAATCACATCGATAGCTTGGATTAACTCATTAACATACTTCCAATTTTCATGATAAGCTATGGTTTCTGGATGAAAGGTAAATAGTATTGTTTTTATCGATAAATCGATATCCCATTTGGTCCTAAAATCATCAATGCTTAACATCTCCATTGTACTAACGTTATCTAAACTAAGTGCGCCAACAGTCGTTATATTTTTATCACTACCTATAATACTGGCAACTCGTTCCGAATAAATATTTGTAGCTACAAAATGATGCTTTGAAGCAAGCGTAATGGCATGGCGGTAAATATTGTCAATAGCACCTAGAGTAGATTCGCCCCCATGTAAGTGAGCAAAAGGGATATCAAAAGGTATTCCCGCAGTAACAGCCGCAAACATCTCGTACCGATCCCCTAAGCAAAAAACGAGGTCAAACTCTGATTTGTATTTTTGCCAAAAATCAGCAAACTTGATTGTAGTAAGGCCAACAGCAGTAGCAATTGCTTCAGGACTATCTGTGAGTAACATCGACTCTACTTTGTATTTTACTTCGAACCCTTCGTTTTGAATTTGCTTGATGGTTTCTCCGTGAAAGGGCGATAAATGCGTTCCAAAAGCAATGATATTTGGATAAAAGAAAGAGTCTTTCTTCAACTCTCTAATTAATGGCAAGTAAATACCAAAATCCGCTCTAGAGCTGGTTAAAATACCTATCTTCATGCCTCAAAGTCCGTTAATAACAATTTGTGTCCAGCCGCCAACGGTTTATTTATCCTTTTACCAATAATACGATCTACCTCCATTGGGGAAATCCCGTCCCCTGGTCTAAGCATTTCTAGATCATGCTCTGATATGGTATCACCCTGTACTTTATCATTATTTAAATGAATACTTTTTCTAGCTATAGCTATATTTTTTATTTCAGAAGTAGAAGGCTCTTTTATGCCAGAGCCTAGTAATGCAGTTTCAATATTTCTGATGGCTGAAACCATCGCTTTTAACTCGCTTGGCTCCAATGAAGCAACATGGTCCGGTCCCGGTAAATTACGATCTAAGGTGTAATGCTTTTCAATAATTGTTGCTCCTAAAGCAACCGCAGCTATAGGAACTTCAATTCCCAATGTATGATCTGAATAGCCGATTGCTGTCCCAAATTCTTCACTGATAGTAAGCATTGCTTTCAAATTAACATCATGCATTGGCGTAGGATACTCTGTATTGCAGTGCAATATGGTTATATGCTCTTTTGCTATTCCAGCATCTAAAAATACATTCAAGGCTGAACTGATTTCTTCGAGCGTTGCCATACCTGTAGAAAGAATAACTTTGGCAAACAGTTTAGCGGCTAAGCGCAAGTAAGGCAGGTTGGTTAACTCTCCTGAAGGAATTTTAACCATGTCCAAGCCAATGGTTGATAGATACTGTAGTGAAATTAAATCAAAAGCTGTCGAAAAAAACTGAATATCTTTCTCATTACAATATATGATAAGCTTTTCATGGTCACTTTCTGAAAGCTGCAATTTTTTTAACATTTCCAATTGAGACTCGCTATTGTTATGAGTATTTTCTATCTGGTATTCAGCTTTTTTTGCATTGACTGAAACTAGTTTATCAGCCTTAAATGTCTGAAATTTCACATAATCAGCCCCTGCAGCGACGGCAGCATCCACCAGTTTAAATGCATTGTTTAAATCACCATTATGATTTACTCCAGCCTCTGCAATAATGATTGCATGTCCCATTAATTTATTTTTTTTGCAGGATTTCCTGCATAAATCCCACTTTCTCTTATAGCCTTTACAACAACTGTACCAGCCCCGATAACTGTATTTTCTAAAATTCTCATTTGGTTTGAAATCGTCGAATTACTCCCGATAAATACATCATTGCCAACTTCACAGTCACCATTTATAGCGGCTAGTGTAGACACATGCACATGATTGCCAACCAACACATCATGCTCAATGTTACAGCCTGTGTTTAGTATACAATTAATTCCGATCCTGGACCCTGCATTTATAGTGACGTTGTGCATAACTATTGTCCCAGTTCCAATTTCCGCATATCTTGAGACATAAGCACGTGGAGAAATTACTGTAGCTATATCTGCCTTGCAATCCATTAAGTAATTAAAGAGTTTTTTCCGGATGTCGGCCGATTTAATCTGGCCTAAAGTGATTAAGAAACTGTATCCCAATCCAATATATTTAGGAATGTCTGCGTCAGCACCAATTATCTGATAGTCCAGTACAAAATGTCCAAGTAAGTTGCCTCCATCTAAAATACCTATGATTTCAAAACCACCAGATTGCTCTATAACATCAATACAAGCCTTGCAATGGCCTCCTCCTCCTATTAAGATCAGCTTCTTTTTCATAAACCTAAATTCTAAATCCACTGGGAATATTGACCAATCGATCTGCTATCCAGATGCTATTTGTTAAGTCATCAGTCTGACAATACTGAAACATTTTTAGCCTGTTCATCAACTCCCAAATTGGTCTTGTCATTACGCCGTTTTCATTAGAGTAACTCAGGAACGTATCCCGTTCTTTACGATCATTAAATAATAAAGCGTTCAACCAATAATTAGCTTTAGCTTCAGGCAGTTCATTTACAAACTGTATATTCTGCGTACCAAAAAATGTCTTGTAAGCAGCCGCCAAATCTCTCTTGTTTTCTACAAACCGTTCCAATTGCTCCAACTGAGCACAAGCTAAAGCCGCATTGAGGTTAGGCATTCTGTAATTATATCCTATTTCATCATGTACAAATTCCCATTTGTGCGGGATTTTTGCCTGGGTAGTTAAATGTTTGGCTCTTTTAGCAACAGTTTCATCATCCGTAACCAAAGCGCCACCACCACCGCAGGTAACGGTTTTATTTCCATTAAAGCTAAATACACCAATCTTTCCAAATACACCTGTATGTCTACTTTTATAATAACTCCCCAGGGATTCAGCCGCATCTTCTACCAGGTAAATATTCCATTCTTCACAAATAGCTGAAATTTCATCGATCCGGCAAGGAAAACCAAAGGTGTGCATGGGTACACATGCAGCAATTCTTTTGCCGGTGCTTTTGTTGTAAGTTCCGTCTCCTCTTTTCTCGCCATTTGTCGATAAAAAAGTACTTAAAGCGATCGGCGACATGCCTAAGGTATCCCTATCCACATCTATAAAAACTGGTTGTGCACCAATATAGTTGATTGCATTTGCCGTTGCGATAAACGTCAAGGCCTGCGACAGTACCTCATCTTCCCTTTGTACCCCAACCAGAATAAGTCCCATGTGCAGTGCATTTGTACCGTTCACAATCGCAACCGAAAATTTAGCCCCTGTAATTTTTGCCATCATTTCCTCAAAACGGTTTACATAAGCACCTACAGAAGAAACAAAGGTTGAGTCAATTGCATCTATTACATATTCGCGTTCATTACCTATAAAAACAGGCTCATGTAGCCCAACAAAGTCTTTACCTGGGTATTTGCCCTTTATAAAATCTGTTGTTGCCTGAAATCTCTCTACTACATCCATTACATTTTAGCGTCTAAATATTTACCGGTCTCTTTGTGGCCAAAATCGGGAATCATATCATGAAATAATTTCACAATATTCTCTTTAGACCACGACTTATCCTGCTTCAGCGTTGCGATAGCGTCAGTAAAATAATCTAGTTTCTCCTGATCATAAGTTGAATCATTCTTAATTACACCAAGGTTTTCGAAGCGATCCATATCAAGAATTTCATCTTCTGTAAAAAACTCTTCAAAATCTTTTTCTCCCGTTGTATCACTTGAAGTAAATAAACAGGGCCATTTACCTTGTTGGGGAAGTGTTTCTGTTAAAGCCCTAGCCTCATCTTCCGTCTCACACAAATATGGCTCATAACCAAGTTCCTTCAAATATTTTTCGGCTATTTCGGCAAAAGTAATAAGATCTACATGCTCACTCAATTTAGGAAAAAACACATCCCTATTTTCTCCAAAAATACAAGACATTAGGCAAAGTTCTCCTGACTCTTTTGGTATCACAAAATATCTTTTGATATCATTTGGCGCCACAATTGGCTGGCGTTTTTGAATCCTTTGATTAAACCCATGCAACAAAGAACCATCAGAGAATGCTACGTTAGCAAATCTGGCGGTTGATATGGATATTTCGTTGCTTTTGCGCATTAAAAACATTTCCATGATGCGTTTTGACGCACCCATCATGTTAACAGGATTAGCGGCTTTGTCAGTAGAAACACAAAAATACTTCTTTACTCCTTTCTTTATAGACTGATTGATTGTCTTTTCAGTATTGAAAATATTAATATCTATCATTCTCATCAACGTGTAAGGATCCTTTTCACTTCGAACATGCTTAAGAGCAGAAAGATTAAGAACATAATCATATTCACCATCTGATTCAAAAAATGCATCATACTCAATCGAACCAACATCTAAAGCAAAGGTTTTAAAATCTCCTTTTATGTATCCAAATGAACTTCTAATATCCCGAACTAGCTCAACCAAATTGTTTTCGCTCAAGTCGACTACGTGAAGTTTTCTTGGCATTCGCCTAAATATCTCCTTAACAACCGCTTGACCAATTGATCCAGCGCCGCCAATTACTAAGAATGAAGATTCCTGAACCGCTGTGGTTAATTCGCTTTCATGAAGATGAATATCGCTTTCAAACAATTCAACATTCCGTCCAATTAATTTTAAAATATCCATATTTACTAAGACAAAATTTGTATATACAATCTTCTAACAACTAAAATAGTGCAGATAGACATAAACCCTATTAGTCCACCTAAAATCAATCCTTTCATTTTCCCAAATCTTATTTTGACTAACGGATACACTGGTTCGTCTAAAACTTGAATAAGTGGCGTCTCTTTTCTAAGCGACATTTTAGACAATTCAAGATTTTTAACCAACTCTCCGAGAATTGACTTATTGGTTTCAGCGCTAAATTGAGAGCGCTGAACAGGTGCAGTTCTTTGAAGTTGTCTAGTAGGATTTAAATTAGGAGTAGCATCGACTACCGACGCGGCCGAATATATAGCACCATCCATAACAGCTCTGACCGAATCAACTTTCTGTTGCAATATCACCACGTTTTCTAAGGACTTTTTAGTTTTAGTATTTATATAGAAATTACTAACGTTTTCTACAATTGCGCGATTGAATTCCATAGCAAATGATTCGTCTGTCGATTTTACCTCAGCGCTAATAATGCTCAACTTTTTATCAGGTTTGCCCACGCTTAAGTAGCGTGTCCTAATATCCTCAACAATCACCCCCAGCACACTATCTTGCAATCTTGTGAAATTTTCATTTTTTTTAAAATCGATTTTATTTAACCTAGGATTATCCTTCCATGATTCTAGCAGCTTATTATGCTCAATATACCTTTCCACCAGTAACTGCTTCTTACCATCAAAATTAATAGATGTTAGCAAGGTTCTCTGGATCATTGTTCTTGATTTATATAACTCCACAATATTATCACCTTGAAAAATGCCACCGCCCGCCCCAACATCTAATCCAACCATTGATGCCAATCCTCCTAATCCGCCAATAAAACCTCCACCAGAATTGCCTTCTTCTAGTACAAATGAGGTAGAGGCAATATAGCTGGGGCTCTTTGAAAAGGAGTATATTAAGCCAAATGTAGATCCGATTATTATTGCTAGCATTATTATCAGCCATTTAGATAGCAACATGGCAAATCCACGGTGAATTTTAATTATAATATCCTTTAACGATACTTCGTCAGAATGAACTGAATTTTTAGGATTAATGCCGGGCTCATTCATATTATCTCAATAAACTAACTACAATCGCAGCCAAAGACGCCACGGCAGTTCCAATTCCAATCCAACCTTGAACAGTCAACGGTTCCTTTTCCGCTTTCTTCGGAACTAAAATTTCCGCACCCGGCAATACCTTCGGATAGTTATTAAAAAACATAAACTTACTGGCGGCCTGTACAGATCCGTTAGCATATCTTATATGAGCTCCTTTTTTATAAGCATTAAAAGTAAAACCTCCGGCTCCATTTACATATTGCTTAAAGGTCTTTCGAGGAGAGAATACTATGCTATTTGGACTCAATACCTCGCCGGTTACCTTAACTGTTTGCAGTTGCTTAGGCACTCGCAAAACATCTCCTTCTTCAACAAGCAAATCATAGCGACTACCAGGATTTTTCATGATTCGCTCTAAATCTATACCAACCAGATCTGATGTAATTATTTTTTGACTGACGTCTGAACTCAAAGTATCCTTTGCTCCACTTTGCTGAAGCCGTTTCAAATTCAATAATTTTCTTTGTTCCTCTTCTCTAGTATCAATTGCATTTTTATCATTAGCATTATTAACAACCTGCGGACCGGGTCTTTTCAACGACGAACCCTCTATATAAGCTGATGGTGTCAACCCCCCCGCTCTTTTTACCAAATCAGATAAGCGCTCATTCTTAGAACTAATTGTATATACCCCGGGATATAAAACTTCTCCTTCAACCTTCACCTGTTTTTGTACCTCATATCCTGTCGAGTTCCTAACAGAAACAATATCATAAGGTTTCAACACAAATGTATCGCCAATCAACTTTAAATTCTGATCCACATTTACCGTAAACAAATCAGCAGTCGATGCAGATTTGGACAATGCGTCACTATTTTTTACTCTTCTTGAAATTTCAATCCTGTTCGGCGTAGCGCCTTCTTTAAATCCTCCTGCCATTTGAATCAAGGCCTCCAGATTCATATTGTCACCATATTCAAAAGTACCTGGCTGACGAACCTCACCTTGTATACTTACTTTATACTCATCTCTTAAATCGAAAATAGACGATATAGTAACTTTATCTTCTCTTTGCAATACAATGTCTGCTTCAGTCCCTGCCATCACTTTAGCCACATCAAACGAAATCAATGATGGAGAATTGTCAGCGTTTAACCTACTGATATAACCCCTGTTCAAAAAAGCATCTTCTGTTAATCCTTCTGCTTTAACTATTAAGCTTTTTAATGTTAAACCTTTATCCAATTCAAACTGACCTGGCCTGAAAACAGCGCCAGCAATTTCTACTCTATTTGCAAAACGATCCAAAATCTGTTCTACCACATATTTATCACCGTTTAATGGACCATACGTATTAAAGCTTTCCGCATTAACATCTGTAATTTTTCTTTCCTTGTTGGTGTTTTGTAAGACCTTGATTGTTGCTGTGTAGGCCTTGTCGCTAAATCCCCCGGCAAACCGGATTACATCAGCTAAACTTTCTGTGCTTAATATTTCAAATAGTGCCGGGCGTTTCACTTCACCGGCCATCTCTACCCTACTTTGGTATACTGGTATATTAATAACATCCTGATCCTGTAAACGAACGTTGCCTTTTTGAATCCCATTTAGCAAGAAATCATACACATCTATAGTAGATACAACTTTGTTATTGCGTATCACCTGAATCTTCCGAAAAGATCCATTGGAATTCGGACCACCTGATGCATTTAGAGCATTAAACACGGTAGATAACGATGATAGGGTATACGATCCAGGTTTAACAACCTCTCCCAGTATAGTTACTTTAATACTTCTGATATTACCTAAGTTGACTGAAACATTAGTTCTTCCGTTTCTCAATGATGGATAAGTCCCTGCAAGGCTTGATTTAATCTTAGCTGTTGCCTGTTCAATAGATAATCCTCCAACTGCTACAGGACCAACATATTGTAAGCGTATCGTACCGTCCGGACTAACCTTCAAATTATAATTAACATCATTGTCTCCACTTAAATCGATTAACAACTGATCATCCGGACCAACAATATAATTTCTTGGCGTCGCCATTCGTACATTTGGCTCGAAAGAGATATTGCTATTTGCGAAAAGTTCGGAACCAAAAATCCTTGGCCCCACATCGGTCAAAACCTTCACCGGTGATCTTTCTTTACCAGTATCTGAGGAAACTCTTTCTGAATTTAAGTCTCCGTCTACCGCTGTAGTAGCTATACCAGTTCCTGATCCTGCTTTAACCTTTGCAACACGAGCCCTAAGCTTTGCAACTTCCTCAGCCTTCATACCTTGCGCAGTAGCCATTTGCTCTAATTGTGCATCATTATATCCTACAGATTCTGCACGCTGGATCATCTGACGGATCTGTGCGTCTGATAGCTCGTCCACCTTTACATCCGCATAGTTTGTCTGTGCAAATGCAGCGGGAGAAAAGAATATTGCTAAGAATAATATAAAGCCGGTTAATGCTTTTTTAAATTTCATATTTAATTGTAGAGGCGTAATATTAATAAAATTTAGAGCCGTAAAGTTATTCAAAATAATTGAGTGTTTTAAACCCACCCAGCTTCAAATGTTCGTCTTTTTTCATCAGGTTTAAATCTGCCTGAATCATATCCTGCACCAAAGCAGGCAAATCATATTTAGGTCGCCAACCCAGTTTCGTATTGGCTTTTGTTGGGTCGCCCAGCAAAAGCTCCACTTCTGTAGGTCGGAAATATTTTTCATCAACCTGCACTACGATCGTACCGGGTATCAAACATTCATCTTTTAATCCAAGTCTAGCAATCATTTCATCATCCACATCTATGATTACGCCACGTTCGTACTGGTCCTTGCCGCTAAACTCAACTTCTATGCCAAGTTCAGCAAAACTCATTTTTACAAAATCTCTAACGGTAGTCGTAACACCAGTAGCAATCACATAATCTTCCGGCACCTCCTGCTGTAAAATCAACCACATTGCCTCAATATAGTCCTTGGCATGCCCCCAATCGCGCTGTGCAGATAGGTTACCCAGGTATAAACAGTTTTGTAAACCCAATGCTATTTTACAGGCTGCCCTTGTTATTTTACGGGTCACAAAAGTTTCGCCCCTTAGCGGACTCTCATGATTAAATAAAATACCATTACAGGCGAACATCTGATAGGCTACTCTGTAATTTACAGTGATCCAATAAGCATACATTTTAGCCACCGCATAAGGTGATCTCGGGTAAAATGGTGTAGTCTCGCTTTGTGGAACAGCTTGAACCAGTCCATATAACTCAGATGTTGATGCCTGATAAATTTTTGTTTTCTTTTCTAAGCCTAAAATCCGAATGGCTTCTAGCAAGCGCAGTGTTCCTATACCATCGGCATTTGCGGTATATTCGGGTATTTCAAAGCTAACCTGAACGTGACTCATCGCTGCCAAGTTGTAAATCTCGTCTGGCTGGGTCTCCTGAATAATGCGAATTAAATTGGTAGAATCGGTAAGATCGCCAAAATGGAGTTTAAAATGCACGCCATTCTCATGTTGATCCTGATAGAGGTGATCAATCCTGTCTGTATTGAAGAGGGAAGAGCGTCTTTTTAAGCCATGAACGAAATAACCTTTTTTTAATAAGAACTCAGCCAAATAGGCCCCATCTTGTCCGGTAACGCCTGTTATTAATGCAACCTTCATGTAGTACGTTAAAAATATACAGAAACAAACATAAGCATTTGCCTTTAATAATATCCCTAATTTCCTCCCAGGTGGACTTGAATTCCTAGTGATACTGGGTTAAAAAGAAACTCCGATTTATAGTACTTATTTAAAGTACGTGTATTATTTACGTCTTGCGAGATCATCTCTTGTCGCTCATATGAATAGAAATAATCCAGGTTAGCTTCTGCGAAAAAGGAAACCTGGTTAATAATATTTATTTTTAAGCCCACAAGTGGTGACAATACCAGTCCCGTTTTTGAAGCTTCAACGTTCTGCATCTGCGAGTTGGCAGATGCACTTATAGCCATTGCTTTTAATGCATTGCGGTTATCCAATGTTCCTCTAAAATTGTTAGATCGGTAGCCTAAATCGATTCCAAAATATGGCTGAATCCTGGAGTAATTGAAGTTTTTCTCAAAGCCCACTTTAAATGAATAATCTACCAGCTTACCATCTGCAGCATCGCAGGTTTCACAATTGTTATAAAAGTTTTTTGCCTTATTATAATAGGAACCGTTAATGCGGTAACTGATTTGGTTATCGTTAAATTTAAACATAAAACCATTAATAGGAGCGCTAACCAGATTATAGGCATCAGACTCATTTAACACCTTAGGCATTTGCATCAGTGTGAAAGCCCTTGCGGCGATAGTATAGTTATAGTTACCAGTTGTCTGCGCAAAACCAGCGCATGAAAACCCGGAAATTATAAGGACAAGTAAAGTTCTCTTCATAGTTAGATGGTACTGTAGAAAGCGAAAGCGTTATCCCTAATCAAATATATATTTAATGCATAGCATTAACAATGCCAATTTTTAAGTCTGATTATGTAATTAAGAACCTAATATCTGCTCTTCTCCTTTTTACCAATCCACACATAACGGTTAGTAGTGCATTTAGGACACCAGTAAATCCGTAATGGAAGAAATCCTAATATATGCTTAAGCACAAATCCCCGAGGCACTTGATAGTGAAAATCGGTATTGCACTTTTTGCATTTGTAATCTTGATAGCTCATTAATTTATAGTATTCGTTAATTTTTCTTTGATGAAACAAAAATACATACTTCAGCGTTTAATTCAAATATTCCATCGAGTTGTATTTACGGCAAAAAACAGGCCATGGTTTCTACTCAATATTAATTAGACATAAAAAGCATTTACTTTATTGATATACAGTTAATTAAATTCATAGTCTCAAATTTTTGATGACAATTGTATCAATTATATTATTCTTTAATTTATTAAGTATTAAAGCGTATTATAATAATTTTTTGGGGAAATGGCGTTTAGCCCTAAAAAAAACGCTGCAAAAGTTTAGCATGCAGTATCCTTTTTTTAATAATTATGCGTAGTGTCATATCTAGCATTTATACGAGCTTTCTTTTAACAAAAAATAACGATATATTTGTTCCAGCACTCTGGACACACGTAACCTTCAGTTAAGGACCCCTGTATAATTAGTTAATGAATACGAAATAACTTACAGGGACGTAATAGGGAGGTAACAGGGACGTAATAGGGAGGTAACAGGGACAATATCCCTATTAAGTTCTTATTAACTCCTAATTAAATTATATTAAATGCCTTATTAGGTCATAACTCATTATTATTTTGTCTGGAGTTTATATACAGCGGCCTCCTATTCTAATAAAAAGGAAGTTTTGACGAATGTGATGCTTTTTCAATTCTACCATTATCTACGAGGATTCCATAGCCCTACGGCAAAGTCAATAAATCTAAACCGTATTCGTTAGATTTGCGTTAAGCACCATATATTAAAACTATGACTTATTCCGAAAAACTAGTTGCAATTCGTCTGCAGATGAAAACTGATGAGGTATCAGCCTACATTATCCCCTCAGCCGACCCACATATTAGCGAGTATTTACCCCATCATTATAAGTGCATTCCCTTTGCTTCCGGCTTTACAGGCTCTGCAGGAACGTTGGTCATTACACATGATTTTGCGGGGCTATGGACCGACTTCCGTTATTTTGAACAGGCTACCGAGCAATTGGAAAACAGTGGTTTTGAATTGGTAAAACAAAAGGTACAACACGCTCCAGAGTATATTCAATGGCTTATTGAAAATTTACCCATCGGAAGCAGCATTGCCAGCAATGAAAAATTGTTATCCATCCTATTAGGTGAATTATTTACACAGCAATTTTCTGCAAAAGGATTAAGCGTGACTGATAAAGATTACCTAGACCCAATTTGGAGCGACAGGCCTGATCTCCCAACCGAAAAAGCATATTTGATTGCTGATGAATATATCGGCCAGTCGGTAAGTAGCAAATTGGCACAAATACGAAAATCTATGCAGACCATGGGTGCTAGCATCCATTTGGTATCTTCTTTAGATGATATGGCCTGGATTTTCAATATGCGCGGAAAAGATGTTAGCTATAATCCTGTGGTACTTAGCTTTGCTTTGATTGATCAGGATCATGCAAAAATATTTGTAGCAGTAGCTAAACTCAGCTATGAAGAAAAAACAAGCCTGCTTAAAAGTGGTGTAGAAGTTTTTCCTTATGATGAAATAGAAGCTGCATTGGCTAACATCCACAAAGACAGCACCATATTATTGGATCCCAAACGCAATTGCTTTGCCTACCTCAAACTGCTACCACCTTCTGTAAGGATCATTAAGGAAACCAATCCTTCTACCAATTTTAAAGCGATAAAGAACAAAACCGAACTGGGAAACACTCGGGAGGCAATGCTAAAAGATGGAGTAGCCATTACCCGTTTCTTAAAATGGCTTGCAGAAAACATTGGAAAAATTACCATTACAGAGTTATCCGCAGCTGCGGAGCTTAGAAAATTCAGGGCTGAACAGGCAGGCTTTATTGGAGATAGCTTTACTACCATCAGTGCTTTTCAGGCGCACGGCGCGCTCCCGCATTACGGACCAACCGAAGAAAGTGATGTTGAAATAAAGCCTCAAGGTTTATTTTTGGTGGATTCTGGGGGACAGTATTTTTGCGGCACTACAGATATCACCAGGACAATACCCATGGGAAACAATACGGAAGAAGAAAGTACCGACTATACCTTAGTACTTAAAGGAATGATTGATGGGTGTAAAACGCGTTTTCCAAAAGGAACTTGTGGTTATCAAATAGATGCCATCACCCGTAAACCGCTTTGGGACTATGCCTTAAATTATGGACATGGTACCGGCCATGGCGTTGGTTATTTCTTAAATGTACATGAAGGGCCTCAGGTTTTAAATCCAACACCAACACCTGTTGCTATTGAACTTGGTATGATTACCTCTGTGGAGCCTGGAATATACCGTCCGGGAAAGCATGGCATCAGGATAGAAAACCTGGTAAATACAATTGCCGATGTAAGCAATGAATTCAACGAGTTTTACGCTTTTGAATGTTTAACAATCGCACCAATCAGTACTAAAATTGTTAAAAAGGAATTATTGGAAGCCCCTCAAATAAAATGGTTAAACGATTATAACGCAATGGTATTCACAAAGCTCAGACCTCTTTTAACTGCGGATGAGGTTGATTTCCTGAAAGAAGAAACAAGGGCTATTTAATAGCCCTGTCCAGGTGTACATAACCACCGTCAACGTATACCAGTTGACCAGTTGTGTGACTGGAAACTTCAGATAAAAGGAATACGACTGCATTTGCAATTTCTTCTGCTGTCGTCATTCGTTTACCCAATGGAATTTTGGAAACAATATCTGCAAGTTTCTCTTCTGAATTTGGCATGGAGCTAATCCAGGTATGATACAAGGGTGTGTAACATTCTGCCACAATCACTGCATTTACCCGGATGCCTTGAGGCAATAGCTCTAGTGCCCATTCTCGGGTTAATGCATTTCTTGCACCATTAGACGCTGCATAGGCAGATGTGCCTCCCTGACCCGTATCTGCCACCTTTGAGCTAATATTTACAATGGATCCTTTTGATTTTAAGAGGTAAGGCAGTGCTTTTTGTGCCATCAGGTAATAATGAATCACATTTTTATGCAGACTGGCTACAAATCCTTCGTAAGATCCATTTTGTAGACCTACACCATCATTAACACCTGCATTATTAACCAGTCCGTCTATTCTGCCAAATTGTTCCACTACCGCAGCGATTGCTTTTTCGGCTGCTGCCGGATCCGCTAGTTCTGCCACCACCTGAAAGCAATTGGCCCCCGTAGCCTTAATTTTATCTGCTGCTTTTAGGTTATCAGATTCGTTACGACCAACGATTACTGGTATGGCACCCTCCCTGGCCAATACAGACACTATTCCTTCTCCAATTCCTTTTGCACCACCAGTTACGATGATTACCTTATCTTTCAATTGCAAATCCATAGATAGCTAGTTTAAATTGTAAAACTTAATGGCATTCCCGCCCCAAAAAAGGCTTTGTTCGTTAATTGTTAGTTTTGAAATATAGGTGTTCATAATACCTTGAACCTCTCTATATGCTGCAGCAGTAAGGCACACCGGCCAGTCCGACCCATACATGACCCTATTGGCGCCAAATGTTTCAAATACGATATCCAGATAGGGTGTAAAATCTGCCTGTTTCCAGTTATGCCATTTGGCTTCCGTAACCATACCAGATACTTTACAATATAGATTTTCAAAACCTGCAAGTGCTTTTAAGTCTGCTGCCCATTGCTCCAATTCCCTGTTTTTGATGTCTGGTTTAGCAATATGATCCAGTACAAATGCCTGCTCAGGATGTCTTTCCAACAGTTCAGGTATATATTTCAACTGGTCTGCATAGATTAAAATATCATAGGTAAACCCATATTCTTTTAACTGGCCAATTCCTTTAGAAAAATCTGGCTGTAACATTAACGCACGGTCTTCCTCTCCCTGCAGGATATGTCTAAAACCTTTTAGTTTTTTATGTTGGCTTAAGTCTGCAAGCTGCGCCGAAAGGTCTGCTGCACGGAAGTCTACCCAGCCCACTACGCCTTTAACAAATGTATTTTGCTCGGCATGGTTAAGCTGGAATAAGTTTTCATCTGCAGATTGATTGACCTGAACGGCTATACAACCATCAAAATCAAACTGAGTTAAGAGGGGTTCTAAATCTTGCGGCATAAAATCCCGCCTTAGCACCGCCATATCATCAGTAATCCAGCTATTCATATCAGCTGTATAGTTCCAAAAATGCTGATGAGCGTCTATCTTACGCATAGTTTTTTAAATGCTGTTTTGAAGTACCCAAACCATCAATACCCAATTCTACCACATCTCCTTCTTTTAAATAAATTGGCGGCTTAAAGCCTAACCCTACTCCTGCGGGAGTTCCTGTAGAAATCACATCACCCGGTAGTAAAGTCATGAACTGACTAACATAAGAAATGACGAATGGCACATTGAAGATAAAATTGGAGGTATTCCCGTCCTGCATCAGCTTACCATTTACAGTAAGCCAAAGGCGAAGGTTGTCTACATCAGCTATTTCATCTTTTGTGGCCATAAATGGGCCCAGGGGAGCAAAAGTATCACAGCCTTTTCCTTTATCCCAGGTACCGTTTCTCTCAATTTGAAATTCGCGTTCAGACACATCATTGTGCAATACATAACCTGCAACATAATCCATCGCATCGGCTTCTGCTACATAAGATGCCTTTTTACCGATTACAACGGCTAGTTCAACCTCCCAATCGGTTTTTACTGAGTTTTTCGGAATAATGATATCATCGAAGGGGCCAACAAGTGCGGTGGTAGATTTCATAAATACGACAGGTTCTGGCGGCATAGGTGCATTGGTCTCTTTTGCGTGATCTGCATAGTTTAGCCCAATACATACAATTTTTGATGGTCTCGCCACAGGCGAACCCAAACGCGTTTCTTGCGCCACTTCCTTTAAATTGCCTTCATTTGCTTTCACAAAATCGGCCAATCGTTCTAAACCATTGTCATTAAAGAATTTCTCATTATAATCCTCACCAAATGCAGAAGTATCATACCAAACATCATTAATGATAACCCCTGTTTTTTCCTGATCTGCCGATCCCCATCTAATTAATTTCATTGTTGTTAATTATTTAATTTTACAAATCCTCCGTCTACCGGATAATCATTACCTGTAATAAAACTTGATTCATCTGCACATAGATACAATGCCATGCTGGCTACCTCTTCAGGTTTTCCCATACGTCCTACAGGCTGACTTTTTGATAGCTTCTCAAAAATTTCGGTTTCTTGTCCGGCATAGTTTTTTGCGATAAATCCATCTACAAATGGCGTGTGTACACGTGCGGGAGAAATGCTATTGCACCTGATGTTATCGGCCATATAATCCCTTGCTACAGAAAGGGTCATTGCGGCAATCGCGCCTTTACTCATTGAATAGGCAAAGCGGTCTGTTATACCCACTATAGCTGCAATAGACGCCATGTTCAAAATTACACCCCCGCCTCTTTTCTTCATCAACGGAATGGCCGCAAACAGGCAATTATAGGCGCCTTTTACATTTACGTTAAATACTTTAGTAAAATCTTCTTCGCTGGTGTTATCTGCTCTGCCAATGTGCGCAATGCCGGCATTGTTTACCAAAATATCGGTTGTTCCTATGCTATTAAATACATCCAGCACAGCTTGCTGACTGGTCACATCGCAGGCGTGTATAAACCCTTGTCCGCCTGTCTTTTTAATCTCTTCCAGGCTTTCTTCTGCTGCTGCCGCATTTACTTCAATAATGTGCACCAATGCGCCTTGTTTGGCAAACAATACTGCTATTGCCCGTCCTATTCCACTGCCAGCACCAGTAACAACTGCTACTTTTTCTTTTAAACTAAACATAAGGTGATTATAATGAAACGCCTCTTTTCCATGGAATAAAGTCATCCTGATTTAACAAAACTGCTTTGGGTATGACCTCGCCACTAGCAGCCTTTATGCAATACTCCAAAATCTCTGTGCCCATTTCGGCAATCGTCTTTTCCCCTCTGATAATTGCGCCGGTATCAATATCAATAATATCACCCATTCGTGTTGCCAATGCGGTGTTAGTCGCAATTTTTATAACCGGACATACAGGGTTGCCTGTTGGCGTACCTAAGCCTGTTGTAAATAAAATAAGGGTAGCACCGCTGGCGGCCTTGCCAGTAGTGGCTTCCACATCATTACCCGGAGTACACACCAGACTTAGTCCGTCTTTAGTCGCCGATTCTGTATAATCCAACACATCTACCACTGGTGAGGTGCCGGCTTTTTTAGCAGCACCAGTGCTTTTAATGGCATCAGTAATCAGTCCGTCTTTGATATTTCCCGGTGATGGGTTCATGTGAAATCCAGACCCTACAGCATGTGCCTGTGCATCGTAATCTCTCATTAGCCGTATAAATTTCTCGGCGGTTGATTGATCTACGCAACGGTCAATGATATTTTGTTCTGCACCACACAGTTCAGGAAATTCTGCCAATAGCACTTTTGCACCTAGCGCAACTAACAAATCTGAGGTATAGCCCACTGCTGGATTTGCCGAAATGCCACTAAAACCATCGCTGCCGCCACATTTTACACCTACTGTAAGCTTGCTTAACGGTGCAGGCGTCCTTTCAATTTTATTAATCTCTTTAAGTTCGATAAAAGTTTTAAGAATAGCATCTTTAATCAATTGATCTTCGCTTTGACTAAGCTGCTGTTCAAATATTAATACTTTCTTTTTGAAGTTAGGATTTCTTGTCGCTAGATCGTCTAAAAACTCTTGGGTTTGCAAATTCTGACAGCCTAAACTGAGCACAGTAATCCCGGCTACATTTGGATGATCTGCATAGGCCGCAAGTAGATTACTTAACAACGAAGCGTCCTGCCTTGTACCACCACAGCCACCCTGGTGGTTTAAAAATTTAATGCCATCTACGTTTTTGAAAATCCTGTTTTTAGGATATCCAGCAACGGCAATTTCATCTACCTTAAAATCAGCAATATTTTGGCCGCTTAAGCTGGCTTCCAGTAATTGCGCGGTATACTGCTTGTATTTATCGGTTACATTATAACCCAGTGTGTTGTGGAGTGCTTCTTTTATAACATCCATATTTCTGTTCTCGCAGAACACTGTTGGTATAAAGAGCCAATAATTTGCTGTACCTACCCGTCCGTCTTCCCGATGATAACCATTAAAAGTGCGGTTAGCAAAAGCTGAAACATCTGGCTTTTCCCATTGATAATTGACCGTCCTATATGCATAATCTTGTGAAGCATGGTGTACATTGCGTGTAGTCATTAATCCACCGCGCTGAATAGGAGTTGTTGCCTTACCTACCAATACCCCATACATAATGACTTCTTCTCCAATTTGTAGCGGATCAATAAAGAATTTATGCTTAGCGCGTATGTCGTCCTGTAAAATGATGGTTTGGTCCTTCCATGCTATTGCGTCTCCTTTAAAAAGATCCTGCAAAGCGACCAATACGTTATCCCCTGGATGAATTTGTAAAAAACTGTGTTTAACGTTGTCCGACATTATGCCTTTAATTCAAATATTTTATCCATAATCACCCACTTTTCGCCAGGCTTTGAACCTGGTATTGCCTGCTGATATTTCCACATCAGCTTTTCCCAATCCTGTACTTTTTCATTGGCAGCATCCATTGCCGACTTTTGCTGGAATGAAAAGTGCTCGCTCACTTCTATGATCATAAAAAGTCTGTTTCCAAACCTATAGATTTCCATTAGGTCTATTCCAGCACCAGTTATACTATCCAGTATTTCAGGCCATACAGCCTTGTGCATTTCTTCGTATTCCAAAATAAGTTGATCATCATCAACCAGGTCTAGCGCCAGGCAATATCTTTCCATTACAAATAAAACTATTGTTTAACTGATTTTAATTATTTTATGCCCTTTAACGGCAAATAAAAACACTACGCCAAAACATATCAACGGAACAACATATCCAATTTGAATATTGCCAGTAACATCTGTTATATAACCCATTAACGGTGGTAATATTGCGCCGCCTACTATTGACATGATGATAAGACTACTGCCAATTTTTGTGTCTTTACCCAAATCCTTTATGCCAAGCGAAAATATGGTAGGAAACATAATAGACATAAAAAAAGCAACTCCAATTACTGAAAACAAGGCTAGCATTCCTGTAGCGGTTATGGCCACTATGCATAATGCCATACAAACGACTGCACAAATGGCCAGAAGTAATTCTGCTTTGATAAACCTCATTAGAGAAGTACCCACAACTCTACCTGTAAGGAATGCAAGACCAAGACCATATCCGGCATAGTAACCCGCCTTTTGCTGATCTATACCCGCCGCTTTAGTAGCATATAGAATAAAGAAACTAAATACACAAACCTGTGCCCCTACATAGAAGAATTGAGCAGCAGCTGCCCAACCTAAATGTTTATGCCGTAGCGCTTTAAATATACCTGATTCTTCTCCATCCGCTTCAGAGTTATCTTTGATCTCAGGCAGCTTTATAAAAAAGAATACGACAGCAATTAATAAAATAATACTACCTAAAATTAAATATGGTGTTTTAACCGATGAGGCTTCAGATGCCAAAGCCAATTCTTTAGCAGAAGCGGTCATTGTACTGAGATCCTGATCTGATAATCCCTTTATCAAAATAACTTTCACCCCAATGACAGGTGCAAGTGTTGCCGCAAGCCCATTAAATGTTTGTGCAAAATTTAAACGAAAGGTTGCAGTTTCCGGTGGACCTAATAATGAAGCATAAGGGTTAGCTGCCGTTTCAAGTATAGTTAATCCGCATGCTATGATAAATAGTGCACCAAGGAAAAATGGGTATAACTGCGTATTAGCTGCAGGAATAAATAGAAAAGACCCTATAGCGAAAAAAGCTAGTCCGACTAAAATTCCTGTTTTATACCCATATTTCTTTAACAGGAAACCAGCAGGAAGTGCCATTACAAAATAGGCGATGAAAACGGCTGAGTCTACCAGGGAAGCCTGAAGTGTATTTAAACTGAAAGATCTTTTTAAGTGAGGTATAAGTACCGGATCAAGATTGTGAACAAAACCCCACATATAAAAAAGTGAGGTGATCATGATAAAAGGGAATAAATAATTATTCTTCGTCATTGGTTAGTATTTGGTTACTCAAAGTAAGCGATTTAAGGCGCTAAATATTTCGGAATATTGACCAATCGTTAAGGTATTTTGGCAGCGATTATACATCAAGCCAATAGCTCTAATTTCTTTGGCTCTATTTTTCTGTTAAGACTAAAATCAGATTTGGTAATCCCAGGGTAGTATGCGGAGAAAAAGGATCATGCAACTTCCAACTTATCGGGTAATACCTACCTTTCTCCATCGTTAACGTTTTCAACTCTTTTTTATACCAGATCTGCTTTACCTTGGTATCAATACTAATATTACTGCTTTTCTTAAAACCGTTGTAATATTTCACAATCAATTGGTTTTTCCCCTTTTTTAAGTGAAGTAAGATGATATCCTTCATCTCTTTTACTTTAAAAGGATTGTTATGTTCTGCAAGGACCTGCCCATTTAAGGATACAGTTACCGCATCTCCACTCGTTACTCCAACCAAGTAAGGCTGATCTGTCTCAGAGGTGATTTCTTGAAGCAAATAGGTGGCGCTATTCCTATCCATTGTTACGGTATAGGTTTCATCATTTTTCCAGGATGATTTTAGCTCCCATGGCTTATTGTCGTTACCTGGCCATGGTTTACTAACATTCACATCTTTTAAGTTACCATGCGCACCGCCTGGTCCGGAGTAATAAAATCCCGCCTGGTATAATGGTCCCCATGTAATGGTTGCCGAATTATTAGCTAGCGGTAAGGCATCACCTCCATTTAAAGAAATGGTATTTAGCTTTCCATTGATTTCCAGCTCAATACTTTTTCCCTTTTCATTGTCGGTAAAATAAAGCACCGGACTAACAGATTTGCTCGCTGCCGGATTGATTGTCCAAGATTCCATTACTGTGCTTTGGTAGCGGTTGCTGTAATCAATACCAGAGCTACTGTAATGTTTAAAAGCATTGTGGCCTGTCAATTCAAGCGAACTTCCTTTTAACTCAATAATATTTGCTGGTGGCACTTTATAACCGTCTACAAACTCTACCACAATGACCTTAAATTCCTTCGCAATATCAAGTACTGCAGGAATTGTAATTTTAACTCCTGATGTGCTCTGCGTAAATTTAGGCTTACCCTTTTCACCTAGTACACTTACAGACTTTATTTTACCAGTAAGCCCGGGTAAAGTGATCAAGTTGTTTTCAGGTGTAGAAAGAAGATGCAGGTAAAGTTTATTTAGTCTGCTGGTTAGACTGCCCCATTTAAAAGATATATGAAATGGATCAGGATCGGTACCATAAATGGCTTCTTTGTTCTTATCAATCCACTTGCCCATGGCCAATAGCACATCTTTTTCAAACTCAACAACGGAACCATCTCCTTTAGGACCAATATTAAGCAGGAAATTGCCACCACGACTGGCAACTTTAATTAAGCTGGTTAGCTTTTCGCGGATTTTATCTTCTTCTTTACCGCGTTTTTGAAACGACCGGTATCCCCAGGTTTCATCAAAAAAAGATGCTGGTGACTGCCATGGTACCCCGATTACATAATCAGGCTCCTGGTTATCACCCATCACATTAAAATCACCCATGTCATTACCAATCCGGCTGCCAATCATGCAATTAGGTTGTAGTTTATGCACAAGGTCTCTCAGATCCTTACTTTCATTTGCATTTTGAGAGCCCATATCAAACCAAAGCTCAGATACTGGTCAGTAATTACTCATTAGTTCCGTAATTTGTTTCTTATTGTATTCCACATGCTCAGGTGTGATGTAGTCAGAATTGCTGCTGGATATTGGGGAAGCTTGAGGAAAATGCCAATCGATTAGGGAGAAATAGAGTCCGAATCTTAATCCTCCTCTTTTACATGCCTCAGACAGTTCCTTTAAAACATCTCTTTTATAAGGGGTGGCATCTACTATATTGAAATCTGTTGTATTGGTCTTGAACATGCAGAAACCATCATGGTGTTTTGAAGTGATCACGATGGAGCGCATACCTGCATTTTTAGCAAGTGCTACTATGGAATCTGCATTCCACTTTTCAGGATCAAATGTTTTTGCTACCTGCTCATATTCGTCGGTATAAATACCAGCATGTGCCTGAATTTGCTCACTTACATTCCTTGTAGCAGGTTTACCATTCCATACACCTCCAAGAACTGAATAGACCCCAAAATGGATAAACATAGAATATTTTTGATCCTGCCAGTCTTTTAAAGCCTTAGGATCGTGTTGCCCGAATGCAATGGAATTTACAGATAGTAAAATTAATGCTAAAAAATGTTTCTGATTCATAACCGGTTAATCATTTGCTGACGCATTGAGCTGGAAATTCCACCCTGACAGAAGTTATTACCAAAGAGAAACTAATTCAAGCATCCAATATTTGAAACTATTGCCAAAATAATAAACAATTTTGGCTAGCTAACTATTTAGCTCACGAACATTTTCTTCAAGTTCGGAAAACCAATCTTCTCCATATTTCCTAACGAGCGGACCCTTCAAGAATTGATAAACAGGAACTTTTAATTCTCTGCCAAACGAACAGGCATCGTGGCAAATATGCCACCTATCATAGTTCAATACTTCAAACTCCGGATATTGGGTTATTCTTATTGGATAAAGGTGACAAGATATCGGCTTTTGCCAATCTACTAATCCTTGTTCATACCCCTTTTCAATACCACATTTAGTAATTCCATTTTCAAAGGTAACGTATGCACATTCCTTATTTCCATCCACACATGGCGTGGTAAGGTCTCCGTCCACATCTACTACAGAAGTCCCCTGCTCCTCAATGGCTTTAATTCCCTTTGCCTCAAGTAAATGCTTTATTTTAGGATAGATCTCTTCTAGAATGGCAGTTTCTGCAACATCAAGCGGCGCACCAGAATCACCCTCCACACAGCATATCCCTTTACATTTATTTAGGTTGCATACAAAACTCTCAGTAATGAGGTCTTCATGTATCAACGTATTTTGTACCTCTATCATTATTACTTAACTATTGCTAAAGGGTATTTTAAGCCGTCAGCAGATTTAATTTCCATTACTACAGATCCAACCAGGATCTCTACCTCGGCTTTTACAGGAACCCGGTTACCATCATCGGTAATCCAAAGGTATAACCTACTGTCCTTCCTAAAGATTCTTCCGGGTTTAATTGAAGGGCTAAATTTAAGACATCTGATTTTACCCAGCTTGGTTTTTATAATTTCTTTGCCAACATATTGAATTTCAAGCTGACTGATCTCATCGCCAAGGAAGTAATTCAATTTTACAAAGTCGCCCTGTTTCATTTTTGAAACGTCGAGACTCCTGGCAAAATAATAAGAAGACACCAAATCAAATGTTTGCTTATTAGGCGTAGTAAAAGTTCCTTTACTAGCTACAACTTTTCTTTCATCCTGGCTAAATCTGGCTTTATCAAGTCTACGGTAACTTCCTTCCCTGATGTTCTCCTGATAAAAAAATGGTTTGAGGTCTACCCGGTCTATGTAAGAATCGTAATGGTCTCTTATCTTATAAAAGACATCAAATGTACCAGAGGTAACCCCATCTACACTGAGTCTGTATGTCGGCTTCCCATCAAACTTAAGATCAGAGTTTAATACTTTTAATGTACCCTCTGCTGCAGTAATAAATCCATATTTCAACTTATATTGCAACACTTCCCCAGGTTGAAATACTGGTTCTTTTACGAAAGGAAGTTCTTGAGCATTACAATAAAAGCCTGTAAACACAACAATTACTAACAATAAAAACTTTCTCATACTCAGGTTAAACAAAAAGCTCTCCAATTTTAATCTTTACGTTTATAAATTGGCACGGTAGAGCAAGGCTCTCCATACATAATGCTCTTAACAATAGGAGTTAACAAACCTGTTATCTCTACATAAGCTGAAACAGGAATCGCTATATCTGCACAACCTTTGATGACCACACGCTCGTTTGCAAAAGATTGTAAGTCAATTTTAGCAAGTGCTTTTGAAAAAAGAACGGCTTCAAGGGTATCTAACGTCCCGAACACAACTTCATTCGCATAAGGCTTCATTTTGTTTGCCAGCAGCATATAGGCCCAAGTTGGTACGATGGCGTCTGCACTACAGGTTACTGCTACATTTTTACCGGTGTAGCTTGTCCAGTCATGCTCCTTGATAAACTCCCTGAAATCTTTTTCCCTCAACATCAACCCATGGAATAGATTTTCCTTAATGTCATACACTACACGCTCTCCTTTATCAAAATAATTTTCCAGATTTAGGGTAACCAAACCACTCGCTGCCACTTTGTTGACAAAATTTTCCTGAATCTCCATAGCTTTAATCTTTAACAAGTAAAATGCAAAATGCGCAATAGCAAAAAAACCGGAAGTAGTAAATACTTCCGGTTACAAAATTACATAAAATAAGACTAATAGAATTTCACCCTATTGTCTTTTATATCGATTTTATCCTGTAGCGCCTGGAAAGCTGCGCCTAATGAACGTTGTGAGTTCAACTGCATCATTGCTTCCTTTTGCTTGTAGGTATTGGCTAATGGTGCCGGATTTGCAAACCCATCGACAACAAAAGCATATACTCCACCTTCTCCTATTACTGATTTAGACAATTTCCCGGGCTGAGAACCAAACACGGTTCCAACAAGTTTGTTCTCTTGGGCAGCTCCTGGGATAACAGGATTAGCTAATACCATATTTTCTACTGGCAATACACTCTTTCCAATTTTTTGTGCTACCTGATTAAGATTGCCAGAACCAGACAAAGCTTTGTCCATTTTCTCTTTTAACAATTTACTTTTTACCGCATTACGAACCATAGGTTCTATTTCTTTCTTAACTAAATCCAAAGAAAGTGGCCCTTTAGGACGAATATCCGTTAAATGTGCAATTACAAAAGAATTATCCATTTGGTAAACCTGATCAAGTGTTTCACCTTTCTTAGCTCCATACGCATCACGAATAAGCTGACGAGGGTTATCTAGTCCGGGTGCATATCCTTGTGTAGGAGTGATCTTGTCAGCAACGGCAACTTTGTAACCTTTCTTTTGAGCAAGCTCCGCAAAATTGCCATCCTTTACTTCATTCAAGAAAGAACTAGCCTTTTTATATGCAGCATCTTTAGTTTTATTACTTGGGGCTAAATTCTTCTCTATATAGGCCAATTTAACAACTTTGGATGAACCAATCTGTTTCTCTATTTTAAGTAAGTGAATACCAAATTGAGAGGTTACCACCTTTAGATCACCAGGGCTGCCATTAAACGCAGCATTCTCAAACTCAGGAACCATTTGTCCGCGGGCAAATGTACCAAGTTCACCACCTTTATCTTTAGATCCATCTGTGCTATATTGTAATGCCAGAGAAGCAAAACTAGCACCCTTTTGTATCAGGGATTTCAAAGAATCTGCCATCTTCAAAGCCTTGTCCACACCACCCAGCTGAGTTGGGTTAAGTAAAATGTGACTCGCTTTAACAGAATCAGGAGAGAAGCGAGCATCTATTACCTTAACCAATTTGTAAGAGTTACCTGAAAATTTAGGGCCATAGAATGAGCCTGCAGGTAAATTAAAGACAACTAAATCAACAGTTGGATCTAACTTTCCTTTATTTAAATAAGTATAAGGTATTTTAACATCTGAATTCACTGCCGAGAACAATGAATCGTTTGCAGCACTTTTGAAGTCAGCGGCAAGTTTGTCTACCTGAGTTTTTACTGCGGCAGTATCTTCTTTTGTAGGGCTAACACTAAATGACACATACTGTAATGTACGCGTTTCTGTAGGGTTTTCGAAACGCTTCTTATTGTTGTCATAATAATCAGAATAATCAGCATCAGTAGGCTTAATTGTTGCATCAGGTAAAGAAGCAAAATCCAGCGCCACATATTTAAAATTAGCGATCTTATTGCGATTCATATATTCATCGTTCGCCTCCAATGTTGACACATATATTGAATTATTGATCAGCTTAGAATATTTCTGTTGTAAAGCTTGTCTTTCAATTTCAGCTTCCAATGCCTGTAGCTGCGGTTTTACCTTAGCATCTTTATAGCCTTGTTTAAAAGTATTTAATACCTGAGCCCTATCCACTTGTCCGGTTTGAGGATTACCAAAATACTGTACAATAAGCGGACTTGGATTAGATCCCTGAATCAAATCTGATAACTCATCTGATGATACCGTTAAACCTAAACGGCTATACTCTTTACCGAGTAATACATTAGCAACTTCGCCCTGCCATACATTATCAACTGCCATTGCCTGCATCTGCGCATTCCCGGAGCCACCGTATTGCTGTTTGAACTGAGCAACGCTCTGTTCTACTTTTGGACCAAATTGATCTATATTAATTTCTTCGCCATCAATAGTTCCTACTACTTTTTGAGAAGCGGCCCAAAATGGTTTACCTACGTTAATTGCATCACCAACTAAAAATGCAACAATTGCAAAACCTATGGCCCCAATTAGGATGTAGCCGGCGCGATTTCGCAAAAATGTCATTAACCCCATAATATTATATTTATTAATTTTTTTTAAGAGGGCGCAAGATACAACTTTTGGGAAAAAAAGTAAATTTATTACAAAACATATTTACTTCCCGTAATTATCAGGCACATACACCTGTCCAGTGCCATTGTCCCACGTTATTGTATTGAAGTCTTCTGTCGCACTAAAATTTACCGCGGTAAGCACTGTCCCATCTGGTTTGGTGATCACACCTTTCGGAGAAAAAAACTTTTTCTTTGTTTGGTCCCAAACGAGTTCTTCTGTATTATAAGTGAGTTTCTCGTTAACAACAATAACGTTACGCTGGAAAGTTGCGGTCTTTTCAAGATCCTTCATAATAGCATAATCTGAAGTAATAGAGCCTTTACTTTTAGCCTGTGGATCCAAAAAATTAATTTTGATTCCTTTACTCATTTCCTGGTAACTGGCACCTGTCATTGGTACCACTTTTACCAATAACGGTGCGAAAACTTCAGCTTGTACTTTTGCCGAATCACTATAAATAACATCAACCTCACGGGTGGTATCACTGCTGAGGTTGATTTTGCTGGTAAGCTGGTTAGCCGATTTCAAATCATCATCTCCGCAAGAGATTAGGATTTGCAGCATGCAAAGTACAATAAAGGAAGATATTATACTTTGACGCTTCATTAGTTGAGTTTATACCTTCTAAACCAACTGTCGTTTAGTGTAAAACCCAAATGAAGTTTAAGATAGTTTTCTTCTACATTGCCATTGGTTATGGATCCCATTTTCCCTAGCTCTGCTGTAATGTTCATTTTGTAGAAAGAGGTACGCACAACGTTCGGTGCCAAAGGCAATCCAAGTCCGAAGGAAACGCCCATCTGTTTAACATCATCACCATTGGCCAGTTTAATATAACTCTTATCATAACTAACACCAAATCTATAGTCTACACGTTTAAAGTAATTACCAATCGAGGTAAAATCCGGTGTAATTTGTCCACCTAACGAGACACCCCAACTGTCCTGCAAATTCTGCTGATTTGTAGTTGCGCCATCAAGGCTATATTTAGACCATTTACCTGTCCTAAAATCTGCACCTACCATCCACTTGTCATCTCTTTGAATAGAAACTCCAAAGTTATGTATCAATGGAAGTTTCAGTTTAGCAGAATTATTATCGATGAAAGCCACCGTATCAAATGCGGCCTCTTCTACCCCTGAAGTTTTAAGATACTGTGTAATTACTTGTGTCTTCTTTGAATTGATTCTTGATGGAGAAGATCCTGAATATCCCAATGTGATGCGACTTTTAGTTGTTAATGGAATCTCATACTGCGCACCGTATGAAAAGCTAATCCCACCAACGCTATTCTTATTCTGTATCCTAGAATTTATAGCGGGAGAAGTCTGTAATTCTGTCGAAACAGTCTCTATCAAATTTCCAAACAAGTATTCTACGTTACCGCCAACTCTGAAATGATCACCCAACTGATGGCCCAAACCGATGTATGTTTTAGTAAGCCCACCTTCACCTGAATGGGGATAATTAACTGTATTTGTATCTATTTTCGAAACACTGTTAAATTTGTAACCCAATTCCGTATAAGGAAGAATTCCAAAGCTTATCCCTGTTTTTCCTTTAACTATTGGAAAGGCAAACGCAATGTGTCCAAGTGTAGAATTAAAACTTTTTTCAGTAATACCTCCCTGCTTCAACTGGGTAAACGTTCCAGTAGCAGCGATATCTATCGTAGCCAAGTTGATACCGGAGAATGTAGCAGGGTTTTGAATGTTGATGAGGTTGTCAATTGAAGGCCTGAATACGCCGGTAGATATTCCGCCCATAGCCCTAAGCTGCGGGAGCAACGACCCTTTAAAGGTTCCGATTCCATAACCGGAGTAGGGCGACTGTGATGTAACCTGGGCCTCAACAGAAATACTGGTAAGCAATATCAATATTGCTGTTATATAGTTAATCTTTTTGTACATATTCAAATGCAATAACTTCATTTAATCCTTTTAAAACTAAGTAGGGATCGTGTATAATTTGAGGCGCAAAGATGCTGTTTTTTAATTGCTCTAACAAAAAAGTAGCATCCCCACCTGTTATTAACACTTTTAATTCCCCTTTTTTCTTCCGTTGCAGCTCAATATTGCTGCTAACTTCCCCTACAATACCCTGTAAAACACCATTTTTTATCGAATTAATCGTATTCGTTCCTTGCGGTATTTCCAAATCATCTCTATTCCAATGAACAATAGGTAAGCGCTTCGTATAATGATTTAGCGCTTCAAACCTCATTCCTATACCAGGACTTATACTTCCGCCAAAATATTCAGCACTACGATTAACAAGATCGTAAGTAATGCAGGTCCCCGCATCAATGATATAACAATCCTCTGCAGGGTAGTAAGCATTTGCAGCGATCACCTTTGCCCATCTATCTAAACCAAGAGTTGATGGTGTTTCATAATAATTTTTTACCCCGGATAATGACAATGTGGAGAAAGAATGAAAGTTTGTTTTCTCTTTTAGAAGCTTAACGACCTCTTCATAAACCGCACCAACACTTGAGATCACCGAATTTTTAACCTGATATTTCTCTATAAAACCTTCCAATAATCTGGAAGAAACTAATGCTGAACTTTGATAATGAATAAGGTCCCTACCGTTAAAAATGGCAAGCTTATGATTTGTATTACCAATATCAATAACAAGGTTATGCATTACCAACGCCTGAGTCCATGGTCACAAAGCTATTAATCTTTAATTAGTTTGAACGATCGTATTTGTTAAAAATAGTTAAACAACGATTGTCTGGCAATAAAAATTGATGCGAGAGCACAGGTGCTACCAATTCTAAGCCGAAGTTCTAAACAATATGTCGCCTGCAAGACGGAAAGCGTAGCACTATTAAACAAACAAAAAATACTGTATAGCAAATACCAGCACCAGAAAAAGACTTTCATAAAACCAGCGCTTGCGCGCATTGGAGAAATAATAAGCCAAAAGAACTGAACCTGGTGGCACACAAAGCAAAAAATGATAAATACGAAAGTCGGGCTTAGTATAAAAACTCAATATGCTAACTATAAACATGAAGAAAAGCATTTGAAAAGCCTTTCTTGTACTGATAAAACTCCTGAAAAAGTTCTCCTTCAGTTGCAGTGACGCAAGGATGATCATTAAAGCTACCGGGATCAGAACAAGGTAATCATTGTAATTAATCTTAAAAACAGAGGGAAATTTGTTGCCGAGTGGAAGCCATATTTTATAAAACTGAGATAGTCTATCACTCCAATAGTAGTAAACACCTATAAAAAAGAATATAATTAAAAATCCAACCAATCCTGAAACCCACTCCCTCCAGCTAAATGAGCGGTACAATAATAGGGATAGCCATAACAAAATAAGCATCACAATAAAAGGAAAGTAAATTAACGTGCCGATGGCAATGATCATTCCTATATCAAACATGATCATGATTGCGTTAGGAGATTTCCCGATCTTTAGGAACTTATCCATGATCAGAATTAACAAAAAATTACAGACTAATGTAGGACTAAGTATTAAAAAAGGCATAAATAAACTTCCGGCTGTGACATACAACAGTGCGGGTAAATAACCAGGTTTATTTAGTAATGAGTGATTATTGACTACCCTGTTAAACAATATTGATTGCACAAAAATCAAAATACCAGCCAGCGTAACGTTTGCCACTGGCGATATGCTATTAACCGGAATCGTAATCAGGAATTTTGCATAAGATTCAAGAAACTCAAACTGTAATATACTAGGTAGATCTGCATAGATGGCAATTCGCATAAAAAACGTATAAGCGAAAAGAATAAGCAGGTTTATTGGGTTTAAAGTTCTGAATTGATTGATCATGCCATTATTCTAATGGCAAAGTAAAGCAAATTATCTGGCAAACCTGTTTACAACATTTTCAATTATCTGTTCGGTTTCATCTGGAAAATAAAACCGATGTTCCTGCGGGTTATCTATCCAATCTCTGATAATTGGAATCCAGTTTTTATTACTACCCCATATAACGGGTAACCCAAACTGCTTTAAGGCATAAGCATTACACTGCTGTTCATACTGGAATTTCATAGGAACTACCAGCAATTTCTTTCCAAGGTAAAGTGCTTCAGCGGGCCCTTCAAAACCTCCTCCAGTGAGTAGGCCTACACATGATGCCAAGCTTTTGTTAAATATTGAGTTATCAATTTTACATACCTTAACATTTCCCGATTCGTAATCAGACAGGCAATGTTTTGAAAAAACCTCCCATTTCACGCTTGACAGCTTATTTAAAATAGGGACCAGGAACTTATCATCTATAGCCGGAAGATATACTGTATAATGTTCTCCAGTAGAAACTACCATTTCCCGGATTTCTTTTCGTATTACCGGGGTATTTATGAAATCATCATATCTGTCAAAATGAAAACCTACGTAATGTGTTGCAGGAGCGTAATATTTCATCACCAACTGCGCCCAATCTATACTTTTTGGTTTTGGAACTTTAGAAGATTGAAATGAAGCCTGGTGACTAAGCCCAACACTTTCGATACCTTTCGTTTTACATGCCCAGGCTGTTACAGGTTCAAAATCATTTAAAATAAGGTTATAATCTTTTAAAGGAATAGCTCTCATGTCTTTGATAAACCTGGGTAAATTCATAGTCTTCCAAGTCTCAAAATGATCTACACCTCCCTTTTTACCAAAAATAAAACTAAAACCATGCAGTTGGAATTTTACATCCTGGCTAAGTTTTACGTCTGCCTGTGTACCACTAATTAGCAGGTCTACATCTCCATACTTTTGTAATAAAGGCACAATCTCTCTTGCCCGACTCACATGCCCATTTCCGGTACCTTGTATAGAATATAGAATTTTCATTGGGATCGAATATCTGCAAATTTTGCGCTTTACACAATTTCTAATTTTATCTTTTGCAGAAGTGTACTAATATCTAACTTGCTATGCAAGTCCTCACCATCAGAAAGTACACCTTCTTCCACTTCATCCTTCTCAAAATCTTTTGGGTTGTATTTAAAAATATTCCAGGCTTTGTTATTATACTCTAAAGCGGTAAGGTTCTCTACCCAGTCGCCGCTATTTAAATACATCACAGAACCATTTTCAACAGTAACTTTTCGCATTTCAGGCTGATGTATATGCCCGCAAATGACATATTCATAATTACTTTCTACAGCAAGCTCCGCAGCCGTATATTCAAATTTATTAATAAACTTCACCGCATCTTTAAAATGCGCTTTAATCTTCTTTGAAAAGCTCATCTTGTCACGACCAATCAGGGTAAGCAACCAGTTGACCATGCTGTTTATTAAAATCAGCGTATCGTAACCAACCGCACCTAGCTTTGCAAGCCATTTTGAATGCTGCATGGTCACATCGAATATATCTCCATGAAAAAACCAGGCCTTTTTACCATCCAACTCTAAAATTAACTTATTCTGCAAATGGAAAGCACCCATGTGGATGTCGGAAAATTTTCTGAGTAATTCATCATGATTACCTGTCAGATAATACACAGGCACGCCTTCAACTACAAATTTCATTAGTTTACGAACGACTTTCATGTGGGTTTCTGGCCAATATCTCTTACTAAATTGCCAAATGTCAATGATATCGCCATTTAATATAACCATCTTAGGCTTTATGCTCTTCAGGTACTTTAAAAGTTCTCTGGCATGGCAACCATATGTACCTAGATGGACATCTGAAATTACAACAATTTCTAACTCTCTTTTAGACATCATCTTCCTCCATTATCAGTTCAAATGGCCCGAAGAAAAATACCAGAATGGCAATTAGGCAGACGAGTAAGAATAGTTCAGCCATGATGTACAGTTTATTTTACAAAACTGCAAAACATAGATTAACAACACATTAACCCATTGTTATGATTTTAAACGACTAATTTATTCTTTCTTTCGCTATAAAAGGCAAAACCAAGAGCAGCCAATAGCAGGATCGTTCCCACTAATGATATCTTTTCACCTAGATAATAGGAAACCGGCTCAAACTTAAATTCGACTTTATGATTTCCTGCTTCAAGTTCAGCAGCACGAAGTAAATAATCTGCCCTGAAATAAGGCTTTTCTTTACCATCAACATACATATTCCAGCCTTTATCGTAGTAAATCTCTGAAAAGACTGCAATGATGTTGCGTGGCGCACTGTAAGAATAAACAAGATGATCGGGATGATAGCTATCTAGCCTTATAGTGGCAGTAGGATCAGCACCAACATTATTACCGCTGATCAGACTTTTGTAACGCTGATCTACTATAGCTTCAACTTTAGGGTCGAAACTGCTAATTGCTTTCATCTCTTCGTCTCCGTCCTTTACATATTGTATTTGCTGAACTATCCAGGCATTGCCAGCAGCTGTGGCGTTACGGTTCATACTGTATGACCCGGTCTGCTGATTTTGAGTAATGATATACCGGGTATTTAACATATCCAAAACATCCTGGTTTACACTTTTGGTAAGCTGATTATCAATTAATTCCTGGAACCGTTTTAACTTCGCAGCATGATACCCACCGATAGTTTTATGAAATTGGGAAGTACTGGCGTCTTGAAAGGTATTGATACTTAGATCAAGTACCCTAAAATTAGGATCTTTATCTGAAGAAATTACGTTATCGACATCTCTCGGCTGAAAATGATTAGTCAGGTCGCTTTTGCTTGCAAAATTACTGCTGTTAAGATAACGTCGATCAACCTGCCACATGTCTATTAATACAGCAAGTCCCAATAATATTACTGCAGCCTGCATATTAATCTTCTTAGTAATCAATGCCCAAACTAATGCATAACCGATTGCAATAAATAACACAGTGCGCAATGCATCAGCTCTGGCAAGATCTGCACGATCCGACACCACAGCCGAAAGAATACTTTGAGCAACTCCTGCATTATTTTGTAGCATTTGTGTCAATGCTTGTAGCATTTGTTGGTGGTTTGAAGTAGTGAAGCTGAAAAACGCAGTAGGCATTATAGCAACAAGCAAGGCAAAGCCACCTGTTATTCCACCAGCAATTGTTAGCTTCTTTACTAAAGTTTTTTGATCATAAGCGCCATCCAGCGCCTCCTTTATCGACAAAAATGCCAACAAAGGAACCATCAGTCCCACCATCGCCAATATAGATTCTACAGCTCTAAACTTATTGTACATCGGGAAGTAAGCAAAGAAGAAATCTGAGACTAGCGGAAAGTTTTTACCAAATGAAAGCAACATAAAGAGAATAGTAGTTCCCAATATCCACCACTTTATCCGGTTTCTAACAATCAGAAGCCCGAAAACAAACAAGAAACATACAATAGCTCCAAAGTAATATGGACCGGAAGTTCCGGGTTTTTCACCCCAGTATTGCTGCAGTCCTAGCTGTTCGGCCAATTGCTGGATCGCACCTGTTGGATCACTTCCTGTAACGCCCTGTAGTGTTTTATAAGTATGGCTTTCCGGGTTTACAAGTGCTTCGATACTGGTAGCGCCACCATAAAGGTTTGGAATAAGAAAGGTAAAACTCTCCCCAACACCCTGGCTCCATCCATATGCATAATCTTTAGACAATCCATTAGTTTCTTCAGGTGCCCCTGTTGTCAAGTTGGATTTTCCCCTATTAGATTCTTGTCCATACTCGTAGGTAGTCCACAATTTACCTGCATTTACCATAAATGACAATAGCATTGCTACAGCCAGGAACGCGACTGCTTTACTGAACTCTTTTAGCTTTTTAGCCTTAATGGCGTGATAAACTTCAATACCAATAAAGATCAATAATGCAATCATCAGATAGTAGGTCATCTGAATATGATTGGCCCTAATTTCAAGTGCCATAAAAAGCGCAGTTAAACTACCTCCAACCCAATACCTTCCTCGAAGTGTCATGATCACGCCTGCAATAATTGGCGCACAAAAAGCAATAGCCAATGCCTTATTGCTATGCCCCGCAGCTATAATGATAAAGTTATAAGAAGTAAATGCAAAAGCAATTGCACCAGCGGCCGCAAGCCAAGGATTTATCCGTAGCACGCAAAATAAAAGATAAGCGCCTAAAAGGTATAATAAGACTACTCCAACAGGATCAGGAAATATCGCAGTAACTAAATCAATAACATATGTAGCCCCATTATAAGGGTGTTGCACCCAGATCTGATAAGCAGGCATTCCCCCAAACATTTGGTTGGTCCACAAAGGCCCCTTGCCGTCCTTTTCCTTAAACTCTATAATCTCCTTTGCAGTGGCTTTAGCTTGTAATACATCACTTTGAGCAGGCGCTTTGCCTTGAAGCACCGGACTGAAATACACGAAACAGATCACAACAAAGAATCCGATAATGGCAAGATGGATGCCGTTCGCTTTTAACCAATTATTCATTAAGGTTTGTTTAAGATTAAATAGCCCCAAACTTATATAAAATTGGTTTAATAAAAAAGGCGTAATTTTGTGTCATTATGGACGGAAAAAACAGAAAAGATATTTATCCGGGTGTTGAGGTAGAGATCATTTTGAAAAAAGATCAGAGGAATGGTAAATTGACCAATGGTATCGTGGCTAATTTACTAACCTCTGCTGCTTATCACTCCAGAGGAATTAAAGTTAGGCTGGAAGATGGACAGATTGGACGCGTTGCCAATGTAATTGAACTGCCATAATCTTTGTAGATTTGTAATAATTAAAATCCTTATCCGTCTATATTTGTAGTTAATATTAAAGTCATCAGCATGGCCCTATTAAAATTTATACTTATTACCTTTTTAGTAATCTATATTATCCGTGTTATTTTACGTTTAATATTTCCTGTTGTAATTAAAAACATATTTAGTAAGGCTCAACAGCAAGCTGGCTATCAGCAACAACAAAGATCAAATGCAAATCAACACCGTGAAGGAGACATTTCTATTGATTATATGCCTCCGCAACCTAAACAAGGTAATGCAGATAAACTGGGTGATTTTGTTGATTATGAAGAAGTCAAATAACCTTATTTAAATCGGTCTTCAAATACTTTTTCCATAGCAAACATTTCATCGCGCAACCTTGCCGCCAGCAAAAAGTCCATATCTTTTGCCGCCTTCGCCATATCCTTTCTAGTTTTGTCTATTGATTTTTGCATCTCCGCCTTTGTCATATATTGCACAATAGGATCTGCAGCTATGCTGACCTCATCAATTTCGATATAAGGTTTGGCTCGCCTATTCTCACCTGAAGAGAAATCTAAAACAGATGTTTGCTCTATGATAGCTTCTCTACTCTTACCAACTGTTTTCGGTGTAATACCATGCTCAAAATTATAGGCAATCTGTCTTTCCCGACGTCTATTGGTTTCATCTATGGTTTTATCCATAGAGTCTGTCATTTTATCCGCATACATGATTACACGACCTCTGTCATTACGCGCTGCCCGGCCAATGGTCTGTATGAGCGACCGTTCAGATCGCAGAAAACCTTCTTTATCTGCATCCAAAATGGCAACCAGAGAAACTTCTGGCAAATCAAGCCCTTCTCTTAAAAGATTAATACCAATAAGAACATCAAATTCGCCTAATCTAAGTCCTCTTAAGATCTCAACCCGATCTAATGTTTTAACCTCAGAGTGGATATAACGGCATTTTATATTAAGCCTATCCATATACTTAGTGAGCTCTTCTGCCGTTCTTTTTGTTAAGGTGGTTACCAGTATCCTATCCCCCAATTTTATAGTTTTATCTATTTCATCAAGCAGATCATCGACCTGATTTATAGCTGGGCGCACTTCAATTATAGGATCTAGAAGCCCAGTTGGTCGGATTACCTGTTCAATCACAATACCTTCAGATTTTTGCAATTCATAATCTGCTGGCGTTGCACTTACATATATAGTCTGAGGGGCAAGTCGCTCAAATTCCTCAAAATTTAGCGGCCTGTTGTCCAATGCTGACGGCAACCTGAAACCATATTCAACCAATGCCATTTTCCTGGATCTGTCTCCTCCATACATCGCCCTAATCTGCGGTACTGTAACGTGGCTTTCATCAATTACCATCAGGTAATCATCGGGAAAGTAATCCAGCAAGCAGAAAGGCCGCATTCCAGGAGAACGCCCATCAAAGAATCTGGAATAATTTTCAATGCCCGAGCAGTAACCCAGCTCCTTCATCATTTCAATATCGAAATTTACCCGCTCTTCTAATCGCTTAGCCTCTAACAGTTGCCTGTCTTCTATCAGTTGATTTTTGCGGATCTCCAATTCCTCTTGAATCCCCCAGATAGATGAATTGAATCGGTCTTTAGGTGTCACAAAAAGATTTGCTGGATATATAGTCATATCTTCCAGTTTTTCAAGTGTTTTACCAGTAACCGGATCAATTACGCTCAATTCTTCCACGTCATCACCAAAAAAGGAGATGCGGTAGGCGCTATCCAAATAGGCTGGGAATATATCAACCGTATCCCCCTTTACCCTAAAGGTCCCTCTCTTAAAGTCATTTATCGTTCTGGCATATAAGATCTCTACCAAGCTGTGTAAAAATGAGTTTCTGGAAATTCTTGTTCCAACTGAAAACCGGAATACCGACTTTGAAAAATCTTCAGGATTTCCCATACCATAAATACAGGAAATAGAAGAGACAACAATAACGTCTCTGCGGCCAGACATCAAAGCTGATGTTGTTCTTAACCTTAATTTTTCAATTTCCTCATTAATGCTAAGGTCCTTTTCAATGTATGTATTTGTACTGGGCATAAAAGCCTCAGGTTGATAATAATCATAATATGAAACGAAATAATTCACAGCATTTTCCGGGAAAAACTGTTTGAATTCTCCGTAAAGTTGAGCAGCAAGGGTTTTATTGTGACTCAGTATTAAAGTAGGCTTTTGAGTTTGTTCTATAACATTCGCCACGGTAAACGTTTTACCAGATCCCGTTACTCCCAAAAGTGTTTGGTAATGCTCATTAGCCTCTACGCCCTGAACCAATTGTGTTATTGCGTTTGGCTGATCGCCCGTTGGTTTATAATCAGAAACAATATTGAATTTCATAGTATTCAAATTTAGGCAAAAAAATAGTAAATTTATTCAAAGCCAATGTCGATAAAGGCTATATTTAAGTATAGTATTCGACCTCAATAAAACAAATTCTATAGCAAATGTATGTAAAGAAAAACTTACCAAAAGTCAAATTATGAATAGGTTCAATTGATGAAGAAATGACAAGTAAGACTTATATTGTGCCCGGATTAGGCGATGCAGGAGACCTTGCCTATGGAGCTAAGCTATGATTAAACACCTATTTTTTGACCTCGACCATACCATCTGGGATTTTGATAAGAATGCACAGGAAACGCTGAATGAGCTTTATATAACTTACAAGCTTGATGATTTGGGATGTTCGTCTGCAGCTGACTTCATTGTGCTTTACACCGAAAATAACCATTCCCTCTGGAGACAATACCACTTGGGTGAAATCACAAAAGAGACTCTTCGTGCCGAGAGGTTCCACAGAACCTTCGTACAATTGGGAATACCTCCGGAAAGTGTGCCCCATCAGTTTGAGGACGATTATGTTCGTCTTACTCCCACTAAAACCAATCTTTTTTCTGGTTCTGAAAAGGTGCTTAACTATTTAAAGCAGAAATATACACTCCACATCATTTCTAATGGTTTCAAAGAATCTACATTGATGAAGATGTCGGTTTCAAATCTGAATCCTTACTTCTCCAATGTGATCATTTCTGAGGATGTAGGCGTAAATAAACCCAACAAACGCATCTTTGAATATGCTTTAGAAAAAGCTGGCGCTACAAAAACGGAAAGTATTATGATTGGTGATAGTGTAGAAGCGGACATACGAGGTGCACAAGACTTTGGGATCAAAGCCATCTACTTTAATCCAATGAACTTGGAAAAACCGAACGATGTACTCTGGCAAATTAACCATCTGGAGGAATTACTTCAACACTTTTAGAATCATTAACTAATGAGCATTCAAAAAGATTACCAAATCATATTGAAAGTTGTTGCTGATTATAAAGAAAAATTGGCAGTTATAAGCGTTGAGGAGTGGCAATTAGCTCCACCTATAGGCGGATGGTCATACAGCGAAGTGTATTTTCATATTTTCGATTCAAGCATTCTTACATTGGATGCGCTCGCCGAAGCGGCCAGAGGGAATGGTAAAGTTGTTGCTACCCCTTTTGTTAGCAAACTTATCTTATTCTTTGGAAGCTTGCCTCCCGGTAAAAAATTTCAGGCACCAAAAAAACTTGCAGAGCGTATTAAAAAAATTAGTCGCGAAGAAGCCTCTTTATTGATCAGTCAATTTGTAACCCATCTTGACGCAGAAATGCTGCAAATGCAGCATGCAAATCGCTCCGTAAAAACCAAACACCCAAGACTAGGCTACTTCAATGCATTTCAATGGCTTCGCTTCACCCACATACACCTAAGTCACCATTTAAAGCAGTTAAATAGAATTGAGAAGAGTTTTAAATTTACATCTTTGCAGCAATGAAGATACCTACCATAAAAGGTTTCGATGAGGAGGCTTTCCAGAAGTATGTAAAAAATACAGGCTGGCTCATGTTTGGGAAGGTAATGAGCATGCTGGTAACCATACTTGTTGCAAGATATTTGAAACCCGACTTGTTTGGCGACCTTAATTTTGCCATGGCAATGACCTTTATAATTGCAGCCGTTGGAACACTAGGTCTGGATACGTTCATCATCAGGGAAATCATTAACGAGCCTTCAAAGAAAGATGAAATTCTAGGGACATCACTTTGGATGAGGCTGGGTATAAATTCTATACTAGTACCTATCAGCGTGTTGATTTACCTGGGTTTTCACCATTTCTCCAAACAGCCGGGCAATTCGTTAACATGGATTATTTTCTTTTTCGCATTAACATCCTTTTTTAAGTCTTTCAATGTCATCGATGCCTACTTTCAATCTCAGGTTAAGGCAAAGTATGTTGTACAGGTTCAAAACATTCAGATTATTCTGACTACCGCATTTAAAGCACTATTAGTGTGGATTAATGCCGATTTAATATGGTTTGCGGTAGCAGTTGCTGTTGATGCCGTTTTTCTGGCTACCGGCTTAGTCATTATGTACCACAGACAGGGCTTTAAACTCAGGCACTGGACGTTTAGAAAGTCTCGGGCAAAGTTATTACTGAAACAATCTTATCCCTTGATGTTCTCGGCCGTGATGGTTTCCATTTACATGAAAATCGATCAGGTAATGCTTAAGAGTGCCGGAAGCGAAGCCGTAGGCATATATAGTGCGGCTGCAAACATAAGTGAAGCATGGCTATTCATTCCTATAGCTATAGTGACTTCGGTATTTCCAGCGATCATAAACGCCCGCAAAACTGATTTGGAACGGTACAAAAAACGGCTGGTTAACCTGTATGATTTACTGGTTTATATTAGTTTGCCCACTGCAATATTTATTAGCTTTTTTGGAAGCGACATCACCAATCTTGTTTATGGCGACAAGTTTTTTGGGTCCGGGCAAATGCTATCTATCCACATTTGGTCGGGCATATTTGTTTTCCTCGGCAGTGCGAGTTCCCAATTTCTATTAGCCGAAAATTATAATGGCATTGCGCTGCAAAGAACCATAGCTGGCGCGATTGTGAATATTATGCTCAATCTTTGGCTTATCCCTCTATATGGAGGAATTGGGACATCAATAGCAACGCTGATTGCATATTGTGTATCTACCTTTTACATCCTGCTTATTCCTAAAACCAGAGAGCAAGGTATTTTGATGTTAAAATCACTTTTTTTAATACACTTATTTCAAAAAATAACGACTAGGGGGAATGCACGATAGCATGATTCTGTTAACTTTGGTATCCAAACCGATAGTAATACAATGAAATCCTTAAGAAAGGCTGTGAGATCTTTAATTTATATCCCCATTGATAAATGGCGAAAAACACAACTAAGATCCAAGATAAAAACAAATGTCGAAAAGCTACAGATCATTATCGGAGCCCACAATACCGATTACGACTCGTGGTTACCTACAAATATTGAAAGCCTGAACCTTTTGCAAATTGATTCCTTTAAGTATCTCTTTGGAGATAAGAAAGCAACCCGTTTCCTTGCTGAGCATGTATTTGAACACATCAGTTATCATGACGCACTTATCGCTTTAAAAAATTGTTATCAATACCTGGAAAAAGGTGGCTCAGTAAGAATTGCAGTGCCAGATGGTTTTCATCCTAATCCGGAATATATCAATATGGTAAAACCTGGAGGTTTCGGTGAAGGAGCTCACGATCATAAGCTGTTATATGACTATAAAAAACTGTCCGCTGTATTCGAAGAGGCAGGATTTACGCCGAGCTTGTTGGAATACTATGATGAAAGTGGGAAATTTCATTTTACGGAATGGGATAGTAAAGACGGTCATGTGATCCGCTCTAAAAGGTACGATAAACGCTTCAAAGAGCCTTTAGGTTATTCTTCATTAATCATCGATGGAATTAAAGATTAAGCATTGTGAAAAGTAAATTATCAAAAACAACCCTGTTAGAGCCAGGGAAACTTAAAGTTCTGTTATCGCTTGGTTTTAAAGGTTATCTGGCCGACAAAGGCTGGTTTGATGCTTTCAAAACAAAATCTGCGATCGATGAAAATGGACATGCCATACCTTGGGTAACCTATTCTTTTATCGATTTTATAAAAGACCGCATCACAAAACAGCAAAATATATTTGAATTCGGGTCAGGAAACTCTACCATATTCTATGCTAAACTGGCTGGTTCGGTTTATTCAGTAGAGCATGATAAAGAATGGTTTGAGAAAAGCTCAAAGATTAACTTATCTAATGTAAAAATGATTCAATGTGATCTAAAAACAGATGGCGAATACTGTAGAAGTGCTGCGCCAACGGGCATTAAATTTCATGTAATCATAGTAGACGGAAGGGATAGGGTAAATTGTTGTAAACAGGCTATTCATTCCCTAACAGAAGATGGAATAGTTGTTTTGGACGATTCTGAAAGATCTGAATATGCTGAAGCTCACGCCTTCTTTAAAGAAAATGGGTTTAAATACCTTCCTTTTTCAGGAATGGCTCCAGGTGTTATTATCTCAAAATACACTTCCATTTTTTACAAATCCAATAACTGTTTAGGAATTTAAAATCAGCAATTAATGGCAATTGTAACGAACAACATCGCTGATGCTTATAATGATTTCTACACAGGTAAAGAAGTAGAATGGCGCATGCTTGGCGCAAAGTCTAAAGCACAAAATATTATTGAAGTTTGCAAATCAATTAAACCAAGTAAGGTATTGGAGGTAGGTGCAGGCGATGGCAGCATACTTCATTACCTGGATCAATGGAAATTTGCTGAAGAGTTATATGCGCTGGAAATTGCAGATAGTGGCGTTGCCATTATAGAAAAAAGAAACCTAAACAGTGTTAAAGACGTAAAAGCCTTTGATGGTTACACCATTCCTTACGATGATAATGCTTTTGACCTTGTTATATTGGCACATGTGCTTGAACATGTAGAGCATGAGCGAGTTTTGTTAAGAGAGCTTAAACGGGTAGCCAAATTCATCGTTATAGAAGTACCCCTGGATTATCGGTTTGGTATAGATAAGAGAATGAAGCATTTCCTTGATTATGGGCATATAAACATGTACACGCCAACTTTGATCAAATTTCTTCTGCAAAGTGAGGGCCTGGAAATTAAAGCTGATAAGACCTCTTTAACACCAATTGAAACCATAATATTTTGCGAATTTAATGTGCTAAAAAAACAAAGGTCTTTTTCTACTATTTTCAGAATTGAAATGGAATACCGGATAAAAAAACTGCTGGGTAACTTGCTTGGCAAGAATAAAACAGAACAATTCGGTAATGCCTACACTGTACTTACTGAGAAATCTACACAGAATCTGCAAATATTTTAAGTATGCAAACCTTTGCGCCAATTGCCTTATTTGTTTACAACAGACCGCAGCATACTGCCAGGACAATAAAATTCTTACAACAAAATGAACTTGCAATTGAGAGTAGGTTATTTATATTTTCTGATGGACCAAGATCAGCAAATGATCAGCAGGCCATTCAGGAAGTGAGAGAGATAATCAATAACGTAGAGGGGTTCAAATCTATTAAAGTAATAGAAAGGCCAGAAAACATGGGGCTTGCTAATTCTATTATTGCAGGAGTAACAATGCTTGTTAACGATTATGGAAAGGTGATTGTATTTGAAGATGATCTGATTACCTCACCTTACACATTAACTTATTTCAACGAAGCATTGGATCTTTATAAAGATAACGAAAAGGTAATGCACATTGGCGCTTACATGTATAACCTAAAAGAAGAGTTGCCAGAAACTTTCTTTTACCGCGCAGCTACAAGTTGGGGCTGGGCCACATGGAACCGCGCATGGAAAAACTTTGAACCCAATATTGACACCCTGATTGGCCAGTTTGACAAACAAAAGAAAAGCGCATTCTCTATTGAAAATTCAATGAATTTCTGGAAGCAAATGGAGGACTTCAAAAATGGGAAGAACAATTCATGGGCAATTAGATGGTATGCATCTATTTTCTTAAAAGGCGGACTTACACTCAATCCTTCCAAATCGCTGGTTAACAATATAGGTCACGATGGCTCTGGAATACATTCTGGAATTAATGACATCTATAATGTTGTAATCAATCCTAAACGCATAACTTATTTCCCGGCAGTAATAGCTGAAGATCATCAAGCATATCAGGCTGTTAAAGGTTTCCTGGCAAATAGAAAAGGGTCACTATGGATGCGGCTAAAAAGATATGTTGTAGAACGTTTAAGATAATCCTTTTCTAGCCTCCACGATGATGTAGGGCGAAAGTTGTTTCGAATCAAAAGGAATAAGCTTAGTAAGTACCTTACCAGCAATCCATATTGATTTTTTTAACACCCTGGTAGCTGCGGGCTTCTGTTTTTCATTTTCCAACCACACACTGAACCTTCCAAAATATCTGGATTGTATTATATCAAGGCCCGCCTTTTTGCATATTACTGCAAGTAAATCAGGATCCATGCAACTGATATTGTGTTTATCGTAGTTTTCTTTATCGTAGGTCTTTTGAAGCCAACCATTAACTGCCTTAAAATTTGGTAACGTAATAAACAAGCTGCCGCCTGGTTTTAGAAAAGCAATATGCCTGTTAATAATGTCCTCAGTATCGTTAAAATGCTCTATCAGTCCGCAGGACAAAACCAGATCATATTTACGTTCAGGGGTATAATTAAAAAGATCAGTCTCAATAATATGTATATCGCTTGCTTTAAGATTATTTGCCTCAAGTAGCGAATTGGTGACAGGCTCATGCACGAAGTAATCCAATAGTGTAACATCAATCTTAAAATATTTTTTTAAGAATACTGCATAATAGCCAGGAAAGCCACCAAGCTCAATCGCAGATTTAACACCCTGATGTTTGATAATTGACCTGAGCTCTTTATGAAAAAGATAATTAGGCGGTATGTTGACTGACAGATCATTTTTACGCTCCCAATAATTCACCCAAAATTGTCTGTCTGTTAGCAGGTTTGCCATATTATTTCTTTAAGTCTTTTAAAATTTTAGCAACCGCACGCTCAATCTGCGGATCTTTTCCTTGCAATCTGGCCATAAATGTAGTTTTAACGAAAATATCTGGAGAGATCCTTGTATTGATTTCATCTCCCGGCATAGCAGTAATTCTACTGGCAGATTCGCCTGCAGAAGAAACCTTCCACAAGTCGCCATCAAAACTAAAAACTACCATTTGACCATCAGGACTGAGTGCTGGATTAGCAAGAAAGTAAGGATCGCCCTGTGCGAAGGCCAAGGTATTTGAGAACAGGATAAAAAGGCTAAAGGCACAAAATAATCTCTTCATAAAAGCATTAAACTGGATATATGAACGAAAATACACAAGAATTTGAGAAAGGATGAAACTTAGCCAAAATAACAATAAATTTACCCGAAAAATCAAGCCTATTCAATTGAAAATAGTACATCTAAATACCTATGAAGGAAATGGTGGCGCCGGAAGGGCCTGTTTAAGATTAAACAAGGCACTCAACGCCATAGGGGTAGAATCAAAAGTGATGGTCTATTTCCAATTTAAAGAGAGCAGCCTCACTGGAACATTTAGTAATGGTCCTTTCAGGAGGGCAAAAGCAGTGTTTAACATCCTTGCAGAACGCTACCTTTCTAAGGCTTTTTCGAAAGCAGTTAAAACCCCATTTTCTTTGCAATGGTTTGGCAGTTCCGTAATTAACCACCCCTCAGTTAAAGAGGCAGATATTATTCATCTCCATTGGATTAACCACGGGTTTTTATCTCCAAAATTTATAGCCGAACTGGATCTGCTGGATAAACCAATCGTTTGGACTTTTCATGATAGCAATGCTTTTACCGGTGGCTGTCATGTCCGTTACTCTTGCGAAAACTATCACAAAGAATGTGGTTTTTGCCCTTTATTAAAACAGAGTGGCAAGGATGATCTTTCTCATAAAACCTGGCTTAGAAAAAAGAAAGCATACTCAGAACTTAATTGCCATATTGTTGCACCAAGTAACTGGATGGCCAACTCTGTCAAATTGAGCAGCTTAATGGGATTTCGCTCCACTACCGTTATTCCTAACACTATAGAGACCGGCGTTTTTAAGCCCTATGTAAAATCTGAGGCAAAAAAGATTTTGAAGATCAGCCCTGATAAATTTGTATTGATGAGTGGTTTTATGCCCTCTAAAAACGACAAGCATAAAGGAACCTCGTATCTCATTGAAGCATTGAATGATTTGTCTACAAGACCAGGAATAGATAAAAATAAGATTGAACTTGTAATCTTCGGCAATAAGGAAAATGCAGAAATGCCGGAGTTCCCATTTAAAACCACTTTTCTGGGCACGATTGCCAACGATGAACACCTTGCAAAATGCTATTCTGCTGCAGATGTATTCGTAACCCCTTCTTTGGAAGATAATTTACCGAACACGGTAATGGAAAGTCTGGCTTGCGCTACACCTGTAGTAGCTTTTACAACAGGCGGAATACCAGATATGATAAAACATTTACAAAACGGTTACTTGGCAGCTTACGAATCATCAGAAGACCTCGCTACTGGTATAGAATGGCTATATCACGATGAAAATGCAGTAGAAATCCAGAAAGAAGCCAGAAAAACAATTCTAAATCAATTTTCTGAAGCAGTAGTTGCACAAAAGCACTACCTATTATACCAATCACTAATAGATTTAATGCCTAAATAATAGTATATTACGGCTAACCATGCAGCCAAAACTAAGCGTTATCACCATCGTATATAACAATGTTAAAGACATTGAACGCACGCTGCTGTCTGTATTAAATCAAACTTATAAAAATATAGAATACATTATTATCGATGGCGCTTCTACTGACGGCACAAGTCGTATTCTTGAGCTTTACAAGGACAGGATTTCGAAACTGATTTCTGAACCTGATAAAGGAATCTATGATGCAATGAACAAAGGCTTGGCCATGGCAACAGGTGATTATATTCTATTTATGAACTCCGGAGATGAGATATATTCCATAGAAACAGTTGCTGAAGTATTCGAAACTGCTGATTCTGCTGACATATATTATGGCGAAACAGAAATGTATAATAACAATTGGGAAAGCCTTGGTCAACGCAGGCACCGTGCACCAGAGCACTTTAATTGGCGTAGCTTTAAATTAGGAATGAGTATTAGCCATCAGGCTATCTACATAAAAAGAGCCATTACAGAGCCATTTGATTTAAGTTACAAATACAGTTCAGATATTGACTGGATCATTAAATGTGCAAAAAAAGCATCCAATATAGTAAATACACACATTTATGTGGCTAAATACCTGGTAGGTGGCATGTCTAAGAAAAAACACTTTGCAAGTCTAAAAGAACGTTTTAAAATATTCGGAAAATACTATGGACTGATACCAAACCTGATTAACCATTTATTTATTGCCATCAGTTTGGCTGGCTATTTCATAAGGCATAGAAGAACGAACGATTAATCACAAACAGCAAATAAAAAGGCCACAGATTTTTTTCTGTGGCCTTACTTATCTTAAGAATAACAACTAGTTACAAGAATTTCTTGGCATTCACCTTACGTTCGTTCTCTGTTAAATATATTTTACGTAGGCGCATGCTCAATGGAGTGATTTCAATATACTCGTCTGCCTGAATATATTCCATTGCCTCCTCAAGTGAGAATTTAATAGCTGGAGCAATACGTGTATTATCGTCAGTACCAGAAGCACGCATGTTAGTTAATGCTTTACCTTTAACAATATTTACAACCAAATCATTATCGCGGATGTGCTCCCCCATGATCTGACCTTCGTAAACATCAACCCCTGGATCAACAAAGAAACGACCTCTATCCTGAAGCTTATCTATAGAATAAGCCGTTGTGTTACCTTTATCCATAGATACCAATACACCGTTCAATCTTCCTGGAATAGTGCCCTTCCAAGGCTCGTAAGACTTGAAACGGTGAGCCATAATTGCTTCTCCTGCGGTAGCAGTTAAAACGTTGTTTCTTAAGCCGATGATTCCACGTGAAGGAATTTCAAACTCTAAATGCTGTAAATCACCTTTTGGCTCCATCACTAATAACTCACCTTTACGCTGAGTTACCAATTCGATTACCTTACCGGCAACTTCGCCAGGAACATCTACAATAAGCGTTTCAATAGGCTCACATTTTTTACCATCAATTTCTTTGGTAATTACTTGTGGCTGTCCAACTTGGATTTCATAACCCTCACGACGCATCGTCTCAATAAGTACTGATAAATGCAGGATACCCCTTCCGTAAACCAAATAAGAATCTGGAGATTCTGTCTCAACCACTTTAAGGGCAAGATTTTTTTCCATTTCTTTATATAAACGTTCTTTTATACGTTGAGAAGTAACAAATTTACCTTCCTTACCAAAGAATGGTGAGTTATTGATAGTGAACAACATGTTCATTGTTGGCTCATCAATTTTGATTACCGGCAATTGCTCTGGAGCATCAAAATCAGCAATGGTATCACCGATATCAAAACCATCAATACCAACAACAGCGCAGATATCACCAGATTTAACCTCGGTAGTACGAATTTTTCCTAAACCTTCAAAAGTATATAATTCTTTTACTCTTGATTTTACTTGTTTACCATCACGCTTGATCAAGGTAACCGGTTGGTTTTCCTTGATAACACCTCGGTGAACGCGACCAACAGCAATACGACCTACGAAAGATGAATAATCTAAAGAGGTGATCTGCATTTGCAAAGTACCATCATTGTTTGGAGCGGGAGGAATATTAGCTACAACAGCATCTAATAAAGCAAAGATATCTGTAGTTGGAACTTTCCAGTCAGTGCTCATCCAGCCTTGTTTAGAAGACCCGTAGATAACCGGGAAATCTAATTGATCTTCTGTTGCTTCAAGATTAAAGAACAATTCAAAAATTTGTTCGTAAACCTCTTCAGGGCGACAGTTTTCTTTGTCTACTTTATTTACTACTACAATAGGTTTTAAACCTAGCGCAAGTGCCTTTTGCGTAACAAAGCGCGTTTGAGGCATTGCGCCTTCAAAAGCATCACACAGTAATAACACCCCGTCAGCCATTTTTAATACGCGTTCTACCTCACCGCCAAAATCCGCGTGACCAGGAGTATCAATGATGTTGATCTTAATGTCTTTATACTGTACTGAAACGTTTTTGGAAACGATGGTAATACCACGTTCACGTTCCAAATCATTATTATCAAGGATTAAATCACCTGTTTGCTCATTATCACGAAAAATTGAACAAGAGTGTAATATCTTATCAACCAGTGTTGTCTTACCGTGATCAACGTGTGCTATAATAGCTATGTTTCTTATTTTTTGCATAAAATGCGTGTAAATTTTGGCGCAAAGATAAGGTTTATTATCGAAATATCAGCGTGTTAGTTTAAAAATATGACGCCAATTGTCACATTCCAATTCAGTATAAATCTACGTGTTGTGCGATTACAATTTGAGCGCACCTTTAACATGGCTTGACATTTTGAACGTGCCTGGGTTCGGTCTGGGTAGTACCTGCCTTCGGCCTGGGTTCGTACGTCGGTTATCCATTCGGTATCCGTCGGCTATCGGTTCTGCATCATTGGTATATCTAAAAAACGAATAGATACCCTTCAATTGCCATTTTACGAATACAAAAAACACGAAGCCAGATAACATGCAAACCGAATCTTTATCTAAACAATGATTAAGATTTGTTGTTATCTTGAAAAGAAAATCATGAGCGAGCAAAATATTAATCCCGAAAACAGTAAAATGCCTAAGAGCGGAAATTTAAACCCAACAGGCCTGGACGAATGGAATGCGCGTTTAGATAACAATCTGGAGCCTGAAGCCGGCGGAAACTCATTGGCTGATGATAATGCAGAGGAATTTCACAAGTCTGCAGGCCATGAAAATCAAGAACCAGAAAAGGAAGATTAATTTAATTTCGACGAAAAGGCCCAAATTAAAAATGAAGGCAATGCTTTTGCCCAGGTAGCTACGTTATGTTCACCACCAACCATTTCATAATAACAAATGTCGTTAGGCCTTTTATAGCCCTTTCTTAACAATTCTTTGATGATATCGATGGTATCATCGATGGAATCTATAATATAATTTTTGTTCCTATCTGCCTGCTCGTCTTCAGTTCCTGTCATTAGCCAGAATTTCAGGTTTGGTTTTTCCGGAGTTCTACTGATAGAATCGTGAAGAATCCTGTCAGCATCAGTATACCCATCTTTCAGGTCTTTTTTTCGCCACCAGAAAGCGCCGGATAATACGCCTACTACATCAAAATTAGAAGAATTATTCCAGGCGATATCAAATGCACTTAATCCACCGAGGGAGAAACCGACAAATGCTCTGGTACCATTAATCGAATAAGGAATCTTCTTTTCTAAATATGGAAGTAATTCCTCGATGATAAAATTAGTATAAGCCGTTGCAAGTGAACCACGACCAAGAAAATCGGGAACTCCTGCCACTCCATATTCTTGAATTCGCTCTTGTGATGCTTTAATAGCGACGGCGGCAATGGGACCTGTTTTATCTTTTGCGTAAAGCGTGTTTAGTGTATCTTCTAATTTAAGTCCCAGCGCTTCCTGCCCATCGTTCAATATGAGCAGATTTAGTCGTTCATTTCCCAAAAGGCCTGGTGGCAGAAAAACCTCTAGCTCCACCTCTCTCTTAAGGTAACCAGACTTTAAAACAAAATGACTTTTAATAACATCCGAAACTAACATGGTGTCTTTCATATTCAGCAATATCCCACTCACTAATAATGTGCAAAGTTACTATTCTCCGTAAAATATTAGGATTCACTTTAGTAAATTTTATTTAACCATAGAAATCTCCTATCTTAAAGCACCTAAATTTCATGCTATGAAAGAAGAATATAAGAAATGGTATAGCCAAAATTTAAGTGGTGATCTTGAGCTATTGGTTTTTGGCCACAGCGGTTATCCAGTGATCTTATTTCCAACTAGCATGGGGAGATATTACGAGTACAAGGATTTCAAAATGATTGATTCCATTCAATGGTTTATTGATGAGGGAAAGATTAAAGTCTATTGTCCGGATAGTGCTGATAAACAAAGCTGGTATAATAGAGAAATTCCTGCTTCCGATCGGGCAAAAAATCACATTTGGTACGATAAAGCAATTCTAGAGGAAGTTGTAGGATTGGCGAGGCATGAAACCGGGCATAGCAAAATCATTACTGCCGGATGTAGTTTTGGCGGCTATCATGCTGCAAACTTTGCTTTTAGGTATCCGTGGATGGTGAGCCATATGTTTAGCATGAGCGGTGCATTTGACATGCGAAGTCAGTTGGATGGTTTTTACAACGACGAAGTTTACTTTAACAACCCGGTTGACTTTTTGGTGAATGATTCCAACCCGGCGCTATGGGACATGAAAATTATACTTGGAACATCAGACCGGGACATTTGCAGGGCAGATAATGAACGGCTTTCAGACATATTAAACAGCAAGGGAATAAACCACTGGCTGGACATTAGGCATAATGCCGATCATGACTGGCCAATTTGGAGAAGCATGATGCCAGAATACTTATCACAATTGTAAAACATTTAAGGTTGTTTTACTATTAAACGAATGGGAACTAAAACATTAACAAATATAATATGAAGAAAATTGGAATCTTATTCGGCAAAGAAAGATCATTTCCTGAAGCCGTGGTAAACCGCATAAATGAAATTGCTGCAAAAAATATAACTGCCGAATTTGTAAGTATTGACAAGATATTTCAAGCTGAACCGCTGGAATATGCTGTGATTATTGACCGGATATCTCAGGATGTTCCATTTTACAGAGCCGCAATGAAAAATGCTGCTATCACCGGAACTGCCGTAATCAATAACCCTTTTTGGTGGAGCGCAGATGAAAAGTTTTTCAATAATGCTTTAGCCATACAGATTGGCGTACCAGTGCCTAAAACAGCATTGATTCCTTCCTATGAAATGCCGGATGATACTTCAGACCAATCTTTCAGTAACCTGACATTCCCTATGGCATGGGATGATATATTTGAATATACAGGCTTCCCTGCTTACATGAAACCTTTTGATGGGGGAGGCTGGAAAGAGGTTTATAAATTACATGATAAAGAGGATTTTTTCGATAAACACAGTCAGACCAAACGCACGGTAATGATGCTGCAGGAAGAAATTGAATTTACGGAATATTTTAGGTGTTATTGTATAGGTGGCAAACACGTAAGAATTATGCAATATGAACCGCGAAACCCCTTTCATTTACGCTATCAGGTAGAAAATCCACCATCAAGTGAAGCCTTATTGAAAACCATACATGATTACGTAATAAAACTAAACCAATACTTAGGCTACGATTTTAATACAGTAGAATTTGCTGTTCGTGATGGTATACCTTATGCGATTGACTTTTGCAACCCAGCACCTGACGCAGAAATAACAAGCGTTGGACAGGCAAACTTTGATTGGGTAGTGGAAACTACTGCCCATTATGCCATTGAAAGAGCTAAGGCACAGGTTATAGGTCAGGATAATTTAACTTGGGGAACTTATGTGAAGAATTCAGGAGCGGGCCTTCCCTTGGTAGCACAGGCAGCAATCAAACCTGTTAAAAAGACTGTTTTGCCGAAAACAGTTAAGATCAAGGTTAAACCTGTAACTGTGAAAACCAAAGCTCTGGCTGTGAAAGCAGAAACAAGTGCCGTAAAAGCAAAACCTAAAGCAGCTACTGCCGCTACTAAAGTCCCAGCGAAAAAGGCTGCCCCATCAAAAAATAAGTAGTAGATATGAAAAATGAATTTACGCTTGGCATTGAAGAGGAATACATGGTTATTGACCCTGTTACCCGTGAGCTGACCTCTCACGACCAGAAAATTGTTGAGGCAGCCCAAAGAATTCATAAGGATCAGGTAAAAGCGGAAATGCACCAGGCTGTTGTTGAAGTTGGAACTGGGATATGCAAAAATACCGAACAGGCGAGGGAAGAAATATCTCAACTGCGTTATACGGTTTCTCAGCTTGCCGGTGAGCAGGGCTTAAGGATCGGTGCTGCTGGGACGCATCCATTTTCCCACTGGGAAAAACAATTGATTACGGAACATCCTAGATATAGTGAAATTGTGAATGAGCTGCAGGAAGCTGCCCGATCAAACCTCATATTTGGTCTACACGTACATGTAGGTTTCCAATCACGTGAATTGGCCATACACATTGCTAACCAAGTGCGTTATTTTCTGCCACATGTGTTTGCATTATCAACCAATTCTCCATTTTGGGAAAATAGGAATACTGGTTATAAGTCTTTTAGAACCAAGGTATTTGACAAGTTCCCCAGAACAGGAATCCCCGATATTTTTAACAGTATCGAAGATTACGACAACTATGTAAAGCTATTAATAAAGACGAATAGTATTGACAATGCAAAAAAAATTTGGTGGGATATTAGGGTACATCCTTTTTTTGAAACCATTGAATTTAGGATTTGCGACTGTCCGATGCTTATTGACGAGACTATGGCTTTTACGGCCCTATTTCAGTGTTTATGTGCAAAATTATATAAGCTCAGACTTCAAAACTTGACCTTTATTAGTTATTCAAGAGCACTCATCAACGAGAATAAATGGCGTGCTGCAAGGTATGGCATAGATGGAAATCTAATTGATTTTGGCAAGGAAATGGAAGTGAATTGCAGGAATCTTATCCTGGAACTGCTTGATTTTATAGATGATGTGGTAGACGAATTAGGTTGTAGGACTGACATTAATTATGTACTGAAAATATTGGAAAATGGTACTGGTGCAGATAGGCAATTGGCTGTTTACGAACAAAGTGGTAACTTTGAAGCCGTAGTGGATTATATCACTACTCAAACTTTAATAGGAGCAAAATAGTGAATATCGTTGGGAATACTGAGATTAGGGTTGCTGTAATTGACATGAATAATGGCTCACCCAACCAAGGAATGAGGGGTATAAAGGAAATCTTATTGCGTTATCGGGAGACTTCTGGTCTCGATATAATTTATGATATTTTTGATTTAAGGCAGAAAGGCGAGATACCAGATTTAAGATATGACATATACATATCGAGCGGAGGGCCAGGCAGTCCGTATGATGGCGAAGGCATGAAGTGGGAGTTTGATTTTTTCAATCTTTTGGACTCAATCGAATCCTTTAACAATAGCAGTAGTTCAGTTAAAAAACATGTTTTCTTAATTTGTCACTCTTATCAAATGGCCTGCAGAAAATTTAATGTTGGCAAAGTAATTAGGAGACGTTCCACCGCCTTTGGAATTTTTCCGGTGTTTTTAACAGAAGCGGGAACAGAGGAATGCATTTTTGATGGGCTTTCAAATCCACTCTTTACGGTTGACAGCAGGGACTGGCAAGTTGTAAATCCTGAAGATGTCTCTTTTTCAAATCCATACGCAAGTGTTCTAGCTATTGAAAAAGAAAGACCTCATGTAGATTTGGAACGTTGCGTAATGGCAGTGAGGTTTACTAATGAAATTGTTGGGACACAGTTTCATCCAGAAGCTGATCCTCTTGGGATGAAAATGTATCTGATCCAGGAAGATAAAAAAAATAGCATTATTGCTAACCATGGTATAGCAAAATATAAAGACATGCTTGCCGGCGTAGATGATCCGAATAAGCTACAGCTTACACAAAGTGTAATATTACCCAATTTTATAACACAGGCAATAGACACCCTAAAGGAAGAAGTTTAACTATGATTATCAAATACCGCGAAGCTTTTAATAGCAATTACTCAGATGTAAAATACAAGGAATTTTTGGCTGGCTTGCAAAAAGGTTATCCCGAAATACCTTTCAGGGTAGCGGAAACACCTGTATTCATTCCTGCAGATTTGCAGCAGAAACTTACTGAGGCAGGTGAAGAGATTATCAGCCTAATTAAGAAGGATGATTTTAAAAAACTCACTGAGCGTGCAATTCCTTTAGATTGGAACGTACCCAGCGAGAATGATCACCCGCACTTCCTAACTTTCGATTTTGGCATTTGTAAGGACGAGGGGGGTAAGCTGACACCAAAATTAATAGAAATGCAGGGCTTCCCTTCTTTGTATGGATTACAGCTCCATATGGCTCAGCAATACATTAATTCCTACGGACTAGCGACAAACCTTACTCCTTTTTTTGGCAGCTATAATGAGGAATCTTATGTCGCATTACTTAAAAAGGTAATTTTGGGCAACCATAAACCACATGAGGTAGCGCTTATGGATGTTGATGCCCAAGATCAAAAAACAGCTATTGATTTCTATTTAACACAGAAATATTTAGGGATTAAAATATTAGCTCTTACCGATATTTTTAAGGAGGGCAATTCATTATTCTATCTGGAAAATAATGAGAAAATTAAATTGAAACGCCTGTATAATCGCTTGATATTTGATGAAGTAGCTGAAAAAACTGATCTGTTCAAAGAAAGCTTTGACCCAAGGGATGAACTTGACATTGAATGGGTAACCCACCCTAACTGGTTCTATCGAATAAGTAAATTTACCATGCCTTTTCTCAAAAGTGAATTTGTACCCGAAACTCATTTTTTGAATGAACTGACGATCATTCCAAAGGACCTGGAGAATTACGTATTAAAACCTTTGTTTTCCTTTGCAGGTATGGGTGTTGTTATTGACGTAAAATTGGAAGATATTTTAGCGATTATTGATCCTAAAAACTGGATTTTACAACGCAAAGTAAACTATGAACCTGTAGTAAAATCTCCTAAAGGAGGCGTTAAAGTAGAAATACGACTGATGTATCTGTGGCCTGACAATGAAGAACCTAAACTTTGCATTAACCTAGCGCGTTTAAGTAGGGGAAAAATGATTGGGGTAAGATATAATAAAGACTTCGATTGGGTAGGAGGAACAGTAGGTTTAATGGAAGGTTAAATTTACATTTTGCAGACTGCCTAGCACTTGAATTTTGCTATTTTTGTATATGGACATTCAAACCATTCTGGTAATTATCTTGTTTATCACTGCATTAACATATTTTGGTCGTATGGTTTATCGTTCAATATTTCCAAAAAATGGTGCTTGTGGTGGTAGTTGCAAATGTGGTGTTGATTTTTCTAAAATCAATTCTGAAAAGAAATAGTTTTTGTAAATGGATCCTTTGCTCGAAACCTTTAAAACCTACCTTCAAAATAAAGTAGCGATTACGGACGAACAATTTGCACTAATATCTGATAGACTAAAGATTAAAACTTTCGAGAAAAACGAAATGATCCTAATGAAGGGTGATACTTCTGCCAACGGATATTTTATTTTGAGTGGTTTAATGAGGAGCTACTCTATTGATAATAAAGGTAAAACACATATTATACAATTCGCTCCGGAGCAGTGGTGGTTAAGCGAGCGTAATGGAATGCTATTTAATGAGGCCTCTGATTTCTTTATAGATGCCATTGAGCCAACTAGAGCAGTGCTTGTCCATAAGGATTTCATGAATGAATCTGCCAAACATGTGCCATGTTTGCATGACTTGAACCACAACATGCTCAATAATTCTATCCGATTTATGCAAAAGCGCATAAATATGCTCCTGAGTGCGACAGCCGAGGAGAGATATTTAAATTTTATTACTTTATATCCTAACCTCACACTTAGAGTTCCTCAATGGATGATTGCCTCTTACCTTGGCATTACACCAGAGTCTTTAAGTCGAGTGCGTAAAGATTTGGCTCACAAGCATTTTCGCATTTAGAATATTTCTATTACTTTCTTAACATAGGTCAATGTGTCTACCGTTTTACGACGGTACATTTGTATCATAATTTTGATAAATACAAAAAAATAATATTATGGCAACTACTAATTGGTCTTTAGACCCAACCCACAGTGAACTTCAGTTTAAAGTAAAACATTTGATGATCACTACTGTAACCGGAAGCCTGAATGTAATCAGCGCTACCCTTACTTCAGAATCAGAAGATTTTGAAGATGCTAAAATAACATTTGAAGCAGAAACCGGTTCAATTGATACGGGCAACAAAGACAGGGACAACCACTTGATTAGCGGTGATTTCTTTGACGCAGAAACTTACCCTAAAATCAGCTTTACATCTACATCTTTCAAGAAAGATGGCGGAGATTATTTATTGAGTGGTGATTTAACAGTAAAAGGAACAACTAAACCTGTTAAATTAAACGTGGAATTTGGTGGAATAGCAACAGATCCATGGGGAAACACGAAGGCTGGATTTACATTATCAGGTAAAATCAATAGAACTGATTTTGGGCTATCTTGGAATGCAGCTTTGGAAACAGGTGGTGTAATGGTAAGTGAAGAAGTAAAATTAGCAGGCGAATTGCAGTTTGTAAAACAAGCCTAAAAAACAATAAGCATCCAGTCAAAAAGAAAGGAGACAAAATGGAAGCAAAAATTAAGACGGTCTCGGCAGTACTGAAAGCGCCGGCACCACATATGGTGGGGGATGGATTTATGGTTCATAATTTTTTTCCCAGTGGTTATAAAATAAAAATGAGCCCATTTTTCTTGCTGGATTATAATGCAAAGATTAACTTTTCAGCAAGAAATGAACCTAGAGGTGTGGGTGTGCATCCACACCGCGGCTTTGAGACTGTTACAATAGCTTATCAAGGAGCGGTATCACATCATGATAGCGCTGGTAACAGCGGGGTTATTTATCCTGGTGACGTACAATGGATGACTGCAGCAAGTGGCATTTTGCATAAAGAATATCACGAGCAGAAATTTAGCCTTACCGGCGGAGATTTCCAAATGGTACAGCTTTGGGTAAATTTGCCTGCGAAAGATAAAATGAGTCGCCCTAAGTATCAGGATATTAAAAATACTGCAATGGCAAAATATAACTTGCCTGACGGAGCTGGTGTAATACAAATTATTGCAGGGGAGTATGAAGGAATTAAAGGTTCTGCCAGTACCTTTTCTCCACTGCACCTTTACAATGCAAGGCTAAATAAAGGTGCTAAAACTACTTTTAGGCTTCCTGAAAATTTTAATACTGGGTTTGTGATTATTGAAGGGGGGGTGCTAATAAACGGGGAAGAAGTTGCCCTAACCGATCAATTTGTTCATTTCAACAATGACGGGGATGAAATACAGGTTGAAGCACTGGAAAGTTCAGTGATCCTGGTTTTGAGTGGAGAACCAATAAACGAATCGATTGCCCAATATGGCCCATTCTTAATGAATAGCCAAGAGGAGATTCAAGTAGCAATCAGCGATTTTAACCAAGGAAAATTCGGTTATCTTGAAGACTAGATCCCTAGTGTTTTTTTATAAGTAAGGGCTGGAGTGTTGAGAGAAACTCTGGCCCCTTTTTATTGTTTCTGTATTAAGCAAACTGCATAAGCTACTACACCTTCTTCTCTTCCAACAAATCCCATTTGCTCGTTAGTTGTAGCTTTAATTGAAATGTCATCAACAGAGATTTCTATGGCTTCTGCAATGTTTTTTTGCATAGCCGGGATATGAGGATTTATTTTTGGTGCTTCAAGGCATATCATTGCGTCAATGTTTCCTATTTCCCATCCCTTATCTTTTATAAGCTTTACACTTTCTTGCAACAAGATTAAGCTACTTATTCCTTTCCATTTTTGGTCTGTATTCTTAAAGTGAAAGCCAATATCTCTTAGATTAGCTGCGCCAAGAAGCGCGTCACAAATGGCATGCAGTAATACATCGGCGTCTGAGTGCCCGTAGGCCCCTTTGGAATGACCCAAATTAACACCACCCATAATAAATGGGTGTGCGTCTTTAAGCTGATGTACATCAAAGCCAAAGCCTACCTTAATTTTCATAATTGTTTTGTGTTAATTTACATGGAATCGCCAAAGTTAAAAAGCAATGTGAACCGCAAGGTATTTGCAAGCGGGCTTTTTTGTGGATTGGCTATTAAATAAGAAAAGTCAATGTTAAAAACGTTGTACTTAAGGCCTGCGCCTAGTGTTAAGTAACGCTGATCACCCTTTGTTGGGTTCTCATAAAAATAACCTGCGCGAAGTGCAAACTGCTGATTATACCAATATTCTACACCGGCAGCGATATTTACTTCCCTCAATTCTTCACTAAAACCTCCCGGCGCATCAGTAAAAGACCCGAATATACCCGCTGGAACAGATCGATTAGGATCTTTGCCTGAAAGTATATTGCCGTTACTGCTGTATATGGGTTGTGTAGGAACCAACAATTTATTTAGATCCAACGCAAATGTAAATGTACTATAATCGTCTACTAAAAAAGTAGTTGCAGCGCCCAACTTAAGATTTGTTGGTAAAAAACTCTTTACAGCGCTGGCCGTGTACCCAATTTTAGTTCCTATATTTGATATATTACCACCGGCCGATATAATGGCATCTTTTCCAAATAACACTGAATTTGTTTTGTAATAAGCAGAAACATCAACCGCAACTGCACTACCGGCACCTGTTTGCTGGCCCTGAGTGGTTTGCCCGGAAGATAGGTTTGAATAAATATAACGCAGCGAGGTCCCTATTGAAAAGGAATCACCAAATCGCTTTGCATAAGTGAAATCGACGGCCAGTTCATTAGGACTATAAATACCAAGATCCTGTTGATTCACATCTATAAACTGAATTTCTCCAAGTGAGAAATAACGCAAAGACCCACCAATGGTATTCGTCTCATCAAGCATATAATAACCACTTAGATAACCCAAGTTAATGTCAGGGACTAAGCTTTTAAGCCATGGGCTATACGATGCGGCGAAGCCATACTTTTTATCAAGAAAGGCAAGCTTAGCAGGATTGATACTCATGGCATTTGCATCAGGATGAATTGCTACTCCTGCATTCCCCATACCACCTGATCTGGCATCTGGTGTAATTAACAAAAAAGGTACCGCAGCAACTATATTGTTCGGTTTGCTTCCTGTAGTTAGTGTAGCAGGCTGCACAGACTGTGCAGACAATCCGTTAGAAACTGTAATCAAAAAAAAGCCCAAAACAGTCTTTAACAAATTTTTATAGCTCATCTGCGTGCAATAATTAACATTATTGCACGCAAGTTAGCATAGTAGAGAGTAATTTCAAAGAAGTACGTTTAGGAGCTGTAAATTTTTGGTTCTGGATTAGAAAACAAAGCGGCTAAAAAGTACCACGCAAGGGCTATTATTAAAGTTTTTTTGGCTCGTACGCTATTTTTTATGTAATTTTAAACTTAGTTTGACGATTAGTAAGCCATGGAAAAAAAGATCTTATATTCATCTGCCTCACTTTTAATTATCGCAATTTCCTTTATGTCTTGTAAACAGCCGAAAGGCATTTCAGATAAAACCGGAATGGCCTATAATAAAAAGGAGTATGGGGGATTTGAAGTTAACAACAAGTTTAAGCGCGGACCCGGCCCTGGATTGGTAGAAATTGAAGGTGGTGTATTTGTAATGAGTGGAAGCGCAATTAACACTCCAGGGCAAGAACTAAGCACTTATAACCGTAAAAGGGAAACTACTGTTTCTTCATTTTACATGGACGAAACAGAAGTGTCTAATACCAATTGGCTGGAATACTTAAATTGGATAAGAACAAATTATCCTACCGACTACGAATATTACTATAATGAACTCCCTGATACATTAGTTTGGAGACGACCATTGTCTTATAATGAGCCTTATGTAGACAATTATCTTAGGCACCCTGCTTATCAGGATTACCCGGTAGTAGGTGTTTCATGGGAACAGGCGGACAGATATTGTGCATGGAGAACTGATCGTGTTAACGAAGCATTGCTAAGAGATCAAGGATATATGACTAGTTTTCAAGATCTAAATGGCACCAACAAAGGCAATGTAAGCTCAGCCACTAATCCAGCTTCTGCAAGTACAACTAGACCGAAAGAGCCTTTTAACACTGACATTTACCTTAATGGTCAATATGATGATAAGGGAAAAAAAGCGTTGCCTGACCTTAACCCCAGAAACACTGCTGTAGCCGCAGGACTAGGGACTGCTGGTGCCTCAGGAAAAAATACAGCTTCTAGGAATGTTAGATTGGAAGATGGCATTTTAAAACAACCTTTCCGCTTGCCGACCGAGGCGGAATGGGAATATGCAGCATTGGGTCTTATTGGTAATACAGAATATGAAAATATTGCCCAAAATAAAATATATCCATGGAATGGCCTTGGCTTAAGCTCTGCAAAGAAAAAAACTAGGGGATTGATGTTAGCGAATTTTAAGAGAACAAAAGGCGACTATATGGGTGTAGGTGGATCCTTAAATGATAAGGGTGGACTAACCGTTGCTGTAAGATCCTATTTACCAAATGATTTTGGCTTATACAATATGGCCGGTAATGTTAACGAATGGGTAGCTGATGTCTATAGGGTAAATACATTTGAAGCTGCAGATGCTTTTAATCCATTTAGGGGTAACTTTTATGAAGACAAGAAGATTGCTGACCCTATAACAGGGAAAATAGAGAAAGACAGTCGCAACAGACCTGTAATGGTCGCTGCCCAATCTCAAAAGAAACAAACATGGGCAGAAAAACAAGCAGCCGCTAGTAAATCTGCAGATTCTTTGAAAACAACCTTTGCAGATCAGAGAGGATATCGTGATCCTGCAGGTGATTTATATGGCGAGATCACATTAGTTAATGATAAATCAAGAGTATACAAAGGGGGCTCCTGGGACGATCAGGCTTTATGGCTTAATCCTGCAACAAGAAGGTATTTACAGCAGGACGAATCAACAGCTGATATTGGATTCCGTTGTGCGATGACGATGCTTGGTGCATCAGAAATCCGTTCGTCTGGAAAACCACAATTCAAGATTAAACCACCTATAAGGTATAACAGCAAGAAAAGATAATTTTTAATGTTCATTAATCAGAAGGTTCACAAGATTCTTTCTATCTAAAAAAATTGGATAAGAGTTTTGTATATGGCATAGTCCGATTTACTCTTACTTCAGATAACCTTCATAAGTACATTTTGAAACGAAATTAATATTATATCACTTACCTTAAGCTATTAGGAAATCAATAATGATGGCGATATCGGATTCTCTTTATGTTCATACACTCCATTTATTTTCGCCTTCATGAGTTCTCTATTGAGTTAGCACATACTGAATAAGATTCGCGCCCATTTTTAAGGCGTTTAAACGGCTTTCCTGAGTATCCCCCGGATAAGTTCCATAATCCTCCCAGCCGTTACCTAAATCGCACTCAAATGTGTAATAACAAACTACACGTCCCTGCCATATTAGAGCAAAACCTTGTGGAGGCTTCCCGTTATGTTCATGAATTTTAGGGAGTCCATTAGGGAATTTAAATTTTTGGTTATAGATAATATGGTTTGTTGGAAGTTCAAGGAAAGTAAGTTCTGGAAATACCTTTTTCATTTCTTTGCGAATAAATTTATCCAACCCATAATTATCATCTATATGAAGGAATCCCCCCCCAATTAAGTAACGCCTTAGATTCGCTGCCTCAGCATTACTGAATACCACATTCCCATGGCCCGTAAGGTATACAAATGGGTAATTGAAAAGTGTTGCACTTCCAATTTCTACTATGTCATCTTCACCAGCAAAATTGGTACGTAAATTCCTATTACAAAAATCAATAAGATTTGGCAAAGATGTTCGGTTAGCATACCAATCTCCACCGCCACTGTATTTCAATTTTGCCATCTTGTAAGTAGGCTTAATGAAGCTACTAAAGAAGGTAATTGTTACTAAAAAAAAAGTGTATAACCTCATCTATTCAAATAATTCACCTCGAAACAAGCAGCAATGCCAGCAGTTTCAGTACGTAACCGGGTGTTACCTAAAGTTAGCGGTTTAAAACCAAAATGCAAAGCCAATTCAATTTCACTTGGACTAAAATCACCTTCAGGACCAATTAAAATTGTATACTTTTTTTCAGGAACACTGATATCAGAAAGGTAATTTCTAGGTTCATTGTCAAGACAGTGAGCAATAAATTTTACTGAGGACGCTTGGTTTTCGCATTTTAGAAACTCTAACAAGCTAACGTCCTGATTAACTTTTGGATGATAGGCCTGCAGGGACTGCTTAACAGCAGATGTGACCACTTTGTTTAGTCGATCTTCTTTGGTTGCTCTCCGCTCACTTCTGGCACAAATGACCATAGTAATTTCATCTATTCCAATCTCAGTTGCTTTTTCAAGAAACCACTCCAAACGATCCATATTCTTTGTTGGTGCAATGGCGATATGAAGATAGTAGTCTCTTTTATTATATTCTAGAATAACATTTATAATTTTAACAGTTACTCGCTTCTTATGCTCCTCAATAAGTTCAGCTTTGTAAAGCCCACCCTTACCGTCTATTAAATGAATAAAAGCACCTTTCTGGAGCCTTAAGACTTTTGTACAATGCTTACTTTCCTCTTCACTTAAGGAATACTCACTTGAATCAATATCCGGAGTATAGAATACATGCATTATAAAAGATATTAATGAGAATCAACCATATCAGCCTTACTGATGACCAGTTCTAGCTTAATAGTCTCAACATTTTGTTCTGTTTTTTTAAGTATTGTAAATAGATAACCGTAACATTCTTCACTGTCGCCAACCTCAGGTATCTTTCCAAATGCATGAGAAACAAGACCGCCAACGGTATCAAAATCTTCATCTTCAGGAAGGTCATGTGGTAAGTGCTCATTCACGTCATATACAGTTGCATAAGCATTAATAATGAACTCTGTTTCGGATACCTTTTCTACTGTCGGTTTTTCCTCATCATATTCATCCTGTATTTCACCTACAATCTCTTCAACAATATCTTCAAGTGTGACCATACCAGCTGTACCTCCAAACTCGTCAATGACTATCGCAATCTGGATCCTCTTTTGTTGGAGCTCACTTAACAAATCGTTGATCTTCTTGGTTTCAGGAACAAAATATGGTTTTCTAATAATATCGCTCAGAGCCCACTCTTTATTTCCAGCAAGAAGAGGAAGTATATCTTTCGCATGAACGATCCCGATAATTTTATCAATAATTTCACTATAGACTGGCAAACGAGAATAACCTTCGCCAATTATGATATCAACCACTTCTTCTTTAGATGTATTCAGTTCGATACCCGAAATCTTGGTTCTAGGAACCATAATGTTTTTTACTACACGTTCATTAAAATCAAAAACGTTTTTAATGAGTTCGTGTTCATTATCTTCAAGCGCACCGCTTTCCTTTCCTTGATCAAGCAAATATTGCAATTCCTCATTACTGTGTAAAGATTCATGCCCACCTGCAGTATTAATTCCGAATGGCTTTAAAATTACTGCAGCCAAACTATTAAGTGTCCAGATAAAAGGTCTAAAAACAACATAAAATATTTGCAAAGGGACTGACACAAAAAGCGTAGTTGCCACCGGCCTCTGTATCGCTATAGATTTAGGTGCGAGCTCTCCAAAAACAATGTGCATCACTGTGATTAATGAGAAAGCGACAACAGTTGAAGCTGAATGTATAAACGCGGGACTAACATTTAAGTTAAAGCTTATAAACATATTTTGAAAAATGGTATGCATTACCTCTTCGCCAACCCAACCAAGACCAAGAGAAGCTAGCGTAATGCCGAGCTGCGTTGCCGCCAGATATCCATCCAGATTATGTACAATATTCTTAGCCATCTTGCCTACTCGGCTACCAGACTTAGCTTTAATCTCTATTTGAGATGCCCTCACTTTAACAATTGCGAACTCTGCAGCTACAAAAAAGCCATTGAGTAGAACCAGAAATAAAGCCAGAATCAACCGCCAACCCACAGATCCAGTCTGGGGAATGGTTACATCAGCAATTGCTAAAATTGATGAAGGTAAGTACGTGCTAATAGACGCAATTACAAACATACAAACAGAGTTGAAAATCATTAATGTTATTTCCTAAATTTTTTATCGTAAAGCTCAATGCTTTCTTGTATTACTTTGTGCGCATACCTTACACCTAGCAAATGTTCGATAGTTACCTTCTTCTCTTCTAAGGCCTTGTAATCCTGGAAGAATTTGACTATTTCCTTCATCGTATGAGGAGGAAGGTCTGCTAGGTCGTTGATATAATTTACAGACATATCATTTTTTGCCACAGCTATTATCTTATCATCCTGCTCACCATTGTCAACCATATGCATCACACCAATAACTTTCGCTTCGATGATTGTCATTGGGTAAACATCAACAGAACATAGAACTAGGATATCTAAAGGATCGTTATCGTCACAGTAAGTTTGTGGTATAAAGCCATAATTCGCAGGATACATTACTGAAGAAAACAGCACCCTATCCAACTTGATAAGATTAGATTCTTTGTCAATTTCGTATTTCGCTTTTGATCCTTTAGGAATTTCGATAATGGCATTAACGATTTCAGGTAAGTTCTCTCCTGGAGAAACGCTATGCCAAGGATGGGTGTCGTAGTTACTCATTGTAATTGTTCAGTGTTAATCTTTTATTCATCAGTGTTCTTTACCACCTTTTTTCTAACAAATGCTATTAGAAGAGGGATGCTAGTAACAACTATAAAGCCTACTATAATATATAATAAATAATCATTTATTTCCTTCTCAAATCTCCTGCCAAGGAAAAATCCAAGCAAAGTTAGGGAGCTTATCCACAAAATTCCACCAATAATATTATAAAATGCAAACTTCTTAAAGTCGAGTTTAACAACACCAGCAAAAATTGGAGCAAAAGTTCTAACAATCGGAACAAATCTTCCCATTATAAGTGCAAACGCCCCTTGTTTATTATAATATTCCTCAGCGGCTTTCAAATATTTCAGTTTAAAAAAAAATGAATCTTTCCTTTGATAAAGCATAGGGCCAGTTTTCCGACCGAACCAGTAACCAGTGAAATTGCCAGAAACCGCACATACGATTAACCCAAAAATCATTACATATATATTAACATCAAGTTTGCCTGTTGCGACAAACATTCCTGCAAGAAATAAAAGATAGTCACCAGGCAAAAAAAAGCCAAAGAAAAGTCCCGTTTCCGCAAAAATAACGAACATCACAACATAAAAACCACCTTCTCGGAGTAATTTTTCAGGGTCAACGAAATGTTGTAATGAGGTCCAGAAATTGTGCATATTTCAATTATTCGTAAAACTACAAATAATTATTAATAGAACTCATTATATCAAATTTAAAATTACAGCAGGATAAATACCTAAAAACATAGTAATTATTAGAGAAAACAACAACACTATCTTATATTGTAATGGCGTATCAAGTTCAACCTCATTTCCATCTTTAAAGTACATAGCAGCGATGACTTTAAAGTAATAGTAAAAACCAACCAATGCATTCAATATAGCAAAGGCTACCAGGTAAACATGATAGTCTCCCATAACGTTCAGAAACATTAAATACTTACCTATAAATCCGGCAGTAAGTGGGATTCCAGCTAAGGATAACATTGCTATTGTAAGTATAAATGAAGTTAGTGGATTACGCTTTGCTAACCCGTTAAAACTATCAAAATGGTCACTACCAGTCTTTTGCTTTACTAATATTAACACCGCAAATGCTATAATACTTGCAAAAGTATAGGCCGAAGCATACACTAAAACATTGTTGGCAGAATTGCTTGATAAAGTAATTAATGAAAACAGAAGATAACCAGCATGAGAGATACTAGAATAGGCCAGCATTCTTTTAAAGTTTCTTTGAAACAATGCTGTAAGATTTCCTACTAACAGAGTCAAACAAACGATAACCATTAGTGGCGGAAGCCAGAAATCATGTAATGGAGCAAATGTTCCGGCAAATAATCTTAAGAATGATGCAAAACCTGCGGTTTTAACTACAGTAGACATAAATGATGTAACCAGTGTCGGCGCACCTTCATAAACATCTGGTGTCCAAAAATGAAATGGAGCAGCTCCTATTTTAAAGCTCAGTCCAATCAATAAAAGTATAACACCTGGATAGAACATTGGTGAAATATCATGATAATGACCAACCAGATATTGATTTATTGTATGAAGATCGAAGGAACCGGTAGCACCATAAATCAAGGTTATGCCGAATAAAAGGAAGCCTGTTGAAAATGCACCCATAAGGAAATACTTAAGAGAGGCTTCATTACTCGCAAAATCATTTTTACGGATACCCGCCAAAATATATAGACTGACAGACATGATTTCAAGACCAATGAAAAGCATTGACATATTCTGATAAGAAACCATAATAAGAATTCCTGAAAGTGAAAATAAGATCAGGGTAAAGTACTCAGCTATATTTTCACTGTTTTCAGTAAAATAGTTTTGAGTAAGCAAGAAGATAAACAGTGTGCCAATGATGCTGACTGCAGAAAATGCTAGAGCAAAGTTATCCATCTGCATCATGCCATAATAGGATGTATTAGCATTCCATGATGAAATTACAAAACCTAGTGAGATAAGCAAGCCAACGATGGTTATCGGCAATAAAGTCTTTTTTGCCTTATACAAACCAGCATATAGCACCACTAAAGCTGTAATAGCAATTGTTATAATGATATTCATTTGCTTAAATTCCCAATGTTAATTTTTGTGTTACTTGATTTATTAATTGTTGAACAGCTGCTTCAGATAAGTGCAAAATTGGTTTAGGGTAAATACCAATTAAAATAACAAATGCACAAATAATGTACAGAACAATTTGTTCTGATCCTTTAATATCGGTAAAGCCAATAGTTAGATCGTTAGTCTTACCTAGCATCACATTCTGATACATTCTAAGCATGTAAACTGCCCCAAATATAATAGTTAAACCAGCAAAAACAGCCGCCCAAATACTGTATTGATAAACGCCCATCAACAACAAAAACTCACCGATAAAACCATTTGTTCCAGGTAGTGCAACTGTGCCTAGAATAATAATCAAAAACACTATAGCTAATTTCGGTGCCTTCTTTGCAATACCACCCAAATCACTTATTTTATTTGTTTTCATTCTACTTGAAATAATATCAAGGACAAAGAACAATCCAACAACATTAATTCCATGACTAAGCATTTGTATCATCGCACCTTGCATTCCCTGAGTATTTATTGCAAAGATACCGGCACTGATAAGTCCAACATGTGCTATTGAAGAATATGCAACCAATCTTTTCGCATCCTTTTGCATAAACGCAATGATAGAAGCGTATACAATACCAACTATAGATAAGATGATAGCTAGATACCCCCAATTTTGAACTCCTAACGGCACTATAGGCAATAACCATCTGACTACTCCATAAATACCCATTTTTAGCATAATACCGGACAGTAGCATCGTACCAGCACCGGGGGCTTGGGTATAAGTATCAGGCTGCCAGGTATGGAAAGGGAAAATTGGCATTTTAATCGCAAACGCAATAAAGAAAGCCAAAAATATCCACCCCTGTTGACTCCTGTCTAAACGGAGGCTATAAAATGACTGAATATCGAAATTATGCGCAGGATTTTGAAGGTATAAATATATAATGCCGATTAACATGAAAAGCGACCCGCCAATGGTATATACGAAAAACTTCATATTCACCTTTATACGATCCTTTCCTCCCCAGATAGCACAGATGAAGTATATAGGAATTAATGCTGCCTCCCAACCGATATAAAAGAGAAAGCCATCAAGTGCTGTAAATACAAGTATAAGCCCACTTTGCATAAAAAGTATTAAAGCAAAAAATGCGGAGGGATTTTTATACTCGTGATTATAAGCAGAACATATAATCAAAGGTATTAATGCATTGGTCAATAAAATAGTTACAATGCTTATTCCGTCAATACCAGCATGAAAACTTATCCCAAGATTCTGAATCCATGGATAATTTAAAACAAACTGTGTAGATGCATCAGGATTAAAACTGCAAAGCACAATAACAGTGACAGCTACAGAAGATAGCGCCGATATCAAAGCGACATATTTAGCCGACTTTCCGGAAAATATAGTTACCAGTGCCCCGACTAATGGTAAGAATATAAGAAGTAGTAAAAGTTGCTCCATTATTTTGTAGTGAACTATCTTTTATAATGATAAATAAGTATACAATAACATTGAGATGATTCCTATCACCATCATAAAAATATAAAAACCAACATTTCCCGACTGAACAAGCCTTAAACCCTTGCTTGCCTCGGAAGTTCCCCAACCCAATCCGTTTACAATACCGTCGATTATTTTGTTATCAACTATCTTATAGAAGAATGTAGAAAGCAAATCAAGTGGCTTACGAATTATAGCATCATATATTTCGTCAACATAAAATTTGTTATAAGAAACATTTGCTAGAAACGACCGTTTTGCCTCATCTGCTATAGGAACATGATTATGCTTAACATACCTTCCATATGCAAGCACTATGGAAATCAGAACTCCAGCAACCGTAATGCCCATAAGCATAAATTCAGTTGCATGGTCCCCTCCTTCAGCATGATAAGCAATTACAGGAGAAAGCCATTGTGATAACCAATGATGGCCACCAAGCACTTCCGGAACCCCAATGAAGCCACCAAATGCAGATAAAATTGCCAAAACAATTAATGGAATGGTCATTGATTTAGGAGACTCGTGTATTTTCTCTTCAGCGTGATGCGTTCCTCTATACTTCCCGAAAAAAGTTAGGAACAACATCCTGAACATATAGAAAGCAGTTAAAAATGCAGTCGCAACACCAATTAACCACATCACTTTATTATGTTCGTAAACATGGGCTAAGATTTCATCTTTTGAAAAGAAACCAGAAAAAGGTGGTAAACCGGAAATCGCCAAGGTCCCTATAAGCATTGTTACAAAAGTTATTGGAAGCTTTTTTCGCAGGCCGCCCATCTGCCTCATGTCATGCTCGTGATGCATAGCATGAATAACCGAACCAGCACCAAGAAACAATAGGGCTTTAAAAAATGCGTGCGTAATTACATGAAAAAACCCACCATCGTAAGCACCAACGCCAAGCCCCAGGAACATATAACCCAATTGTGATACGGTTGAATATGCCAATACCTTTTTTATGTCTGTCTGAGTCAACGCAATCAATGCCCCTATAAGTGCAGTAGATAAACCAATAATCGCTATAATATGCTGAACAATTGGTGCCAAATCAAATAAGACATTAGAACGTGCTATCATGTAAACACCTGCTGTTACCATAGTTGCAGCATGAATTAGGGCAGAAACTGGCGTCGGTCCAGCCATTGCATCCGGCAACCAGGTAAATAATGGCAATTGTGCAGATTTACCACATGCACCAATGAAAAGTAATAAAGCGATAAGTGTAATCGTTCCATCTCCAGGCATCATATTTGCCGCTTGCGGAAATATTTTTGAGAATTCGATGCTTCCAAAAGTTGTATAGATGAAGAAAACGCCTAATAAGAACCCAAGGTCTCCTATGCGATTCATTACAAAGGCCTTCTTGGCGGCAGAAGCATAACTACTATTCGTATACCAGAATCCGATTAGGAGATAGGAACACAACCCTACACCCTCCCATCCTATAAACATCACAATATAGTTAGATCCAAGAACCAACAGCAACATAAAAAAGACAAATAGGTTCAGATAACTAAAAAATTTTCCAAATCCTTCATCATCATGCATATAACCGGTAGAGTAAATATGGATAAGAAACCCCACTCCGGTAATAATTAACAACATTATTGAACTTAATGGATCTACCAGGAATGACAAGGGTATTTTGAGGGTACCTGCCGAAATCCAGTCGAATAGAAATACTTCGTGAGATTTAACAGGATCGGCACCAAGCTGAAAAAATATTCCAATGCTTATTAAAAACGAAATGAATATTACGCTGCTTCCTATAAAACCTATCAGGCCTTTTGAGAATTTGTTCCTTCCCAGACCATTGATAATGAAGCCAATTAAAGGTATTAACGGAACCAGCCAAACTAAATCTATTATCATCTTATAACTTATTCTTAATTACCATTTAAGGCGATTTAACACATTGATATCCGTTGATTGTGTATTCCTGTAAACCATTACAATAATACTTAAGCCTACTGCAACTTCTGCAGCCGCCAAAGCCATAATAAAAAATACAAATACTTGCCCTGATGGATCATTGCTATGAACCGAAAACGCAGTCAACAACAGATTTACTGCATTTAACATCAATTCAACTGACATGAAAATCACAATTGCATTGCGACGAGTCAATACCCCTACCACACCAATTGTGAAAATAATTGCACTTAACCAGATATAGTGGTTAAGTGGTACACCTTGCAATTCCTGAGTAATGTTCTGCACTATACTTTTTCTTTTTTGGTTAATAATACGGCTCCTACCATTGCTGTAAGCAATAGTATGGAAGACAATTCAAATGGCAACATAAATGGTCCAAATAACTCTTTCCCGAGATTTTTTAATAACCCAAGATTAGGATTTCTTAAGATAACAGGATCTGACATTGAAGTAGCTTTTAATGAGCCAATAAGTGTCACCACTAAGCAGCATCCAGCAATAACCCCAACTATTTTTATCATATTCGACTTCAAAGGTTCGTTATCCTTATTTAAGTTTAGTAACATCAAAACAAAAAGGAAAAGCACCATAATGGCGCCCATGTAAACTATAAAATTCACTACCGCCAAAAATTGTGCATTTAAAAGAATGTAATGGACAGTAAAGGTAAAGAATGTTAGAATGAGATAAAGCACGCTATGCACAGGATTCTTTGCAAAAACCACCATCAAAGAAAAAATAACGCTCAATGTTGCTACGAAATAAAATACTGAAACTCCCATTTATTTATTTGTTAATGGTTGCTCAACCAGTTTATCCTTACCATATATAAAATCTTTACGCAAGTAATCTGATGGTACTATAGGACCGTCTAGATAAATTGCTTCTTTAGGGCATGCCTCTTCACACAATCCACAAAAGATACAGCGTAGCATATTGATCTCATAAACTGCAGCATATTTCTCCTCTCTGTAAAGTTCCCTTTCTTCCGGCTTACGTTCAGCGGCAATCATGGTAATCGCTTCAGCAGGGCATGACAGCGCACAGAGTCCACATGCAGTACAACGCTCACGCCCATTTTCATCTCTTTTAAGAGAGTGCATCCCTCTGAAATTAGTAGAAAACTCACGTTCTTGCTCCGGATATCTTATAGTTGCTTCCTTTTTAAAAAGATGACTTATAGTTATAGATAACCCTTTTACAATTGCAGGAAGATACATCCTTTCTGCAAACGTAAGGGGCTTTTGCTCTAATACTTTTTTCTTACTGGTTAAGGGTTCCATTAAACCTCCATATTATACCGCAATGCGGATAGTTAAAATTTTTCAATTATGGCAATCACTACTCCTGTGATAATGATATTTGCTATAGCTAGTGGAATTAATCCTTTCCAGCCCAAATGCATCAACTGATCATAGCGGAAACGTGGAATAGTCCAGCGCACCCACATAAAGAAAAATATAAATGCAAATATCTTAATAAAAAACACGAAAGTTCCAATTAAAGGTCCCATTATCGGGCCAGCATGAATTAAAACCCAATCCATTCCAGGATAGTTATAACCTCCAAAATAAAGCGTGGCCATTACTGCAGATGAAACAAACATGTTTATATACTCTGCAAATAGATAAAACCCCAATTTCATTGAAGAATACTCCGTATGATAACCACCAATTAGCTCTGTTTCACACTCTGGTAAATCAAATGGAGCACGGTTAGTCTCAGCGAATGCACAGATAATAAATATTAAAAAGCCAAGCGGCTGATATAATACATTCCAATGCCAGCCATGTTGCTGATCAACAATCTCTTTCAAACTCATGGTATTTGTCACAAGTAATAAAGCAATTATCGAAAGGCCCATTGCAATCTCATAGCTAATGTTTTGAGAAGCAGCACGTATAGCACTAAGCAATGAATATTTATTATTAGAAGCCCATCCACCTATCATAACTCCATAAACACCCAAGGAAACAATACCGAAAATATACAAAATACCAACATTGATATCCGTTACCTGCAATGGTACTATTCTATTGTTTACCAATATGGGACTTCCCCAAGGAATAACAGCAGTTCCAATGCATGCTGTAAGCATGGCAAGACCAGGACCCACCATAAATAACCACTTACTCGCATTTGTTGGAATAATTTCTTCCTTCATGAACATTTTAAGTCCATCTGCTAGTGGTTGCAAAATACCGAATGGACCTGCTCTATCAGGACCAAGCCTGTCTTGCAAAAAGGCAGCTACCTTACGCTCAGCGTAAGTTGAATACATCGCAATCACCAAAGTAATTGCAAAAATAATTGTAACCAGTATAAATTTTTCTATAACAAAAGCTATATCCATTAGAATTTGGCTGTTTTTTCTAGTTCTACTTTATTCGCCTGTTGTAATTGCGGGTTATTTTGAATTACAGGAAGTGGCTTCAAAGTCTCATAGTGATTTGAAGCAATGACAGAAGCATCACTGATATGAGTAGGGTGCTCGATTACCCAATCCACTGTTTTCTTTTTATCAAAACGACAAGTATTGCAAATAAATTCCTCTACTTCCCCATAAATATCTTTTCTTGCTGTCACCCTCAAAACGTCATCACCCTTATACCATAAGGTTACCTTACCAGAACAAGTCGGGCAATCCCTATGTGCATCAATTGGTTTTGTGAACCAAACCCTATTTCTAAACCTAAAAGTCTTATCAGTTAATGCACCAACCGGACAAACATCTATTACATTTCCAGAGAAATCATTGTCTACAGCAGTTTGTATATAAGTCGAGATTTCTGAGTGATCACCTCTGTTTAATATACCGTGAACACGCTTGTTAGTAATCTGATCTGCTGTAAACACACAACGATAACACAAGATGCACCTATTCATATGCAATTGAATTTTATCACCAATATCTATACGATCAAATGTACGTCGTTCAAACTCATAACGCGTTTTTTGCAAACCATGCTCGTAGCTCAAATTTTGAAGATCGCACTCTCCTGCCTGATCACAAACCGGGCAATCAAGCGGATGATTAATCAAGAGCATTTCAACAACACCGCTTCTAGCTTCAATAACTTCTGGTGAGGTTATGTTCTGCACTTCCATGCCATCCATTACCGTAGTGCGGCATGATGCTACTAATTTAGGCATAGGCCTTGGGTCTTTTTCAGACCCTTTGCTCACCTTAACTATACAAGTACGGCACTTTCCACCACTACCTTCAAGTTTACTATAGTAGCACATAGCAGGCGGCACAATATCCCCACCTATCTGCCTCGCGGCATTTAAGATGCTAGTACCGGGAGCTACCTCTACTGTTATCCCGTCTATGGTTACCTTAACTTTATCACTCATGATGGTTAATTTCCTGTCGTAACTTCTGCTTTAGCAATTGGTGCAGCATAATTTGCTAAACCATAATTTGTCTCTAACGCTTTTGATGGATCTTTTACATGCCATTCAAACTCATCTCTAAAATGTCTTATTGCACTTGCAACTGGCCAAGCCGCCGCATCGCCCAATGGACAAATTGTATTTCCTTCAATGTTTTTAGCCACATTCACTAAAAGATCGATGTCACTCATTTTACCTTGTCCATATTCAAGCCGGTGTAATACTTTTTCCATCCAACCTGTGCCTTCCCTACAAGGAGAACATTGTCCGCAGCTTTCATGGTGATAAAATCTGGCAAAGTTCCATGTGTTCCTAACAATGCACTGGTCTTCATCAAATGCAATGAACCCACCTGAACCCATCATACTACCTGTAGCAAAACCACCTTCAGATAAGGATTCATAGCTCATTAGTCTAGGATCGCCATTAGCAAGCTTAAGTGTAAGATTTGCCGGGAGAATTGGAACAGAGGATCCACCAGCAACAGTTGCTTTTAACCGTTTACCATTTGCAATTCCTCCACACCATTCATCAGAATAGATAAAGTCCTCTACAGGTAATCCCAATTCGATTTCATAAACTCCAGGTTTTACTATATTACCAGAGGCTGAAATAAGTTTGGTCCCTGTACTGCGACCTATTCCAATTTTAGCATATTCTTCCCCACCGTCGTTAATTATTGGAACAACTGCAGCAATAGATTCCACATTATTTACCACAGTTGGACAACCATATAAACCTGCAATAGCAGGAAATGGGGGCTTAATCCTTGGATTTCCACGTTTACCCTCTAACGATTCTAAAAGTGCTGTTTCTTCACCACAGATATAAGCACCGCCACCTGGCTGTACGTACAATTCAAGATCATAACCTGATCCTAAAATATTTTTACCTAGAAGACCAGCATTTTTTGCTTCAGCAATCGCTTTTTCAAGGATACGGATTTGAGGCATCATTTCTCCTCTGACATAGATGTATGATGTTTTTGCGCCAAGAGCAAAACTAGAAACGATCATACCCTCAATAAGTGCATGAGGGATGTGGGTCATCAAGTATCGATCTTTAAACGTTCCTGGTTCCGACTCATCTGCATTACACACCAAATAGCGTGCAACCCCCTCAGGTTTTGCAAGGAAACTCCACTTCATTCCGGTTGGAAATCCAGCACCGCCCCGGCCCCTTAAACCAGACTTTTTAACCTCTTCAACAACTTCTTCAGGAGTTAGTGTTTTTAAAGCTTTTTCTACCGCTCGGTAACCACCCTTTTGGCGGTAAATATCAAGGGTATCAATGCCAGGTACATTTATGTGTTCCAACAACAGTTTCCGTCCCATTATTTATTGCGTAAATTGTTAATCAACTCATCAACCTTTTTCTCGTCAAGGTTTTCATAAAACGTATATTCAGGCCCTATCTGTAAAACTGGTCCGTATCCACAAGCAGCTAAACACTCTACACCTCTCCAGCTAAACAATCCGTCACTAGTAACTTCGCCTTCCTTAACACCAAGTGATTGCTCAAGATGACTCATAATTTTTTCAGCGCCAACCAAGCAGCATGGTCCTGTTCTGCAAACCTCCATCACATACTTGCCCTTAGGATTTAAAAAATACATGCTATAAAAAGAAGCTACTTCATAAACCTCAATATCTTGAATATTAAGATAGGAAGCAACCTTATCCATTGCATTCGGACTTAACCATCCTAATTCAGCCTGCGTTTCATGTAAAATAGGCAGCAAAGCAGATTTGTGCTTTCCTTCAGGATATCTTTTAACAATTTCACCAAACTTCTCCAATAAAGCTATTGAAAATTCTACAGGTTGTTGTTCTTCTAATTTAAGCATCTAATTCTCCTGCAATAATATTCATGCTACTCATATTAATAATAGCATCTGACAGCAGCATGCCTTTACTCATAGGAGCAAACATTTGATAATTAATAAAACTTGGACGTCTGAAATGCAAACGATAAGGAGTTCTCCCTCCGTCATTGATCAAATAAAATCCCAACTCCCCATTTCCACCTTCAACTGAGTGATAGACTTCTGCCTTAGGTGCGTCAATCTCACCCATCACAATCTTAAAATGATAAATCAGGGCCTCCATATTATTATATACTTCTTCTTTTGCTGGCAGATAAAAATCTGGAACATCAGCATGAAATATACCAGATGGTTCGTGCTTGATCTTTTCCAGTGCCTGCTCAATCAACTTAACACTCTGCCACATTTCTTCATTCCTAACCAGGTAACGATCATATATATCGCCGCTGGTTCCTACAGGAACTTCAAAATCGAAATCTTCATATGATGAATATGGATCACTTACACGTACATCGTAATCAACACCTGCAGAACGCAATAGAGGACCCGTCCATCCATAATCCAGTGCCTGTTCAGCAGAAACTTCTGCAACCTTTGCTGTACGGTCAATGAAAATACGATTGCGATTTAACAAACTTTCAAACTCTTTTAAAGCAACGGGGAACTCTTTTAAAAATTTATTAATTTTTGCAAAAGCAATCTCATTAAAATCACGCTCAAAACCACCAATTCGTCCAATGTTAGTAGTTAACCTTGCACCACATATCTCTTCATAAATCTCATAAATATGTTCTCTAAATTGGAAAAGATATAGAAAAGTAGTTGTTGCCCCTGTATCCTGAGCAATAATAGTATTACATATTATATGATCTGAAATACGTGCAAGCTCCATAATAATTACCCTAAGGTAGTCTACACGTTTTGGTATCTTAATCTTTAGCAGCTTTTCTACAGTCATGTGCCAGCCCATATTATTAATTGGGGAAGAACAATAATTTAACCTGTCTGTTAAAGGTGTAATCTGATAAAAAGGTCTATGTTCGGCGATCTTTTCAAACGCTCGGTGAATATAGCCAATGGTCGATACCCCGCTAACTATGCGTTCTCCATCTAATTGGACTACATTTTGAAAAACGCCGTGTGTGGCAGGGTGAGTTGGGCCTAAATTTAGGGTTACCAATTCACTCTGCGGATCGTTATCTGTATATACTGGTTGATTATGATTCATAATTCTTATCTACCAAAGTATTCATCTTTTTTATCTACTCTATTTGGATCTTCTAAAGGATACTGCTTCAACATGGGATGAACGCCAAGCTCATCCATATTCAATATTCTTCGCAAGTCCGGATGCCCATCAAACTTAACCCCAAAAAAGTCGTAAGTCTCTCTTTCCATCCAATTCGCAGCATTCCACAAATTTGTTGCTGTAGGTATGTTTGGGTGATGTTCATCAATATATACTTTTATTCTAATCCTTACTTTACTTACCATACTGTGTAAATGATAAACAACAGCAATTCCATGTTTTTTTTCAGGATAATGTACGGCAGTTATATCTGTAAGAAAATTAAATTTAATAGACCCATCAGTCCTCAAAAAACTAAGCACTGCAGTTATAACATCCTTATGAGTTTCAAAGGTCAAAAGTCCATAAGGCTCGGTCACACCGATTATTTTGTCGCCAAATTTTTCAATAAGCGACTGTATTAGAATTTGATTTGTTTCCTCAGCCATTATAATATCCCGTATGAGGCCAACATATCTTTATATTGTTCAGAATTTCTTCTTCTTCCGGATTCGTTTCTTACCAACTCCTGTATCTTTCCAAATCCATCTAAAATAGCTTCAGGTCTTGGGGGGCATCCAGGAACATAAACATCAACCGGAATAATTTCATCAATGCCCTGAAGTACAGAATAAGTATCAAATATACCTCCACTTGATGCACAAGCACCAACCGCCATTACCCAGCGTGGCTCAGCCATCTGCAAATACACTTGCTTTAGCACCGGACTCATTTTTTTTGCAATGGTACCCATAACCATCAATAAATCTGCCTGACGGGGAGAAAAACTTAAACGTTCAGACCCAAAACGGCCAAAGTCATAATGAGAACCCATAGTCGCCATAAATTCAATACCACAGCAAGAGGTAGCAAACGGCAAAGGCCATAATGAATGTGAGCGCGCTAATCCGATCACCTTATCAAGAGATGTTGCAAAAAAACCAGATCCTTCAATGCCTGGAGGCGCGTCTACTATATTGATGTTACTCATAATACAAAACGAAAAAGGCTCATTCCTGTAAAGAATGAACCACAAATTTACAATATTTTGAAGCCAAATGAATTAGACAAAAATCATTTGGAAACAATCTAAATAGATTAATTCCAGTCCAGTGCCTTTTTCTTTAATACATAGATAAAGCCAAGCAAAAGAGTCCCCATAAAAATGAACATTTCTACCATTCCCTTCATCCCTAACTCTCTAAAATTAACAGCCCATGGGTACATAAAAATCACCTCTACATCAAATAACACAAAAAGTATAGCTACAAGAAAATACTTAATGGAGAATGGTTGACGCGCATTACCTACAACTTTAATTCCCGCCTCAAATGTCGATAACTTATCTGCTGTCTTTCTTTTTGGTCCGAGAAAGTGAGTTGCAATAAGCGTCACTACCACGAATCCCAATGCCACTACTATTTGAAATATAATAGGCAAAAAATCTAATGCTACACTTTTGGTTTCCATATCGATAAATTATATCGCAAAAATAATAGAAAAAGGTAGGATAACAAGCCTACCCTTTTCTTTTGTATAATTTATACTATTTCTTTTTAACTGGCGCTTTTGGAGCAGGAGCAGTTAAAGACTTAATTCCTTCTGTTGCGGTTGCATTTGCCGGATCAATAGCCAGGGTCTTCTCCCAATTTAATTTTGCTTTTTCCTTATCATCTTTGTAAGCAGCAAATCCTGCAATATTGTTGTAAGCTTCAACCATCATTTTGGAAGTTGGAGCTGGACTGAATTGTTTCGCAACTCTAGCTTCAGCCGAATCTAAAAATTGTTGATAAAAAGGCAACTTAGCCCCTACCTGTTCTGCACCATCGTCTAAAAAATTATTCACACGTCCTCTCCATAAATAGGCCTCTATAGTACCTGGAGATTGTCTTGCTAATCTTGCAAATGCACTATCAGCTTTTAAAAGAATTTGTTTCGATGGGTTGGTTTTTTTAGTGTATCCCTCACCATAGTAAAAGTAAGCTGCTCTGCCTTCGTTGAAAAGATTATAGCCAGAGCCTTTTCCTTTTGGATTTAAGCGATTAACTGTTTCATAGGTTGAAGCAGCCATCTTATAGTCTTTATTATCATAAAATGATTGAGCTACATCAGCTAAAGCCTCCACTTTAGTAGAATCCATAGCAACAGCTTTCATAATATTTTTTAAAGCTGAACTATCATCCTTAGCTTGAAGCTGAGCTTTACCTAAGTATAAATAATCATCAGATATAATCCTTGAAGTATCTTTTACAGAAGCGAAGAATTCCTTCATGTACTGTAAGCTCTGAGGATAGTTCTTATTTTCATAAGCAGAATAACCACGCAACCTTGCGATAATTAATTTGCTACTACCTTCCATCATATTCATTGCTGCTAACTCACTAGTTTCCTTTTCCAATGTTTGGAAATCTTTAGCATAAAACAAGAACTGAGCATACCGTAATCTTGATTCGTATGAATTATCTGTCAATTCCAAATACTTTTTGTAATTGGATAATGCATCTGCAGCTTTAGCCGCAAAATTCTGAGGTTCCTGATTTGCCCACTGCATATAAAGTTCAGCAAGCTCCCGGTAAGCCGGACCATAGTTCGCATCTGTTGCTACTACATTTTTCAATTCAGTTTCAGCTTCAGCAAACGCTCTGTTCTCTTTATACATCCTACCCATCTGAACGGTTGCTCTATTTAAGTTCTGATTAATACTTAAAGCCATCATATACTTTTGAAGCGCTTCAGAATTCTTTTTTTGCATGGCATAATAATCACCTAGTGCAAGAAATGTTTCCGGATCTTTATCATTAGCATCTACTTCATCTGCCTTTTGTAAGTTCGGAAGTGCTGCTGCAAAATCTGGTTTAGCTAGAGCTAAGTAAGCTTTACCTATATACAAATAAGGAGTTTGATCCTTTTTAGAAGCCACTTCTATGGCTTTATCAAAATTCGTTTTAGCAGAGGAGGGGTTATTTGCAATCAGATCAGCTTGTCCCAATCCAACATAATTTAAGGGAGATTTTGGATCGGCTGTTACACCCTGAGTAAATGCTGCTCTTGCGGAGTCCAAATAGTCACGTCTAAGATAGACATCTCCAAGGCTAAAAAAGTTTTCAGCTTTTGCAGATGATTTGACTAATGCTTTAAGCATTGTTGTCGCTTTTTGGTATTGCTCGGCATCTATTGCCTTCTTTGCGTCAGCTAAACTTTGAGCAAAACCGGCAGAACCCATCACTACTAAACCTAAACTTAAGGCTATTGCTTTCTTTGTCATTTTCATTGGTTCTTGTTTAAATTTTAATCGGACTTATTTTATAAAGTTCCATGGTTCGTTGTTTTTATCTTTAGTTAATTTACGGATTTGAAGATATTAAATTATCATCAAATTGTAACTGTTGATTTAGTCTTTCAAATATAAAATTTACTTTGAACTCTTCAAGTTAAATTCTCGAGGCATCATTTTATGCGGACCCAATCCAGATTTCAATACGATTAACTGTCCTCGCTGACTCATTAACCAATTTGCAAACCCCGTGCCCAAACCATCACGGCCTTCACAATTAATAATATATACGTTTCTAAGGAATGGATAGATGCCACTAATTAAATTCGCTTGAATGGGTTTATAATAAGCATCATCACCCTTTTTTCCTTTAAAATTTTTAACACCCATTGTTTTTACTTTTCCAATGTAATCATTCATACTAGGATTATTGGCCAGCAACCAATTCACTCCCACCACACCGATATAATTTTCATGTTCAACAACGTATTTTATTACCTCATTATTATTGTTCAAAGTATAAACTCCAGTTTTAGGAAGTTCTTTTACGCCAGCAAGATTCATAAAATATCTTAAAGTACTGGAGTATGGATTATCAAAAACAAGGGCTTTTCCATCTTTAGTATTTCCCTTTAGAATATCTACTACTTGTTCAACTGTAATATTAGAATCCAAATTTTCTGAATGAGTTATCAATGAAATACCGTCAATCGCAAATCTAGAAGTTTTAGGAGCTATACCCCTTCTCCTGTAAAGCGTATCCTCTTCATGAGTTAACATGCGTGACAATACAATAAGCCTCACACTATCATTTACAAAAGCAGGAACAATTTTACCTTCGCTACCAGGAATCACCGTGAATCTGGAATCCTTGTAATCGCTTTTAAAAACTGCAATTTGACCCGCTATGATAGAAGAAAAGGACTCATCTACCAGAATTTTAACCTCCCCCGAAGTCCTTGTCTCCAAGGCGGGATCAGCCTCTATCGGTTTTTTTTCATTCTTACACGCAACGAATAGAAAAAGAAATAGCGCAAAAGTTAAATATCTCATCTAATCTTCCTTTTGATTGATCAGCCTGAAAAAGCGAATTCCTCCATAAACGATAAGAATCACTCCTAATAAAATCCTATACTTAGCCTCAAGTGCGACTGGCATGTCCTTCCATAGAATTAAACCGAAGCCAAAAACCAGGTAAAATGCAAACATGACAAGGCCTAAAATAAACAGAAATCGCTGTTGAGGCGATTTCTGTTGAAATGATTTTATGTTAAACATCCTATTGTGACAGTGTAAAACTAATTGGGATATTATATTTAACACGCACTTTTTTACTATTCTGCACACCAGGTATCCATTTAGGACTAGCTCTCAAAACCCTTACGGCTTCTTCATCGGTTCCTCCACCTAGTTTACGCTCAACTTTAATATCGGTTAGGCTACCATCCTTCTCTACTACGAAAGAAAGAAAAACTTTACCTTGGATATTATTTTCCTGCGCCATTGGGGGATACTTAACTGTTTTCTTTAGGTAAGCATAGAATTTATCCATACCCCCTGGAAAAGTTGGCTGCTGCTCAAGACTCACAAAGTCATAAACTTTAGTGTCTTCAACAACTGCGGCTTGCTTTGGACCATCACCAGCTGCAGTAGCAATAACGATGTCTGCATCAGGATCACCTTCCATTGTCTTTTGACCTGGATCAGCTTTTTTTAAATCTTCAATGGTTGGCGGATCTTCTTCCTTTACCAAATTATCCGGTTTAACAATCGGAGGAGGAAATTTGATTTGATCTTGCTTTGGAGGTGGTGGCTCTACCGGTGGCGGTGGCGGGGTCTCTGGATTCACAGGAGGAGGAGTTGCAATTGCAACTTCAACCTGCTTTTCCTCTTTTACCACAGGCTCGGATCCTTTAAACAAGGATGCGATCTTTGGAGATAGGAATAACAGTATAAAGACTGTAGAAGCTATCAATAATGATTTAGCAGTATTAGAACTACTTTGCTGACGAAGTTCATAGGCCCCGTAGCTTTTGTTCTTGTCTGTAAATATTACATCAAGCCATTCCTTATTTAATAAATCTATTTTTGAACCAAACATAGCTTAATAATTTAATTTTTATAATTTATAATATTCCGGCCGCTTTCATCGCTTCCTTCTCGCTATCCAGAATATAAACATCATCGATTGCAGGTGCAGTCTTGATGCCAGCGATGTTTAGCTCGTCCATAATATCAACGAAATTCTTATAGTTAGCTCCGTCAGTAGGCTTGATGATTATTATCAATTGCCTTCTTCTTGATTTCATAAGATCTTCTTTGTTTTTGATAATCGACTTCCTGATATCACCAAAGCCTTCTATATTCGGCTGGCTTTTACCTGCTTCACCCATGTACCAGGCTATTTTGTTTTTCTTACCTAACAAAATTGTCATGGTCTCTGAAGCACGTAATTCAAGCTTAACATCGTTATCTTCCTGATCCGGTTTGGCGATATCCATCGCAATTGGTTTAGACAGGGAGGTGGTTAGCATAAAGAAAGTGATTAACAAAAATGCAAGATCCACCATCGCAGTTAAATCTACTTTGGTACTTGCTTTTTTGGTCCTTACTTTACCGCCTTTTTTGCCCCCCCCGCCGGAGGTATCTAATTCTGCCATAGTATTTTTTTATCTGGCACCGCCTTATTCGGTGGATGTAATTAAACTGAATTTGTTAATTTTTTGTTTCTGAAGAATATCCACGATCTTTTTAATAAAAGGATACTCCTCTTCAGAATCACCTTTAATCGTAACCCTCATCTGTGTCTGGTGCAATTCCGCAACTGAGTTACGAGACTGCAACAACCATTCAGACAATTGATTATTTGTAGAATCCACAGGTATACCTAATGTTGTTTTAGCGTATTTATTACGTTCTTCAGCACTCATGTCGATAAAAGCTGGAAGATTTGCGATTGGAACTCCAAACGCACCTACAACTCCGAAACGCTCCCTTTGCTCAGGAGTAAATTTGATTTTATAACGCTCGCCCATTTTGTCAAGCGTGGCCATCTTGACATCTTTTCCTACTACTTCATAGAAAACTTTTCCTTTTCCAATAGACAATATACCTAAATCCACATCCGGCACTTTAAACTTGTACGTAGAAGTTGGTATTTTAACCTCCAAAGGATCAGGTTGGCGCGCTGTAGCTGTTAATATAAAGAAAGTAAGCAATAAGAAGGATACGTCGCACATCGCCGTCATATCAATCGCAGTACTCTTTCTTTGAACCTTTGCTCTTGGCATAATTTTAAAAATTACTTATGTTTTTACTAATGATGTTAATTCTTCCGGTTTTCCATAAAGCCGGTAAAAAGAAATTCATTATTTTTTATTTATGCGTACTAGCGTAAGTCTGGATGATGCTGAAACCTGCTTCATCAATTGCATAAGTCAATTTATCAATCTTAGATGTTAAGATATTATACATGATAATTGCAAAAGTAGAAGTAGAGATACCAGTTGCTGTATTGATTAGTGCTTCAGAGATACCAGTTGCAAGCGCAGCCTGATCTGGAGCTCCAGAGTTAGCCAATCCACCAAACGCCTTGATCATACCTGTTACTGTACCTAATAGTCCGGTTAATGTACCTACGGATACTAAAGTTGCAATTACAGTTAAGTTTTGCTCTAACATTGGCATTTCAAGAGTTGTTGCTTCTTCAATATCTTTTTGAATAGCCAAACATTTTTGTTCTGTATCCATGTTGGCTTCAGTTTCCATTTCACGGTATTTTTTCAAACCAGATTTGATAACGTTAGCAACAGAGCCTTGTTGTTTATCGCATTCTGCAACAGCTGCCTCAATGTTGTTAGAATTTAAAAAAGCCTGAACTTTCTTCACGAAAGCATCTAAGCTTCCTGTTCCGGTTGCTTTGCTAATTACGATGAAACGTTCAACAGAGAATACGAATACCATCAATAACATACCCATAAGGACTGGAACGATGAAACCACCCTTGTAAGCCATACCTCCGTAGTTACCCACTTTCGGTAAATTTGCTGGGTTATCATCAATAAAGTTGGTTGGATCTCCAAGGATGAACTTGTAGATACAAATTCCAATGATGATACAAATTGGAATAGTTAACGTTGCAAATAAATTTGACGCCGAAGAAGAGCTTTCTTTTTTTACTGTTACTGGTTTTGGTGCGTTTGCCATTTTTTTTTTAGTTTTTAGTTTTTAGTACTTTGTTTTTTTAAAATTAGATTATTATTTCGTAATACACACAACGACCGCCAAAAGAATTGTTGCAATAACAAATTTATAACTTTGATTTAAATTCCAAATTAAATTATAGTTATGTATCGAATTCGTTTCTTAGTCGCTTTTCCCGGTTTGCAATACTGTATAATTAAAAAAGATTGACTCATCTCTGAGACAATCTTTCACAATTAAAACTAAAAAAAAACTGAAATGCAAATTTTTACTTAAAAAAGATGCTTTTTATCTGTTTTTCTAAAAACTTTTAAGCATGGGATTTCTTCCGAATCGCAGTTAACCGCCAGACTTTTTTACCTTAAATCCTTCTTTAAGAAGGATATCAACAATTTTATCTCTAAAATCTCCTTGAATTAATACCTCTCCGTCTTTTGATGACCCACCCACGCCACATTTCGTTTTAAGCGTCTTTGCCAATTTTTCAATCTCTTCATCACTTATCCTAAAACCAGTAATTATCGTTACGGCCTTTCCGCCCCTATTCTTCCTGTCTAGCGAAACCCTTAAATCCTGTTGATTATTCGCAATAGGCAACTCGTTATTTTCAGTATCATTCTCATAAGAAAACGATGGATCGGTAGAATACATGATGCCACCTAGGTCGCTTAAACTATTTTTTTTGGATTTCATGTTCAATTTATTTTGGAACTATAATATTCAATGACAATGCAGCAACTGATATTTCAATTTCCTTCCCCATAAAAAATGGCTCTCCATCAATATGGATTGGACCTTCCTCCAACCTGCTTATTTTAACGTTTTTCCCTTTGATAATTTCTACAATATTCGATTTGTGTGTTGCCGCAGTTATCATCTGGTAAGCAAGTATTGGTAATTTAAACATGTTAAATTCCTTAACAATGCAAATATCAAGTAACCCATCTTTAACCGATGCCGATGGAGAAATGTGCGCATTATTGCCATATTGTGAAGAATTTGCAATGCTAATTAAAAAAGCCTTAAATGTATAGTCTACCCCGTCTACATTAACTTGATAGGTTTGCGCTTTATAATTTAACACTTCCTTTAGCCCTAGTTTCAAATAACCAGTTAAACCCCTGGATTTATCTCCCGCAAATACTGAGCTGATGTAGGCATCAAAGCCCATTCCAGCCATATTATAAAAACCTTTACCGTTAAAAAGACCACTGTCAATGGTATTAACATGGTAATTATTTATAACGTCAATTGCATCCGCAGGCTTTAGAGGAATCTTTAAAAACCTGGCTAGGCCGTTTCCTGATCCGAAAGGAATTATGCCCAACACTTTATTATATTTTATAACGATGGAGGCTACCTCGTTAATCGTTCCATCACCACCAACAGCAACAATAATATCAAAACTCCTATTTGCTGCCTCCTCGGCTATTTCTGAAGCGTGGCCTGCGTATTCTGTAAAACTATAATTAGCCGCAAATTTTGATTGGTCAAGTCGCTTTTCAATTAGCGCTGGAATCTTGGCTTTATCTTTCCCTCCTGAAATGGGATTAATAATAAATAAAATGTTTGATCTGGACAAATGAGCTCTATTAATACGATGCAAAATAATCGATATTTTTTGACTAATTTAAATATATGTAGTAATTTAGCCGCGTCAAGTGGACTGATTTGCGATGCTATTGTTATAGCGGGATTGCAACCACGTAAAAAAAAGTGCTAATATTAACATACACTTCATTTTACTGCCTGTTTTTTACAGGATCAGGGTCATTTGTATAATTGTTTAACCGAAAAATAAATTATATAAAATGTCATATCTATTTACATCAGAATCAGTTTCTGAAGGTCATCCAGATAAAATTGCTGACCAGATATCAGATGCACTTATTGATAACTTTTTAGCATTTGATGCCGAGTCAAAAGTTGCCTGTGAAACCCTGGTAACCACTGGTCAGGTTATTTTAGCTGGTGAGGTTAAATCCAGGACTTACCTGGATGTTCAGCAAATCGCACGTGATGTGATCCGTAAAATTGGCTATACTAAAAGTGAATACATGTTCGAGGCTAATTCCTGCGGTATTCTTTCTGCCATCCATGAGCAGTCACAAGACATTAATCAGGGTGTAGACAGAAGCAATAAAGAAGAACAGGGCGCTGGCGATCAGGGAATGATGTTTGGTTACGCAACCAATGAAACCGAAGACTATATGCCATTGGCACTAGATCTTTCTCATAAATTACTACAAGAGCTTGCAGCATTAAGACGCGAAAATACAGATATCTCTTATTTACGCCCAGATGCAAAATCACAGGTAACGCTGGAATATGACGACAATAACAAACCAGTCCGTATCGATGCTATTGTAATTTCTACACAGCATGATGATTTTGATGAGGAAGCTACCATGCTTGCCAAGATCAAAAAAGACCTGGTTGCTATCTTAATTCCAAGGATCATTGCTAAAAATCCTCAGTATGCACACTTGTTCAATGATCAGATCGAATACCACATTAACCCAACAGGTAAATTTGTAATCGGTGGTCCGCATGGCGATACTGGTCTTACAGGCCGTAAAATCATCGTAGATACTTATGGTGGTAAAGGTGCGCACGGTGGTGGTGCTTTTTCTGGTAAAGATCCAAGTAAGGTAGACAGGAGTGCCGCTTATGCTACCCGTCATATTGCAAAAAACCTTGTTGCAGCAGGTGTTGCAGAAGAAATCCTGGTACAGGTAAGCTATGCCATCGGTGTGGCAAAACCGATGGGGATCTATATCAATACCTACGGAACAGGAAAAGTAAATAAAACAGACGGTGAGATCGCCAAGATTGTTGAAGAGTTGTTCGACATGCGCCCTTACTTCATCGAGCAACGTCTAAAATTAAGAAATCCAATATATAGCGAAACTGCAGCATACGGGCACATGGGTCGTAAGCCTGAAACAGTAACCAAGACATTTAGAACACCTAACGGTGAAGAAAAAACGGTTACAGTTGAATTGTTTACTTGGGAAAAATTAGATTTCGTAGAGAAAGTAAAGATTGCATTTTCTTTATAATCAAACCATTCGGGAGTGCAATTGTTAATAAGACAAACAAATTGTTATGGAACGTCCGGTAGAAATGAATACACTAAGCCAAATTCTAGAAAAGTTAAGGCTTAAAGGTTTAGACAACGAAATAAAAATGACTGATCATGGTAAGATGCAAGGTGCTGGCTTTGACAAAATTTATAGTCCTGAAGACCTTACTATTATCAAAACTTATCGTTTTGAAGGTGATTCAGATCCAGCAGATAACTCTGTATTATACATATTAGAAGACAAAGATCATCAGATAGGTTACATTCTTGATGCATATGGAATGTACAGCTCACAAGATGGAGCAGGATTTGACGACTTTTTAAAGAAAATTCCAACAGCAGACAGAGATCTGCAAGAGCTACTTAGTTAGCCACAATCAGCCACTTAAACCTTAAAAAGCCTCCTATGAGGCTTTTTTTATTGGTATAGATAACCCCCTTATCTTCAGCCTTGTGTTTGCCAGCTTGCAATATATTTTAACAAATAATTTGCAAGTGTAAAAAATCATAGTAGATTTGTCCCACTAATTCTATAGACTATGTTTAACAAATGCGATACCGCGCCTCTTTCAATTAAAATGAACACTGTGACATTATACTGTGGTTGTTGAATCAACAATTGATTAAGCTTAAAACAAAACATCCATTAACAAAATATTATATCAGACAAACCATTATATGAAACGACTACTACAAGCAATAAAATTAATACCGCTACTAATTCTACTGACACAGGCTTCCACACTAACTGCCCAAATTAAATTTACCGGGGTAATAAAAAACCCCAAAGGCGAAACCATACCACGTGCAACAGTCGTGATAAGGGGCACAAATATTTCTGTAAGTGCAGATGACGATGGAGTCTTTATTCTGAATGCTAAACAAGAGCTTCCCTTTTACCTTCAAGTACGTTCGGTGGGTTACAAACCACAAGATTTTCAAATTACAAAAGCTCAGGATACACCACTAGACTTAGTTTTAGTGGAAAGCGCATTACTGGATGAGATAGTAGTTACCTCCAGAAGGCGCTCAGAGGTATTACAAGACGTGCCTATTGCCATCACAGTTATTGGCGGTCAGGCAGCAGAAAATGCGGGTGCATTTAACGTTAACCGCTTAAAAGAATTGGTGCCATCTGTTCAGTTATATGCTTCGAATGCCAGAAATACCACCCTGAACATCAGGGGACTGGGTTCAACTTTTGGATTAACCAATGATGGTATTGATCCTGGAGTAGGTTTTTATGTAGATGGCGTTTATCAAGCCCGCCCTGCTGCTACCTCTACAGATTTCCTGGACATAGAGCAAATCGAGATTTTGCGTGGCCCTCAAGGGACATTGTTTGGTAAAAATACAACTGCCGGCGCATTCAATATTACCACAACAAAACCTACTCAGACACCAACCGCTAAAGTGGAAATAGGGGTTGGTAACTACAATTTTTTACAGGCTAAAACCTCTGTCTCCGGAGCTGTAGCAAAAGATCTTGCGGCCAAAATATCAATTTCAGGTACCCAAAGAGACGGTACAATTTTTAATACCAGAGAACAGCGCAGATATAGCGGGCAAAACAACCTTGGTTTTAAAGGTCAGCTCTACTTTACGCCCAACGATAAACTACAGGTATTGTTAAGTGGTGATGTAAGCATTCAACATCCTGCAGGTTCTCCTCTCGTAATTGCAGGCGTTACAACTACAGAAAGAAGTCCTTACCGCCAGTATGCTAAAATTATTGCCGATTTAGGCTATCAACAGCCAGTAATTGACCCTGCATCTAGAGAAATCAACACCAATACACCCTGGAAACAGGATCAGTCCATTGGTGGGATCTCTGCCAATGTGGATTACAAGATTGGTAATGGAACATTAACCTCAACCACAGCCTGGAGATTCTGGAACTGGGATCCAACTAACGACAGAGATTTCTCAGAATTGTCTGCTCTAACTAAATCTCAGGGAAATTCCCGTCATGATCAATACTCGCAGGAGGTTAGATATGCCGGTAATATTACAGAAAAGTTAAGTGGGGTTTTGGGGGTGTATATACTTGGCCAAAATCTAAAAGGGCTTTCTCAAACCGAAGAAGTGGGTAAGGATCAATGGAGATTTGTACAAACTTCTTCCTCAGGCGCCCAGGCAGGTTATGCTACCCCAGGTTTATTAGATGGCTACGGGATATCCACCAATTCAACTATCAAGTCATTAAGTACTGCGGTATTTGCCCAGGCCGATTGGGAGTTTTTAGAACACTTTCATGTATTGCCGGGGTTGAGGTTTACTTATGATAAGAAAGATGTTGACTATGATAGGACGACTTATGGAGGTCTGCAGACATCAGATGCTGCTTTACTAGCCCTTAAATCTGCAGTATATAGCAATCAAAAATTCAACACCAGTATAGACAATAATAATTTATCTGGTAACATCACTTTATCCTATCGTCCAAATACCAAATTAAACGCTTATGGAACGTTCTCTACGGCTTACAAACCAGTAGGTGTTAACGTAGGTGGTTTACCAACAACTGCAACTGGCGAAGCTGACCTTTCCCTGGCTGTAGTAAAACCAGAATATGTTCAACACTATGAACTTGGCTTTAAAACAAAACCTGTAAAAGGCGCTATTGTAAATGTGAGTGCTTTCAATACCGATATAAAAGATTACCAAACCAATGTACAATCTCCGCAACTGGGCGTAAACAGAGGTTACCTTGCTAATGCAGAAAAAGTGAAAGTTCGCGGACTGGAAGTTGATGGAATTTATCAAATCAAGAGATTCCTTACCTTAAATGCAGCTGCAGCTTATCTTGATGGTAAGTATGTTAAATTTACAAATGCGCCATTACCACTAGAGGAAACCGGACATACCGAACTTGTTAATGGTGTTGCCACACAGGTGGCTTTTAAAGACGCATCTGGCGGCAGATTACCAGGAGTATCAAAATGGAATGTATCAGGTGGTGCAGAATTCAGCGTTCCTGGCAAATTAGCCACGAGAGAAGGGCGCTACTTTATTGCAGGTGATGCCAGTCACCGCTCAGGATATTCTTCCAATCCAACACCTTCAAGAGTATTGAATGTTGAGGCCTATTCACTGGTTAATGCAAGATTAGGGTTTAAATCAGATAAGGTTTCTATATTCCTTTGGAGCAGAAATATCGGTAACACGAATTACTATGAGCAATTGCAAGCTGCAGCAGGTAACTCAGGCTTATATGCAGGAGTACTTGGCGACCCAAGAACTTATGGTGCTACATTGCGATATAACTTTTAGCAGTAGAATAAAAAAACAATACAGTTATATTGGCCTGATATCATTAAAAAGTATCAGGCCTTTTGTTATTCAAGCCAAAACGGCTTTTAATACGTCAATGAACTATTTCTGCCCGCTATCACAGCTGGCAGGATAAATTTAACTAGTCGACTAATTAAAAAATTGAAACCGGAACAATGCCTTTTATTTTTAGCTGATCAGCGATGGCATAGTGTATTCCAGAAGCCTATAAATTGTTCGGATTTAACCGATAGGTCAGTATAATTTTGGCTTACAAAAGCTCTTATTATTACATTTGCAAATGTAGGTAAAATAATTGAATTTTCCAAATAAATTTGGATATTATTTTAATTTAAACTAATTGATTTACAGTGTTTTAAGTATAATTTTCTGTGGCGCAAAAAGAGTGATTTAATCCCTTATTTCGGTGACCATATTAGGGCATTATTTAACCTATGTTTTATCTTGGATTTTTATGATGGCCCTGCAGTGCGGCTAACGGAAATACAGGTTAAACCTATTGAGGATTTCCGTTCTGGGTTTACTCGTGCTTTCTTCGTGGTATAGCCGCGGTTTGTGCGACTCAAGGTACCTCATACACGAAGAAACCATGGCTAAACCACGTCCAAACTACCTTTAAGCCGAGAATCATACCAAACCAATGGCCAATTTATTACCAAATATTTTCAATAGCACCTACATCGCTTGTTGGGCCTTTCTTGCAGGCTACTAGGTATCTTGTAGCACTAGAGGTGCCCTTTTCCCCTCCAAAGTACCTATAAAAGTGGTTTGAGTGCTACAATACCCCCATAAGAAAACCCTGATTTATGAGTATGATGTGGGCAACAGTACATCGTACCGTTTGGGGAACTTATGATAGATATTACAATTAAGATCGTATCTCATGGAAAACGGAAAATGAATGGAGTTGATTTTAAACAATTGTTATCTTTAGTGAACCAACCGAAATTATTATGACAAAATTAGTAGCCAATTTCATTTGCCTGTTCAGCTTCTTATTGTTGCTATCCTGCAAACACCCTGTGGATACTTCTATAGGTGCGCCTAAAATAAAAGCCGGTACAGCAAAGATTACAGGCAGAATAATAAGTCCGAAAGACACACCTAAGGATAACAATGTTGTGGAGATTAGTGTACCGCATCCAATTTCAGGAGAGATCTTTAAATATAAAACAGTGACAGATCAATCAGGTAACTTCTCCATTGACATTGATGTGGAAACAGACGTTTGGATTGCCAGTGTCAAAGCAATCTTATCAGATGTAGTTGGGTTTACAAGTGGTCAATATTATGATGTTTTAGCTGCTAATGCTTATGGGAGACAACTAAATGAAGAAGCGAAGCCACTTACGGAAAAGCAAAAGAGGAATATAGCAGATTACTGGAAAGAAGAAGAAATTGCAAAAATACTATTGCGTAAAAACCAACAGGTGGTTAAAAAATAGACCAGTACAACGATCATCACCATTCTAATCCACTGTAATATATTAAAAAGGAATAGCAGGCCTTTTTTGCGGTTCGGTAGTTGGACCGTAGATGGTGATTTTTCCATTCTTAACTTTCATCCTGTCAATAAAAACCACTCTTTCCGAACCCGTAGCATTAGTTCTTCCATGATAAACGCAAAACATTTCTTTACCATCCGGAGAATAAATTATACTATTGTGACCTGTACCTGAGACTATACCTCCTTTATCAGTGTTCTTTTGCAAAACAGGGTTATTTTCCGCCTTTTTAAACGGCCCAAAAGGAGATTTTGATGTGGCATAGCCCACAGCATAATATTCACCTCCAAAATGGTTTGCGGAATACATCATATAGTAGATATTGTCTTTTTTAAACGTTACAGAGCCTTCAGTCCAGCGCCTGTTCACTTCTCCCGTAGTTACAGAAAGACTTTCCCACGCTGCCTGCTTATCATTTAACTTTAATGGAGGCCGAAGCATGACCATAGGCTGACCTATAACACCGGAGAAATCTGGTTTCAGCTCTACACCATAAACCCAGCTTTCTTCAATTTCTTTATACTTACCGCTTTTTCTGGCCTGGACTGCTATTTCGCTCTCTATAGGATGTTTATAGGCTGCCCGCGAATAATATAAATATGATTTGCCATTGGTATCAAAAAACACATTTGCATCGATAATAGGGTAGCCAGGATCGAAGACTGGTTTTGTTGCCAAGTCAACGAACGGACCTGTAGGTTTGTCGGACACCGCAACTCCGATTTTGAAGTTTTCCGCTTCTTTCGCTGGGTTCACTTTCCATTGTGCACTGTAAAAAAGATAGAATTTACCTTTTACTTTATATACTTCAGGTGCCCAGTAAGCTCCGCCCCATGCGGCATTCGAATCACTCCATCCATTTTTATTGTCATGGAAATACACCTGTCCTTCGGGCTTCCAGTTCACTAAATCTTTCGACGAATATGCCGAAAAGCCGCGGTCTGCCCCTCCTCCGGTGCCGTACATGTAATAAGTACCGTCAGTAAATAACACAAAGGGATCCCCAAACTGCACTTTTAAAGGATTTGTATAAACTTGCTCCTGACTTTTTGAATGTGTTTGGGCCATTGTAGCTTTAGCAAGTATCCCTATTAAAAAAATAATGACAAGAAACTTCTTTTTCATATAAAATTGGCATTTAAGGGGTTTTTTGAAATAGCAAAAAACTAAGACAAGCAATATAGCGTGATTATATAAAGGAAATATATGACTATAAAGGAATTGCAGAAAAATGCTCAACAATGGGGAATGGATCATAGTGATGATGTAAAAGCCGCTTCCATTCCAGATATTCCATCGACTGTCTAAAATCTATGGTATGATTTTCCAATTTTTCCCATTCAACCAAAAGAACATACTTGTTAGCTACTTCAATGCATTTTTGCAAGCTGTGTTTTATGTATCCCGGGGTAGCAGAAATATACTGCCCGGCCTCTTTAAAGTCACTTTCAAATTGTTCAGTCTGAATTTCCTTTACAAACAGCATTACAATTTCTGTTATCATATCATCGATTAAATTAATCAAGTATAATAATTTATTCCCGATTGAATGTAGTTTTTACCTAAAAGTGCTGAACAAAGTATGGTGTGCCTCAGTGTTACACAGTTTTTTGATATACGTTTATTGCTAAAACGGTGGTTAGGATGAGGCCTTTTTACTACCAGGCATAAACGACGTTGGCTTAATGTCAGACTTCAAAAAAGAATACAATATTAAAAATTTTACTATTGTCAAGACAGTTTGACATTCGCCTTACTCTAAACGCTTAAGTTAAATTGTCAATTACCCTCCCTCAGGCATTTCCTTTTTTGGTAATAAAATACGAGACGTAAACTCGACAAAATTAGTATTTTTCATCTTGTCAGTATAAAAATAGACTACTTCAAATTCAAATTCCTTGGCACCTACAGTCACTATTCTATGATTAGGGAATTTTGATTTATAAGGTATTGTGCAAGCCCTAGAATATTCCACTCCAAAATCCGTCCTCCAAATTCCTTTTAGAATCTCTTTGCTAATATATTTAGGGGGATTCTCATTTTTATCATAGGTAGCCGTGAAATTATTTTTTGCGTTTGTTTTCCAATCCACATCAGTGAGCGCAAGTTTTCCAGGTTTCTTTGTTGGTCTTTTGGAAGTTATGCGTATACCGACCATAATTGAACTATCTTTACTTTTTAAGACTGCATTATAGTCAATTGTATAATGTCGATCTCCACAAGGCCATTTCAAATCTTCGGAAACAAAGGAAGGTTCGAATCCCAATGGCATAGAAAATTCCAAGTTAGCCCAGATGGTCAAGTCTATCATTCGATTATCAAATTTAGCTCTTTCGAGAGTAGAGTCAACATTTTGAGCTTGGGAAGATGTAGTGATAAAAAAGGCTACAAATACCAAAGCAATGTGTTTAACGCAAGCAGTTGCATTCATCATAAAATTCATCTTCTATATTTAAATATTTCTAAAGATATAAATATTTATAGATCAGACAATTGCCTCTACAATTTATCCAGATTTGGCACCACCCATTCAGGAGAGTCCTTCATTTCAAGATGTAGCTCTCTGATATCAGCGTGATAAACATTTTTATTGCCCTATCTAACACTAACTAGTTTTTTTAAAGTTTTATATAAAATTTCTCCGCTGATATTTGTTGCTAAATTTTTTCCATTTGGATCGATCAAAAAACTACTAGGGATAGATTTAATATGATATTTACGAGCGACCACATTGCTGAAGCCGTCCAAAGTCGATAAATTCACCCAATCCATTTTTTCATTTTTTATTGCATCCAGCCATTTCTGCCGCGAGGATTTATCATCTAAGGAAAAACTAATTATCTCAAAATTGTCTGAAGCCAACAGCTTCTTCGCTTTTACCAGTTTGGGGATTTCTAATCTACATGGTATGCACCATGTAGCCCAGAAATCAATTAACACATATTTACCTTTGAAACTTGATAAGTTAATTACATTATTGGAAGTATCTGTTTGCTCAAAATCAGGTGCAGTACCTCCAACAAAGAGACTGTCTATTTTATATTTCAAATCCTTCCCCCAACTGTTACTTCTTACATTATTAGCAAGCTTATTGTAAATGCTTGTTAGTTGATTATCAGGAATTATATCCAGTAATTGATGTAAAACATAGGTGTTAATGAGTGATTGGGGTTTCTTTGATATCCAACGCAACCCATCATCAACTGTACTCTGTTGATATTTTTCTTTTGTAACTGAAATTTTAGCTAAGATTTCAGCGCGTGCAATGGTGTCTATACTTTTATGCAAAAAAAAATCGTCGTAAGCGTAAAGTGCTTTGCTGTATTCTTTTCGGCTTACACTATCCCTTCCGTTTAAAAAGTCATTATAATCTTTCCCAACCGTATTGTTACTTAAAACAGCGTCAACGATAGAGCCATTTGGGATTTTCATTTCGAATTTCCCCGTGTCACAAAAGAAATATGTTCTTTTTTTAAACAATTCGAAGTAATAAAGCTCTGCTCCATCTTGGTTTGTTGAAAAAGAAAAGTGTCCATTATTGATTGTAACTTTTATTTTTTTCGAAGAAGGTTCAATAAACTTTGGCTGATCTCTGTAAATTGTTAACTCTGTACCATCTTTAAGGCCAGTAGTATTACCATAGATTTCCAACTTTCCCTGAGAAAATACCAAGTTCGATAATGTACTCAAACAAATAATTACAAATATTTTCTTCATAATATTTAAGTTAATTAAAATTGTTGTCCGCTAAAGAATTGGCGGACAACTTATTTACTATATTATTATACTCCACAAAAGTTTACGGGTTGATGTATCTCATATCCTGCATTGCGAAACTCGTTTGCTGTTTCCATTGGATTCGTGGCACTGAAGTTTGTCTCAAATGCGTAGCTTTTCCGCTCAGCAATGGCTTTTAACTTCTCTACTTTGAAAACCTGTTCGTTGACCGCATTCGACAGCACTTCGCTCCCGATTTCTGGATACTTCTTGGCAAACTCGGTAAGGTGCTTGTCCCCATCAAAGACAGTATAATCAGATTCCGTAAGTTTACTAGAGAAAAGACTTTTGCCAGATCCATTTGGTCCTGCAACAATAAAAAGCCTCAAGTTATCCATAGGATCAGGCAAGTTCTCTCAATACACTCTCCTTGGAATTTTCCTGGTTCTGTGAAATGAGGAATTTCTTTCCATTGGGATATTGGTGGATAAAGAAGTTCGGCTGGATGCATAAGCTGTTCCTATATACGAAAGGTTTCTGCATATCTACGGTCATCTGAATAACCTCATTTAAAGCACTCTTCAGACGTAATTCACGCTCCGATTTTGATAACTCAAATATGAGCCGATGTTTTATATTCTTGGCCATAATATCGAACTGATATTTATGCAATATACTACAAATACCGTGAATTAAAGTTTATCAGCAAACTGTTAGGGCCCCAAATGCCATAATTTTTATTACCTCGGCCTGAAATATGTTAAGGAGCGGACCAACAAAAAAGCCTAAACTTTTTCAAGTTAAGGCTTTTTGCGGACCGGACGGGACTCGAACCCGCGACCTCCGCCGTGACAGGGCGGCATTCTAACCAGCTGAACTACCGGTCCGTTTCCGTTACTTTCGTTTCGGGATTGCAAATATAGGATGAATATTCTAATTCACAATATATATTTTAAAATAATTGTAAACCCTTATAATACAGCACCTTCTTTCATCTTCTCTGCATTCTCTGCAAATTGAAGCGCATCAATTAGCTCCTGCACACCACCATCCAACACTCCATTTAAGTTATAAAGCGTTAAACCAATACGATGATCCGTTACCCTTCCCTGAGGATAATTGTATGTCCTTATCTTAGCTGACCTATCTCCGGTAGAAACCATCGTCTTCCGCCTGGCAGCAACATCACCATTCTTTTTCTGCAATTCAATATCGTACAATTTGCTACGCAACATCTCCATCGCAATTATTCTATTGCCCAATTGCGACCTGTCCTGCTGACAAACCACGACAATACCAGATGGTTTATGCGTTAATTGTACTTTAGTCTCCACCTTGTTCACGTTTTGCCCACCTGCACCTCCAGAACGTGAAGTGTGTAGCTCTATATCGGCAGGGTTAATGTAAAGATCAATCTCTTCCGCTTCAGGCAATACGGCCACAGAAGCCGCTGATGTGTGTACACGTCCTTGTGTTTCTGTATCAGGAACTCGTTGTACACGGTGTACACCAGATTCATACTTTAACTGGCCATATACATCTTCGCCATTTACTTTCAAAATTACCTCTTTGTATCCACCGGCAGTTCCTTCTGTAAAGTCTACCGTTTCTACTTTCCAGCCCTTTTGCTCAAAGTAACGACTATACATACGGTATAAGTCTCCTGCAAACAAAGCAGCTTCATCTCCACCTGTTCCACCTCTAATCTCAAAAACAGCATTTTTAGCATCTTCCGGATCCACAGGGATCAACATCAAACGAACTTTTTCTTCGAGTTCTTCCTGTTGTTCCAATAGAAGATCCAGCTCTTCCTTTGCCATCTCACGCATTTCCTGATCCTTCTCTGTAGTCAGAATCTCCTTATTTGCATCGATGTTACTCATCACATTCTTATAGATCTTGTATTCTTCTACAATCTTACCTAAATCCTTATATTCCTTACTCAAAGCGGCAAAACGCTTCATATCCTGCATGGTATCAGGATTACTTATCTGTTCCTCAACATCTTCCCAACGAAGTTTGATTGCTTCTAACTTTTCTAACATATCTTTTTCAGAAACTAATAATAAATGTAATATTTATTCGGGCAGCAAAAATACGGCTTTTGAATTAATCTTTCTCGAAATATTTCAGGCTTAGATCATTGCCATCAAACTCGGCATAGGATGCGTGTTGTAGCCATTCACCAGTATTAACATACTTACTGCCACTACCAAGATCCAATTCCAACGGTAAATGTCTATGCCCGTAAATAAAGTAATCGAAATATTGTTGCTTTAATTGCTGTTTTGAATAAACAGCCAGCCATTCATTGTCAATGCCCATAAAATGCTCATCAGAAGTACTAGTATGCCTGCTATGGCCAGACCACCAATTACCAAACCCTAATCCAATTGTAGGCGGCACGAGTGAAAACAACCATTGGCAAATTGGATTTCTAAAGATCTTTCGTAATACCTTATACTTTGAATCTCCAGGACCAAGGCCATCACCGTGGTGTATATAAAATTTCTTTCCGTTACGTTCAATGATCAGTTCATCACTAACAATTTGGATCCCCATTTCTGCAGTGAAATACTTATTCATCCACATATCATGATTGCCCTTAAACATATAAATTTTTATACCGGCATCAGCCATAGCAGCAAGCTTTCCTTGCAACCGAATAAAGCCTTTAGGGATTACCATTTTATATTCATACCAGAAATCAAATACATCTCCCACAAGAAATAGCTCTCCACAAGTAGGCTCAATTGTATTTAACCATCGTACAATTTTATCCTCACGCAAACGACTTTCCTTATGATTTGGTGATCCAAGGTGAAAGTCTGAAGCGAAGTAAAGGTTCTTAGTCATTGATAAACAAAGATAATTAAAATATCAAACCACCCAACTGTCATAAGTTCTAGAGGTTATGTAGATTATTTATATATAGCAATGATTTACAAACAAAAGTTCGTAAATTCGCACAAAATTTAAATACATGATTTCTACTGATATAGCCATAATAGGCGCCGGACCCGTAGGTTTATTTGCAATATTTGAAGCTGGTTTATTAAAAATGCGCTGTCATTTAATTGATTATTTACCTCAAGTGGGCGGTCAATTATCAGAAATCTATCCCAAAAAACCAATCTATGACATCCCGGGCTACCCTACTGTTTTAGCACAGGAGCTGGTAGAAAACCTAATGGAGCAAGCTAAGCCTTTCCATCCTGGTTTTACATTGGGCGAAAGAATTGAAGGGTTGGAAAAACGCGGCGAAGCTGATTTTGTACTTACCACTAATATGGGGACCACAATAGAGGCTAAGGTTGTTGTTATTGCAGGCGGACTGGGCTGTTTTGAGCCACGTAAACCAGCTGTGGCCGGCTTAGAGCAATTTGAAAACGGCAGAGGTGTAAACTACATGATCCTCGATCCTGAGAAATACCGCGATCAGAAAATGGTAATTGCAGGTGGTGGAGATTCGGCGCTTGACTGGACCATATTTCTTGCAGATATTGTTAGTGAGCTTACCCTGGTTCACCGTAGCGAAAGCTTTAGAGGTGCCCCTGATTCTGTTAACAAGGTAATGGAGCTTGCAGAAAGCGGTAAAATCAACCTTGTTTTAAACAGCAACTTAAATTCTGTTTCTGGAGAAGGCAGACTGGAAACAGTAGAATTGATCCACAACAAAACTATGGAGAAATCAGTTGTTGAGGCAGATCATTTAATTCCCTTATTTGGGTTGAGTCCTAAATTAGGCCCTATAGAACAATGGAACCTAAACATCAGCAAAAGTGCAATTGAAGTAAATACTGATGATTATTCTACCAACATACCCGGCATTTACGCAATTGGAGATATCAATACGTACACCAATAAACTAAAGCTAATTCTTTGTGGCTTTCATGAAGCAGCATTAATGAGCCATAGTGCTTACCAATACATGAATCCGGGTATTAAATATACCATGAAATACACAACTGTAAACGGCGTTTCAGAGTTCTAACAATGGAAGAAAATAACATACTTATACACGTACAGAATCCGGATGGTAGTTTAACAGATCTTGAAGCTCCTGTTGATATGGGCTTAAGCCTGATGGAGTATTTAAAGGCCTGCGAATATGATATCCTTGCCACCTGCGGAGGAATGGCATTATGCGCCACCTGCTGTGTTGATGTATTGGAAGGAGAGGAAAAGTTGAACGAAATGACAGACGATGAGTACGCTATGCTTGATACCCTTCCTGACCTTTTACCAAACAGCAGATTGGCCTGTCAGTTGCAACTCAGCAACAATATGAATGGTTTGGTTGTTAAATTACACGGCACTTAATAGCATGGGCTTCACGCCGAACCTATTAATCTTTAGCTGAACCAATTGTTTTAACAGGGCTGCCGATAGTTTTGAATTCACCATCGCCCTTTAGTATGGCAAGCATCTTGGTAGAATTGGCTAATACTGCTTTAGCGGCGGCCATTTCCTTATCGTATTGGAAAGCTTGAACAACTTTACCCTTTTCGTAATAATAACGGCTAACTATTTGGGTCTCCAAAATTCTTTTAATCTCCGACTTAAAGGTCGTAAGATCAGTTTTCTTAGCCCCAAGCATTTTCTCCTTCAAATCATCCAAATCTACCTTCACTACCGCCAGCTTGTTTTCCTTTTCTGCTTCAGCCCTCAAATCTGACAACAGTTTCTCTGTTTGCGAAGCGTAAGAGTAATCCTTTCCTGCAAGAGAGGTTACAAATTCTGCATAATCTGCATCACTCAAGTGGAAACCAATTGCTGGTGCAATCTCCTTATTCTTTTTCTTATAGGCATTTGCATAATCAAAAAACATATTTTTGGATATAATAGAAGCAGTAATCGGACTTATTTTAGCGCTACTTACAAAAACATCAGGATATACACCATTACCATCATAAACACTCCTGCCGCCACTTGTGTTAAATTTAGACATCACAGAATCGGCAAACTTAATAGTGGCTCCGTTTGCATCCCTGTGTGCATAATCCAGTGCCTGAATACACCTACCAGAAGGCGTAAAGTATTTGGCGACAGTAACCTTTACCAGGCTGTTATAAGGTAGGTTAAAAGTTTGCTGTACAAGTCCTTTTCCGTAACTACGCTGCCCTACAATAATGGCCCTGTCAAGATCTTGCAGTGAACCAGCTACAATTTCAGATGCAGAAGCGGAAGAGCCTCCAACTAAAACTACCAATGGAATTTGAGGCAGCAAAGGCTCATTATATGTTTTATAGGTAATGGTCTTTTGCGGGTTTCTCCCTTTTTGTGTAACAACCAATACATTTTTACTCACAAATAGGTTAACAATTTTTACAGCCTCCTGCAAAATACCTCCCCCGTTATACCTTAAATCAAGAATCAGTCCTTTAAGCTGTTGCTTACTTAGCGCTACCGCAGCATCATTAACCTCTTGGGCAGAGTTCTCCAGAAACTTATCCAATCTGATATATCCAATATTGTCCGCAAGCATTCCTGAATAAGAAACATTTGGCTGTCTAATCTCATCTCTTATCAGCTTCTTTGATAGTACAGCTCCATCACGGATAATCACCAAATCAACCGCAGAACCCTTCGGACCGCGCAATAATTGACTTATTTGCTGCCTGTCTTTCCCTTTAATTCCATTGCCGTTAATTTTAACCAGCTGATCGCCAGGCTTAAGTCCTTGCCTATCGGCTGGATAGCCTTCAGTAACTTCATTAACAAATAGTTTTCCTTCAATAAAAAGGGTTCCTGCGCCTATGCCACCGTATTGCGTGCTTACATATTTAAGCTTATAATCTTCTATCTCAGATTCAGGAATATATTGGGTGTATGGGTCCAGATTAGCCAGCATGGCATCAATACCATTTTTCATCAGTTCGGTAGGATTGGTTTCCTCAACGTAATTGATGTTGATCTCCTTATATAAAGAAGCGAATACGTCTATATTCTTGGAAACCTGAAAAAGATCTTCTTTAAAGGACCAGGTTAAGGTTGCAAAGGCAACAAGACAAAGCGCTGTAATTACTTGGATTTTTTTCATCGTTCACTGATCTGTATTTAGTAAACTTAGAGAAAAATGAACTCAATTGCAATTACTGCCACATAAATGCTACTAAGTTGAAGGAGGTTTAAAGCCTGTTACCGTCAGGATCTGCCAGAGCCTTCTTAATAGTGAACTCTATATATTCACGGTCTCTTTTTACAAGGCCCATGAGTTGGTTTACCAGTGCGTCTTCCTGTCCGGGCGAAAATAAGATATCCGCCTGAGCCAAATCCCTGTATTTTCTAAGAAACTTAATTTTAACCTTAACCCAGGTTTCAGGAGTAAGCGTAAAACTTGCCATAGTATTTGTTTTGCACAAAAGTATAAAATAAGCGTTAAACAAGTAAGCCCATGTCAAAAGATATTTGACAAGAGGTATTTTCTTTTAAAATGGCAGGCATATTTTGCCCATCGTAATGGCAGGCAATGCAGCTCTGCCATCAAAATCTACCCCTGTACCAGATAGCGTTTCATTTGCCAGCACCGCAAAAAGCACCGCTTCCTTTGCATCGGGATTAATTCCAAGTTCTGCTGTGGTTCCAAATTCCATAGGAAACAATGCTTTTTTAAGATGGCTAATAAGGAGTGAATTATGAGCCCCACCCCCACTAACGTAAACTTTCGTCTTGTTTTTCTGCGATACACAACGACAAATAGCTTCGATAATAACCTCAGCGCTGAATCTGTTTAATGTGGCTAAAACGTCTTCCTTGCTAATATTTAGTGTATCCGATCGATCTTGTGCCGCTTCCAGATATACAAGGTTAAACAACTCAGGACCTGTAGTTTTTGGAAAAGCCGTAGCAAAGAAATCCAGATCCATTAAGGCGGCTAGCAATCCGGCATTAATATTTCCTGATGCCGCTAAGTCTCCATGCGCATCAAAAGCCATTGCGACATAGTGCTTTTGTACAAATTGATCCATTATTGTATTTCCAGGACCCACGTCAGTTGAAAATACTTTATCTGCGTCGTTATCTTCTGGTAAGTAGGTAAAATTTGCGATGCCCCCAATGTTTAGCAAAATTCGCTCTTCGTCCTTTTTAGAAAACAAAAGGTAATCGCCATATACTGCCAATGGCGCACCCTCACCCCCTGCTGCGATATGCTTCTGCCTGAAATCACTAATGGTAACAATACCTGTTTTTACGGCAATATGATCCCCATCGCCTATTTGCAAGGTAGCGTTTGGATAATCAGCTAGCTGATGCAGAGATTTAGGCGCATGGAATATGGTCTGGCCGTGACTTGCTATCGCGTCTACATCTTCAGGCTTACCCCCCCACATCTCCAGCGCTGTTAAAACCATTGATCCATGAACAAGCCCAATTTTTTCATTTAATAAGCTAACCATCTGCAAGTCCACCTGCCTTTTAGAGAAAACCGACTTAATCTGGTCCTTAAAGTCAATCTCATATTCCATCGTTTGAAAATGGAGAACCTTCAGTTTTGTTTTTACTCCATGGTCAGTTATAGCACATAATGCGATGTCCAGGCCATCTAAGGATGTCCCAGACATTAATCCTACGATCAGTCTTTCGTGTTTATTTATAGCATTGAAAAGCTTTGTCCAGTTTAAATTCATCATAAAAATTTCATCTATGTTGAAAGCACTTTTAAATGTAAGAAAATTGGAGAAATATGGTATGATATTCTGTATTTTCACAAATAAGCAATAATGTTAAAGATATTTTTCTTAAAAAGAAACAATAACTTTTTAATAATTTGAATAAGTCTTTTTATACGATTATCTTTGCTGCTCCATACACTATAAATAATACAGTAAATGGCAAGACTAAATCTACTGGAAGAAACCAGGTTTGAGAAACTTCCGGTTTCAGTTTTTGATAATCCAAAATCAGCCTCCTTAAGTGTAGCTCAACGAATTGGAAATATCATCAAAGAAAAACAAAAACTAGGCAAATCAGCAGTATTGGGACTTGCAACCGGCGCTACGCCAGTTGCCGTCTATGCAGAACTAGTTAGGATGCACAAAGAAGAGGGATTAAGCTTTAAAAACGTAATCACCTTTAATCTGGACGAATATTATCCTATGGCACCAAATGCTGTTCAGAGCTATGTTTCTTTCATGAATGAAAATCTTTTTGATCACATAGATATAGAAAAATCAAATGTGAACATTCCTGATGGAACATTAAAACTGGAAGATATACCTGTGTTTTGCCTGGCATACGAAAAGAAGATTGGAGAATTGGGTGGGTTGGACATACAGATATTGGGTATTGGGCGAACAGGGCACATTGGTTTTAATGAACCGGGATCTGCCCCCAATTCAGGAACTAGATTAGTAACCCTTGATGACCTGACCAGAAGAGATGCCGCGAGAGATTTTGGCGGAAAATCCTTTGTTCCCACCAAAGCCATCACTATGGGAATAGGAACTATTTTTAAAGCCCGCGAGATTATTTTGATGGCTTGGAATAGAAAAAAAGCTTCTATCATTAAAAAAGCAGTTGAAGGTGAGATTTCAGGCGATGTACCTGCAACCTATTTGCAACTATCTGAGCATGTAGAATTTATTCTAGATCAGGATGCTGCGTCATTATTGACACGTTTTGATACGCCATGGTTGGTTAAAGACTGTATATGGAATGAGGCCCTGACCAGAAAAGCAGTAATATGGCTGGCTAATTTCTTAAATAAACCAGTATTAAAGCTAACTGAGGATGATTATAACAATAATGGAATGGCACAGCTAGCCCTGGACAACGGGCCTGTTTACAACATTAACATCCACATTTTTAACAAACTTCAACACACCATAACCGGGTGGCCTGGTGGTAAGCCACATGCTGATGATTCGCAAAGGCCAGAACGCGCAGAACCTGCAAAGAAAAGGGCGGTAATATTCTCTCCACACCCCGATGATGATGTGATTTCTATGGGTGGTACATTTATACGGCTTGTTGATCAAAAGCACGATGTTCATGTGGCTTATCAAACTTCTGGTAATACTGCAGTTTGGGATGATGATGCACTACGCTTTGTAGAATTTAGTATGGATTTCTCTGATAAAATGGGCATGGAAAGGCCAGATCTAAAAGCGCTATATGCCAACATGCGTACTTTTATGAGCAATAAACTTCCAAACCAGGTAGATACTCCAGAAATTCAAACCGTAAAAGGGCTGGTTAGAAAAGGCGAAGCAATTGCTGGCGCCCGTTTTTGTGGCTTAGAAGATGATCATATTCATTTTATGGCATTGCCTTTTTACGAAAGTGGCAAAAACCAAAAGAACCCGGTTACAAATCTTGATGTTGAACTTACCATTGACTTACTACAAAAAATAAAGCCCCATCAGGTATTCGCTGCAGGCGATTTTGAAGATCCGCATGGAACACATATTGTGTGTTTCAACATCATTATAGAAGCACTTAGGCGACTTGCAAAGACTGAAAGCTGGGTAAATGATTGCTGGGTATGGATGTACAGGGGCGCATGGAAAGAGTTTGAAACGCATGAAATTGAAATGGCTGTGCCTTTAAGTCCACAAGAGGTAGAAAGAAAAAAATTCGCTATATTCAAACACCAGTCGCAAAAAGACAGGGCTGTTTTTCCAGGGGATGATGCCAGAGAGTTTTGGCAAAGGGCAGAAGATAGGAATCGAGAAACAGCACATGCCTATGATGAACTGGGTTTGGCCGAATATGAAGCTATGGAAGCATTTGTTCGGTACAAGTTTTAAGTTATCCATTTAATCTCCTAGCTGTACATGAATGAGCCCCAAATTGCACTAAACACACCTTTAAGGCTACTCTCTCTAGATTTTTTTAGAGGGGCAACTGTAGCTGCTATGATCTTAGTAAATAATCCTGGCGATTGGGGCAACATCTATGCTCCTCTGGAGCATTCCGAATGGAATGGGTGTACGCCTACAGATTTGATTTTCCCTTCATTTCTATTTATCGTTGGCGTGTCCATCGCTTATGCAATGGGAACTAAAAAGCTTGATGTGTCATCACATAGAAAGATACTTTTAAAAGCTTTAAAGCGTGCGTTGATACTGTTTGGCATGGGTTTATTCTTGTCGATGTTTCCCAAATTATTTACAAATCCGATTGAGGCGTTTGAAAACGTAAGAATTCCGGGTGTCCTTCAAAGGATAGCTTTGGTTTTCTTTTTCTGTTCTATCATCTTCGTTAAATCATCTGAGAAAACAATTTTTAAAATCATTATTATTCTTCTAGCAGTTTACTGGGCACTGATGACCTTTGTTCCAGTTCCCGGTGTAGGATATCCCAATCTTGAAAAAGAAACCAATCTTGGTGCTTGGATAGACAAAGGCCTGCTTACAGAAGCTCATCTTTGGAAATCATCAAGAACCTGGGATCCTGAAGGAATTTTAGGTACTATACCTGCTGTTGCAACCGGACTTTTTGGTGTGCTTGTGGGTGTGTATTTAAAAAGAAAAGATATTGATGCAGCAACAAAAACATCCTGGTTGTTTTGTACAGGACTTGCTGCCGTTGCGCTTGGCATGCTGTGGAATCTGCAGTTTCCAATAAACAAAGCCTTATGGACCAGCTCATTTGTACTTTATGCAGGTGGTCTTTCTACCATGATGCTGGCACTATGCTATTGGATAATTGATGTGCAGCAGTACACAAAGTTTACCAAACCTTTTGTGGTATATGGCATTAATGCGATAACGGTTTACTTTTTTTCGGGCCTCATACCCAGAATATTGAATATGATCTCTGTAAAAGCAAAAGATGATTCAGAAATTACCTTAAACTCCTATTTATACTCGGGCTTTAAAAACAATTTTTCACCGATAAATGCTTCAGTTGCCTGGGCAATAACGTTTGTTCTTTGCTGGCTGGTTATTTTATGGGTGATGTACAATAAGAAAATATTTATAAAGGTTTAACCTTATCTGAGTATTCCAACGGGACCACTAGGCTCACCTTCGTTTTTCAGTCTATCAAGCGCTGTAACTAGGTAGTTATATCTTCTTCCAGGCTCTGCATTGGTATCAATGAAAGAGTTGTATTCTTCATAACTTATCTTAAGAATGTTTTTAGGATTTAAAATGCTGATTTCATCACCTTCTTCAAATCGATAGATTACATATCCTGAAGCAGTTTCTCCATCTTTCGCTTTGAAAGGTCTAAGCCACCTGAGGTGAACGCCATCATTCAAAGCTTCAACTGATAACTGTTGGGGGGCGTTTGGCATGACATCATCCAGCCACGGCATTTGTGGAGGGAGAGCAGGGTAATGATACAAATCATTCTTTAATGAATCGCCAACTGCCCTGGCTACATTCGTAAAAGATTTTGAACTGAAAAACACACTTCCCTGCACACGCGTATTCTTTCTAATGTACCTTATTTGCTCTGGAATTTGATTTGGAATACTCCATGCTGCCTCAGAACGTTGGTTTACTAAATAGGCTGCCTGACCAATGTATAGATGTCTCCCAAAGGTATTGTTACTCCACCAGTCTACCAGGGTAGCGAAAGGCGCAACCTTTCTTGTAAAGCTAAAATAGATTTGAGGATTGATATAGTCTACCCATCCTTCCTGCACCCACTTTCTTGAATCTGCAAAAAGCTCGGCATAATTGGATAGTCCTGCAGTTGCAGACCCTAAACTATCTTCTGAACTGTTGCGCCATATCCCAAAGGGACTTACCCCAAATTTCACATAATGCTTATAAAAATGAATGCTATCATCTAATTGTTTAATAAGAATATTTACATTATTCCTTCGCCAATCTCCAATATCAGTAAATCCTTCGCCGTATTTGGCAAAAGTTGTCGCATCATTAATATGCTGTCCTTCTACTTTATACGGATAAAAATAGTCGTCGAAGTGAATACCGTCTACATCATAGCCTTTAACAACATCGAGAATAACTTGTACTATATATTCGCGGACTTCCGGGATACCGGGATCAAATTGCTTTTTACCAGCATAGGTAAAGAATAGGTCTGGCCGTTTCTTTGTCATGTGCGTTTCGTGCGTTATAGCACCCGGACTCATTGTTGCGCGATAGGGATTAAACCAGGCATGCAATTCCATTCCTCTAAAGTGGGCTTCTTTGATCGCAAATTCTAAAGGATCGTATCCGGGAGCAGGGGCTAGTCCCTGCTTTCCCATTAGCCACTGACTCCATGGCTCCCTAGACTTGGAATAAAAAGCATCGGCCGCAGGCCTCACTTGTAACATTATGGCATTCATACCATTTGCTTTATGCCTTTCTAAAAGACCAATTAATTCTTGTTTTTGGGCGTCAACGCTGAGGCCTGGTTTTGAAGGCCAATCAATATTGGATACCGTAGCTACCCAAACGCCTCTAAATTCTCTTTTTGGAGCAATTTTTGACGTGTTTTGCGAAAACAGACTTAAAGGTAATACCAGAATTAAGAAAAGCCCGCAGATGCTGTTTTTAAGCATTTTTTAATGTTGTGTGTTATAGAAAATTAAGTTTCAGTTGTGTTGCCTTCTGTACATTACTACAGTCGACTTAAGCAAGTAAACGATTTTTTTTAAAGTCTCATATAAAAAATGTGTTTTTTTTACCTTTTAACTATTTTTTATTTATGTTCGCCTCCCAACTAATCTGATAAACTCTATAATGGCCGAAAAAAACGATTTAGTAAATAAAGGAGACCGCAACAAGATTTATTTTCTTGTGATTGTAATCGCCACTTTACTAGGCACCAATGCTTACCTTTTTTTTAAAGATAAACATGAAAGCCAACGTTTTGTAAACGTTAATATTGAGACAGACCGCCTAAAACTGGAGGTAGAAAAGATTGAAGCCGAGCTTGATAAAGTAAACACCATCAATGTAACCCTAAGTGATAAACTGATTACAGAACAAAGACTTGCAAGAGAAAAGATTGCCGGATTGAAGTTGGCTCTTGAAAAAGGGACATTAACAGAAAAGGATTTATCTGATGCCCAAAAGCAGATATCAGAATTACGAGAGTTTTTACAACACTATAATGAAGATCTTCTTCGCCTTAGGAAAGAAAACTCTCATCTTAAAACAGAAATGGACAGCCTCGAATCTTTTGCGCTAACCGCAAAACAGGAAGCAGATGCCTTAGCGAGAAGAAATGAAGAATTAAGCGCAAAAGTTAAGACTGGAGCTGCACTTAAAGCCTCCAATGTCTTCTTAACAGCTTATAAAGTGAAAATCAGTGGCAAAAGCATTGAAGTAAGCAGGGCAAGCACAGCTAAAAAGCTGACCGTAACCTTTGAGATTGTGCCTAATCAGCTCGCTTTTAAAGATTATCATAAAATATATCTAAGGATATTCAATCCATCTGGAAATTTGATTGCAGATGAAAATAACATTTTTGAGGCCGACGGACAAGAAATGCAGTTTACAAGTTCAACATCTATTTCTTTCAACGATGACAATACCTCCTACAAAATGGACTGGGTTAATCCTAACGAATTTGTAAAGGGAACATATGCTGTAATCCTCTATGCAGATGGGTATACTATGGGAAGAGCCTCTATTGAGCTAAGATAAAGGGAAAGTCAAATAAAAGGTTGTACCCACGTTTGCAGCAGATTTGAATACCACTGTACCTCCTGCATTTTCAACAGCTTGTTTAACAAATGCCAGTCCTAGTCCGGTACCAGAGGATTTAGTAGTGAAATTGGGTACAAATATTTTCTCCTGAAGTGAAACATCAATACCCTTTCCATTATCTTCTACTTCAACATAAACCCACTGTTCATCATTCCTGATCATTATCTTAATAAGACATTTCTGGCTATCAGCAGAAGCTTCAATGGCATTCTTTAATAAGTTATTGAATGTTCTAAGTAATTGATCCTTATCGCCTAATATGGTAATATCTATATTAGCATGGTTCAAGATATAAATCTCCACCGAATCGCTGTTTGTAAAAACATTTCTTGCCTGATTTATAATAGGAAGAATGAGTAGTTTTTCCAATTTGGTATCTGGCATCTTGGCGAAGTTAGAAAATTCTGATGCTATAGTAGAAAGGCTGTCTATCTGTTCAATGAATGACTTACTAAATCTCTCAAATTTGGATTCAAAATTAGGGTCTTTTTCTTTCCAGGATTTCTCAAGAAGCTGAACCCCCAATTTAAGTGGGGTTAACGGGTTCTTGATTTCGTGAGCCACCTGTTTAGCCATCTCACGCCATGCGCTCTCTCGCTCAGATTTTGCCAGCCGTATAGCGCTTTCTTCCAGGGCAGCTATAATTTTGTTATACTCCCGTATTAATGAGCCAATCTCATCGTGACGAGCCCAGAGAATCGGCTGATTCTTCTGTCCAAGCTTGGTTTTCTTAATACTCTCCTGAATGAATGTAAGTGGACTGGTAATTTGATTTGCAAGAAATACAGCCAATATGCCAATGCCAACAAATACAAGGGCATAGATATTAATCAGTGTATTGATAAAAATACCAATCTTAGTTCTGTAATCTGCTTCGTTAGCATAGTAAGGTACACTGATATAAGCGATAGTCTGATTTTGAGCATTGCGTATGGGTGCATATGCTGCGGAATAAGTAAAAGTACCGATGCGCTCCATAGAATTGATATAGTCTGATTTTTGTAGCTTGCTCAAATTAATAAATGCCACTGCCCCCATCCTCCTGTTGATGATACCTAAATCAAATATCTTCGGAATAGAGGTATAAACTAATGCCCCTCTAATATCAAATAAATTTAAATACGCAGCATTAATGTCTGCAAATTGGTTAAAATCATTTATCGACTTGTCAGTTACAGTTGGAATACCATTAACCGCAACTTGCTTTTCGTAGGATTGTTGAACTTTTCGCACCTTATCCTTTATAAAATCAGCCTGCTGAACCCGGTACTCCTTACTAATGTAGAAGTAAGTGGCCCATCCTACGATTAACAAAGTAGCCACAACAGACAAGATAATCGAAAACTGAATCCTGGTTTTATACAAGATCTTATTTGCATTAATCATTAACGACCGATTAATGTTAAACCAACCGCCCCAACTCTCATCTATGTTCTTCAACAGCCAGATTAGCACATAAAGCACTGCGGAAAATATGATGAATACCAGAAAGAAGAATGAAAGTGTAGCCAGTAACATAATACTACTTACCCTTTCCTTGCTAATTACCACAACTTTTGACCTCACAGGCGAGTAAACCAGATGAGAATAGTTAGAGGTATCATTAGAAAAATAAATTTTTAAGGGTCTTTTTGTAAACTCTGTTCCTGACACCTTATATGTAAATTTACCCGACTGGTTTTCTAGTTTATCATCTTTATAAAAGGCTATAGAATAGTTATTATAATCTTTATCATTCTTGATCAGTTTGTCTACCAAGATTTCTGGCAGCTGTCCTAAGTAGTTGTAAGGTTGCGACTTTAGTTCAATCACCAGCGTACCTAATAACCTATTGTTTTTATAAATAGGAATAATACCGAAATAATTTTGATACCCAAATGTGTCATTTACCCGGTAAAAGAAATTGGATTCAGATAGTTTTATAGACCCTGACTGTACTAAGCCCTTGAAATAACTAAATGGAAGTGTTTCCTGTACAGCTATAGTAGCGTCTAAACTATTGTAAACAAAAAAATTATATTCAAAACGAGGAAGGTAATCGTCAAGATATTGCTTGGCAATATTCTTTCTTAGTTCCATAATACTATTTAATCCCGGCTGCCTAAAATAATTAAGAACAAAGTTATTAGATAAGATCCCCTTTTCCAGATTTTCAATTGTGCTAACCACTGCAATATCATCAGGCGCAACTAATTTTTGTGCAAGAGCGATTCTGTTATCCTTTTCCTTATCGTCTATAAATTCCTGGTACTTAAGTGAAGATATAGATGCCAAACAAAAAAACAGTGCAGCAAATACGCTGACAGAAAACCCATTCCCTCTTACGTAAAAATTCCACCCGATAATGAAAATAAAAAGGGCATAAAGGACAAAGAACAAGCTTAATCCTGCCTGAAGGCTGAATAAGAAATAAGCGAAAAAAGCTGCGAAGAAAAGCAAGAACCGTTCCCTGTTGGTAACATTCAACTGCAATGTTACCTGCATAAATACGCTTGCAATGATATAAATATTAAACCAAACCAGACAAAGAATAATAATACTGATCCAGCTGATCCAACCAAGGTTAATAATATTTGTAATGTCGAAATCTATTTTAGAATTTTCTATTAAACCCAGAAAAACCTTATTAAATAAAAATGCAAGAATACCGAACAAGATTAATAGAAAAAACTGAAACGCAAGGCCACTTATTTTACTTCTTGAAAGCCAGGTCGGTATTTTATACTTATCGCTGTATGTGTAAATAAAAAGAACTACCCATGAAAGCGCAATTACATTGAGCAGGAAGTCGCCGAGGGATGGCAAAAAGAAGCTTTCGGCATATATACTTGGGTTAAAAATTGAAAGTTCAAACTGTCTGTTAAACCATCCATATTCCAGATCCGTTATTCGTACAGTCAAAAAGAATAGTGCAATTAGTATTGTTCCTGAAATAAGATTTCCCCGCTTAGCTAGCCATGAACAGAATGAATTAAAAAAAAGACAAAAGCTAAAAAGGCCAATGGTCCAAAGCCAGATTTCTATACTTGCATAGATACTTTTTGAGTAACCCTGTTTCAGCTTTACTTCGAATAATAGTTTCCCATTAAAATTTGAGATTGGATATACATCGTAATCTGAAAAAGAGGCACGGGCAAGTGAATTCTTATCAGAAAGATTGCTTGAAATCTCGTTTTCGAGATACTTATTCTGTATGCTATATTGACTTTCTACCTGTATAAGAAAGATTACCGTTACCTCATCGAGAGATTTCTTAACCACTTCATACCACCCGTTGGTAAATTGCAGAAAAGAAGAGCCTTCTCTTATTAATTCAGGATTGGATGGAATTGCTTTAATAGAGCTCCAGAATTTCAGCTCATCTCCATCATAGGTAAGCAGATTTATGTCTTGATCCCTATATATTGAAATGAAACTCCTTCCGAGTTCATCATCCTTATAAAAACGTTTGATTTTTGCCAATTCATTTTTATCAGATAAGAACCCATTGACGATCAGCTCCTTTTTAATTAAACTTTGCTGCAGTTGAGCACCTTCGTGATAAAGGAGTTCCTTTTTTGTTATAGAATGTCTTAAAGATATAGCTGTGATGATACAGCAGGCACCTAATATCAACAACAGAAATCTTATTTTACCTCCTATACTCACATCAATAATTTAAGATACTAGTGCATTATGCTATTGTTGCTGAAGATGTTGTTAGTGTTCTGTTGACCTTTTTAACTAATCCTTGAAGCACATTACCTGGGCCTACTTCAACAAATTCTGTAGCTCCATCAGCAATCATTTGCTCAACATCTTGCGTCCAGCGTACAGCGCCTGTAAGTTGCTTTATCAAGTTCTCCTTAATCTTTTCAGGATCTGTATTGGATTGAGGAAATACATTTTGATATATTGGGCAAATGGGAGACAGTACCGTTACCTTATCAATAGCTTCATTTAACTCCAATCTGGCAGGTTCCATAAGAGGCGAGTGGAATGCGCCGCCAACATTTAATTTTAGTGCGCGCTTTGCCCCTGCTGCAATTAATTGTTCGCATGCAAGATCTATTCCCGAGATGCTTCCAGAAATCACGACCTGACCAGGGCAATTGTAGTTTGCTGCAACAACCACATCTTCGATCTGACTACAAACATCTTCAACAACTTCATCTGCCAGGCCAAGAATGGCTGCCATTGTGGAGGGCTGAAGCTCACAAGCCTTTTGCATTGCATTTGCCCGGGTAATTACCAGACGTAAGCCATCCTCAAAAGATAAGGCCGAGGCAGCTACCAGTGCAGAAAATTCACCAAGAGAATGACCAGCAACCATATCTGGCATAAAATCATCGCCAAGCGTTTTAGCTAAAATAACAGAATGAAGAAATATAGCAGGCTGGGTAACCTTTGTTTGTTTAAGTTCCTCTTCGCTTCCGCCAAACATAATATCACTTATGCGGAAGCCTATAATTTCATTCGCTATTTCAAAAAGGTCTTTTGCTATCGGATTCTCGTATAGGTCTTTTCCCATACCAGAAAATTGAGCCCCTTGTCCGGGAAAAATATATGCTTTCATTCGTTTCTCGCTATTTTACTTAAATGATAATTGTATTGTACAGCGCTATTAATAAATGTTGATTACTAATGGAGGTTTGCTGTGATTAACCTTAAAAATTCTGCTCTTGTTCTGTCTTTAGCAAATTCTCCTGTAAAAGCAGAAGTTGTTGTTACAGAGTTTTGCTTCTGTATACCCCGCATCGCCATGCACAAATGCTTACATTCTATTACAACAGCCACACCTGAAGGCTGCAATGTATCCTGTATACAGTCTCTAATTTCATTAGTTAACCGCTCTTGTACTTGCAAACGACGAGAGAAAGCATCTACAATACGTGGTATCTTGCTCAAACCTACGATATGTCCATTTGGAATATAAGCAATGTGCGCTTTACCAAAAAAAGGCAACATGTGATGCTCACACATAGAAAAAACCTCAATATCCTTTACCACAACCATTTGGCTGTAATCCTCTTTAAACATTGCGCTCCTGAGAATTTCAGCAGGATTGAGATCGTAACCGTGTGTTAAGTATTGGAGTGCCTTTGCAACCCGTTCTGGTGTTTTTAGCAATCCTTCCCGTTCAGGGTTTTCGCCCAATTGTACTAATATATCTTTATAATGATCGGCTACAGCTTCAACTTTAACCTCATTGTAGCGTTCTATCTTGAGGTAACCGTTCTCTTCGTCATCAAAATTTTCTGTATGGTCCATATGTATAAAGATTAGCCGAAATATTCAACAAAATTGTTTTCCGTCTCGTATATTTTAATACAATGTAACTGAGCACCTGATTCGCCAATTAAGGTGTAAAGCTGCTCCCATATGGCGATAGCGAGGTTCTCTGTTGACGCCAGTTTACCTTGCATAAAATCTACATCAAGATTTAAATTTCTATGGTCAATCTTATCTACAACGTAAGTATTGGTAATGTCCTTTAACCACTTTAAATCAACCAGGAAGCCAGTTTCAGGATTTACTTCACCTTTTACCGTTACATAGAGTTGATAATTGTGCCCATGCCAGTTGGGGTTTGCACATTTACCATATACCGCCGTATTTTCTTCTTCCGTCCAGTCTGGTCTTGATAATTTGTGTGCAGCGTTAAATGATGCCTTTCTAGTTATATATATCATTGCAGGTTATAATATTGGCAAACTTAGATAAAAGTTTGCTAAATTCATTCCCTAAAGGTAACCCCTCAATGAAAATCCTCTTAGTTGCTGCAACAATGCCCGAATTATCACCATTAGCAGACCATTTCAATTTGCCTAAGGGAGCGTTTCTACAATCAGATGGATTTGATGTCTTAATCACTGGTGTTGGAATGACCGCTACTGCATTTAGCCTTGGGCGATATTTAAATTCTAAATACGATCTTGTACTAAACTTGGGAATAGCCGGTAGTTTTGATAAAAGCATACCTTTGGGTAGTGTTGTAAACGTGGTTAGTGATGTTTTTTCAGAACTCGGCGCAGAAGATGGTGCAGATTTTATTTCAATCGACCAACTTGGTTTGGGTAGAAGTATTTATAAGTCAAATTTTAATTCTACCCTCCCAGTAATAAATGACTTACAGAAATGCAGCGGAATTACAGTAAACAGGGTACATGGAAATGAGCTCACAATTGAACAAGTCATTTCGAGCAGAAGCCCCATAACAGAAAGCATGGAAGGTGCTGCAGTGCTCTATTGCTGCGAAAAAGTAGCACTTCCCTGTCTTCAAATTAGGTCTATATCTAATTATGTTGAAAGACGAAACAGAGAGAGTTGGGAAATTGGATTAGCAATTAAAAATTTGAATGACTGGGCTATTGACTTTTTGACAAATACTTAACCGGCAACTTTCATATTGTGTTTACATTTATACCATGAAACTTAGTCTAGGATTTTCCCCATGCCCAAATGATACTTTTATCTTCGATGCCTTGATACATCAAAAGATTGATACGGAAGGGTTAGAATTTGAAGTTTCATTTGACGATGTAGAGACACTTAACCAAAAAGCTTTAAATGCACAGCTAGACATTAGTAAACTGAGTTTTCATGCTTATGCGTATGTTAACCAACAATACGTAATACTTGATGCGGGTAGCGCGCTTGGATTTGGTGTTGGCCCTTTGCTGATATGTAAAGACAAAAAGCTACTTGCTTCGGCTAATCTTGATAATGAATTGCGAGTTGGAATACCAGGTAAATACACCACAGCCAATTTTTTACTTGGAATAGCCTACCCACACCTAACTAATAAAAATATCATGGCTTTTTCGGAGATTGAGGCTGCGTTGTTAAAAAACAACATTGATTTGGGTGTTATTATTCATGAAAATAGATTTACCTATGCTGAAAAGGGTCTTCACAAAATTATTGATTTAGGTAGTTATTGGGAAAGTTTAACTGGCTGTGCTATTCCACTGGGTGGAATTGTAGTAAACAGGTCTTTAGATATAGATGTTCAGAAAAAGGTAAACCGATTGATAAAAAAATCTGTAGCGTATGCTTTTGCGAACCCAAAATCGGGACTCGATTTTATTAAGTATCATGCGCAAGAGATGAGTGAAGAAGTAATGTATAAACATATAGATCTATATGTAAATGAATTTTCAATGAATCTGGGAGTTGAAGGAAGAAACGCAATTGAGGTTCTTTTTAAAATTGCCACAGAAAGAGGAATAATAAACCCCCTACAGCATAATTTATTCTTAACCAGTTAAAACACTAGTTACAAGGCCCATCTGGAATTTCTTTTGTAATCTTAAGTACTTTCGTTACCACCATTGTGGAATCAAAATCAGATGATACAATTGAACTGTCAGATTTTATCAGGTGACATACTACTTCAATATATACAGGTTCGTAAGGCTTTTCAAAGTTAAAATTGCTATAAGCTAGCTCCAACGTTTTTGCACTGTCCGCAACCCAATATTCCTTTCCTTCTTCACAATCAGTAAAAGACTTAATTTCAGGACCAAAGCTATATAGGCCCTTAAAAACCTTTGGCGCATGTTTCTCCTCATTTGCAGCCTTCCTTTTGCAAGCTGCAAGCATGGTAATAAATGATATGGCAAGGATTATATATCTGGTGAGAAAGTTCATAGTTTATAATTGTTGATTCAAATAATCAATTTTTTTAACGCTTAAATTAGCTGATAAAGCTGATGCCACAAAAGAAAATAGACTAACTGTTAGAAACACCAGCAAAAAATCCATCCATTTCAATGCAACAGGATAAGAATTAGATATCATCAAGTTTTCCTGAGACATCTTTACCATACCATATTTTTGCTGTAGAAGACAAAAAACAAATCCCATTACTAGTCCAAATATACAGCCAGTCATTGTAATCATCATCCCCTCAAATAGAAAAATCCTTTTTATTAATGATTTTCCAGCGCCCAAACTACTGAGTATGGCGATGTCTTTTAATTTGTCTATCACAAGCATAGTTAGGGAGCCAATGATGTTAAATATAGCTATTATTAAGATAAAAGTTAAAATTACATAAACAGCCCATTTCTCAGTTCCCAAAATATTGTAAAGTACCTTATTTTGTTGAATCCTATCTTTAACTTCAAATTTTTTACCTATCTTTTCTTCTATAAGTCCTTTAAATTCATCTGCATTGACACCTGGCTTAAGGTTGATTTCAATAGAAGAAATTTTCACTGGCTCACCCAAAAGTTCTCTCGCAAATTTCAGCTGAACAACCGCCATATTATCAAAATCTTGTTGTACCTCAAATATACCTGATACAGGGATAGACAATACGGTAAAATCATCTGCAGGATTAATCGAATTCAAAGCTTTACCCTTCTTCGGTGAAAAGATCTGGAGTTGATTAAAAGGGTCAGTGACATTAACCATCAAATATGTTTGGAGGGCAGATCCTAAAACAGCATATGATCCAGAACTGTTGTTCAATAAAAACTTACCCTCAACAGTAATACTATCTAGACTATTGTTTCTTAGGTATTGTTCACTTACACCCTTTATTAGGCCAACAGATTGCTTATCGTTATACCTTAACAGTGCATTTTCTGATAAGACTTCTGAATAAGAATATATAGATGGATCTTTTTTTAGACTTGTAAAATAAGCAGAATTAGGATCAAAAGTCTTCCCTGCTTTTGGTGATATCACAATTTCTGGTGTAATGGTGTTAAACATCTTCAACACAACCTCACCAAATCCATTAAATACAGATAGAATGATGATCAAGGCAGCACTTCCTACAAATACCCCAACAACTGATATCGTTGATATAATATTAATAGCATTGGTAGACTTTTTTGCAAAGAGATACCTTCTGGCGATATAAAATGGGGTATTCAAAATCTTAGTCTTATTTTAAGAAAGAATTATTTAATTTTTCAAACCCAATAGTTGTTGTCGAACCATGACCAGGGTAAACCTTACAGTCATTGGGCAGTTTAAACAAGTTGTTCTTTATACTGTTTAATAATTGGGCATGATTTCCACCGGGAAGGTCAGTACGTCCAATACTGTTATAGAATAATACATCTCCACCAATTAAAAAATTATCAATCCTGGAATAAAAGCACAAATGTGCAGGAGAATGTCCAGGAGCATAAATTAGCTCTAAAATACTATCTCCAAAAGAGATCTCTCCCGTTTCAGGAAGAAAAACATCGGGTTCGGGCGACAAATCGTACTTTAAGCCCATTGCTGGCAGATAACTTGAAATCGCCTGAAGAACGACCAATTCACCTCTATGAAATTGCGGTTTTAACCCCCAAATATCAAACACAAATTTATTACCGAAAACATGATCATAGTGGCAATGCGTATTGAGTAAAAGAACAGGATTTAATTTCTCAAGCTTTATAAAGCTAGCCAACTCGTTTTGCTCTTCACCATCATACATCCCAGGATCGATGATCACACATTGCTTAGTCTCGTCGTATAATACATAGGTATTTTCACCTACTGGGTTGAATGTAAACTGCTTAATTTTAATCATCGTATACTGGCTAATTATTCCATTTAAAGGTCTCAATCATTTTGTCGATATCTTTTTTTATAAACGTTATCACTGGTTGAATGGAGTCATATTGTGGCCGTTCGTTAAAATACAACGCTCCCCTAAAATAATGCTTAATGCTATCAGTTAAAAAAAACTGTACAGATGAAGCTGTATTACCTTCTATAGCATAATATATGCCGTAAACCTTCCTGTTTGGGTAATTAATTAGTTTTTGGTCAATTGCATCAGCCTTTACGGTATGTTTAAAAGCAAATGTTCTGGCGTCCTCCACCAAACCTTCGTACTCCGTTTTATTAAGTACATCATAATAGGTAAGATGTAACCTTCCGTTAAATTGCTTGAAATCCAAATTGTACCAGCACGCTTGCCCTTTTCCAGATGTTTCAGGTATCATATCCGCATATACAGGATAGTTAAAAGAATAAGCACAACTGCTATCAAATTTCCGATAAGACTTCTTTGGGAAATCTATTTTAAAATAGCCACGAGGTTTTGGCGCATAACTATCGCCACTGCAAGAAAGCAATGCAAATAAAAAAGAACAAAAAACTGCTGTGAGTTTCTTCATTTATTCCAAAGATACCATGATCTTTCTGCTTGAAGGTATAACATCTCTAGTCCATTTTTTACCTTCGATCCGTTAATCCTTGCCTTGTTCAGAAATGTAGTTTCTTCCGGATTGTAAACCAGGTCATAAACCAAATGAGAAGAATTCAATTCATGATATGGAATTTCAGGACAAGATATTACATCTGGAGACATTCCAAGAGGCGTGGTATTGATAATGATGGTATGTTCTCCCATCAACTCTGGAGTAATATCTGTGTAAAGTATTGAAGAGTCTGATTGCCTCCTTGTCACTAAAATAAAGGGTATGTTCAATTTACTTAAAACATATTTAACTGCTTTAGCAGCACCCCCATCACCTAAAATAAGCGCCTTTTTATGCTGAGGCTCCAGTAGTGGTTTTAAAGATTCTTCGAACCCATAGGTATCTGTATTAAATCCCTTAAGTGAAATTACACCTCCTGCCCGATCTATTTTAATGCAATTAACTGCTCCCACTGCTCTAGCAGCTTCATCAATTTCGTCTATAATTGCCAATACTTCCAGCTTATAAGGAATTGTTACGTTTAACCCTTCTAGTTCTGTGTCGCCATTGATCAACCCAGCAAGCATTCCAATATTCGCTAATGGATATAATTCATACTGGCAATCAGCTATGGCTTCATTTTCGAACTTTGCAGTAAAGAATTTTTTAGAAAAAGAATGAGATAAAGGAAAACCTATAAGTCCAAATTTTCTCATTAGAATTATAAATTGTTAAGGTCCAAAAAATAATCGAAAGTATCTCCCCTCAAACCTAATCTAATAGTTTCCAATGGGATAACCTCTGCAGGAGCAATATTACCAAGGTTAACATTCGTACCAAGCAATTTAATAAACCAAACCTGTTGCTCCTTTTGCGGGGCTTCCCAGATGATTGTCTCTTCAGGTATTTGAGTTAATATTTCATCAACTAATCCTTCTCTTACCTCTCCAGAACCACGGTATATACCAACATTACCTCCCTCTCTAGCCTCAGCAATAACTTTCCATGAACCTGCATCCAACTCAGCCTGCATCAATTTAATCCATTTATAAGGGGCAAATATTTTTGCTGCATCTTTTGATCCAACCTCTGATATAACAGTAACATGCTTGGATAGCTTTTGAATGTACTCACACTTTAAGTCGTGCTCAATAGTAATCGATCCATCAGAAACTTCTACATATTCCATTCCAAACTGCTCCAGCACACGGCAATAGTCGTCAAACTGATTCCGGATAATAAAGGCTTCAAACAGTGTGCCTCCAAAATAGGTAGGCAGTCCGGCTGACCGGTAAATTGCAAGCTTTTCTTTCAGTTTTGGTGTTACAAAAGAAGTAGCCCACCCTAATTTCACAATATCTGTATGAACACCAGCAACATCTATAAAATCTTCAGTTTGTCTTAAACTTAGTCCTTTATCCATTACCATGGTGATCCCTTTATTACGGGGTTTATCAGGGCGCTCTGGTATATTATTTAATGAATAATTCATATTGACCACAAAGGTGAAAAAAATCAGACAGTTTTTACAAGTAATATTTAATAAACAATTGGGTATTATTTTATGAACCGACTTATTACCTCTAAAATAGAGCCATTTTCCTGTAATTGAGGCAAGTACTCGAAAAGTATGTAGTGCTTTTCAGGATCTATAGCCAATGCTGTTTCCAGATATATAAGTGCGTCGTTCTTTTGTCCAAGTGCAAACAGGTAAGCCACCATGCGATAATAAAGCTCAGCTGCGTCAGGATTGTTCTTGATAGCGTCTGCAATTGTTTCAGATGCTTCCAGCAATTTACCTTGTTCATATAACACAGTTGAAAAATCCAGCCATGCCTCCACATCCAGCGGATTATACTCCAAAACTTTATGATAAGCATCCACAGATTCATTTATCTGACCAAGTTTATAATAGGCGTCTGCCATTGCGAACCAAAAATCTGGGTTTTCATCATCCAACCCTATTGCTTTTCTGTAAAAATGCAAAGATTCAAAAAACCGTTCCTCAAAATTTAAGGTAACACCGATACCAAACCAGGCATCAGCCATTTTAGGGTCCATTTTTACCGATTTCTTATAGTACGATCGCGCCTCATCCATTTTTTCCAGCTTCTCATAACATTCACCAATTGCACAATAGGTATCTGCATTTGGCTTTTCATATTCAAAGGTCTGTTTATAAACCTCTATTGCCTCTGCATAACGATCCAATTGTACCAATGCATTACCCTTATTATAATATGCAGAAGCAAAATTGTCCTTTATCAATATGGCGTAATCATACGCATCTATAGCTTTCTCAAAAAGGTCAAGTTTATGATAAGAATTTGCCAAATTATACCAAGCCGCATAGGAGTATGGATCCTTGTCTATGTACTCTTCATAAAACTGTATGCTTTCCTCTTGTTTATCCAAAATGTCATAGCAGAAAGCAAGTTCATACAAACTATCCTTGTTCTCCATATTGAGCTCAAGACTTTGTTTAATATAAATAATCGCATTTTCATAATCCAGCATATTTTGATAAACATATGCGATATGGAGCAAAATCTCATCGGTTGTTTCCGCAAATTTTAATGCAGTCTGAAAATTATCCAATGCCTCAGCATAACGCTCCAAACTATTATAAATATTTCCTCTTAACAAATAAATTTCAGAGTCCGATGCCTCCAGCATCTCTGCTTTCTGTAAAGCTAGAAAAGACCGATCTAACTGATCTGTCGCAAAAAACAATTGCGCCTGTTTAACCAGGAACACTGCAGCATAGGGGTGTTGGTTTACAGCATATTCAATAACCTGAAGTGCCTTTACAGGGTCGTTTTTTTCAATATAATAATCTATGATATTTTCAAAAGCCTGCGCATCAAAAAAATACTGATCCTGATTGCGTATCATTTCTTCATAACGCTCTACAGAACGTTGGGCATCGTCATTAAACTCAAAATAAAATTCCTCTTCCATAACATCGAACGATTAAGAACAAATCCCTATTGAATATCTGTTATAAGTTTACAATAATATTTGTATAACTCGACAAATAATTTTCCACATACAAACACCCATTTTTATAATTAACTGATAATAAATACTATCGGGATTGCGGAGGAAAATGTTTTACAAAATAACGTAACATTAACTAAACACGGGTAATCTAAAGGTCATGAAAAACATAGGTAATCCCTTCAAAATCCATCCTAAAATATGCGAATATTTTACCGCTGGCACAATGTATAAAGTTTGATCTTTAATCAAAACCTATAAAAATGAAGGAATAATATCCTAGTTTATTTGAAAGCGTACTAATTTGATGTATGTTTAAAGATTTTAATTTCATCTGATGCTTTTGTTTTAATCTTTGATCAATGTTACGTGTAGATAGTACCAAACCTTGCAAAATTGTATATTCATTATGTAAGCATACGTATTTGGGGTATCTCATTGAACCTCATATTGTTCAACTGAATCCACAGGGTGATTTTTCCTTAACCTATCAGAGGCTCTTCTCTCATACTGCTAAAGAATTTGCATCCCAACTAACTGAGCAGGATTTTAAATTAATCAAGATCCTCGATGAAACTGAACAGGACTTTATCATTAAGAAATACCATAAAAAGGCAGTCAGACCAGTAGAATTTTTCAGCAAGTTTTTTAATGATAAATTTTATGATAATGTACGTCCAAGAATAGAAAAAAGATTATCAGAAGTCCTGGAAATACTTAAAAGCAAATCGTCATTATATTTAACAGATAGCGATGGATGGCCTGCCGAAAGAAGGATCGATATCGCAACATCTCCCTCAACTGTTCTTTTCCATTTCAGGAGAAATGAGGAGGAAACCAGGTATTTCCCAACTATAAAATATGAGGACCATCGCATCGATTTTATGTTTAAAGATGCTCAGATCATCAGCAACCAGCCTGCATGGTTATTGCTTAATGACATGATCTATTTCTTTGAGCAGGATATTGAAGGAAAAAAACTCCTGCCATTCTTAAATAAGCGTTTTATCACCATTCCAAAAGCTACAGAAGAAACCTACTTTGAGAAGTTTGTGGGGCCTTTGATAGAAAAATATCATGTCTATGCTGAAGGTTTCGAAATTAAAACTGCCAAATTTAATCCAACACCTACCATCAAAGTAATTTATGTTGAAAACGGCATTTCTCAACTTCAGCTGTATTTCAAATATGGTGAATATGCATTTACAATGGGCAGTGAGAAAAAGGTTACTGTGCGACTATTAAAAGAGGGTGAAAACTATACGTTTACCAGAATTAAGCGAGACACAGGTTTTGAAAAGCTAAACTTCGACCTGCTTTTAAGCATGGGCTTAAAAAAAGTAAGCGCCCTGTTTTACAATCTAGAAGTATTGAACCTTCATCAGGAAGAGGAAAATTCTTATGCAATTATCAATTGGGTAAACGAACATATCATTGAACTTACAGAGAAGGGATTTGAAATTGAACCGCAAACCGGACATAAGAGATTTCTTTTTGCAACAAACAAGATAGATTTTGAAGTTAAGGAGGATAACGATTGGTTTGACATCAATGCTATTGTTTATTTCGGCAACCATCCTATTCCCTTCATCTCTTTAAAACAGCATATTTTAAATAAAAAGAGAGAGTTTACCTTACCTGACGGGTCAATTGCTATCATTCCAGAAAAGTGGTTTACCCAATATGGCAGCCTGTTCAGTCTCTCGGATGGTTCAAAAAACCTGCGCCTAAAAAAATACCATATCGGTTTAATTAATGAATTGGCAGAAGATGGGATAGCCAGTGTTACCCTCAGCAGAAAACTAGAAAAGTTAAACGACTTTGAAAATATTGCTGATGTACAAATGCCAATAAATTTTAAGGGCGATCTGAGAAGTTATCAAAAAGCAGGTTATAACTGGTTTAGCTTTTTAAGGGAATATAATTTTGGTGGTTGCCTGGCAGATGATATGGGATTAGGAAAAACGATTCAGACATTGGCTATGCTTCAAAAACTCAAAGAAGAGGATGAGGAAAATTTAAAATGTAGCACCTCTTTAATAGTAATGCCCACATCACTAATTTACAACTGGTTAAATGAGGCAAAAAAATTTACGCCCAAGCTAAAAATCCATGCGCATACAGGTACATCCAGGAATAAGGAGGTAAGTAAATTTGCAAAGTATGACATCATTATAACTACTTACGGCATAACCAGAGTTGATATAGACATTTTAAAAGAATTTTATTTCAACTACATCATTCTAGATGAAAGTCAAAACATAAAAAATCCATCATCTAAATCATTTAAGGCTGTAAAAGCACTTAAATCTAAAAACAAACTAATTCTAAGTGGTACACCAGTGGAAAATTCTGTAAGCGATTTGTGGACACAACTTTCCTTCTTAAATCCTGGTCTTTTAGGCACGCAATCCTTTTTTAATGAAGAGTATGTGCAGGCCATAGAAAAACGCAAAGATGAAGAGAAGGCAAAAAAGCTCCAGGCCATCATCAAACCATTTGTCTTACGCAGAACCAAGGAACAGGTAGCTGCAGAGCTTCCCTCAAAAACAGAGCAAATATTTTACTGTAACATGAGTGAAGATCAAGCGGCATGTTATGAGAAAACAAAATCTGCCTATCGTAACGATTTGCTAAGCAGCATGGACGATGTATCTTTCAAGAAAAAACAAGTTCAATTACTTCAAGGTTTAACTGCACTACGCCAGCTGGCAAACCACCCGGTAATGATTGATGATCAATATGAATCAGATTCAGGAAAGTTTGAGAATGTAATTCATACATTGGATAACGTACTAAAAGGCGGTCATAAAGTGCTTATTTTTTCACAGTTCGTTAAGCATTTAAGCATTTTCAGAAAATACTTTGAAAGAGAGCAAATTCCATTTTCCTACCTTGACGGTTCAACAAAAAACCGGGGCGAGATTGTAGCGGATTTCCAAAAAAACACCGACTTAAAAGTCTTTCTAATCTCTATAAAAGCAGGGGGTGTGGGTTTGAATCTAACCCAGGCCGACTATGTTTTCATCTTAGATCCATGGTGGAATCCGGCTGTAGAGCAGCAGGCAATAGACAGAACCCATCGTATCGGGCAAGAAAAGAAAGTCTTTATTTACAAATTCATTTCTAAAGATACGGTAGAAGAAAAAATACTGTCATTACAAAACAGAAAAAAAAGACTGGCAAATTCATTAATCACAACAGAAGAAAGCTTTATCAAGTCTCTAAGTAAAGAAGATATTCAAGAGATTTTAAGTTAGGCTTAAAGCCATTCCATATACTTAGATCTTTCTATCATTACTGCACCTAAGCTCAGCAGATGATCATTGGGAAGCTGGCAATCGATAAGACCATATTTATCTGAACGGCATAAATTTATGAGCGCTACTTTAGATGCATTACTAACCAAACTAAACATGCTTTCTCCACAAAAAACTCTTCCTAACATCACACCGTATAAACCACCAACAAGATCATCTCCTATCCAAACTTCAACACTACTTGCATATCCCTGTTTAAATAAACTAATATAAGCCGCTTGCATCTCTTCGGTTATCCAGGTTCCAGGCTGGTCTTTCCTCCCAATTTCAGCGCAATTCAAAATCACATCTTCAAAAGCTATATTGTAAGTCACGTTAAATTTCCCTGATTTAATCAGTTTATTCATGCTTTTACTCACTTTAATAGCCTTCGGATAAATCACACAGCGTTCGTGCGGGGAGTACCAGCAAATGGGGTCATCTTCGCTGAACCACGGAAATATACCATTCTGATAAGCCAAAAGTAAGCGCTCAACACTTAAGTCGCCACCTACGGCAAGTAACCCATCCGGATCAGCCAGTTTTGGATCTGGAAAAACAACCTCCTCATCGGGCAATCTAAAAACCATTTACAATGATAACACTAATCTGTGATGAGCCCAATGCTTTTAGAATGTTGTATCGCTTCTTCACTTGTGTTGAATAAGCAGGTACTGATGTGCTGATTGCTGATTCTTTTTAACAAATCAATGGTTTCTAATTCTTTTCCCTTCCTCACATTTCTAATATATACTGCTGCAATATTTTTAGGGTATTTTTCTGCTATAGCCGTATAAATTAAAGGATCTCGCTGAGAATTATCCCCAAAGAAGACAAATTTCTGATTAGGGAATGCATCCAGGATTCTCATCACACGGATCAGCTTTCCATCATGCCCTGTTTTTCCGGTTTTTATTAAGTCTTTCCAACGCTTTATCTGATTTAGCAGGAAAGCGCCTTCAGGTAATTTGTTAAACCTAAACGTTTCAACCAGATAATCGTATAGATTCCACTCACTACTGGAAACATAAAAAAAAGGATTGGGTTGAGCAACATCAGTATGCGCAATAGCCAGCAAACTGTAATGTCTGTAGGCGTCCTTGAAGGTCTTCCTTGTCCGTGGATTTTTAATGAGCAACTCTCGCAACCTCCTGGTGATTTTTGCAGAATGCGAAACCATAATGGTATCGTCTATATCAGAAATGAAAGCATATTGAGTAATATGCGGCACAAAAATCTTTCCCTCACCACTTGCCAGCACTAAGCCATCGTTCCCCACTGCTTCTACTTGTACGCTGTGCCAGCCTGCCTTAACTTCAGTGTTGGCTTTCCATTCAAACTTAAAAAAACCGTCGTATTCTGTAGTATTGCTAACTACCTGACCATTAAATAGTAGCCTCACTTTAACAAAAGGATATGGCTTTAGAATAAATAGCTTAAATAAGTGGATGATATTTACAGAAAGCCGATTGCTAAACTTCTGGGTTGTTTTAGCCCTAAATCTAAAAACATGACCATACACCACCAAATTATTCGTATGGCCATATCCATGGTAGACTTTAACACTAATAGATTTTTTCATCACTAATTAAAACAGTGTACCCCCAAACTTGTTTGTGTAATTAAATAATACCCAATGTCCAACACAGTTGAAAAGCAAAAATTACTCTTAATATTAAACCCAGGGTCAGGTAGTGGTGAGAAAGATCTTAAAGAAATTATTGAAAAGTACCTCGCAAAATCAGATCATCTGTTCGAAATTTATACGCTATCAAAAAACTTTTCCATTCAAGAGCTAAAAGACAAAATATCAGAAGTTGCTGCAGATAAGATAATTGCAGTGGGCGGCGATGGAACCGTAAAACTAGTTGCAGCGTGTCTTTTAGGTAAAAATATACCCATCGGTATTATACCTGCCGGATCAGCAAACGGAATGGCTAAAGAATTAGGGATTCCAACAGAGCCTATTCCAGCGCTGGAACTTTGTCTTCACGGAAAACCAAAAAAAATCCATGCAATAACAGTCAATGGTGAGTTGTGTATTCACCTCGCAGATATTGGTTTTAATGCCTACCTGGTTAAGAAATTTAACAGCCTTAAGCACAGAGGCATGTGGGGCTACACTAAAGCAGCATGGCAGGCATTATGGAGCCATCATAAGTTGGACGTGACCTTTAAAATTAAAAACAAAATGATCCGCTCAGAAGCCGCAATGGTGGTCATTGCCAATGCAACCAGATATGGTACAGGTGTAAAAATAAATCCTGAAGGAAAGCTTGACGATCGGGTATTTGAAGTGGTACTTGTTAAAAAATATTCTGTAATGGAGATTTTAAAATTGAAGTTTACAGACATGAAGTTAAACCCAAAAAACATAGAGGTATTCCAAATTACAGACCTTAACATTAGAACCAAACGCAAAGTACATTTTCAGGTAGATGGGGAATATATAGGCAAGGTAAATAAAGTGGATGCCACTATTATCATTAATGCAATTAGTGTTATCGTATAACTTTACTTGCAATACTTAGCAAGCAGATCTTTAGAGATATCAGAGCCTATGTATTTAATAAAATTAAACTCTTCACATGCACCTTGCAAATCGCCCTGCTTTAATTTTTTCTTCCCATCCTGCAAACGCTGAGACACATAATTATCATCATAACCCAAAGCGGCTTTCAGTTCCGCTACTTTACTTTCCCCTATACCAGGCTTTTTACCTACCTCTTTATCCCGGTAATAATTCAGGATGGTATTCGTCAAATCAGTATTTGCTTTGTAAGCCGATATGGCCAGATTAATATCCTGCGCTGTGCGCCCATTACAATCCGTTAGCTTAAATGATATCGGGACAAGAATAGCCACTGTTGTATCATGATCGACTGGAACAATCCACTTACCGCTGCTCATTCTAATTAATCGCAGCGCTTCATTATCCAGATCGGTACCTATACCATTTCTCACCTCAGAATAATATACTTTACCATTTTTGTCGAGCTTAAATGCAATAGTAACAGTCCCGCTAATGCAATTGGCTAGTGAATACTTTGGGTAAATCTTATTATTTTGAACAAATGCATCCAATCCTCCTTTTAATGAGGGTTGGGCGCAAAGGTCTATCCCTAAAAAAATTAATAAAACAAGTAGACAACTTTTCATGTCTACTAATCTGCCTGATCCTCGTCTTCTTTACGTTCTTTGGAAATCTTATCAAAGATCTTATCCATATGTTCTACGTATTCATTGGTATCATCAAGAAAGAAAGTTAATGTAGGAACTACCCTTGCCTGGTGGCGAATTCTAGAGCCTAACTTATAACGGATTTCTCCCGCATGAGAATTTACTTCTGCAACAGTAAGTGTAGTATTATTGGTATTTAGAAAGCTTAAATAAACTTTAGCCACGGCAAGATCTGGTGATACCCTTACTTTTGTAATGGTAACCAGCGTATTTGGTAAATATGCTGCTCCTTCTCGCTGAAAAATCGCGGCCAATTCTTCTTGTAGCACTCCGGCAAATTTCTGTTGACGTTTACTTTCCATAATTTCTTTATTTTAAAACAACTTTCAACTAGTATAGCAGCTTATCATATGGATAGCGTTCTGTATGAAGGGCTAAAACTTTATCGTATAATAATTGCTTAAATTCTTCTAAATTTTCTTTGTGTAATGCAGATATAAAAAGTGCAGGAGCATTATTTGTACCCATCCAGCTCTTTTTAAAGTCCTCCAGTGTCAATGTCACAGCTTCCCCTTCTTCATCCTGTAGCTCAGGATTCATATAGGCATCAATTTTATTAAATACCATAATGGTCGGCTTATCTCTTGCACCAAGATCTTTTAATGTTTCGTTTACCACATTGATCTGATCTTCAAAGTGGGTATGCGATACGTCAACAACATGAATCAATATATCTGCCTCTCGCACCTCATCCAGTGTAGATTTAAAGCACTCCACAAGGTGATGCGGCAATTTCCTGATAAATCCAACTGTATCAGACAAAAGGAAAGGAACATTTTCTATTACTACCTTTCTAACAGTCGTATCTAATGTAGCAAACAGCTTATTCTCTGCAAAAACATCTGATTTTGAAAGCATGTTCATAATGGTAGACTTGCCAACATTGGTATAACCAACCAGCGCAATCCTAATTAGCTGAACACGATTCTTCCGTTGGGTTTCATTTTGCTTGTCTATTAACTTTAACCTGCCCTTTAATAAAGATATCTTTTCCAGGATCATCCGTCTGTCACTCTCAATCTGAGTTTCACCCGGACCTCTCATACCAATACCCCCTTTTTGTCGCTCCAAGTGGGTCCAAAGTCTGGTAAGCCTTGGTAAAAGATATTGAAGCTGTGCCAGTTCGACTTGAGTTTTCGCCTGCGCCGTTTGCGCACGTCCGGCAAAAATATCCAATATCAGGTTACTGCGATCAAGTACTTTAACCTGTAGCTCGCGTTCAATATTCTTTAATTGAGATGGCGATAGCTCGTCATCAAACACTACCATATCTATTTCCTCAGACTTTACATAAGCCTGTATCTCTTCTAATTTTCCTGTACCTACAAAGGTAGCACGGTCTGGCTTTAGCATCTTCTGAGTAAACTCATGGTCTACCACACCACCAGCTGTATCCACCAAAAAAGCCAACTCATCAAGATACTCTCTAGTCTCTTCAGCCTTTTCACCAGGTCTGATTACCCCAACAAGTACCGCGCGCTCCTGTTTAAGTGCTGTATCGTAAGTTTTCTGTTTTCCCATTGTAAAGTACAAAGATACAAAAGTTATACCGAGATCAATTCAGTTACAAAGCTTTGCATAGCCAATGCAGGGTTAGCCGTCTTCATAAAATTTTCCCCAATAAGAAATCCGTTAAATCCTGCGCCTTTCAAATCCTTAATCGTATCTGTATTGCTAATCGCACTTTCAGAAATCTTCATAAACTGATCTGGTATTTGTTTAACCAGATCAAAAGAAGTCTGAATGTTCACCGTAAAATCAGCCAGGTTTCTGTTGTTCACCCCAATGGCGTCCAGATCATTACAAATGCTTCGCTCCAACTCTTCCTGGTTATGAACTTCCAGCAATACATTAAGTCCGAGGTCCTTTGCAAAGCCTGAAAGGAATCTAACTTCTGCCGGTGTTAATATGGCTGCTATTAACAGAATGATGTCTGCCCCCCAGGCCTTCGCCTCCAGCAACTGATATTCATCAATCATAAAATCCTTCCTTAATATAGGAATATCGTTGGCAGCCCGCGCTTCTAGCAGGTCGGCCGGCTTACCGCCAAAAAAATCAATATCAGTTAATACAGACAGTGCTGATGCTCCCGCTGCAGCATAGCCTCTGGTAACCTCGCTTACATCAGCAAGACCATTAATTACCCCTTTACTGGGAGACCTCCGTTTAAATTCTGCAATAATACCTGTACGGTCTTGCGCCAAAAGAAAGTCTTTAAAAGAATAGGTATCCCTTTTAAAATAAGGCTCCTGTTTGAGCTGCTCAACAGAAACCAATTGCTTTGCTTCTGCAACTTCAACGCGTTTCCTTAATACAATTTGATCTAAAATATTCATATTAGCTTTCTAACCAATTTTTCATCATCTGTTTCCCATATTCCGTAAGCACACTCTCCGGATGAAACTGAACACCACGAACATCCAGTTCCTTATGTCTCAATGCCATGATCTCATTTGCATCATCTGTAGCAGTCACCGTAAGGCAATCTGGCAAGCCATCATTACTAACAACCCAAGAATGATACCTGCCAACATTAATTACATCCGGACAGTCTTTAAACAATAACTCTTCCCTATCAATTACAGTTATAGGTGTTGCAATTCCATGCATTGGTCTGCCAAGGTTCAAAAGGCTTCCTCCAAATGCTTCTGCAATGGCTTGCTGACCCAGGCATACGCCAAATATACTTTTGGTAGGCGCATAGGTTCTAATCACGTCAAGCAACAACCCGGCTTCTACTGGGATTCCGGGGCCGGGAGATAGCAAGATTTTATCAAATTGATCTGCATCGCCCAGCTCAAATTTATCATTCCTCCAAACCTCAACATCTCTACCCAATTCATTTACCAAATGCACCAGATTGTAGGTAAAAGAATCATAATTATCTATAACCAAAACCTTATTAGGTTTATTTTCCTTGTCTATCATTTCTATATTAAATATCAGCTGCCATTTGAACTGCTTTTCTCAATGCAGCAATTTTATTATTTACTTCGTTCAATTCATTTTCTGCAATAGAATCTGCAACTATCCCGGCCCCTGCCCTGTAATGCAACTCATTGTTTTTGCTCATAAAGGTCCTGATCATAATGCAGTGATTAAACTCATCGTTAAAACCCAGATAACCTAAGGCACCTGCATAGAAATTCCTATCTAATCCCTCGTATTCATCAATCAACTGCATAGCCCTGTATTTTGGTGCCCCGCTCAGCGTACCAGCTGGATAAGTATCAGCCACTATTTTGAAAACAGGTACATTGGCCTGCAAATTTCCAGATACTTTTGATACCAGGTGGATCAAATGAGAGTAGTATTGCACTTGTTTGAACGACTTAACCTCTACTCCAGTACAGTGCCTGCTCAGGTCATTTCTTGCCAAATCCACTAACATGACATGCTCTGCACTTTCTTTAGGATCATTTTCCAGTTTTCTGGCTTGTTCAGCATCTTCTTCATCATTACCTGTCCGCTTAAATGTTCCCGCTATTGGGAAGATATTTGCCACATTGTTCTTTATCGTAATCTGTGCTTCTGGTGATGAACCAAATAGCTTAAAGTTGCCATAATCAAAGTAAAAGAGATATGGAGAAGGATTAATAGATCTTAAACAGCGGTATACATTAAATTCATCTCCCAAAAAAGCCTGCTTGTATGCTCTTGAAGGAACGATCTGAAACACATCACCCCGCAAAATGTGCTTTTTCATCTTTTCAACAATCTCCTTAAAATCCTGATCCTTTAGGTTAGAGGTCTCCTCGCCATTAGTCTTAAAACTGTATTCAGGAAAATTTTTGTTTTTAATAATGTACTCAATCTTCTCTAAATCATCAGTCTCATCGTCGTTGAAAGTATTTTTAAAAATAGTAATCTCGTTTCTAAAATGATCAATTGCAATAATATACCTATAAATATGATACTGCATTAATGGTATTTCATCTTGCTTAGGCGATTGGGCAGTGAATACGATATCCTCAAAATGCTGAACTGCATTCCAGGTAAAATAACCAAAAAGGCCACTAGATATGTAGCGCTTGTCTTCCAATACATCTGGTATAAATTCATTTTTAAAGCGCTCCAGCTCTTCTGTTAGCACGAAACTATCTTTCTCTTCCTTTCTGCCATCTGGAAAATAGGTTTTAAGCATGCCTTTCTCTAGCACTATACCAGATACTGGCTCAGCACAAACATAACTAACTGAGTTTTCGCGACTGTGGTAATCTGAACTCTCCAATAGTATGGTGTTCGGAAAAACATCCCTCAGCCTCAGGTAAATACTTACAGGGGTTGTTGTATCTGCGAGTCGCTTTTTATAGGCCGTACTGATTTTATAATTACTCATACTCATTATCCTGAATTTGTATCAGGATCTCATTTTAAATTAGTTGTAAAAAAATAAAACCCGGCGTATGTTCTACGTCGGGTTTCAATGTGGTCGGTTTAGGTTGATAAACTATAAGGTACACAAGGATGGGACGAAACTCTTTTCAGAATTACTACGCCATTGCCAAGTATGTATAATGTTAATCATGTTCAACAAAAATATAAATAAAAGTTACAAAGCAAAATTAAATTGTCAATTTTATGAAATACCAAACAATGAGCGTGTTGGATCTGCTTTTACCATAGCAATGATAGCCGCCACAATAAGAACCAGTGCTAAACCAAAGTAAAGGGCAATATTACGGTGCCTAACTGGTCCGGCATCTGCTGTTTTCTTAGATCTTGCATTACCATAGGTAATTAAAACAATAGCAAGCACCATCATACCAATGTGTTCCATTTTCCAATAACGGCCTATCGCTACACTGCTATCAACTTTGTACCAGTCATTCATAAAATAAAGGACTAGGCCAATCAACAACTGTATATGTGCTGAAATTAGTGTAAATACATTAAACTTCCTGTTGGTTTCGGTATATGGCTTTTTACCCATCCATCCTGCAAGTGCTTGTACAAATGCTAGAATCAATAACGTTAAAACAATGTAACGCCATCCGGAGTGGGCGCTCTTTAATATGTTATACATAATTTAATTTTTTTCAAACTTAAAGAATATGTTTCTCTTTATGCTTCAATTGCATCATAAACAACAACCTTTTCCCAAAGCGGACTGCAATTCTTGATAAACTCCAGGTGTAATGGATGTGTTTGATAAACTTCCTGGCCTTTCAAATCACTAAATAGCATAAGTTCTGACACACTCCAGCTAACATCTACAACATCTCTCTTTTCAGTGGAAGCTACAATACCTACATGCAACTCTTTAACTGTTTCAATCTTTTTCAATTTATGTAAGCCGGCAATCAGCTTGTCTTTGTCTTCTTTAGAATCCGGGTTCTTCAACCAGAAGAACACATGGTGAACAACGGGATATTTATTTTCCATACTTGTAAAAGGCATTGCTTTGGCGGCAACTGTACCTGCAGCAAGTGCCGCAGCAGTTCCTAAAAATTTTCTTCTGTTAGGTTTCATAATCTGATAAAGATAATACACATCAGGCATTTCTCCAATAGTCTTTAATTCGGCTTAGTATAAATTGTCGGGTAAAATTTACTGACCATTTGTTCATGTAATCCAAAGCAGGAAGCTCGTTGTATACTTCTTCTACAATTCTCTTATATTTCTCCCATACTTCTCCCACAAAAAGCACCCTAAGTGGCGCTTCTGTGGGAGAAATGTAGGACAAAGGCCGGATATGTGGGAAACTTAACCGGTATTTTGCTATATTGAGGAATGGACTTCTCTAAAAATTACACCCTGGAAGATGATCGTGTTTTACTCAGGCCGCTTGAAGCAAGCGATTATATAAACCTTGTATCTTATGCATCAACTGAGCCTGACACCTGGAAATACTCGGCCGTAAGTCTGGTTGGAGAACAAGGAATGCGGGATTATATTGAAGAGGCCTTAAAGCAGCGCAACGCTAAAACAAGCTATCCATTTATTGTATTTGACAAGCTGGAACAGCAATACATAGGTTGCACCAGATTTTATGACATGCAGCCGTTTCATCAAACTACACAACTGGGCTATACCTGGTATGCGAGTAAAAGTCGCGGAACGGGCATTAACAAACGTTGCAAATACCTGCTGTTAAAATTTGCTTTTGAAACACTAGACATGGAGCGGGTAGAGTTTAGGGCGGATTTAAAGAACGAGCTTAGTATAGCTGCCATGAAAAGCATTGGCTGCACACCAGAAGGAATATTGAGGCAAAGTCTAAAACTGCCTGATGGAAACAGACGAGACTCTATAATACTGAGTATACTAAGACCGGAATGGTTTGATCGGATTAAGGAATCTTTAAAAAGCCGACTGGGTTAATCCATTTAAAACTAAAAAGTCCGGTTGCCTGAAATGAATTCAGATCAACCGGACTTTTCTTTTTGAAATTAGATTTACCAATTTCTATTTCGGTTTACTATCTATTTACTGATAACGCTTTATCAATTGTAAAGTTAAGTGCCGTTCTATGCGCTTTAGTTTGCTCATCAGTACTCGCTGCTGCGCTCAATTGATCTTTAACTTTTATTAGCGTAGACAAGGCTGCTGCCTTGCTGGCATTATCATAACCTCCCTGCGATGCAACGATAGCTGTAAGTGCTTTTACATATTCTGTTTGAAGATTTTGACGGAAAAGGTTAACGTTGCTTTTTAAATCCGCAGCAAAGATATCGTCAGAAAGATCATTCAAAACACTGGCAACCGAATAGGTATTGCCATACAAACCACTGTTGTTGATTCTGCTCAAAGTTGATGGATGTAGCAACTGCGCAAGCGTATTCATTTGTAGTGATAGAAAGGTGTTTTGAGGTTTGATGTCTTCATTATTTCCAGAGAAACCAAAGCCCCTTCTTTGTATTTGCAGGTATGGGAATAGTGCTTTATCTGCATCAAAAGCATCTGGAGCAAAAACATATTTACTCAATAATGCCAACGACTTTTTCTGGTAGTCTTCAGGAACAGGTGTAAAAGGTGCTGTTGAAGTTTTCTGACCCACAAAGCTCCTGTCGACATATACCCCACCAATAAAACGGCTTAATGCGGTGGCCATACTTAACCGTTGTCCGTTAAGTTGCAAGTAACGGCTGCGAAGTTCCTGGTAGCTTTGGTCTGGTTTACTGAACCTGGATTTCAACTTCGGGATCATGGAATTGAGCAGCTTTAACCTGTCTTCACCATAAGTAACCATATCGTTGGTCTGGTCGTTAACGTTTACCCTTGGATCTATACCACCACCCGGACTACGCATATCATCTGCATCATTACCGAAGGCAAGTTGGGGATCAGTGCTCCTGCTCAGGATCTTATTTAACCCGGCTTCTTCTTCAGCCGCTGTAAAGGGCGTATAGCCATATTCAATAGCCCAAAGATCGTAGGGACCGGCCTTTGTAGTATAATAATCGCCTTGTTTACTACGATCAGAACTCACATTGATTGCAGGATAATCCATTACAGATCCTTGCAAGCCTATTTTACGGGTTAGTTTAACATCGTTCATTTGTGCCGGACTAAGCATTTGGCTGGCCTTCATGTTGTGGTTTAATCCTAAGGTATGGCCCATTTCGTGCATAATCAGATAATAAAGAAATTCCTTGTGCATTTCCTTTATGGTCTCAGCTCTTTTTGCTTCTGGCATATCTGCATCCAAAACCTCAATGGCCGATAAACCAGTTTGATATTGCATACTCAATTCCTGAGCAAGGGCACAGGTAGCCATGTGGTTTTTGTTGTAACGCATACCTTGCTGAGTTTCGGCTAAGGCTTCGGCTGGTTTTTCCCATGGCAAGGACATCGCGGCAGCATTGCCTCCGTTATAAAGCTCGTCGGTTACCGCTACACCAGCACCAGAACGCCATTCAACAGTAATATCGGCACCAAGAATCTGTCCGGTTAAAGGATTATAAAAGCTTGGGCCAATTGCGCCGTATGACGGATAAGCTGAAGAAACCCAGCGAATCACGTTGTAAGCAATATCTGAAGGATCCCAGGCTACATGATCTGGCATTTGTTTCATAACAACAGCGTTTTTAAACCCTGTTTTCTCAAATGCTTCGTTCCATTTCTCTCCGGCTTCTTTAATAATTGGGCGGTATTCTAAGGGTGTAGTGTTTTCAATCCAGAAAACAATAGGCTCTACTGGCTCACTTAATTTAGCAGATGGGTCTTTTTTCTTTAAGTTCCAACGGCTAATGAAATCTTTGTATGGTGTTGGAGAGAGTGAAGTAAGATTATCTACTTCTGCTCCAAAATAACCTACTCTGGGATCATCTCTGCGGGCACGAAAGTCGTTTTTAGGAACCTCAAGAAATGAATGCTGCATTTTAACCCTTACGTACCGGGCGTCGGTGATGTCTTTACCTCCTCCGTTAAAGGGCATCGGATTATCATAGGCTAGATCTACCACCACATCTGTATTACCAGGAAAAGATTTTACAGTTGTGTACTTAGACTTAGAAGTATTCAGGTTTCCAAGATTAAACATAGCACCGGGAGGCATTCCTGGAGGTGTTATCGGCTTCACCGGATCTAACTTGTCGCTTATAAAAAGCCCGTCAACTGATACAAGGTAACCACCTTCATCACTCGCACTATATTTATCCGAATAAAATACGGCATCAGAGACGTCAACATTTGCCGCTTTGCTTACCGGATTAGCTTTATCATAATAGAAATTGGTATTCTCCTGAAGGAATTCGATCTTATCATCTGCTTTGCTGATATGAAATAAGAGCGTACTTCTAATCATATTCTGATTTAAGAACAAAGTAGTTGGTCCGCCCATGGAAAAGCTTTGGTAAATGAAATCTTTACCTAACTGCTCTTTCTTTACATACAGCTGCAAACTGCCCGTAACGGTATCCTTATAAAGGGTAAAAAGGCCATCAATTTTTTTGCTGGACTTAATCTTCTCCGTTATACTTGCCTTAGCGGGTGGCGCAATAACTTTTTTAACGGAATCGACTGTCTTTTCCAATGCTTTTTTCTTATCCTGAGCAGAAGCGCTGAATGCAAGCAGTGCGGCTAAGGGCAATAACCATATATGTTTTCTCATGCAATAATTTTTCACCTAAAATAGCAATTTTCAGTCTCAAAATATAAGCCAAGCCTATATTTTATTAGTTGAAAAGCTAACAATTAAGATTACATGGCTAAAGGCTTAAATTTCCTACTTAAGTAATCATCTTTACTGTGCTAAACCGCGTAAAATACCTGTTATAAAAGTGATTGTACTATGTTTTTATGATAGATTTAGACACTTAACTTAATTTTATGAAGAAAATTCTACTCGGCCTGGCTTTGGTATTTTCTGCTACACTACTTTTTGCTCAGCAAACTTATCCTGTTAATGGTTCTTATGATATAAGACAGGGGTTATTTGCCTTTACAAATGCAACCATTGTAGTTAGCGTTAATCAAACCATTAAAAATGGCACTTTATTAGTAAAAGGCCAAACCATTCAATCCATTGGTACCGCTACAGCCATACCAAAAGGATATGTAGTCATTGATCTTAAAGGGAAATTTGTTTACCCTTCACTTGTTGATGCCTTTACCTCTTACGGACTACCAGAAAATGCGACCGCAGCTGGTCGCGGTTTTGGAGGTGGCCGTCAATCTATTTTTACCTCCACTAAGAAAGGTGCTTATGGCTGGAATGAAGCCATCAGACCAGAGACTCAAGTAAGCACTGTATTTGCAGCTGATAACAAAAAAGCCGAGGAACTACGTAAAGCAGGTTTTGGAAGTGTTAACGCAATTAACAGAGATGGAATTGCAAGAGGTACATCCGCAGCAGTTACCCTTAGCGACGAAAAAGAAAATGGCACATTGCTAAATGCCAAAGCAGCTGCCAACTATTCATTTAACAAAGGTAGCTCTCAAAATGATTACCCTACTTCTTTGATGGGCGCCATCGCCCTTTTACGTCAAACTTACTACGACGCACAATGGTATGGTAAACAGAAAGAAGAATACAACATCTCCTTGGCTGAATTTAACAATCAGCAAAATATGCCGCAAATATTTGAAGCTGATGGATGGCAAAATGTTCTTCGGGCAGATAAAATAGGAAAAGAGTTTGGCAAGCAATACATTATCAAATCTGGTGGCGATGAATATCAGCGCATTGATGCCGTGAAAGCTACTGGTGCCAGCCTAATTGTACCCATCAATTTTGTTAAGGCTTATGATGTAGAAGATTCTATTGAAGTAAGGAATATTACGCTTGCACAAATGAAAGGTTGGGAGCTTGCACCTACCAATCCTGCGGTTTTAGAAAAAACCGGTATCAGGTTTGCTTTGACCGCCTTTGGATTAGAAAATGTAAAAGATTTTTGGACCAACATCCGCACAGCGATAGAAAATGGTTTAACAGAAAAACAAGCCTTGTTATCAATTACGGAAATTCCGGCAGGAATGATCGGGATTTCAGATAAAGTAGGAACGCTCGAAAAAGGTAAACTGGCCAACTTCATTATTACATCTGATAGCTTATTTAAAAAGACTACTGTTATAGAAGAAAACTGGATACAAGGCAAACGTTTTATGTTGGTTAAAAAAGATGGAACGGATAACCCAATCACGGTTAAAGACAGCTTGAATAAGCTATCGGCAAAAAAGCCGGAGACGAAGAAGTCTGTTGGTATGGGGCAGTTGATTTATCCGTTTTCTGTGTTTGGGGCTGCTAAATTACCAGCCCAGGAAACTGTACTGTTAAAGAATGCAACCGTATGGACTAATGAGAAAGACGGCATTTTACAAAATGCAGACGTATTAATAGAAAACGGTAAGATTAAAGCAGTTGGTAAAAACCTGTCCGCCGGAAATGCAAAAGTTATTGATGCAACCGGCAAACACATTACGCCAGGAATAATTGATGAGCACTCACACATAGCAGGTGCGGGCGGCATTAATGAAGGTGCACAATCTTCTTCCGCCGAGGTGAGAATAGCAGATGTAATCAATTCTGAGGATGTGAATATCTATCGCCAACTGGCTGGAGGGGTAACTACTTCTCACATTCTACATGGATCAGCAAACCCCGTTGGCGGACAATCGCAACTGATCAAATTACGTTGGGGTAAACTACCTGAGGAATTAAAATTTGCAGGAGCCGATGGTTTCATCAAGTTTGCATTGGGAGAAAATGTTAAGCAAAGTAATTTTGGAACAGGTGCGCGCTTCCCGGTAACCAGAATGGGTGTGGAACAATCTTTTGTAGATGAGTTTACCCGGGCAAAGGAATACAAAGCTGCGCTGGCTGTTAAAGGGAATACTATACGCAAGGACTTAGAGCTGGATGCTATTGTTGAAATTCTGGACAATAAACGCTTTATCACCTGCCACTCTTATGTACAATCGGAGATCGCCATGCTCATGAATGTTGCAGATAGCCTTGGCTTTAAGATCAACACATTTACTCACATTTTGGAGGGTTATAAGGTTGCTGATAAAATGAAAGCCCACGGTATAGCGGCATCTACTTTTTCTGATTGGTGGGCTTACAAAATTGAAGTCGCAGAAGCCATCCCTTATAATGGCAAGATTATGCATAACGTAGGTATTACTACTGCTTTTAACTCTGATGACGCTGAAATGGCGAGGAGATTAAATCAGGAAGCCGGGAAAGCTGTTTTATATGGCGATGTGCCTGAAGAGGATGCCTTTAAGTTTGTAACGCTTAATCCAGCAAAAATGCTTCATATTGACAACAAAGTAGGTAGTTTAAAAGCCGGTAAGGATGCAGACATCGTAGTTTGGTCTGACAATCCCTTATCAATTTATGCAAGGGCTGAAAAGACATTTGTTGATGGCATTGCCTATTGGGATATAGACCGAGATGCACAGGTTAGAAAAGATCAAAAAGCGGAACGCAGCCGCTTGATTCAGAAAATGCTAGACAGCAAGAAAAGTGGTGTTAAAACACAACGACCATCTGGAGAAGCGCCGCGTTTATATAACTGTGAAACACTTGAAGATTATTCTGCAGGATTAAATGAATTAGAAAGGAAAAATGCTCATGAATAAATATATTTATACACTGCTACTAGTGGGTTTAGGGTGCGGTGCCTTTGCACAAGCAAATATCTATCCTGCCAAAGCTCAGGACAAAAAAATAGCGATAATGGGTGCAAAGCTGCACTTGGGTAACGGTCAGGTAATCGAAAATGGGTACCTGATGTTTGATAAAGGAAAGATAACTGCGGTTGGCGATGCCACCGTTGCAAAATTTGACCTAACAGGCGTGAATGTGATTACCTCTAATGGTAAACACGTATACCCTGGATTTATTGCGCCCATTACAAATTTAGGTTTAACAGAGTTTGAGGCAGTAAAGGCTACGCTTGATTTTGAGGAGATTGGCACCTTTAATCCGCATATTCGTTCACTTGTTGCTTATAATACGGATTCAAAAGTTCCAGCTACACTAAGAAGCAACGGAATTTTAATGGCGCAGATTACCCCTCAAGGTGGAACCATATCAGGAAGCTCATCTGTGGTGCAGCTAGATGCCTGGAATTGGGAAGATGCCGCCATTAGAAAAGACGATGCACAACACATGAGCTGGCCGGTTACTCCCGTATTTAGAGGTTTCGGAAGAGCAGGAGGCACGAATCAAGATGAACTTAAAGAGCGCACACAAGCCCTTATTAACGAATTAGATCAGCTATTTGCTGAAGCAAAAGCCTACTCGGAGACTGACAAGCCGGCTGTTACCAATGCTAGACTTGCGGCTATGCGGCATCTGTTTGATGGGAAAGAAAAGCTTTTTATAACTGCAGATGCTCAAAAAGACATGATGGCAGCAGTTAAGTTTGCTAAAAAATATGGTATCACTCCTGTTATTGTTGGGGGTGATGAGGCCTACCTAATCATTCCTTTCTTAAAAGAAAATGGAATAGCGGTTGTAGTTAAACAACCACATGCTTTGCCAAATAACAACGATGATGATGTAAACATGCCTTATAAAAATGCTGGTATTTTAGCCAATGCAGGCATTGAAGTTGTTGTAAGTATAGATGGCTATTGGCAGCAAAGAAACCTTCCATTTATGGCAGGAACTGTAGCAGCATGGGGTTTGGATAAGGAGAAAGCCTTGCAAACAATAACACTTAATACCGCTAAAGTATTGGGTATAGACAAAACAACAGGAAGTTTAGAAATTGGAAAGGACGCTACATTTTTTATCTCTGCCGGTGATGCATTGGATATGAAAACTAATAAAGTAGAGAAAGCTTTTATTCAGGGACGCGACATCAACTTGGATAACTTGCATAAGCAACTGGACAAAAAGTTTAGCGATAAATATAATGCTGATAAAAAATAAGACACACAAAAAAAGAGTGGCCCTATCCGGGGCCACTCGATTTTAACTAACTTATTATTCATAAAAAAACTGGCTGTTGGGGAAGGAGTCGAACCTTCAAGGGGTAGTTAGCTACAGTTCAAAAATTAATTTGTGGTCAACCCATAAACTGCGTTTATCCATTGGTCCCCACCACCGAGACAAGGAGGCGTGTCTGCCAATTTCACCACCCAACATTATATAAAGAACAATAATTATAAATAGCAACCTGCTATTCATTTGCTGTAGGGGAAGGAGTCGAACCTTCAAGGAGTAGTTAGCCCTTACGGGTTTCCCAATTCTCCACCACCGAGACAAGGAGGTGCGTCTGCCAATTTCACCACCCTACAGAGTATAAGCATGTGTTAAAGAACTATTTTTTATTACTTGCTTGATACAAATGTAACAACAACCGCGTTATGTTGCAAATATTATAAACATTTTATTTTATTATTATCATATTTATAATTAAATTTGGCATTAGTTATCAAATATTAAAATGATGCTTAAAAAAGAAAACCAAAATTTAGAAATTGATAACCTGGATATCGACATCCTGAAACAATTGATGCTAGATGCTACAAAACCTTATACAGAAATCGCTAAAGATTTAATCGTTTCAGGAGGAACAATTCACGTAAGAATGAAAAAGCTTCATGAAATGGGCATTATAAAAGGTTCACATCTCATCATTGATCCGCAAAAAGCAGGTTACGATATTTGCGCATTTTTAGGTATATACCTTGAAAAAGGGATTCAGTATAAAGATGCCGTTGCTCAATTGAGTAAAATAAAAGAAGTAGTAGAACTTCACTATACAACAGGGTCTTACAGTATGTTTGCCAAAATTATTTGTCGGGATACCAGCCACCTAAGGCATGTTTTAAATGAAGAAATTCAGGCTGTTCCAGGTATACAGAGAACTGAAACACTGATCTCCTTAGAAGAAAGCATCAAGAGACAGATTGAATTATAAAAGAATGGGAGTCAATTGCCTCCCATTCTTTATTTAAACATATTTTTTAATGCCTCCAGCTTCAATTGCAGATCTCCATCTGCATTCTTTTTTTCTTTATGAGGAGCTTTCGGATTTTGCTGCTTTGAAGCCTGCCTATGCTGCTGCGGCCGCGGTTCCCTACTTATATTTTTTGGTACTCCGTTAGGTTTCTTTTGTTCCTGCTTTTGTTTTGGTGCCGCTACTTCAGTTTTCATAGATAAGGAAATCCTTTTTCGTGCTAAATCTACTTCAACAACGGTAACATCAACTTTCTGATGAACCTTAACTACATCAGCCGCATTGGAAACGAATTTATTAGACAGGTGACTGGTATGAACAAGGCCATCCTGGTGAACACCAATATCAACAAAAGCACCAAAATTGGTAATGTTGGTCACCATTCCAGGAAGCTTCATGCCAACTTTTAAATCTGAAATTGCATTTACACCTTCCGTAAAACTAAAAGCTTCAAACTGTTCCCTCGGGTCTCTACCCGGCTTCGCCAATTCCTCCAGTATGTCGTTCAAAGTTGGCAATCCTATCTCTTCATTTACATATTGTTGCAGTTTGATTTGTTTACGCAAATCTGCATCCCTCATTAGCTGGGAAACACTGCAATTCAAATCCCTGGCCATTTTATTTACCAATTGATACCTTTCAGGATGTACGGCACTAGTATCCAGGGCATGCTCTGCATTTCTAATCCTTAAAAATCCTGCAGCTTGTTCAAAGGCTTTATCTCCAAGCCTGGGAACTTTTCTTAAACTATCGCGCGTTTTAAACGCGCCATGCTCATTGCGGTAATTAATAATATTCTGTGCCAACTGCGGACCTAATCCAGACACATAAGCTAATATTTGTTTCGACGCCGTATTAAGCTCCACACCTACAGCATTTACACAGCTCATTACCGTATCATCAAGAGAAGCTTGCAGCTTACCTTGATCCACATCATGCTGGTATTGTCCAACACCAATAGATTTAGGATCAATCTTAACCAGCTCTGCCAGTGGGTCCATTAATCTCCTACCAATAGATACAGCACCACGAACGGTAATGTCATGCTTCGGAAATTCTTCACGTGCTACATCTGAAGCAGAGTAGACAGATGCCCCGTTTTCATTCACCATCACAATAAGCACATCAGGTATGGCTAGGCCTCTTAAAAACGCTTCTGTCTCTCTTCCTGCTGTACCATTACCGATAGCGACTGCTTCAATTTTATATTCGGCAATTAAATTATTAATAATTGTTCCTGAATCTTTTGCTGCCCTATTGCCACTATGTGGATAAACAGTTGTATTTTCCAGCAATTTACCTTGAGCATCCAGACAAACAACCTTGCATCCAGTACGGAAACCAGGATCAATTCCCATCACATTCTTCTCCCCCATTGGCGCAGCTAAGAGGAGTTGTCGTGCATTTTCAGCAAATACACGAATCGCCTCTTCATCTGCCTTTTCTTTTGAAAGTCCGCGGATCTCTGTTTCCATTGCCGGCCCCAGCAAACGCTTATAGCTATCCTGTATGGCGAGTTTTATTTGTTTAGAACTCTCACTGTTATTTTTTATGAATTGCTTTTCAAGCAAAGTTATCGCTCCTTCTTCAGCAGGCATGGTATCAACCTTAAGCACATTCTCATTCTCGGCTCTCCGAATAGCCAACAACCGATGAGAAGGTACTGACTTTAACGGTTCTTCCCAATTGAAATAATCTTTATACTTGACTCCTGCTTCATCCTTACCCTTAATCAGCGTAGATTTAAGTATGGCTTGTTGCTGAAAGTATTTTCTCATTGATGTCCGTGCATCAACATGCTCATTAATCATCTCTGCGATAATGTCTCTTGCACCAAGCAATGCGTTTTCAACGGAGGTGACCTCCAGCTCTGCATTTATATAATCTTTAGCAAATTCGACTGGATTAGCATTGTCTTGATTTAAAAGTTTCAGTGCTAATGGTTCCAGTCCTTTCTTTCTAGCTTCGGATGCTCTAGTTTTTCTTTTGGGCTTATAAGGAAGATAAATGTCTTCTATTGTGGCAATGTTGATGGCCGCATTGATCTTCGACTCCAATTCAGGAGTCAGCTTATCAAGCGCGGACAATGCTTTTAATATCGCTTCGCGCCGCTTATCTAGTTCACGCAGCTGTTGCGTACGATCCCGAACTGCAGCCACCTGCACCTCATCAAGCGTACCTGTCATTTCTTTACGGTAGCGTGAAATAAACGGAACCGTAGCACCATCGTCCAATAGCAAAACAGTTGCAGCCACTTGCTTTTCAGTTATGCCCAATTCGGCAGCAATAATTCTCGAGTAATTACTCATTTTAATCTCTTATTTGATTTTAAAGCGCAACGGCGCCAAAAGTAAATAAAAAATCCCGCAGGCCTTTACCAGCGGGATCATATTTTTGTTACCGAATACTCAGTAAATACTTACTTTGTTACGTATAATACTTCTTTTACTGCTTTAACAACTCGCTCTGCATTTGGCAAACTAGCTGCAATAAGTGTTGGCGCATATGGTAAAGGTACGTCTGCACAAGTTATCCTAAGTACAGGTGCATCCAGGTAATCAAAACCATTCTTTTGAACATTGAACGCTATTTCTGATGAGATGGAAGCCAAAGGCCATGCCTCTTCCACAATGACCAAGCGATTCGTTTTCTTAACAGATGCTAAGATAGTATCATAATCAATAGGACGCACTGTACGCAAGTCGATTACTTCTACGTTAATACCTTCTTTGGTTAATTCTTCAACTGCAGGATTAACTACCCGCGTTAACATTTTACCAAAAGTGACAATCGTTACATCACTTCCTTCTTTAACAATATTTGCTTTACCTATTGGCAAGTAATATTCCTCTTCTGGAACTTCACCCTTATCACCATACATTACTTCAGACTCCATAAAAATTACTGGATCTGGATCTATTATCGATTGCTTTAATAAACCTTTCGCTTCATAAGGAGTAGAAGGAACAACTACCTTTAATCCCGGACAGTTAGCAAACCAATTCTCAAAATTCTGAGAGTGTTGTGCGCCAAGTTGGCCTGCATTACCTGTTGGACCTCTAAATACAATAGGAACAGAAAACTGTCCACCACTCATCGATAATATTTTAGCCGCTCCGTTAATAATTTGATCTATTGCAACCAAGGAGAAATTGAACGTCATAAACTCAATAATAGGGATCAAACCGTTCATTGCAGCTCCAATTCCGATTCCGGTAAAACCCAACTCAGCGATAGGCGTATCAATAATACGTTTATCTCCAAACTCATCCAGCATACCCTGGCTAACTTTATAGGCACCATTGTATTGCGCTACCTCTTCGCCCATCAAAAAAATGTTCTCGTTCTTACGCATTTCTTCGCTTAAGGCTTCACGTAAAGCTTCTCTAAATTGAATCTCTCTCATTATATATGAAAATATTAATTGAAGCAAATTTAGATAAAATTGTCTTTATATGCAATTTTATCAATCTATCCCATTTAAAACTTATTTTCCAAATAAGGTCTTATAAATAGAGTATTTGTAATTGTCTTCCACAATACTGGGTTTAAAGTATTGTGCTTCAAAAAGCTCAGTAAGCTTTTTACGCAACTCCTGCAGAAATTGTGGTTTTAGCTCTTCCAGAAAATCGCCACTAAGGTTTTGTTTACCTGTTTTAAACCATACTCCATCCTGACTCATCGTTTTCACGATATAAACGTTAGGCTCTACACAGGTTTTTCCAGCGAACTGCTCGTAAGCATAGGTGTACATCAAAGTTTGAACCAGAGCCTTATTAATGTGCTTTCCATCCGAATTAAACAACTCTGCAATATCTTTAAATGCCAATTTATCACTTCCTGTCTTATAATCAATGATCCTGGTAATCCCATCCTTTAAATCCACACGATCTATATAGCCAAATAATTTTACGCTTACTTCTTTCCCATTCAATGGAAAGAAAAGTTCAGCTTCAACCTTCTGTTCCAGACTGATGATATTAAATGGTGCTTGCACCTCGTCTTGATTTAATATGATATTCACATAAGCATCTACTATTGCTAAAACAACCTTTTGCATACCTTTATACTCAACAGCGAATTGAGGATTTTTAAACATGATTGCAGCAAATGCTTGCTCAATTAAGCCTGGAATCTTTTTCCTTCTCGCTTTAATGATCGCTTCAGTTATCGTTTCACTTTTTAGCTCTTGATAAAAGTACTCCATCACTTTATGAAGTATTGAGCCAATTTCATTGGCTTCCACTACCGCCCTTACTTCTTTTGGTTCTTTTATTCCGGCAATGTAGTTAAAGAAGAAATCTATCGGATTAGAAATATATTGCGTTAATGCCGAAGGTGAAAATAGCTTCTTTTTGTCCAGGTAAAGCTGCAAAGTTTCACTAATAAACTTGTTGCTTTGCTTTTCGATCCTTACTTCTTTAACTGGCGTAGCTTTTACGTTAAGGCTAAGCTCATGATAATTAAAGTTAAAACCGCTTTCATAGGCGAGTTGCTTTAAAATCCGGCTGGCTTCACCTGATGTAGATTCATCTGTCAAGCTATTGTACACTAAATTAATACTTTTTGCCCGCTGGATCAGCCGGTAAACCATATAGGAAGAAATCGCATCCAAATTCTCCAAAACTGGCAACCCGTAAACCCGCCGGATACTATCTGGTATAAAGCTATTTCCAATGGAAGATTTCGGAATGATCCCTTCATTAAAACCAAGTATCACCACTTTATCAAAGTTTAGATTCCTGGTTTCCAGCAAACCCATCACTTGTATGCCATTCAGCGGATCGCCCGAAAGTGGAACTGCAATAGCCTTGAGTGCTTTTTGTACCAGGTAAACCACAAAAGTGATATCTTCTGAATCGACATGTTTCCCAAAAGTATCATGTAGTCTATTTAACTCTTGTATGGTTTTTACAAACAGTTCAGCATCTATTCTTTTTAATGTTTTTGCGTTGGAAAGCCTGTTAAGCACAAAGTCCAGCACGCTTAGCAAGCTAAAAACTACATGTTGTGGACCATCAACAGCACGATAAAAAACTTCAAACAGCCCACCTTGGCGAAGCAACCTATCATGTGATATTTCAACCTGATTTTCAACAAGCAATGCGGTTTGAATCTTATCTCGCATTCGTTGACTGAGGCCAGTTAGCGGGTGTGTTAAAAATGCTTCAACATTTTGATAAGAGACCTTTTTGCTTTTTAATATTTCTAGCTGACTGTTTAGCCAAAGATCGGTTAACCCAAAAATGCTTGAGGTAGATAATGCAAATCCCATGGTAACGTTCAATGCCACCTCTTTACCATGGTATTCCTGCGGGATGGTCTGTAAAGTAGGAATCAGTAAACTTTCATCGGCCAGGACAACTACTGTTGTTCCAATTTCTTTATCCTCCAGGTAATCTGGTTCTAATATGTTATTCAGAATCTTAGCCTGTGACGATTGACCCTGCACTTTAAAAACATCTACCTGATGGTCCACAGACTTCATAAAACCAGGGCGGCCAGCAAACTCATTCACCAAACCGAGCTGGTAAATGTTCTTTCTTAAAAAGAGTCCAGATTCCTGCAATGGATCTTCCAGGTAGTATGGGTCTGCATCAAAGTAAAACAAAGCCTTTCCTGCTTCCTGCAAGCTTGCAAATATTTTTGCTTCAGAATTACTTAATGCATTAAAACCTACAAAAACAATCTTCCCTTTATCAAATGTTTTTATAAATTCCTGCTGATTGACATTAGATTCTGCCAGAAGCCGATACACAGATCCATTGGTAATGAATTGCTGTTCTTTCAGTACTTCATGAAACTTATGATAAAGCTTCGGCATTCGCCGCCACATCTTAATAAACAGCTCCTGTTGCTTTTTATGCTTTCCTTCAGAATAAGAAGTCCAGAATTGAGATAAGAACTGATACTGCTCCGGACTGAGGTAATCGAAATCCTGATTAATAATAGAAATATCTTCGAGATCCTGGTATAATTTGCCAGCATCAACAAGATCGATATCAATCTGATTGAAGTCGCTCAGCATGATCTTCGCCAATGGAAAGAACTTATAACTGCTTATTGGATCCAGGTGCTCTTCTTTAAGCAAATCATTATAAATCTTATGCAGTGTAAAGAACTGTAAATAAAAGTCCGATAATTTGTAGTTGGCTGATTCCGTAAAAAACTCTTGGATGGTGTAAAAAGAGGGGCTAAAAAAAGGCTTTTTAATACAATTAGCTAAATACTTCTGTATATAAGAAACCGGCCTTTTATTATTAAACACGATGGCACAATGTTGTAACTTATCGCCAAACCTTTCTACCAAATCTTCTGCAACTTCTTGTAAAAATGGTTTCATCATGATACTAGCTTTAGCTTTCCACTAACGGCATAAAACAGATAGGTCTTTACGTGGACGTGCCCCATTGCCAGCAGCAAATTTTTATAATTCCTAACCTGATCAATATGTTTATCGCTCTCCTCAATAGTGAATTTATAATCTAATATGAGTATCTCATCACCATTAATCAAGAGGCGGTCTGGCCGATGCGTTTTACCATGAACATCAATAATACTTTGCTCGGTAATACTTTCCTTGGCATTATTAAAAATCTTTTTCAAATCTGGATGATCGAGCACCTTCAAAACTGATGTCCGCAGATTCTCCCGCTCATCTTCCTGGATCATTCCATCTAAAAGAAGGCTGTCAATTACCAGATTCACCTGCTTTTCATTACTTGCATTAGCCAGGATATCATGCAAGATGGACCCCTTCCTACCAGATCGCTCCATGTTGAGCACATGCTTAAGATGTTTTTCTTCAGAAGGAATATAAAGCTCAGCCAATCGGGTAGTAGTTGGGTAACTGTTAAGCGAGATTAAGCTCCGGTTTTCCTTTTTACTTGTCGCGCTTACATGCTCCACTATCTCGTATACATTACCATCAAATTTATCTTCGAAGCAATGGTTTAGTACATCACCTATGTTAGATAGCTTATTCACTTCCTTTTTAGCCATTGTTGCCAGATAGAGATAATCTTTAGAACGTGTAGTTGCCACATATAACATGTTTAAGGCATCCATATTGTTATAAAGCAACTCTTCATAATATGCTTTCGCGATTGAAGAATCGGCAAGCGCCTCATTATAGCGTAACGGAATGCCACGCAACTCCTTGTAAACTGTATCTTCAGATGAGACCCAAAAATTGGCATTTACTTTACCTTTTACCTCCCAGTTGCAGAAAGGAACAAAGACAGCCCTAAATGCCAGCCCCTTTGATTTATGTATGGTAACCACTTGTATAGCATCGGCTCCCTCTGGGGAAGGGAGCGACTTTAACATCCCGTCTTCTTCCCACCAGGTTAAAAATGCGATTATACCCTTCTCTCCAAGCTTATTGGCATGCGCACATAAGTCCCTAAAGGCAATTAAATAAGGCAAGTGATCCACCAGATCTTTTAAGCCATAGCAATCAATTAATATTTCAATAAGTTCAGGCAGAGGTAACTGTATCCAACTTTGCCAGTTATCACACAATGATTTTGGTAATGCCTTTTCAAGATCTGTAAGGGGAGTAGTATTTAAACCCAAAAAAAGATTGGCGTCAACCTCATCATCATGTAGTCCATGATAAAGTGCAATGCAATTGGCCTTATATAAAGCAATTTGCGACTCCAGCCCGATGAGCATCCGAAGCGTATTGATAATCAACTGTACCGCCTTATTATTTGCAATTAACAAAGCATCTCCGGACAATACCGGCAAATCCTGCTCCATCAACTTCTTTACCGTAAGCAATGCCTCACTATTAGACCTGACAAGTATGGCTATATCTTTTAGTGGGTACTGCAACACTTCCTTCAGGTAAAAAATCTCCTCTACAACATCATTTAAGGCAAGATCCCTAAAAACAGTTTCAGTAAATCTGGCTTCATTAGGAGCATCCTCCTTGCCAAACTTTTTAATTTTTACTGTTCCTCCTTTCGCAGTACTACCAGCAAAGTTTTGATTGGCGCCTTCGTAAATATTAGTGATGATCTGCTCATACTTTTGCTCCTTCCACCAAGCCGAAATACTTTCACTTCGACCAGAAATATTCTGATTCAACTCTTGCTGTAAGGTCTGCGGAATAATATGATACAAATAGTTATTAAAGGTAATGATGTTCTCTGCACTGCGATAATTTTCTGATAAGCTATCTTCCAGTATGTTTACCGATCCGATATCTGCCTTAGCGTGCTTATGCAAAATATTCCAATCGCCATTCCGCCAACGGTAAATAGATTGCTTCGTGTCACCTACAATTAGGTGATCTGTCATGTTTTCAGTAGGTGTAGCTATAGCGTTAGACAAGAGGGACTTAAAGCTTCCCCACTGACTGGTAGATGTATCCTGAAACTCATCGAACAAGAAGTTTCTATAGCGGTTACCAACTTTCTCCCATATAAAAGAGGGATTATCTCCTGCGTCTTTGGTTATTTCAGAGATGAGCTTTTGCGCATCACTGATCAGTAAGTTTTCATTCTCGCTTCTATATTGCTTTAAGAGTACGGCTATCTCCTGCATCAATCTCAGGTAATATAGGTTTTTATTAAAAGCAACAGCTAAGCTATATTGAGGTAGGTAAGCCAGGTAATGGGACTTAATTTCCTTTAGTAGTGGGTTTATTTCCTGATAAACTCCATCTATATAGCTGTTTTTTTGAAACCATTCCTCCGGTTCGTCTATGTAATTAAATAAAGCTTCTGCTTTAGAAAGGTCGCCTCTTGCAATTAAGATAACCTTGGCCAACCCGCTACGGGATTTTCCTTTTAGCATATCTGTTTTTACCTCATATTGAGCTAATATATGATGAATGCGTGTTGCAAGCGTAACAATATGATTTTCGAAATTACTTATCTCCTCCAGGGTAACCTCAGTATAGTTCTTGAAAAGTTCGTCTATATTTTCAGCACCTAATTGCGCTACTGCCGATTCGAATACCTGAAACCGCTCTGTAAATATTTCTCCAATCAGGCTGTATAACTCTATTTTGTAATTCCAGCTCTTGTTATCACCAATCCTTTCAATGGCCAGATCTATTACCCATTGTAAAAGCTGTTTGTTATGGTCAAGCGCCTCATCCAGCTTACATACCAGATCATCTTTTACTTTATTATAGTTCATTTCTAAACTATAGTCCGCATTAAGGCCCAGCTCAAAAGCAAAGCCCCTAATTACCTTTTGCACAAACCCATCAATTGTACTAACAGAAAAACGGCTATAATCGTGCAGTATTTTACGGTAGATGCGGTCAGCTTTCAATTGCAAATCTCGTTCGCTCAATGATGGATGGGCTTTTAATACTAAAACTCTATAGTCCTCTATCTTTTTTGAATCATCACCTTTTGCTAAGCCTTCCAATACTTCCAAAATCCTACTCTTCATTTCCTCGGTAGCCTTATTTGTAAAAGTTACTGCTAGAATTTCCCTGTATTTATTTTCACCAGAAAGAAGAATAATAAGGTAATGAGCGGTTAAACTGAACGTTTTGCCAGATCCTGCAGATGCTTGTAAGATTTTAAGGGGCTTTTGAGGCATACAGTAAAGCTACAAAATACTTACTCTCCGTCACCATATTTAAAAAAACCATTCACAGAAACCGGTAATTTACCAGTAGCTATGATTTGATTTTTCAATACAGACGCCGCAGCTTGCTGCATAAAATCTTCCTTTTGATAAGCTACGATAAGTCCTTTGCTATTTTCTAAACCAGGCAGTGAAGCCAAATTATAAGGATTGGCGAAGAGAACAAATGAAGCCTCTTTTTTAGCCATATCTCTGATCATCATTTTTAGATCAGGACTGAGTACCATTCCGTTTCCCGGCCGGGTTCGTGTATCATGTATACCAATAATAACTTGCTCAAAATCTGGAATACCAGCCAATACCTTCGCAATATCATTAGCTGTCGCATTTTTATCTAGTGAATAAAAAACAGAACTATTGTAATAAGCACCCAAGCTACGCTGAAAAGTAGTGATCCCAGATGTGCCAATACTAATAATCGCTGTCCTCTTTTCTTTTACCAGCCTTTGCATAGACTCTTTACCCCGTAAGACAGTCATAGAAGCATCAGCAAGTTGCTTAAGTAAAGCTAAACTCTCTGGCCTTGTCACATCCTGTACCACATTTTGCGTTACTATAGTATCGCGTTTATCTAATCCTGCCCAATATTTTGCAGTTAGGATTTTCTTCACACTTTCATCAATACGTGCCATGGTGAGCCGTTTTTGTCTAATTGCCTTTGCTACCAATTTTATGGCCCTCCCACTGTTTTCAGAAAGCTCCAGGATATCATTACCTGCAATTACGGCCATTACATCTGCTTCTCCATCTTTAAAATACTTAACCACACCTTTCATACCCATCGCATCTGAAATAATCAGCCCTTTAAATCCAAGCTCACCCTTCAATATTCCCGTAACAATAGGTTTTGATAAAGTAGATGGCATATTAGGAGAATTGTCTAAAGCGGGAATATTCATATGCGCGATCATAACGCCAGCGGCATCTGCCCTGATTAGTTCACGAAAAGGATAAATCTCCAGGCTGTCCAATCTGGCCTTACTAAATTTTAACTGTGGTAAATCATAATGCGAATCCACATCCGTATCACCATGGCCAGGAAAGTGTTTAAGACTCACCAATAATCCTCCATCCTGCATGCCCTTCATATAAGCAGCAGCCTTGTTGGCTACATTATTTTTATCTTCCCCAAAAGAACGGTAATTGATCACCGGATTTTTAGCATTATTATTTATGTCCACATCAGGTGCCAAATTAAGCTGAATACCTACCCTATGGTAATCTTTAGCTACCTCCAATCCCATCTTATAAATCAACTCTTTATTTTGCACCGCACCTAATGCCATTTGATAAGGATAGGAAACTGCACTGTCTAAGCGCATACCTAATCCCCATTCGCCATCTGAAGATATTAAAAGGGGCACCTTAGTAATGGCTTGGTATTTATTTGTCAGAATAGCCTGCCTACCTGGCCCGCCCTGAAAAAAGACTACCCCACCCAAGTGCTCTTTTCTAATTACGTTTCCAACGGAATCTTCATATGCCCGACCTAAATTTGTATGTGCCCTTACAAAGAACAATTGCGCAATTTTTTGTCTTTTGCTAAGTCTTTTAAAAACAGAATCAACCCATTGGTTTGGTTCTGAAAGTGCCTTTATGTAGGAAGTGGTTTTTATCTGACCATTACATAAAACGGTTGCAAATAAAAATGGTAAGATAAGGTAGTGCTTAATTGTCATTAAAAAGTTTTAAAATATATTCAAAGTTAGCTAAAAACCAAGCCAAAGAAAAGCCGCCTGTTGCTACAGGCGGCTCATCAAACTGATGTTTCCATCATACAAATAGTTATACCTTGCTATTTTTTATCATCCTTCGCCTTATGGAAGGGCCTGTCGCTATGCTATTCATTTTGTTTTAGTAGTTAAATTTGAATCCGTTCATTCATAAAAAAGGCCGCTTGATCTGCGGCCTTTTAATTATATTTAAATCTGATTAAAATTTAACACCTACACCAACAGAAAATACTTGATTCCTGTATTCTGGAGTTTCTGAAGTACCATCTTCATTGTTTTTTTGGAAATCCAATGCATAACGCCCATGGATATCAAACTGGCTATTAATATCATAACGGAAACCGATCAAGCCCCCAAGTAAACTTTTCTTGAAACGATCTGAGTCATTCTCAATGATTGTCTGCTCTGCTACTGTAAAACCATTTTCAAACTTGTTTTTGGTTTTAGTTAAAAAAGAAACTTGCGGACCAACCACTAAATTTAAACCGCTTCCACCAAGGTTAATACTTGCCAAAAGTGGAATGTCAATAAAACTGGTGGTCTGTGTAAACTTACCAATTGCATTTGTGGCTTTGTAACCTTTAGTAGCGTATAAAAGTTCTGGTGTAAAAGCCAAACCCTTAATCAATGGGATATCTACCGTTACACCAGCATTAAAACCAGGGTTAATTTTGGTATCAAAGTTATTTTTACCGTTACCCTTAATAATATCAGGAAGATTCAATCCTGCTTTTACACCTAACCTTACTTGTGCACTTGCAGCTGTTGCCGCGAATAAACCAATTGCTAAAATAATTATTTTTTTCATGTGTTTCATTTTTTTACACAATGAAAGAAATGTGCCATAATTTTAAACCTTAAAAAATAAACAGCAAAAAAAGGGTTTTAAATAACCCTGGGTACTATTTTAGAGCTACATTTAAAGTATTTCAAATTGCGTTGTAGAAATTAAAATGTATCAAATTAAATACATATTGAATTCTATAATAGTTAATGACAAATCTAAAATCATAAAATTCCTGGAAGGTAAAAGGAAATAGTTAGTCGATTTTGGAATGGGATTACTATTGAATACAATATTTTTCGCATAGTTATATTATCGGCGTTTACTTTGACCCTTTAAAAGGCACGAAAATGGTTAATTAAATGATGATGAGATAAATAATTATCGAATTAAAAGGTATTAAATATATTTTTAATATATTCACTCCGCAAAACCAATCAAATATAAACTCATAACTTAGAAAAAACGTATGGACAATTTTCAAAAAGTGAAAGATCTTGTGGATTCAATCCAAAAAGATGCAGAAAAATTTTACACTGGCGGCAATGGTGCTGCAGGTACCCGCGTACGTAAAGGTATGCAGGATTTAAAAAACTTAGCAACTGAGATCCGTAAAGAAATCACAGAAAAAAAGAACTCCAAATAATTAATACGATTGTTTAGGAAAAATAGAAGGGCTGTCTTGGAATTCAAGACAGCCCTTCTATTTTATATATTTACTTGGCAGAGAGTGAGAGTTAAGAAAACCCATTAACGGCTACTTTCTTCAATATAGAAGAAACTTTATTAAAATCTATTTCCTCAAAATCTCTTACTTAGATTTTATTTCGGAGACGGCCTGCCTTCGGCCTGGTAGTACCTGGCTTCGGCACGGGTTCGTACGTCGGATATCCATTAGATATCGGTTGGATATCCGTTCGTCATCCTTGGTATATCTAAAATACCTTGAGACAACCATTAATGTATCTTAAACGAATATAAAATATACGAAGCCAGGTAACATCCATACAAATAACAGCCTCTTAGCGTGCCAAAATACTTCTTAACTGGAAGGCTAACTAATTGCACCACTAAAATATACCACCTGTTAACCATAAGACATAAAAAAGCCTCCTACGTTATGCAGAAGGCAATTTAACTATAATAGTTGCGGAGAGTGAGAGATTCGAACTCTCGATACCCTTTTGAGGTATACACACTTTCCAGGCGTGCTCCTTAAACCACTCGGACAACTCTCCTTTTGAAGGATTGCAAAAGTAGCTAAATTAATCGATAACCGTAACCTTAAGCATATTCGTTTTACCTTTTTGCTCCATTGGTATAGCTGCCGTATTGATAATTACATCGCCCTTTTTAACCAATTTGTATTCCTTAAGAAGATTATTAACATCCAAAATGGTTTCATCAGTACTTTCAAATTTGTCATAATAAAAACCTTGTACTCCCCAAATAAGGCTTAGGCTATTTAGCAAACTCTTATTACTGGTAAAGATATAGGTAAGCGCTTTGGGTCTGTGGCTCGAAATCTCGAATGCAGTGTAACCACTAACGGTTAGCGACACAATACCTACAGCATTGGTTTGCTTGGATAAAAAGCAAGCAGAATCACAAACCGCATCACTTAAAAATGTGTCAGCCTTAGGCTTAAGGAATTTTTCAGGATGAAAAGGGTAATTATTGTGTTCTATATTTTGAATGATCTTTTGCATGGTTTCAATTACGATAAGCGGAAACTCACCAACGGAGGTCTCACCACTTAACATCACCGCATCAGCGCCATCCAAAACAGAGTTGGCCACGTCATTTACTTCAGCACGTGTTGGTCTTGGTGTGGTAATCATGCTCTCCAACATTTGAGTAGCCACAATAACAGGTTTAGATGCAGCACGGCATTTTTGAACGATCATTTTTTGAAGCAATGGAACTTCTTCCATTGGCATTTCTACTCCAAGATCTCCACGTGCAACCATTACCCCATCCGATACAGCAATAATTGCATCAATATTTGCAATAGCTTCAGGTTTTTCAATTTTTGCAATAACTCTTGCTGTCTTACCTCTTGCAGCAATGATGTCTTTTAATTCGGTAATATCTTCTGCGTTACGAACAAATGAAAGTCCAATCCACTCTACGTCATTATCAAGTACAAAATCAAGATTTTCTCTGTCCTCTGGTGTTAACGAAGGAATGGATACTTTGGTATTAGGAAGATTAACCCCTTTTCTGGAAGTAAGAATACCACCATGAACTACTTCACAAACTACCTCGTCTTTAAAATTGGTCTCCAAAACACGCATTTGAAGCTTACCATCATCTAAAAGGATAATTTCACCTGCTTTTACGTCTTGTGGAAAGGTATCATAGGTGATGTAAATACGCTCTTCGTTACCAATACATTTTTGTGTCGTTATGATAGTTTTGCTTCCATTCACTAAATTTATACCGCCATCTTGAACCATACCTATGCGAATTTTTGGCCCTTGAAGATCCGCAAGGATACCAACATTGTAGCCGTATTTCTCATTCAATCCCCTAATGGTATCTAACACGGCCTGGTGATCTGCTTGAGATCCGTGAGAGAAATTTAAACGACAAACGTCAAGTCCGGCGTTAAACATACTATATAAAACTTCAGGTTTGGCTGATGCAGGACCTAAGGTGGCTACGATTTTTGTTCTTGAATGAAATGGTTTCATTAGTTTATTAATATAATTTTGTCAGATATTCTAACTTCAAATATAGTGTATTTAATACACCAACAATATAAAATTTACATTACCAAGTTTTCACAAGACTTTAAACGCTTTGGATCTATCTGCGCAGCAACCTGTATATCAGCTAGTTTATTAAGTCCGCTAAGTATATAATTTAGATCTTCCTTGTCTATATATTGATGTATGACCATGAAAAAATCTACCTTATTCATTTCTGGTATTAAAAACCCTTCTGCATTTCTGTTGTTTATCAGATAATATTCGATCTCACCTTGCTCAACAAAAAAGTAGTATTTAGAAAAAGATAAAGGGTCTTCATCAATATTAAAATATACCTCATGGTCTTCTATTTTTTGAAAATTGAAGTTTAGATAGGTATTGATTTTGTGACAAAGAACATAATCTTTAAGAGATGCAGTTATGGCAATTAATGTAAAATCAAGATCTAACGATAGTTTTAAATAAGTTTTGTTCAATTCAGAATATATTACTGGAATACGAAATTATAAAACTAATTTTACTTTATTGTTCGAAATAAAAACATTAAAATTGATTGAGAAATAAAAACATTTGAAATGTGTTAGAATTTATTTTTCTTTGCACTGAATTATTTAACCATTAAATTATAATCATTATGTCTGATATTGCTTCAAGAGTTAAGGCTATTATCGTTGAAAAATTAGGTGTGGACGAAAGCGAAGTTACACCGGAAGCTTCTTTCACTAACGACTTGGGTGCGGATTCTTTAGATACAGTAGAACTTATTATGGAGTTTGAAAAAGAATTCAATGTAGCAATCCCTGATGATCAGGCTGAGACCATTGGTACAGTTGGTCAAGCAATTGCTTACCTGGAAAAAAACGTTAAGTAAAAATACGGTCTCCGTATAATCCGCATAAATGGAATTAAAAAGAGTTGTAGTTACTGGATTAGGTGCGCTCACTCCTATTGGCAATACTGTCCCAAAATTTTGGGACAGTTTGTTAAATGGGGTGAGCGGAGCTGGTCCTATTACTGGTTTTGACACTTCAAAGTTCAAGACTAAATTTGCATGTGAGCTTAAAAACTTCAATCCCGAAGACTTTTTGGATAAAAAAGAAGCCCGCAAATTAGATCCATTTGTTCAATATGCCTTAGTAGCAACAGAAGAAGCTGTTAAAGACGGCAACTTCAATTTCTCAGAATTGGACACCAATAGAATTGGTGTCATATGGGGCTCCGGTATTGGCGGTTTTAAAACTTTTCAGGATGAAATGAAGAACTTTTTTCTGGGTGACGGTACGCCACGCATTAATCCATTCTTTATTCCTAAAGTGATTATTGATATTGTTCCGGGCCATATTTCTATAAAATATGGTTTACGCGGGCCCAATTTCGCCACAGTTTCTGCTTGTGCTTCCTCTACCAACGCAATGATTGATGCTTATAATTACATTCGTCTTAATATGTGTGATGTGATTGTTAGTGGTGGGTCTGAAGCTGTAATAAACGAAGCTGGGATAGGTGGTTTTAACGCCATGCATGCGCTTTCTACAAGAAATGACGATGCGTCAACAGCATCCAGACCTTTTGATAAAGACCGCGATGGTTTTGTTGCAGGGGAAGGTGCAGGGACTATCATTCTTGAAGAACTGGAACATGCAAAAAAACGTGGAGCAAAAATTTATGCAGAACTAGTTGGTGGTGGTATGAGTGCTGATGCAAATCATATAACGGCGCCTCATCCCCAAGGTTTAGGTGCTAGAATGGTGATGACCAATGCACTTAGAGATGCTGGATTGACTACTGCAGACATCGATTACATTAATGTTCATGGTACTTCTACCCCTTTGGGTGATATATCTGAAACAAGAGCGATTGTTGATCTTTTTGGCGAAGATGCCTACAAACTAAACATCAGTTCAACAAAATCAATGACGGGCCATTTATTAGGAGCTGCTGGGGCCATAGAAGCAATTGCTTCTATACTTGCAGTAAAAAATGACATTGTACCTCCTACAATTAACCATTTTACTGACGACCCAGATTTTGATCCAAAATTAAATTTCACATTCAATACGTCACAAAAACGTCCTATCCGTGCTGCATTAAGCAACACCTTTGGCTTTGGTGGCCATAATGCTTCTGTGATTTTTAAAAAATACGAAGAGTAACAGTCCTTATTTCAATTAATGTCAATACTTGACCTGTATAAACTTTATTTGTCGTCAGACAAAGAATTTATAAAAAAGTTGAATAATATTTTAGGCTTCGTGCCGGGAAATACCGTTTTATACAAAATGGCGTTCAGACACCGGTCTGTGGCAAAAATTCTAAAAAACGGTAGCCGAAGTAGTAACGAAAGATTGGAATTTCTTGGTGATGCAATTTTAGGATCAGTAATAGCAGAGCTGCTTTTCAAAAGCTATCCGTACAAAGAGGAAGGTTTTTTAACAGAGATGCGCTCAAAAATCGTTAACCGAGCCAACTTAAATCAACTTGCCAGAAAAATGGGATTTGATCAGCTTATTGTTTTTGATCAAAAGACAGTAAATGTACAGACCAAGCACCATTCTATGCTAGGTGATGCGTTTGAAGCATTAATAGGAGCAATATATATGGATAAAGGGTATAATTTTACAAAAGATTTCTTGCTTAAAAGAATTGTAAAACCCTATATAGATATTCATACATTGGAATTAACAGAAACTAATTTTAAGAGTAAGTTGATTGAATGGTGCCAACATCATGGTAAGGATATTTCCTTTGATATGGTTCAAAATGGAGAAGGCGAAAGCACTAAACTATTTACTATTAATGCAGTTGTAGAGGGGGAAAGTTATGGTGTAGGTCGTGACTATAACAAGAAGAACGCAGAAAAGCTTGCTGCCGAAAAAGCATGCGAAGCATTATCTATCTAATTTATTTCTTTGGGTTTTGTTTAAAAGTTTTATATGATTCCTTTATGTATTTAATGGCATCATACCTCGCCCAATATTGTGCCTTCTCAAATTTAGGGCGATAATTGATCATAAAATCCTCCAGCTCACTTCCTTTCAGGTCCGTATTCTCCTGAATGATTGTTTCGTTAAAAAAACCATCAATTAATGTTTGCTGCATTTCAGTTTGGTAATATTTCCCGAACCTTCTGGCATTTTTTGGTGTGCGGCCAAAAGTCTCATAAAGCGCTGTAAGGGGCTTAAAAAAAAAGGACAGCAATGGAGGTTTTCCTGAATAGAAGGAACCCTTATTCCGGTATTCCTGCTTCATATCGGTAAGCTCCTGCTTTTTAGACTGCTCAATAATTTTAACTTCTTTCAACATAGTGCCCCGCTTTAACTTAATCAACAAATTCATTGAAGATGTTACAACAATACTGGAGTCAGAAAACTCATTTGCATAAATAAAGAGGGTATCTCCAACTGCAGCTTTGATTTCAAAAAGACCCAAGGGATTTGTAGTAGAGGTAAATGTAGTTCGTTTATTATAAACCTGAGCCGCAACAACTCTATTTGTCGTACCCAACTCAAGTATTGCACCCTTTAACTGAAATTCTTGCTGAGCGAAAAGCGGTGTTGCCAGATTGAAAAATGCCATGAAACTCAATAAAAAATATAGGCGATTAATTATCATCAGTTATAAATAATTAGGTAAACTTAGGCAATGTTTGCCAATAGAATAAGTTAAAAAAAGTTAAATGGTTTTGAAAACGCAATAAATTATATCTTTGCACATGATAAAATCAATGACAGGGTATGGCCTTGCCTTAACTGATCACGAAAACGCAAAATTTTCGGTAGAGATCAAGTCCTTAAATAGCAAGTTCTTAGAGCTCAATCTAAAAATGCCTAGAGCATTTTCAGAAAAAGAATTGCTGTTGCGCAACATTTGCAGTAAAGACATTGAACGCGGAAAAGTTAGCGTAGCCATTAATGTTGACCGTGGCGAAGAGAATTTAAAAGGAGCCACCATTAATGCTAAACTGTTAAGTAAATACTACAAACAACTACAAGAAATTAATCAGAGTCTTGGAGCAGACTCAACCAACCTGTTGCAGGCTGTACTTAATTTTCCTGAAGTAATCAGCTATGCAGAAGAGGAAATTAATGAGGGCGACTGGGAAATACTGAATAACACTTTTAACAATGCTTTAGCTAATTTTAATCAGTTTAGAGCTGCAGAAGGAATGGTGTTAAAAAAGGATCTTGAGTTAAGGATAAAAAACATTCTTCAATTTTTCTCTGAAGTTGAAGTACTTGAACCACTTCGCATTCCCTCTATAAAAAACAGACTGAATCAATTTCTGGAAGAAAATGTAGGGAAGCTTAACATAGATCAGAACCGTCTGGAGCAGGAATTGATCTACTACATCGACAAACTTGATATTACAGAAGAAAAGATAAGATTGAAGAGTCATTGTGATTATTTTGTTGAAACTCTCAAAAGTAAAGATGCAAATGGCAAGAAACTTGGTTTCATCTCACAGGAAATTGGCAGAGAGATTAATACCATGGGCGCCAAAGCAAACGATGCTCAGATACAACAACTTGTTGTTGGCATGAAGGAAGAGCTGGAGAAAATTAAGGAACAACTATTAAACGTTCTTTAAGCTATTGCTTGAGAATCAAACAAATTAAATGAAACAAGGTAAACTCATCATATTTTCAGCACCTTCTGGAGCAGGCAAAACAACTATAGTAAAGCATTTGCTTAAGAAATTCCCTAACTTAAGTTTTTCCATTTCTGCAACAACACGTGAGTCCAGGGGCGACGAGCAAAATGAAAAAGATTATTATTTCATTACGAAAGAAGATTTTCTTCACCGTGTTGCACGCCAGGAATTCGTAGAATTTGAGGAAGTTTATAACGGCACTTTCTATGGCACGCTAAGATCTGAAATTGAAAGGATTTGGAATGACGATAAACAGGTCATATTTGATATTGATGTTGAAGGAGGCCTACGTCTAAAACGTAAATACGAACAGGATGCGCTTGCAATTTTTGTGCAGCCCCCTTCACTAGATGTTTTGAAAGAACGTTTAAGCGGTCGTGGCACAGATAGTCCAGAAAAGCTTCAAGAACGCTTTGTAAAAGCAGAAAAGGAATTGGAATATGCCGACAAATTTGATGTCATACTTAAAAACAATGACCTAAGTACAGCATGTAAAGAGGCCGAAGAACTGATCGGTAAATTTTTAGGCAACTCATAGTTTCAATGAAGACCGGGTTATTTTTCGGGTCGTTTAATCCCATTCACACTGGGCATTTGGTGATTGCTAATTATATGGCTGGTTTTAGCGGACTGGATGAGGTCTGGTTGGTTGTATCTCCACATAATCCACTAAAGAATAAAAATGGTTTGGCCAATATGTACGACCGTTTAGAAATGGCCAAACTAGCTACTGAAAATGCAAAGCAAATTAAGGTGAGCGATATTGAGTTTAGTCTTCCTCAACCCTCTTACACAATAGATACACTTACTTATCTCAACGAAAAATACCCCACCAGAAAATTTGCTTTGATAATGGGGGCTGATAATCTTTCTTCTTTTAAAAAGTGGAAAAACTACGAGGTGTTATTGGCCAACTATGAGATATTTGTTTATCAGAGGCCCAATGTAGATTTGGCAGAGTGGCTTAACCACCCTGCAGTGACCATTACAGACACCCCTCAAATGGATATTTCTTCAACCTTTATAAGGAAGGCTATTGCTGAGGGAAAGAACGTGCAATATTTCGTGCCTGATCCTGTGCTAAACTTTATCGATAGCAAGGGGATGTACCGCTAACTGCGATACAATAAGAAGATAGTTGGTTTTTTATGCAGGTCAATTCTTTCCTGTCTCCATTGTCCAATAGACATTGTTTTAATGTACTCATCTTCGCCGGTAATATTGCTGGCTACACATAATAAAGTTTGCGCAGCGGTGTTCTTTAAAATATCTTCAAACATGTGGTTGTTTCTAAAGGGTGTTTCAATAAACATTTGCGTTTGTTTATTTTGTTGCGCCAGTTGCTCCAATTCCTTAATCCGCTTCACGCGCTCCACTTTATCAATAGGTAAATATCCATGAAAAGTAAAACTCTGCCCATTGAAACCTGATGCCATTAATGCCAATAGTAGGGAGCTTGGCCCAACCAATGGAACAACCTTTATTCCTCTCTTATGCGCTTCAGATACCACCTCTGCTCCTGGATCTGCAACACCCGGACATCCGGCCTCACTCATCAACCCGACATCCTTGCCCGTCATCAGCTCTTTAAAGTAAGGAACCATGGAATCATTTCTTTTATGTTTTCCATAATCATGAATGATCAGGTCTGCCTGTGGTGTTTTTATACCTGCCTCTTTTAAAAATTTTCGGGCCGTTTTCTCATTTTCCACAATGTAGGTGGTCAAAAAATTGATAGTATCTCCCAAATAAGCTGTAAAAGATTTATTTGCAGCATTTTCCGCCAGAGGGACAGGAATCAAAAAAAGTGTACCTTTTTCCATAAATTATTTTAAGTGATAGAATTATTGTAAAACGCATTATTTACTTTCGTTTGCCACAAAGGTGCTAAATTATTGTAATCTCCGTGCAACCTTCTTTGTTTAACACTCGTCTTTACAAAAAGTATTTTGTAAATTGTTACTAGCAGAACAGATTATATGTTCGTATTAACAAGACTTAAACCAATATAATTACGTTATTCTTCATAACCATAATGTAATATTTTATTAGCCATTAAACTTTTGAGTTGGTTTGGAACTCAAATTGATATATAAAGATCGTTAGGTAAATTTAAAACACACACAAAATGAAACACATGATCAAATTACCGGCTATTGTGCTGGGGCTCATGCTCCTTCTAACCGGAATCACGCAAAAGGTTATGGCACAAGGCGAAGATGTCTCCATGCAATCCTTCTACGATGAATTGTCTCCTTATGGAACCTGGATTCAGGATTCTCAGTATGGGTATGTATGGCGGCCTGATGTAGGTCAGGGCGATTTCAGACCTTATTACAGTAATGGTCGCTGGGCAATGACAGAGTATGGCAACACATGGGTATCTGATTACGACTGGGGCTGGGCACCTTTCCATTACGGACGTTGGGTTTACAACCGTTACAGCCAGTGGGTGTGGATTCCTGATACAAAATGGGGACCGGCATGGGTAAGCTGGAGAAGCGGAGGCGGATATTATGGTTGGGCGCCAATGGGTCCCGGCATGAATGTTAACATAAACATAGGCATTCCTGATCTATGGTGGGTTTTCGTGCCACAACGAAATATTTACTACAACAGCTTTCCAAGATATTATTCACGCAGAAACTTAGTAATCATTAATAACACCACCATTATCAACAATACCTATGTAAGAAACAACCGTTATTATTCTAGTGGCCCGAGAGCAAATGATATCAGGCAGTATACTGGAAGAGATGTTCCCGTTTATAGTGTGAACAGAACTGCCAGACCAAGTAGAAGCACTTTCGACGGCAACAGGATCAACATGTATTCACCAAGTCGCAGCAGATCAGGAAATACAAATGTTGTTGGACCAAGGGAATCCGTTAAGGGCGAAGGGTATGCAACAGCAAGGCCTGACCGCTCAACCCAAGATGGAAGACAAGGAAACAACTATGATCGCCCATCAAGAAGTAACGATGTGGCCTCAAGCAGAGCGTCTATAGACAATAGGTCTGATAGAAATACACAGCAAGCGGCACCACAACGTGATCAACAGCAAAGAGCAGAAATAGCAACATCGACAAGACCAGACCGTGTTGGCAGACAAGATCAGGCCCAGCCACAAATTAGACAAGAACAAAATCAAAGACCAATCCTGACTGAGCGCCAATCACAACCTGAAAGACAAGCACAACCTGATAGGCAACCTAGACAAGAGCAAGCCCCACCTGCAAGGCAGGAACAACCCAGACAGGAACAGCCTAGACAGGAACAGCCACAGCGTATGGAAAGAAGGCCTGAAGTACAACAACAGGCACCTCAAAGAATAGAGCGTTCTGAGCCAAGCAGATCCTCTGGAAATGAGGGGCGTGGAAGCAGCTCTGCTGGCAGGCCATCCAGAAGCGGTAGAGGATAACATTTTAAAGCGATTAAGAAAGCCGGCACACAGCCGGCTTTTTTATTATCTTTGCAGCTTTGCAAAAGCGCACAGGCTTAATTCTTTATGATTCACCCGGAAATAGAAAAACGAAAAACATTCGCCATTATTAGTCACCCTGATGCTGGTAAAACAACCCTTACAGAGAAATTTCTGCTTTTTGGAGGTGCCATCAATACGGCAGGTGCGGTAAAACGAAATAAAGCCAACCAAAGCAGCACCTCAGATTTTATGGAGATAGAGAAGCAACGTGGAATTTCTGTTGCTACTTCCGTAATGGGCTTTGAATACAGCGGCAAGCGCATAAATATTCTAGATACACCAGGCCATAAAGACTTTGCTGAAGATACCTATCGCACGTTATCGGCGGTAGACAGTGTTATTCTGGTAGTGGACTGTGTTAAAGGTGTGGAAGAGCAAACCGAAAAGCTAATGGCAGTTTGCCGGATGCGGAACACACCGGTAATTATCTTTATCAATAAGATGGACCGCGAGGGTAAAGATGCATTCGATCTGCTTGACGAAATAGAAAATAAATTAAACATCAGCCTTTGTCCGCTGTCATGGCCAATTGGACAAGGCCATACTTTCAAAGGTGTTTATAGCATCTATAACAAACACCTGAACCTTTTTGAACCCGATAAAACCAAAATCAGTGAGCCGGTAATTGAGGTGGGCGACTTAAACGATCCAAATCTTTCTAATTTTCTGAAGCCAAAAGAACTTAACGGGTTAAAGGAAGGCCTGGAATTGGTAGAAGGGGTATACGGCTCGCTCGATAAGAGCATGTACATTGAAGGCTTGTTAGCCCCAGTATTTTTTGGAAGCGCCATTAACAACTTCGGTATAAAAGAATTGCTAGACACCTTTATCAACATAGCCCCCAGCCCCAAAAGCAGGGAAGCGGAACAAAGGGAAGTAATGGTTGATGAGAAGAATTTTTCTGGTTTTGTATTTAAGATCCATGCCAACCTTGATCCGAAGCACCGTGACAGGATTGCATTTTTAAGAGTATGCTCCGGAAAATTTGAACGTAATAAGTTCTATTATCACACCAGACAAGATAAAAAGCTAAAATTCTCTAATCCAATGGATTTCATGGCCAATGAGAAAAGCATTGTTGAAGAGGCCTGGCCAGGTGATGTTGTTGGCTTGTACGACAGTGGCAATTTTAAAATTGGCGATACGTTAACTGAAGGGGAAAAACTTCAATTCAAAGGTATCCCAAGCTTTTCTCCAGAGATTTTTAAAGAGGTGGAGAACAGAGATCCTCTTAGAACAAAGCAATTGGAAAAAGGAATACAACAGCTAACTGAAGAAGGTGTAGCTCAACTCTTCACACAACAACCCGGAAACAGAAAAATCATAGGCGCAGTTGGAGAACTTCAGTTTGAGGTAATTGCATTTAGGTTAGAGCATGAGTATGGTGCTAAAGCCCATTTTAGAACGCTTAGCTATGGCAGGTCAAACTGGGTTACTTCCAAGGATAAGAAAAAGCTGGAAGAATTCTTAAAAAGAAAGCAACACCACATAGGTGAAGACAAAGATGGAAATCCCGTTTTCTTGGCAGACAACGACTTTATGATCAATATGACCATGCGTGATTATCCTGATATTGAATTCCATAAAACATCAGAATTCAAGTAATACCAAAAGGCGACTATCAACCGTCGCCTTTTTAATGTCTCAAAATCTATTTTAGCTTGCTCAGTGCTGTCTTAATCCGCGGCAGCATGTCTTTTATATCTTGCAAAGTGGAGGCGCCTACAGACGCCCTGTACCAAGGCATGTCTTCTTCATTACCAAATGCGGAAAAAGGCACTAATGCAACCATTGCTTCCTTAATCAGATAAAAATTAACATCAGCACTATTTTTCAAAACTTCTCCTTCGGGAGTTGATTTGCCGATATAATTTATCCTAATGGTTAGGTATATGGCTCCCATCGGCTTAACAGCATCAACGTCAAAGCCTGCTTTCTTCAATTCAATAAACCCGTTATATAATGCATTTAAGCTATCCTGAATCTTAGCTTTAAAAGAACTAAGGAATCCATCCAGTATTTCTTTATTTCCAAAATAATTGGCCATAGCAACTTGCTCTGCTTTGGGTGCCCAGGCGCCCATATGCCCTATAAGGGCCTTCATCCTGTTTATAATGTCTGCAGGACCAAAACCCCAACCTACCCTAACGCCGGTTGCGGCAAGGCATTTAGAACTGCCGTCTACAAATATAACGTAATCTCTTATTTCAGGCCTTAAACTAACCGGATTCACATGATCAACTTCAAATGTAAGCAGCGAATAGATCTGATCATACATCATGTATAGCGGCTTCTCATTCAAACCTCTGGAATGGTTCTCTTCAATCACCACATCGCAGATTTCAGCAAGCTGTTCTGCAGTAAACATGGTACCTGTAGGATTAAGCGGAGAACATAAAGCCAGTAAAGTTGCACCTTTAAGATGTGGCTTTAGCTGTGCAGCAGTAGGCATAAAATTATTTTCTGTATCCGTCTCTACTGCAACGGCGGTTGCTCCCGTTAAATGGCAATAGTGGTTATTGTTCCAGGAAGGGGCCGGAAAAACTACTTTATCACCCGGATCTATCAATGCCAGATAAGTGGCATAAATAAGCGGTCGGGATCCTCCAGATATTAAGATTTCAGAAGTGCTGTATTCCAATCCAAACCTATCTTTCAGCATTTCAGATACGGTTTCACGTAGTGGTAAAATACCATCAGCGGGCGGGTAGTTGGTTTGATGCGCATTATAGGCACTAATTATTCCATCTTTCAGCTCTTCTGGTATAGGAAATATTTCAGGATCAAAATCACCAATAGTCAGGTTGGCAATTTGCGCACCCTTGCGCTTCATCTCATTAACTTCGTTACCTATTTTAATGATTTCCGATCCGATAAGGGAGCTGGCCAATACTGATACTTTCATTTCTTAATATTTATTAAAATTAATATTCCACTTAAGCAAGCAATTGCTTTATGGCTTCTTTCGTTTTCTCAAATTTGAATTGCTCAAGGATCTCCATCATCATGCCTTCTATTTCAGTATTGCATAGATTGCCTATACTCCCTTCGTGGGTATGGTTTACGGTCTTTGTAGGCGCAAATGTTCCATTCTCTATACTTTCACCAACAATCTTGTACGCTTCTCTAAAAGGTGTTCCCTTTAAGGCAAGCTCATTGACAACTTCCACACTAAATAGGTAAGCGTACTTTTTATCATCAAGAATATTATCCTTTACCGTAATATTCTGCAGCATAAATGTTGTTATCTCTAAACATTCGTTTAAAGACGTTATGGCAGGGAAAAGATTTTCTTTGAGTAATTGAAGGTCGCGATGATAGCCCGATGGCAAATTGGTAATCATCATAGCAATCTCATTAGGTAATGCCTGGATCTTGTTGCAACGCGATCTGATCAGCTCAAATACATCAGGATTCTTTTTGTGAGGCATAATGCTGGATCCTGTAGTCAATTCGTCAGGAAAACCAATAAAGCTAAAATTCTGACTAATAAAAAGACAAACATCCATTGCCATTTTTGCAAGTGTAGCTGCAACCGAAGACATGGCCTGCGCAAGTATTCTCTCCGTCTTACCTCTACCCATCTGCGCGTAAACAACGTTATAATTTAAACGTTCAAAGCCGAGCAGCTCTGTAGTCATAGTACGGTTAAGCGGGAAAGAAGAACCATAACCTGCGGCTGATCCTAAAGGGTTTTTATTACAGATCTTCCAGGCAGCAAGCATCAGTTCCATATCATCAACCAGGCTTTCTGCATATGCGCCAAACCACAAGCCAAAAGAGGAAGGCATTGCTATTTGCAAATGGGTATATCCTGGCAGTAATTTATCTTTATGGGTATTGCTCAATGCTATTAACTGTCCAAATAAAACAGAGGTATTACCCACCATTTCCTCAATGCAATTTCTAAAAAAAAGCTTAAGATCAACCAGTACCTGGTCGTTACGAGAGCGCCCACTATGAATTTTTTTGCCCGCTTCTCCTATTCGTTGCGTAAGCAACCATTCCACTTGCGAGTGTACGTCCTCCACGGTGTCATCAATAGTAAAGGTACCGGCTTCAATTTCAGTATAAATGTGCTTAAGCTCTTTCTGGATAGATGCCAGATCAGTTGCGGTAAGTAGTCCTATGCTCTCCAGCATTTGTACATGTGCAAGAGATCCAAGTACATCAAAAGCTGCCATTTGCAAGTCCAGTTCTCTGTCCTTTCCAACGGTAAATGTTTCTATATCTTTATTAACGGTTACGTTCTTCTGCCAGATCTTCATTTAAATTCGATTATCAATCCGCTAGCCGCGGCAAACTATGTGCAAATATCATAAAAATATGGAGATAAGACCACTCTGGTGGTAGACTATTTACCTCCTATAACTGGTTTCAGCATAGCGATATAAAGTGCTATCCCCTCTGCAACCTCGTCAACAAAGATAAACTCGTCTGCCATATGAGACCGTCCAGAATCACCCGGACCAACCTTTACAGAAGGGATGCTCAACAACGCCTGATCTGATGTAGTCGGCGATCCATAAGTTGTCCGCCCTAATGCAATACCAGCCTGTACCAATGGGTGTGCTTTGTCAATAGAAGAAGGCTTAAGTCTTATAGAACGTGGCTTTACCTCACAATCTACATTCGTGCGGATAATCTTAAGCACTTCCTCATTGGTGTAAGAGTCAGTTACGCGCACATCTACAGTAAAAGAACATGTGGCCGGTACCACGTTGTGTTGCGAGCCTGCATTAATAATGGTTACTGTCATCTTCAGCGGACCAAAAACCTCTGATATTTTAGAGAATTTATAGTTCCTAAACCATTCAATATCTTTAAGTGCTTTATAAATCGCATTATCCCCTTCTTCCCGTGCAGCATGGCCCGCCCTACCTGTTGCAATACAATCCAAAACCAATAGTCCACGTTCTGCTATGGCCAGGTTCATCTGTGTAGGTTCTCCAACAATTGCAAATTCCAGTTCTCCAAGATCTGGCAATACACATTCTAAACCATCATTACCAGATATTTCTTCTTCAGCTGTTGCAGCCAGGCAAATGTTGTAATTCAAACCTTCTTGTTCGTAAAAATACAGGAAGGTCCCAATAAGGGATACCAGACAACCACCAGCATCATTACTTCCCAATCCAAAAAGCTTATCCTCTTCTACCAGCGCATCATAAGGGTCGCGGGTGTAGCCAGAATTTGGTTTAACTGTATCGTGATGCGAATTCAGCAAAACTGTAGGCTTAGCAGCATCAAAATGCTTATTGTAAGCCCATATATTGTTAAGCTTACGATGGGTTTTTATATCACGTTGCTGCAAAAATTGTTCAATCACATCACCGGTCTTATCTTCTTCTTTACTGAATGATTGTATCCGGATTAGCTGCTTTAACAATTCCAGGCTATCCTTTTGCAGTTGTTCTATCATGTATTATTAATTATTCCGTTTTACTCTTTGGTATACAGCGCCCCTGCTTTTACAGCAGACAGCTTAATACCTTTAATTAATGATGAGCTAAAGCCATTGTGCTCCATCTCATTCAGTCCAGCAATTGTACAGCCTTTTGGCGATGTTACTTTATCTATTTCCTGTTCAGGGTGAGATTGCATTTGCAACAATAAATCGGCCGCTCCCTTTGCTGTTTGTACAGCCATTTTAAGGGCTTCATCTGCATGGAAACCAATTTCAACACCTCCTTGAGAAGCAGCCCTGATCGCTCTTAAAAAGAATGCGATACCACAGGCACATAAGGCCGTTGCAGAAGTCATCAGGTCTTCATTGATCTTCACTACCGATCCTACAGTTTCAAACATCCGCGTTACCTCCGCTACATTTTCCGCTGTAGCATTGTCTGTAGCTACGCAGGTCATAGACTGCCCAATTGCAATCGCTGTATTGGGCATGGCGCGTATCACCTGCACCTTGTCGCCCAATTTATTTCTAATATCGGCGCAGCTTACACCTGATGCCACAGAAATGAAAACCTGCTTTTCTATATTTACTGAGGGTGCAATCTGGTCAAGCAACTGATTTAGCTGCTGTGGCAAAACGGCAAGCACTACCAGATCAGCTCCTGCTACTACGGCAGCATTATCGTTATCGGTTATAAACCCCTGTTCAGCCATTGCGCTTAAGTTGGCAATATTGCGTCTGGTCAGGCTAATTTGTCCAGCTTCTGCATAATTTGCTTTTACCAGCCCTTTCGCTAGTGAAATACCTATGTTTCCGCTTCCTAATATGGCAATATTGCCTTTAAACTGGTTCATCTTTATCTGATTAATCTTGTTCCGAAATTTTGCTGATCTATTTGTGATAGCTCATCAGCTTTGCCTATGTACACGACTTCTACCCCGCTCTTTATTGCTTCAAATGCATTATGTAACTTTGGGATCATCCCTCCAGATACTACTCCTTCTGCTTTTAGGGTATCCAATTCATCCATCCTGATCTCCCGGACTAAAGAACTGTCGTCGTCAATATCACGCATTACGCCACTTTTTTCAAAACAATAGATTAAAGCGGTTTCGTAATGCTTAGCCATGGCTACCGCCACAGCAGAGGCAATAGTATCTGCATTGGTATTTAGCAATTGAGAATCGCCATCATGGGTAATCGCACAAAGCACAGGTACCATTCCTGCCTTAAGCAGGCTTTCCAATGCATCTGCCGAAACTGAATGCTCATCCAGATCTCCAACAAATCCATAATCAATTTCTTTAACCGGGCGCTTTACTGCTTTTATAATATTTCCATCGGCACCCGTCAACCCAATGGCATTGCTGCCCCTTGCCTGTAACTGCGCTACTATATTTTTATTAATGAGTCCGGCATATACCATCGTCACTATCCTTAAAGTCTCGATATCCGTAATTCGCCTACCTTCAACCATTTTAGCCGTTACCCCTAAAGAATCACCCAGCTCCGTCGCAATCTTACCTCCTCCATGCACCAGGATCTTATCCCCAGGCAGGGCAGTAAAATCTAACAGAAACTGATGCAACTTTTCAGAGTTGTCAATTACGTTTCCACCGATCTTTATTACACTAAGTTTATTCTTGCTCATGTTTAACATTAATCTACGCTGCGCCTAAACTTGGTATAATCACTCATCATTTGCTTTTTTTCAGCCGCGTCAACAGAGGGATCTATCCATAGATAAGCGTAATCAAGCTTATTTTCAGGCTTTAAATAACCAACACAAAACTGATGAATCACTCCTTTCAACTTCCCCTTTTTAAATAAAATCCTGATCCGATCGCCAGGCGACGGGTCGTCCAGATCATTCTGATAATAAAAATAGCTGCTGTATCCAAAAAAATCATCTGTGTGAAATTTATATTTAGACAATGTTGCTTTGACGGCCTTCTCTGATAACATTCCCTTTCCAATCAACTCAGAAATCCGCCATTCAGGCAAGTCTTTGATATTAATGTTCGCCGATTTTATATCTCCTTCTAAAAAGTAGGTTCGCTCGCCAAATAGATGCAGCTTTTTTGCCGAGAATAATTTCCCTGAAACATGATTATATGCCATGTCGCTATAAATTACAGCCGGCAGCTTTTTCGAATTTTTAATATAACCTTCCAATTGAATGTGGGCAATACCCCCTTTTAAGCTCCTTAAATGAACAACCGCTCCTTTGTATAAATCAAAGCTCATTTTATTCAGGCGGCCTTCAACTGCCTGTGTATTACTTACGAGCGTAACTTTTCCATCAACTCTTTGAGAGAATGCGGAAGCATAAATGCTCAAACCAATAAAAAGTGCAATTGTCTGTTTGATCATAAAGCGCATTTATTTACTAAGATAAGCTTTCCAGCATTTGTTTCAATACTGCCTGTGCTGCCCAAAGCCTGTTTCCTGCTTCATGAATCACCAGAGAATTCGGACCATCAAGTATTTCCGATGAAAGTTCTAAATCTCTCCTTACCGGCAAACAATGCATTACTCTCGCATTATTTGTTCCTTCCAATTTACTGTTATTCAACATCCAGCCTTCAGGATAGGTCAGCACTTTTCCATACTCTTTGTAGCTTGACCAGTTTTTAACATAGATATAATCCGCACCGGAAAGTGCCTCATCAAGGTTATGAGTAATTGTTGCTCCAGGAGTAAAATCTTCATTAAGCTCGTAGCCTTTTGGTTGTGCAATGGTAAAATCTATCATTCCATCCTGCTGTGCCTTACACATCCATTCTGCAAAAGAATTTGGTACTGCCTGCGGCAACGCCTTTATATGTGGGGCCCAGGCAAGAATAACTTTAGGCTTCCCTTCACCTTTCCAGGTTTCCTTAATAGTAACCAGATCAGCCAAACTTTGCAAAGGGTGCCTTGTTGCACTTTCCAAACTTACAACCGGAACGCCACAATATTTAATAAATTTGGTAAAGAAATCTTCATTATAATCCTCATCCCTGTTTATCAGCTTAGGAAACGAACGCAGCCCCAAAATATCGCAATATTGTCCCATTACAGCGGCAGCCTCCCGAATATGTTCTACAGTACTGCCGTTCATCACCACACCATCCTGAGTTTCTAATGCCCAACCCTCTTTGTCCATGTTCATGACCATCACGTTCATCCCCAAATTAAGCGCCGCTTTTTGGGTGCTTAAACGGGTGCGCAAACTGGGATTAAGAAAAACCAGACCCAGGGTTTTGTTCTTACCCAGGTCCTGCAAACTATAAGGGTTTTCCTTTAAAGTTAAGGCATCTTTTAATAACTGTTTAATGTCTTTTACGTCGTGTACTGAGGTAAACTGGTTCATCCTTTTAAAGCAATTTTAAATTCATTAAGAAACTGATCAGCATGGGCTATGGTCAAATTCAATGCAGGTAATAACCTGATCACATTAGGCTTTGCCTCTCCCGTAAAAATTTTATGTTTAAACAACAAGTCTTTTTTAACATTGGGTAAAGATTCTGGCAATTCTATCCCTATCATCAAACCTCTTCCACGCACTTCCTTAATCCCTTCAATCTTTTTTAATTCAGTAATCAGGTAATCACCAACTTCTGCTGCATTTGCAAGGAGGTTATCCTGTTCAATAATCTCCAATACAGCAAGCGCGGCCGCACAAGCCAAATGGTTACCGCCAAAGGTTGTACCCAGCATGCCATGCCAAGGCTTAAATTTAGGTGCAATGATGATGCCCGCTACCGGGAAGCCGTTGCCCATACCTTTTGCCATGGTGTAAACATCGGCTTCTACTCCTGCGTAATCATGAGAATAGAACAAACCTGTTCTGCCATAGCCACACTGAACGCTATCGGCAATGTATACCGCATTGTATTGATCGCAAAGCGAACGTATCAATTTCAAAAATTCAATAGATGCTTCTTTGATCCCACCAACGCCTTGTATACCTTCTATAATTACTGCGCAGATCTCATTCCCGTATGCATCAAAAGCCTGTTTTAAAGCTCCTTCATCATTATGCGGAAGGAAAACCACATTGTCTGTTTCATTTACCGGCGCAATAATTTTCGGGTTGTCCGTAGCAGATACGGCCAATGAAGTACGACCATGGAATGCGCCTTTAAATGCAATCACTTTTTTTCTTCCATTGTAAAAAGAAGCCAGTTTTAACGCATTTTCGTTAGCCTCAGCTCCAGAATTGCACAAAAACAATTGGTAATCAACCTTACCAGAAACCTGCCCTAACTTTGTTGCAAGTTCGTTCTGAAGTGGAATCAAAACCGAATTGGAGTAAAAACCAACTTTGTTCAGTTGATCTGTTATGCGCTTTACATAATGTGGATGGGTATGACCAATGGATATCACAGCATGACCGCCATATAAGTCTAAGTATTCTTGTCCTTCTGCATCCCAGACAATGCTGCCCAGCGCTTTAGTTATTTCTATATTATTGAGTGGATAAACGTCAAATAAATTCATTGTTTTATAATTTGTTGCCCTAAGGCATTGTTAATAGATAAGGTGAATTTGGCAATAGCATCTGGCCCGGCTTAAAATGCCTGAGCCTTAAGCCGTAGTCCTTCGCTTTCAGGCAATCCAAATATGAGGTTCATATTCTGTACCGCCTGTCCGCTGGCACCTTTTAACAAATTATCAATTATACTAACTATAAAAAGTTTACCGTCGTGCTTTTCCACATGCACTAAACCCTTATTGGTGTTTACTACCTGTTTAAGGTCTACATTTTTCTTGCTTACATGCGTAAACGGATGTTCAGCATAATAGTCTTCAAACAACTGCTGGGCTTCTTCCTCTGTTAAATCACTATCCAGATAAATGGCCGCAAGTATGCCTCTTGTAAAATCTCCTCGCTGCGGAATAAAGTTTATAGGACTGTCAAAAGTTGGCGACAGTTGCTTTAAGCTTTCGCCAATTTCATTTAAATGTTGGTGACCAAAAGCTTTGTATACAGAAAGGTTATTGTTTCTCCAACTGAAATGAGAGGTTGCGCCAAGGCTTTGCCCTGCTCCAGTAGATCCTGTAGTAGCATTGATATGCACTTCAGTACTCAATAAACTTTTAGCTGCAAGCGGTAGCAAGGCCAGTTGAATACAAGTAGCAAAACAACCTGGATTGGCTATGTAATTGGCCTTTTTAATTCGCTCACGGTTTAGTTCAGGCAAACCATACACCCATTCGTTGTCTGCATTTGCTTTTAGCCTAAAATCCTGACTCAAATCGATGATCTTAATGCCATCTGCAATCTTATTGGCATCCAGAAATTTCTTTGCATCGCCATGGCCTACACATAAAAACAACACATCAATATCATTAGATAAATCTGAGGTAAAACGAAGCTCAGTATCACCTAATAAATCTGCATGAACATCAGAAACCATGTTGCCCGCATTGCTGCTGCTGTTTACAAAAGCAATCTCAACAGAAGGATGATTTACCAATAAACGAAGCATTTCTCCGCCTGTGTATCCGGCTCCGCCAACTATACCAGCTCTAACCTTCATCGCCGTTCACCTTATGCCAGATCATTACCTGGTTGCCAAAAATCTTAGAAAAACCTTTTACATCCTCACCACTCCAGGCATTATTCATCTCGCCATAGCTGCCAAACTTATTGCTCATCAGGTCGTGGTTAGATTCGATACCTATAATGTTAAAACGATACGGCAATAACTCTACAAAAACCTTTCCGCTCACCACTTTTTGGGTGTCTGTTAAAAAAGCCTCAATGTTGCGCATAATTGGATCATGGAACTGTCCTTCATGCAACCAGTTGCCGTAAAAAGAAGACAGTTGCTCTTTCCAGGAAAGCTGCCATTTGGTAAGCGTATGCTTCTCTAAAGTATGGTGCGCTTTAATGATAACCATCGGAGCTGCTGCCTCAAAACCAACACGGCCTTTTATACCAATAATCGTGTCACCAACATGGATATCCCTGCCAATACCGTAAGGTTGTGCAATAGCTTGTAATTTCTGTATCGCTCTTACCGGCTCAAATGTTTCTCCATCTATCGCTACCAGCTCCCCTTTTTCAAACGTTAATTCTAACTTACGGGGAGTTGTTTCAGTAATCTGGGTAGGCCATGCCTCTTCCGGTAGTGTTTCGTTAGAAGTAAGCGTTTCCTTACCCCCTACAGAAGTTCCCCACAAACCTTTGTTGATAGAATACCTTGCCTTTTCAGCGCTATATACTACCCCACGTTCTGCCAGGTATTCAATTTCAGCTTCGCGGGATAATTTTAAATCTCTAATTGGCGTGATGATTTCTACATTCGGGATGATGATGTTAAAGATCATATCAAAACGCACCTGATCGTTACCCGCTCCGGTACTACCGTGCGCCACATAATCAGCACCAATTTTCTTTACATAATTTGCAATAGCCGTAGCCTGACTAACACGCTCAGCACTTACCGAAAGCGGGTATGTCGCATTTTTAAGCACATTGCCATAGATCAGATATTTTACGCAGCTATCGTAATAGTTTTCAGTTTCATCAACCACCGCATGCGAGACTACACCAAGTGAGTAGGCACGTTTTTCTATTTCTTGTAATTCTTCGTCAGAAAAACCACCCGTATTTACAACCACAGAATGAACTTCAAGACCGCGGTCCTGAGCCAGATAAATGCAACAGAATGAGGTATCTAAACCCCCGCTAAACGCTAAAACAACTTTCTTCTTCATCTTAATATAACGGCTATTTAAAAAATATGGTAAGTAATAAAAATAAGGACTTCAATCCTTTACTTTGAGGTTTTGATTTTACAATCAGCTTCTGCTTAATGCTCATAAAGCGCTCGTACAAACTCGGGTTCTTATGTAGTTCTTCTGCAAATTTCTTTGCAGCATCATGTTTCTGAACTACCGGATCGTACAGCATCGCAGTACACATGCAGTTTTTGCGCTCCTTCATTTTCAATATATCGAAGTTAACGCAACTCTGGCATCCTTTCCAAAATTCTTCATCCTGTGTAAGTTCAGAATAGGTTACGGGCTCGTAACCCAAATCAGAATTGATCTTCATTACCGCAAGGCCGGTTGTTAAACCAAATATCTTTGCTTTGGGATATTTCTGTCTGGAAAGCTCAAATATTTTCTCCTTGATTGCATGCGCAAGTCCCGCTTTTCTATATTGCGGACTAACAATCAAGCCCGAGTTGGCAACAAATTGCCCGTGAGACCAGGTTTCTATATAACAGAATCCAGCCCAGGTGCCGTCCTTATGAAATGCGATTACCGCTTTTCCATCGACCATCTTCCCTGCAACATACTCTGGCGAACGCTTTGCTATACCCGTACCACGAGCTTTAGCTGATTCTGCCATTTCTTCACAAATTTGTTCTGCAAAGACACGATGTTCAGGAAGTGCAACCTGCACTATAAAATCGTTTGTATTCATTAATTGGTTAACGAAAAAAAATAAATGTTCTGATTAATTGTTTTTTGAGAGGCAATCCTCTGTGGAATCTAATGGTATATTTCCAGAAGATTTACTCAAATGCGCGGCGTATAATTTTGCCGGTTTGTGATCACAAAAAATATGGGCTGCAAACGCTCAATAAACATATCCCCTGAAGCAAAATTACTTGCTTGCACGGCGCAAAGTTTATGTGTTTGGTGATGAGTCATTTTCTGTTTATAATAATTCTTTAAATGAGTTGAGGCGCAAAGGTTTAAATAAAAATTGAGTTGTGCAATACGTTTTTAATTTTTTTACATTTTAGCAATATTAAAATAACATTGAATTTATTTGCCGACCCTCCATTTATGACAATCCCTTAACCTATCTTTTATTTAAATTTGACTGCACTTCTAGTCATTTAACTACCTAATCATGTCGCTACTATTCTCCCCCTTGCAAATAAAAAATGTGCTGTTAAAAAACCGCATCGTCGTTTCTCCAATGTGCCAATACTCGGCAGATAAAGGATTTGCGACCGACTGGCACCTTGTCCACCTGGGTAGCCGGGCAATTGGCGGCGCGGCCCTAATCATTCAGGAAGCTACATCGGTATCCCCTGAAGGTCGGATCTCTACCGGCGATTTAGGCCTCTGGAGTGATGATCATATTCCAATGCTCAAGCGGATTACAGATTTTATTCACCAGAATGGCGCCACTGCTGGCATCCAACTTGCGCATGCCGGCAGAAAAGCAAGCTTTGATCTGCCATGGAACGGAGGCAAATGTATTACAGAAATTGAAGGTGGCTGGAAACCTGTTGCGCCAAGTGCCATACCTTTTCATGAAGGCGATGAAATTCCTTTTGAACTTACCCTTGAAGGGATTGAAAAAGTAAAGGCCGATTTTAAAGCCGCAGCAAAGAGATCACTCGAAGCAGGTTATCGGCTCATCGAGATTCACGCAGCGCATGGCTATTTAATGCACCAATTCCTGTCTCCACTTAGCAATCAAAGAACCGATAAATATGGAGGTAGCTTCGAAAACAGAACCCGCCTATTGCTTGAAGTAATTGAAGAAGTTAAAGAGGTTTGGCCGGTAGAAAATCCATTATTTGTGAGGATCTCTGCGTCAGACTGGGCGGAGAGTGGTTGGACTCTAGAAGAGTCTGTCCAGCTATCTTTCCTATTAAAAGAAAAAGGTATAGACCTTATAGACTGTTCATCCGGAGGATTGACAGTACAACAACAAATCCCAATTTCTGCAGGTTATCAGGTACAATTTTCTGAGCAGATCAAAACGGAAACAGGTATCTTAACCGGAGCAGTAGGCCTCATTACAGAACCGCAGCAGGCAGAAGACATTCTACAGTCCTCAAAAGCAGACCTAATATTCCTGGCAAGAGAATTTTTACGAGATCCTTATTTTCCATTACACGCAGCCAAAGAACTGAATACAGATGTGCAATGGCCAGTTCAATATGAACGCGCAAAACGCAAACATGTTTAACTCACTTTACAGCTTTACCTGGTCTTAAATACAATACGTCAATGAACTTCTAAAGCAGCTTCCCCAGCTGCTTTGTTGAACTAACAGTAGTTCAGTTAATGATATAAATTTAAGCAATATCGATGTGCTAAAAAAGGTCAAATGACCGACATTGGTACATCTTTTGACCGGTTTTAGTACGTCACATGACAAGAAAATGGTACAATAGGCTGCTTGTTATAGGAAACAGGCAGTATACCAATGCTTTAATAAACGCCAAATATTTCATAGCTTAGGTGGTCTAAAACACAACCAAACTAAATGAAAAAATTATTCCTTTCCGCCCTCATCGTAGCCTCAGCTTTATTTGCCAGCGCGCAAAAACAAGATTCAACTTCCCTAAAAAGTGCTAGTCTAAACGGCAACAATGAGTTGAAATTAAACTTAATCTATGCCATCGCCGGTTTTCCAGAGATCAATTATGAAAGAATTCTTAAAGATGATATGAGTGTTGGTGTCGCTGTAATAATTGGATTAGAAAAAAGTAGTGAGTACAAATTTGGCATCATTCCTAATTATAGAGTTTACTTTGGCAATAAAAAGGCAAACGGCTTTTTTATTGAGGGTAATGCTGCCGTTATTTCTTCTACAAGCGGGGGTTATTATGCATACGACTACAGCACAAATATGAACAATTATTTTAGCGACAAGACACAGACCAGCTTTGGCTTAGGCGCGGCGGCAGGGGCCAAATTTCTTACAAAAAATGGTTTTGTAGGAGAAGTCTATTTAGGTGCTGGCCGCCTTTTCCAATCCAACTCAGATGCCTATCCAAGAGCAGGAATAACCATTGGCAAAAGATTTTAAACCTTATTTTTTGTAAGGTTCAATTCTAAAACTATAATTATTATTATCTGCAATTGGAAGTTCATACTCTTTAAGGGGGCCTGGTCCGCAACTTGCGTTTCCTAATCCTCGTTGCATATAATCCAAGCTCAAAATAGTCTCAGGTCTTCGATTTTCATCAAACTTAAAATGGTGTTTCATGCTCCAGAGCTCCTGATCGTAAAAATGCAATGCGGTAAAGTTTAGTTTGTTTTTTGACAATACCTTAAATCCTGTATTCCCATCACTTACCGTTAACCACCTGGTATCCTCGCGGTTGCCCATACTTTGCGTTCTGGCGTAATATTCTTCCATTCCTTTTACGGTATTTTTATAGATGCCAAAATAAGCAGACGCCTTCCTGTCTACATAATTTTCTTGTGGTCCGCGACCATACCATTCCAGATTCTCCATTCCTGGCACTAATGACATTTGCAGTCCCAGACGGGGAACATGATTGTCATCCTTTGTATTGTCAATATTTACGTCAACATCCACAACACCAGAATTATAAAAAACATAATTTATATTAAAGGGGATTACACTTTTCTGTTTACCATTCAGGGTGCCTACCATGGAAGTGCTAATTTTTATCTGCTCACCACCATTAATCAATGCTGAAGTTAGGCTTACCAGATTGGTTTGTAGTTCCGTTGCATCCTGGCGATCATTACTGATGCTTCTATACCAATTTAGCGTTAGGCCCTTTTTCTCGAAAACCATTTCCTTACCAAATAACTTTAAGGAAGTTAACATCCCTGTTGAAGGATTGAATTGGGCAGAAATATCTTGACCTTCAATCAAAATACCGGTGGTAGATTTTTCAAGCTTTAATTTTCCAACACCTGTTGCAATTAATGGAAGTCCCACTTTTTCTGACAAGGCAAACTGTCCCGAAGCCATAGTTAATCCCTTTTCTCCCCAAAGTTTATCCTCCAATAAATTGAATTTGATGGTTACAAAATATTCATGCCCAGCTGTTAAAATTTCTCTAAACGGAACTTTCAATTCACGTGTCGCTCCTGGCTCCATATGCAAAGGATCTAGGTTACCTTCTTCGATCGCATTTCCATCTTTCAACAGGATCCAATGTATACCAAACTCTTTTAAATTGGTAAAGTCATAACTGTTTTTTATTTTAAAAACTCCCATTTTCGGGTCACTGGAAAGAATTTTTATATATTGATAAGCATGCTTTACTTCAAGTAGTTTTGGTGTAACCCTTCTGTCTGAAGTAACAATACCATTAAGACAAAAATCTTCATCGTTGGGTTTGTCGCCAAAATCGCCACCATAGTAATATTGATCCTTTGGTCCGCCAAATTTAACCAATCCCTGATCTACCCAATCCCAAATACAACCACCAATAGTTTTTATCGACTTATTTTCAATATAGTCCCAATACTCCGGAAGGTTTCCAATAGCGTTACCCATCGAATGCGCATATTCACAGATAAAAAATGGTTGATCCGTTTGGTCGTGATCTGTAACGGCCATGCTTTCCACTGAGGGGTACATTCTGGAGTATAGGTCTGCTACACTACTATTTCCTTCATAATGAACAGGCCTGGTCGGATCCATTTTTTTAATCGCTTTGTAAACATCACCGAAATTATCTCCTTTCCCAGATTCATTACCCATAGACCAAAATATTACTGAGGGATGGTTTTTATGCTCCTCCACGTTTCGCAGATTACGATCCAGATAAGCAGGCAACCAACTTTTCATACTACTCAAAGACTGGTTTCCATGACACTCTAAATCGGCCTCCGCCATTGTATATAGTCCGTAATAATCAAACATGGCATACATCCTTGGGTCGTTTGGATAGTGACTCGTCCGGATGGTGTTGATATTATTCTGTTTCATCATCAAAATATCCTGAAGCATCGTCTCCACCGGAACTGCTTTTCCATAAAGAGGATGTGTATCATGCCTGTTCACCCCTTTAAAAAAAACAGCTTTGTTATTAATGTATACCCTCTTATCCTTAATTTCTATTTTTCTTACACCAAACTTGGATACGATTACTTCCTGTACTTTTCCATTGGCATCATTCAAGCTAAAAACTGCCGAATAAAGACTTGGGGATTCTGCAGACCATAAGATGGGGTTACTAATTGTACCGGATATTTTTTGCAGCCTTTCTTCATTTACTTTCATTGAAGAGAGTTTTTGATTTAACTTCAATACCTCTCTACCTTTTGGATCAAGAATGGAAACCATCAAATTTCCTGCACCAGATGCATTGCCTGCTTTATTTTTGACACTAACATTTAGATTCAATTTAGTTTTCGAAAAATCGTTCCCATCAAAATCAGTTAGAATGCTGTAATCTCTGATGTGGGTTTTCGGAACTGCATACACCGCTACATTTCTATGTATGCCACTTAACCTAAACATATCCTGGTCTTCCAGATAACTTCCGTCAGACCAGCGATAAACTTCAACTGCTAATATATTTTTCCCAGGCTTAACTGCTTTTGTAACATCAAACTCGGCAATATTATTTGCGCCCTGGCTAAAGCCTATCTTCTTGCCATTTACCCAAACATACATCGCACTGTAAACCCCATCAAATCGCAGAAAAATAGATTTTTTGTCCCAGTTTGCAGGAATGGTAAAATTCCTTCTATAAGAACCTACAGGATTAAGCTCCTTTTCGTTGGTATAACCAGCCTTTGCTTTAATAAAGGGAGGGTCATTCTCAAAAGGATAAGTAATATTGGTGTATATAGGGGTGCCATAGCCTCTCATTTCCCAATTTGAGGGTACTGGAATTTCCTTCCAACCAGAAACATCATAAGTTGGTTTGTAGAAATCAACCGGGCGCTCACTTGGCTGTTTTACCCAATTAAACTTCCATGCTCCATTTAATGATTGATAAAGCGTAGATTTTGTGGTCGTCCAGGGTTTATTAAATGTAGAATCTTTTTTTGCCTCATTTACAGAAGCAAAAGGAATATAAGGCACGTGCCCTGCTTCTTTGTTAACACCAAAGATCTCTTCATTCTCCCATTCCGTTTTGCCTACCCTTTTTACAATTACAATTTTTGCCTTTGATTCTTCTATATGCCATTGCTGACTTTTATCATTTACGTCGGCTTTAAGCTGGAACAATTCGCCATCCTTGCTTCCCAGTTGGTAGCCACTCGTCCGGGAAGCAATAGCAACACTTCCATCCGCATTATTTATAATTTTCCACTGCTGATTAGTATTATTTTCATCCTTATCCCATAAAACAACTGGATTTCCAGGCCCAGCATTCTTATTTGCATTGTCTATCGCTTTGAAACTTACCGGATTCGATAAGGTATAATAACCATTACCCAAGGTGGAAAATGCCCATACCTGATCTGCGTTTGTCGCTACCGCTTTAGCCACAAACAAATGTCCATCATTTTGCACCGAACCTTTACTGTCTATAGCAAAGCCATTTACATTTGTAATTTTATAATTTACCCCAGTCTGGAAATTCTGCCCAAAAGAGATTAGACTAACCAATAAAAATAAGAAAGTGGAACTCGAAAATTTAAAATACTTCATTGTTAAAAGGATAGGTTTCTAAAAGAATAAAGATGGGTAAAATTATTATTCAGAAGGAGGCAAATCGTCCCTAATGTTTGACAAATCATACATTTTTTTTGCGCTACAGACTGAAACGGGTTATTTACTTCATCTGTAACACAAATAGTTAAGCGGTATAAATCTCAACATGATATATAATAATTAACTTAGCCGTATACCCTATCGCATATGGACACAATGACCACCGTTTCTGAAGTTTTAAATAAGCTTAAAAAAGACGGCTATACCGTAGATTTCAATCTTAGCGACAATTGCCTGGTATGTTCCGAAAATTCTTTAAAGGTACACCCAGATGAGTTTATAGTAGACAAGCATTATCGATTTGAAGGTTTTTCAGATCCTGCAGATGAGGCAATCGTGTATGCAATTTCTTCTACCAAGCATAACATCAAAGGAACTTTGGTAAACGGCTATGGTATTTATAGTGATGAAATGACTGATAGCCTAATCAATGCATTGAAGGAAAACACTGCTTTAAAGATTCCTGAGCAAAAAGAACCCGCCATTATGGAGAAGTCTAATCAAGCCACACCACAGCGCCCTGAAGGCGACCGCCTATTAGACGCGAAAATGGTAACCATGGACATGGCGTTGTTTAAGGAACAGATTAAACAGGAAAAAGCCTGGAAGGAAGGCGAGCGCAATTCCATCACCATTTTCAAATCAGAGGGCATGCGCATCGTGATGATTGCGCTACATAAAGGAGCTGAGATGAAAGCCCATACCGCACCGTGCATCATCAGCGTACAAGTACTTGAAGGGAAAATTTCATTCCATACCGAAAATCAGTCTGCTGAATTAAAAGAAGGACAAATGTTGGCCCTGCATGCTGGAATCTCACACAGCGTACATGCTGTGGAGGAATCCATTTTCTTACTTACCCTATCTACACAATTGGCCGTAAATAAGGAGAAGTAATTCATGCTTCGCTTAGAATTACGCTCCTTATGATTACTCATTTTAATGAAGCAGAAAAGGCCGTCCATTATCCAACAGATAGGCGTGCTTTTATTGGTATTAAGCCATACATGCTAATTATTTTTGGGATTACCGGCAGATCCATCACGACGTGTGGCAGTTGAATCATTCGGCGCGGCGGTGCGGAACCTACAGGAGTAGTTTAGCAGGGTCTTGACGGGTATCCCAAAAAACTAAAAGTTCTATACAATCATTTTTTAACCTATAGAATAAACTTACTTGCTTTACCACCACACATTTATGGGTGTCGCTTTTTTTTGAATAAGGATAGAGCAATGGATTTTCATAGATATGGTCAATGACTTCTTCTGTACGGTTTACAAAAGATTTCAATTCCTTCAATGTCCATTTATCATCCAGGTATTCCATTATTTGATAATAACTGATTTTGGCCGTAGGAGACCAAATAATGGAATAATCCGCCATATTACTTACTTAGAAAGCGGCTCTTTACTTCACTCATGACCTGTATATGGGGAGTGCCCTCGCCACCGTCAAGTTCTTTCTTGGCTTTATGAATGGCCAGTTTTACATCCGTAGGAACATCTGCCCAAAAATCCGTTTCTGAGAGCCCTATTAGGGCTTTTATTTCGTTCAGCAGGCCATCATCATTACTTTGGATGATCTTCTCCACTATTTTATATTTTAGCGCAATATCCATTATTTGATTTTTCATAAAGATAACAATTTTTGTTTTTATTCTAATTTATTTCAAAGGCTGGTGTTTGTTCAACGCTTCTTTAGTTCATCGGATTTAACCAATTACTTCCATGCCTTCCTAAAAAGGGCCACACACCCACACACCTGCTTAGGAACTCGTTCGATACTTCTTCGATACAAAGACCATACTTCTACACTAAAAGTACTTGTTTTGTGTACAATTATGGTAGAAGTATGGTCTTTGTATGGTTTTAGTGTAGAACCAGGTTCAACGCTATCATAACCGAGATTAAAAAAAATATTCCGGCAAACAACCATTCGGCACGATATTTCGTAGTTATGGATATCTACCTATGAAAATCATATCATCTACCTAATGATATAGAGCGGCCTTCCTACCAGAAGGCCGTTTTTTATTTTTAATAGCAGTAGTTTAAACCAATTTGCCCTATTTTCGTTTTACAATAAATAGATAGCACATGTTAGATCAATTAATGGCGGCCCAACAGAAGGCCGGTGAAATAAAAGCCAGATTAGATACCATTTCAGTTTATGGTGAGGTAGAAGGTGGTGCAATACGCGTAACCGCTACAGCAAATAAAGCCATTACCGGCATTGACATCAACGACGAGTTTTTTAAAGGTGCAGACAGGGAAGAGCTTGAAGAACTGCTGTTAACAGCAATAAACAAAGCTATGGCTCAGGCAGAACAAGTAAGCGAAACGGAAATGTCGGCAATGACCAAAGATATGCTTGGCGGTCTTGGCGGAATGTTCGGAAACTAGTGCGCCGCTAGCCAGTTATTTCCCTCGCCAATCTCTACTTCTATTGGCACATCAGTTTTGATCGCTGTTTTCATCCGGTGCATAATGATCTCTTTCATTACGGCAACTTCAGATTTTAACACGTCAAATACCAACTCATCATGTACCTGCATGGTCATTTTAGACTGTAATCCTTTATCTATAATGTCTTTATGGATATTGATCATGGCTACTTTGATCATGTCGGCTGCTGAACCTTGTATGGGCGCGTTGATGGCATTTCGCTCTGCAAAACCCCGTACGGTTTGGTTGGCAGAATTTATGTCCCTCAGGTAACGCCTGCGACCAAGTATGGTTTCTACAAATCCATTCTCCCGCGCAAAGTTCATCGTATCTGCCATGTATCTTTTTATACCCGGATATTGTGCAAAATACTGCTCAATTATTTCTGCAGCCTCTTTACGGGGAATGCCCAGGTTTTGAGACAGTCCGAATGCCGATTGTCCGTAGATGATGCCAAAGTTTACTGCCTTGGCATTTCTGCGCTGGTTGGGGGTAACTTCCTCAATAGTGATTCCGTAAACCCGCGCAGCAGTGGCGGTATGGATATCGATGCCCTTGTTAAAAGCATCTAACATGTTTTCTTCTTTACTGATGTCGGCAATAATGCGCAACTCTATCTGCGAATAATCTGCCGATAACAATACATGATCCTCATCTCTCGGGATAAATGCTTTTCTCACCTCCCTACCCCGCTCTGTACGGATTGGTATATTTTGCAGGTTTGGGTTGTTTGAGCTTAGCCTTCCTGTTGCAGCAACAGCCTGGTTGTAGCTGGTATGGACACGGCCGGTTTTGGGGTTAACCATCAGCGGCAATGCATCCACATAGGTAGATTTTAATTTTTGTAGCTGGCGGAAATCCAGGATGTCCTGTACGACATCGCTTTTACTAGCCAGGGCCAGCAACACATCTTCACCCGTTTGGTATTGCCCGGTTTTTGTTTTCTTAGCCTTTGGATCCAGACAAAGTTTGTCGAACAATACTTCTCCCAGCTGCTTTGGCGAAGCCAGATTAAACTTTATGCCGCATTTTTCATACACACTCTGTTCAAACTTGCGGATATCTATTTCCAGTTCCTTTGAATAATTAATCAAAGTATCCATGTCAATCCTTACGCCTTCCTTCTCAATATCGGCCAATACATAGATCAATGGGTTCTCTACATTTGTTGCCAGATCCTCTGCATTCAATTCTTTAAGCATTGGTGCAAAAATATTGGAAAGCTGCAAGGTTACGTCGGCATCTTCAGCCGCGTAATCCACTACCTTTTCAACCGGAACGTCTCTCATCGTGCCCTGCCCTTTTCCTTTCGCACCAATAAGTGTTGTTATGCTTATGGGCGAATAGCAGAGGTAGTTTTCTGATAGCAAATCCATGTTATGGCGGGTATCTGGATCTATTAGATAATGGGCCAGCATGGTGTCAAATAGTTTACCCTTTATGGATACATCATACCATTTTAGCACCAGCATATCATACTTTATATTTTGGCCTATTTTTGTAATGCTCTCATTTTCCAGCACTATCCTAAACTCGTCCAGGATCATTTGTGCCTCTTCTCTTACTTCTGATAAAGGTATATAATAGCCTTCACCGGGTTTTATACTAAAAGAGAGGCCTACCAGATCTGCAAGGTTTGCATCTGTACCTGTCGTTTCGGTATCAAAAGAAATGCTTTCCTGTTGTAACAACAAATCGATTAATGCCTTACGGGATGCTGCGGTATCTACCAGCTTATAATCGTGTGCGGTATTTTCTATGGTCTTAGCCTCCCTTGCCTCTTCAAACATTTCGGGGGTTGCTACAAAAATCTTTGTTGTGCTTTGTGGCTGTTCCTGCTCATTTCCGAAAAGATCAAACTGCTGGGAAGCTTGCCCTTTTGAGTCGGTAACAGAAAATTCTTCCCCAAATACACGCCTGCCTATTGTTCTAAATTCCAGTTCTGCAAATAGTGGTTCCAATAGCTCCCTGCTAGGCTCCTCTAGTTCAAGAGATTTTTCATCAAATTCAACCGGTACATTGAGGATAATGGTGGCCAGTTTTTTGGATACCATGCCCTGCTGGGCGTACATTTCTACATTTTCCCGCTGTTTTCCTTTTAACTCGTGCGAGTTGGCAATGATGTTTTCTACTGATCCATAAAGTTTAATTAATGATTTGGCTGTTTTCTCTCCTATTCCGGGAATTCCCGGGATGTTATCTACAGCATCTCCCCACAGTCCCAGGATATCGATCACTTGAAGTGGGTTTTCTATTTCCCATTTGGCTAAAATTTCCGGAACGCCCATGATCTCCATGTCATTACCCATCCTTGCGGGTTTGTATATAAAGATATTTTCTGAAACCAGTTGCGCAAAGTCCTTATCTGGTGTCATACAAAATACCTGGAAACCATGCTTTTCTGCTTCTTTGGCCATGGTGCCAATGATATCATCTGCTTCAAATCCATCTTTGGTGATTACCGGTATGCGAAAGCCTTCAATTAGTTTAAAAATGTAGGGAAGCGCAGCAGATAGGTCCTCTGGCATGGCTTGTCGGTGGGCCTTATAAGCCTCAAATTCTATATGCCGCTCGGTTGGTGCTGCTGTATCAAAAACCACCGCAATATGGCTTGGCTTCTCTTTTTTAAGCACTTCCATCAACGTATTGGCAAAGCCCATCACTGCCGAGGTATTGATTCCTGTTGAGGTGAAACGTGGGTTTTTACTGAGTGCAAAATGCGCCCTATATATAAGCGCCATACCGTCTAATAGAAAAAGCTTCTTCATAATTTAAAATAATCTTACCAGGATAAAGGTACTAATACTCCAATAATTTCCGTTATTTGAATGCTATGAGATCTATTTTTCTATTGTGCTGTTTTTTTTTTGCTTCTGGGGCCTATGCCCAGGATATTATTGTTATTTCTGATGGGAATTTTATCAGGGGAACGATAAAGGCCACAAATTTCTCTACCGTAGTTTTAAAAAACGATGCGGAAGCTTTGGTGGAGTATAGCGCTAAGGACATTAAAGAGTTTGTCTGGAATGGGGAAACTTATGTGAGCAAGCCTATTCTGATTAAAAAAGACCTGGAACAACGTTTTTTTAAGGTGATTGAGCTGGGTGCTGTTAATTTGTATTCGATAGGGGGGAACTTGCTGGTAGAAGAGCCTGTGCAAAAAAAGGTGAAATTTAGACCTTCAATAGGTATTGGTGCCGGCAGTGGTGGTTTTGGTGGTGTGGGTATGGGCGGTGGTATTTCTATTGGCGGCGGTAGGGGCAGCGGTCCTGTTGCACCAAAACAGATCATGCCAGCTACTTATTTTATTGAGAAGTTTGGAACTGGGCCCATGCAGGAACTTTTTGCAGAGAACGGAACCGCAGCGGCCAGAACTCCGGTAGTGAAGTCTATTCTTTTGCAAAAACTGACCAGCAATGATGCCATAGCGGAACGTATTAAGGCGACCAGCCTCTTTGATGCCAAGCTGTTAACCGCAATTGTGGTTGATTATAACGCTGCTGCTAAAAAGTAATTACCGACTGATGCAATCCACCCGGTGGTCGTTTACCATACCGGTTGCCTGCATGTGTGCGTAGCAGATGGTGGTACCGAAAAACTTAAACCCTCGCTTTTTCATGTCTTTGCTAATTGCATCTGAAATCTCTGTTCTGGCTTGTACATCAGCCATGGAATGTATTTCATTTTGAATGGGATGTTTGTTTGGAAGGAAACCCCACATGAAATCAGAAAAAGTACCGTACTCTTTCTGGACTTGTATAAAAAGCTTTGCATTGCTGATTGCTGCATTTACTTTTAGCCTGTTCCTGATTATACCTGCATCGTTCATTAATCGCGTTACATCTTGCTCGTCAAAAGCGGCTACTTTCTCCACTTCAAAATCTGCAAATGCTTTTCTGTAGCCTTCCCTTCTTTTTAAAATGGTAATCCAGCTCAAGCCTGCCTGTGCACCTTCTAAAATGAGGAATTCAAACAAAGTTTTATCATCGTAAACAGGTTTGCCCCATTCTTCATCGTGGTATTTTACATACAATGGATCGGTACCGCACCAACCACATCTGATTATATTTTCCATGTTTTTGCTCATCTATAATTCTTGAAGCGGATCCCAGAATACTTGTTTAAAGTTCTTGATCTTATTATCCTCCACTACTATTCCTTCATTTTCAAGCAACTCCTGCATCAGCTCTGGAGGCGAAAAATGGAACTTGCCGGTAAGCAATCCTGCACTGTTAACAACCCGATGCGCCGGTACAGGAGGATGCGCCAGGCCGGCATTACTCATCGCGTAGCCCACCATTCTTGCCGAACCGCCCGAACCCAGACTTTTCGCTATCGAACCGTAGGAGCAAACCCTTCCCTTTGGGATCAACCTTACCAGTTCAAAAACCTGATCGTAAAAGGATTGTTCCATATTCTGTTATAGCTTATCTAATGAAAACTGGATGTAATTGATGCTTTTGTCGTGCTTAAGGTAAATCCGTTCGTAGTGCGTTTTAATGGAAAGCAGGTCATCGTAAAACACAGATTTATACAATTGATCTGTCTTCTTAAAGCAGGACAAACCCAATTCCTCTACTTTTTCTACTGTATATTGGAAAAGGCCATCGTTATCCGTTTTCAGGTTGATCCTGCCATCCGACTTTAAAAACTGTTTGTACTTATTTAAAAAGCCAGGGTAGGTAAGCCTTTTCTTTTCGCGACTTTCCTGTGGCTGTGGGTCAGGAAAAGTGATCCAGATTTCATCTACCTCGTTTTGTGCGAAATAGTCTACAATATCCTCAATCTGTATCCTAAGGAAAGCCAGATTAGTAATACCCTCGTCGATACCTGTCCTGGCACCACGCCAAATCCTATTGCCCTTCAAATCTATACCAATAAAATTCTTCTGCGGAAACATCCTTGCCAGGTTAAGGGCATACTCTCCCTTCCCGCAAGCAAGTTCAAGTACTATAGGGTTGTCATTTTTAAAATGTTCTGAAGCCCATTTTCCCTTCAATACTTTACCCTCTTCCATTTGATAAACATTGGAAAAGGTATCTATCTCTGCAAATTTTCGTAACTTATCTTTACCCACTATAATTGTATTTAGTACAAACTTAAGAAATCTTGTAACATAAAATTCATTGCCATGGTAAAGTAAAGATGACCCAGCTAAAAACGTTTAGATGCGGGTAAATAATCAAAATTTATATATTTGTTAAAGTAAATAACATTTAACTATATGACGTTAGTCCAGCTTGAATACATAGTTGCCGTTGATACCTACCGAAGTTTTGTTGGCGCTGCAGAGAAGTGTTTTGTTACCCAGCCTACCCTGAGTATGCAGGTACAAAAGCTGGAAGAGATGCTGGACGTTAAGATATTTGACCGGAGCAAGCAGCCGGTTACCCCTACAGAGATTGGTACACAGGTTATCGAGCAAGCGCGCATCATCTTACAAGAAAGCCTAAAAATCAAAGAACTGATCAGCAGTCAGCAGCAGGATGTTGTTGGCGAATTGAAAGTGGGCATCATCCCTACTATAGCTCCTTATCTTTTGCCTAAAGTGATTGCTGCAATGATGGAGAAATATCCGCAGCTAAAATTAATGATCTGGGAATATACTACTGAAGACATCATACATCACCTAAAAACCGGCGTATTGGATTGTGGCATATTGGCTACCCCACTAGCGGATACCAATATTGAGGAGTTCCCCCTTTACTACGAAAACTTTGTAACTTATATTAGCAAAAACAGCAGGCTTTATAAGAAGAAAACCATTGATGCAGATGATCTGGAAGACGAGAATATCTGGCTATTGAATGAAGGCCACTGTATGCGGTCGCAAGTGCTCAATATTTGTCGTTCTACAAAACAGAACAGGATACAGGGGCTTACTTATAATACTGGTAGCGTAGAAACGCTGATACGAATGGTAGACATGAATAATGGCGCGACTTTATTGCCTGAATTGGCATTGGAAGAGCTTAGCAATAAACAGCTAAGTAAGGTGCGTTACTTCAAATCGCCGGAACCAGTTAGGGAGGTTAGCCTGGTTACACATAAAAACTTCATCAAAAAAAGAACATTGAATGCCCTGAAAGAGGAGATCTTAAATTTGATCCCTAAAGCCATGAAGCAAAAGAAGAAAAAAGATATTATAGGTATTTAGCAGGAAGACAACTCCACTTACTGAGCAGGTATCGCATACGAAATAAAACGACTAGCTCTTGAGATACAGGCTTTGAATATCCCAGATTTAGGTACGTTAAGTAATTTCTTGTATCTTCATTTTTAAATATTGAATGGAATGAAGTTATCTTTTTCTGCCAGCCCTATTGTGCGTAATCTCTTTTTAGCTGCCGCAATACCGCTTACCTTTTTAGGCATGAAGCCTAAACCCGACAATAGACCGAATATTATTGTAATCCTGGCTGATGACTTGGGCTTTTCTGATTTGGGATGTTATGGTGGCGAAATCCACACCCCCAATCTAGATCGTATTGCCAAACAAGGAATACAATTTAAGCAGTTCTATAACATATCCAGGTGCTGCCCAACACGGGCGTCTTTACTTACCGGTTTGTATAACCACGATGCTGGAATAGGCGATATGACAACACCTCAAAATGATGAGGGCTACAAAGGTTACCTGGGCAAAAATACTGTGACGATTGCCGAAGTTTTAAAGGATGCTGGTTACCGTACCGCAATGGCCGGCAAGTGGCACGTATCTAACACCATTGTTCAGAAAAACAGTGAGGAACAATTGAAATGGTTACATCACCAGAGCTCACACCCACTCTTTTCTCCATTGGAACAATACCCTACCAATAGGGGATTTGAGAAGTTTTATGGTACAATATGGGGAGTAGTGGATTACTTTGACCCATTTAGTCTTGTTGAAGGGACTACTCCAGTCGCCTCAGTACCAAAAGGTTATTACCATACGGATGCCATTAACGACAAAGCGGCTGGATACATTCGTGAATTTAGCAAAGCCGATAAGCCGTTCTTTTTATATGTAGCAGAAAATGCACCCCACTGGCCTATCCAGGCGTTGCCAGAAGATATTGAAAAGTATAAGGACACCTATAAAGTAGGTTGGGAAGCCATTAGAAAAGCCCGGTATAAGAAAATGGCAATGCTGGGTATTATTGACTCTACTAAAACCAAATTATCCGACAGGAATCCGGCAAATATAACCTGGGCAGACAACCCAAATAAAGAGTATGACGCAAGGGCGATGGCTGTCCATGCAGCGATGATTGACCGCATGGACCAGGGAATAGGCAGAATATTAAAGACGCTTGAGCAGACTGGTGAGATTGACAATACCATTATTGTATTTCTAAGTGACAATGGCGCAAGTGCAGAATCTAGCGAAGGCTATGGGCCGGGTTTCGATAGACCAGGAGAAACCCGGGATGGCAGACCTATATCTTACTCCAGAAAGAAAGATGTAATGCCTGGTCCGGAGACCTCCTTTTTCTCTATCGGTCAGAACTGGGCTAACGTAGCCAATACCCCTTTCAGGTTATGGAAGTACCAGAGTTTTGAAGGCGGCATTCATACTCCCATGATTGTATCATGGCCAAAAGGAATTAAAAACAAGGGAAGCAAGACGGATCAAATAGGTCACGTAATGGACTTTATGGCTACTTTTATAGAAGTCGCTGGCGCAAAATACCCTAAGGAATATCATGGAAACAAAATCACTCCGTTAGAAGGGCAAAGCCTTGCCCCTATTTTTAAAGGAAAGGAATTGGCTGTGGATAGGCCTTTGTTTAACGAGCATGAAGGCAGTAAATATGTGCGTTTCCAGAACTGGAAATTGGTGGTAGCCGGGGCCGACAAGAACTGGCGCCTGTTTAATATGAACAATGACAAATCCGAGACCAATAACCTTGCTGCGCAATACCCTGATAAGGTGGCCATGCTAAGCAAGTTATGGGATGATTGGGCCGCCAAGCATCATGTATTACCTAAGCCATAACAGAAGGCAGCTTGATGCCAGATAAAATAAAAGCCCCATAAGTAGATCACTTGCGGGGCTTTTATTTAGTATAGTAGTTTTACTTATTTTGCTTTTTTGAAACGGTCTGCTACAGCATCCCAGTTTACTACATTCCAGAAGGCCGCGATATAATCTGGTCTTTTGTTTTGATATTTTAAATAGTAAGCGTGTTCCCAAACGTCCATTCCAAGGATTGGCGCTCCTTTAACCTCTGCATTGTCCATAAGTGGATTGTCTTGGTTTGGAGTGGAAGAAACAATTAATTTTCCATCAGCACCAACACTTAGCCATGCCCATCCTGATCCGAAACGGGTAGTTCCTGCTTCAGCAAACTTAGTTTTGAAATCAGCAAATGAACCAAATGCAGCTGTAATTGCTTCAGCTAAAGCACCAGTAGGCTCGCCACCTTTATTTGGGCCGATAATTTCCCAGAATAGAGAGTGGTTATAATGACCGCCGCCGTTGTTCCTAACTGCAGGTGGGAACTTAGAAATGTTTTTTATCACCTCTTCAATAGATTGCGTAGCTTCCGGCTTACCTTCTAAAGCTTTATTAAGGTTGGTAACATAAGCCTGATGATGTTTACCATGGTGGATTTCCATAGTAAGCTTGTCGATATGTGGTTCTAATGCGTCTGTTGCGTACGGTAACGCAGGTAATTCAAAAGCCATATTATTTGTTTTTAGTTTAAAAATTAAGTTATTATGCAATCAGGAATAAACCCCTGGTGCATTGCTTTTAGCAAATATAACAATCGGGGGTTAAGTTTTGTTCAATTATATGTCAACTTTGCCCTCTTTTATTTTGAAAGAACTTAGTCATGAGTGCTGCGCAGGGACCTGCCAGCACATTGGATTTTAAAATGGTCTTAGGATGCAGCAGTTCTGCCCCTTTACTCAGGAAACCTCTTTTAGGTTCGTTTGCACCATATACAATTTTACCGATCTGCGTCCAGTAGCTTGCACCGGCACACATAACGCAAGGCTCAATAGTAACATATATCGTACAATCTCTCAAATACTTGCCTCCGAGTGTTTGCGCTGCAGCCGTAAATGCCTGCATTTCTGCATGGGCAGTCACGTCATTTAGTTGTTCTGTAAGGTTGTAACCGCGACCAACAATCCTCCCTTTGCATACGACAATTGCGCCTATAGGAATCTCATCTGCATCATATGCTTTTTGTGCCTCTTGTAGTGCCAAGCGCATGTAATGCTCATCCTCTGCTGCCGGATCCTCTCCCTCTGAAAAATTGTAAAAACTCATACTTCAAAGATAGCATTATATCATTTTACTTCCATTGGGTACCTGCTTATCCAGCGTTGTTAAAATGATATCTCCTTGCCCATCGGCAAATCCTGTTACCAGAAACTCAGACATGAATTTACCGACTTGCTTCTTTGGAAAATTAATGACTCCAAGTATCTGCTTACCCACTAGCTCCTCTTTAGTATAATGAAAGGTGATTTGTGCGCTACTCATTTTTATACCAAGTTCCCCAAAATCAACTCGCAGTTTATACGCAGGCTTCCGGACCTCTGGAAAATCAAACACTTCCAATATAGTCCCCGCCCTTAACTCTACCTTTTCAAAATCATTCCAATTGATCTCTTCCATAACATCTAATTCCTGCTAAAAATATCAGTTTGTCACGATCAAAGCAAAAAAAGCTACTTCTCCAGCAAAACCATCCCCCCTCAAGCTCGCTATCCCAATACTTTCCCCAACAAAATCATACCCCTCAAGTAAACTTTCCCACTACTTTCCCAGCAAAATTTAGCTTCTCAGAGAAGACCTTAGCGTCCCGATTTTTCATCGGGAATGCAGTCTTCGAAGAGAATGCTTAATTTTGTCCCTTATGATCGACATTATTCTCAAAAAAGGCAAAGAAAAAGCTGCGGTATTGCGCCATCCATGGATCTTTTCAGGAGCTATAGAAAAAGTAAAGGGCACACCAGCAAATGGTGAAGTGGTAAAAGTATGGTCGGCCACCAAGGAATTCCTCGCCTATGGCTATTATCACTCCACATCAAGAATAGCGCTGCGCCTGCTAGAATGGAATGAAGATACAACCATAGATAAAAATTGGTACCAGGAAAAACTGAAGATAGCAATTGCTTCAAGAGAAAGAATCTTGAACGCGGACACCAATACCTGCCGACTGGTTTTTAGTGAGGCCGACTTCCTGCCTGGTCTAATTGTAGATAAATATGCTGATTTTCTTTCTTTACAAATACTAAGTGCAGGAATGGAAACAATAAAGGCAGATATCATTGATTCCTTAATAACATTACTGAATCCAAAAGGAATATTTGATAAAAGCGATGCATCTGCACGCAAGCATGAGCATCTGGAAGGAGAGCAAGGCTTGTTGTGGGGAGAAAATCCGCCTGAATTTATTGAGGTGAGAGAATCTGGAATTGTGTACCACATTAACATAGCAGATGGGCAGAAATCAGGATTTTATTGTGACCAGCGTGACAACAGAAAAATCCTATCGGCCTATGCTAAAGGAAAAAATGTCCTTGACTGCTTTAGCTACAGCGGCGGATTCACATTAAACTGCCTGCAACAGGAGGCAGCAAACGTGACCAGCGTAGATAGCTCTGCCCTGGCACTGGAAACGCTAGCACACAACTTGAAACTGAACGGATTTAAAGAAACCAAACAGACCAGCATACAATCTGACGTGAACAAGCAACTGCGTATTTTTAAGGAAGAAGGAAAGAAGTTTGATGTAATTGTACTGGATCCGCCTAAATATGCACCTTCAAGATCAGCGTTAGATCGTGCGGCAAGAGCTTACAAAGACCTAAACCGACTAGGAATGCTATTGCTGGAAAGCGGCGGCATACTGGCTACATTCTCCTGCTCTGGAGCGGTTGATATGGAAACATTCAAACAGATTATTGCCTGGGCTGCCCTTGATGCAGGAAGAGAAGTACAGATACTTAAGCAGTTTAACCAACCCGAAGATCACCCTGTGCGGTTGTCCTTTCCGGAAGGTGAATACCTAAAGGGCTTATTGCTGAGGGTACTTTAACATTACTCCTCTGGCAATTGATCATACTCTCCTTTAAAGGCGTAATATCCAAATATGACAAGGCCTGCACTTATGGGAATGAATATAAATAGGATAATACCCCATTGGAGTGTTGTGTTGGTTTTAGCCACGCCTTCTGCCGCGAGCCCGATCTTATCCATTGCGTGAATAAAAAGAAATATGATAGATGCGGGGCCTAAGATGATCCAAAATAAGCCTAGTATTTTTTTGATTGAGTTCATGATCTTAATAAATTAATTACCACCCTCGCCATGGTCTGGCTTTTTGTTAGATAAATAAATAGCGCCAATTATAAAGCTAAGCATTGCAATTCCAATTGGGTACCATAGACCAGATAATGGCGTGGAACCCGAGAAACTGGCAATTAGTGTTGCAATGAATGGTACCAGTCCGCCGAATACACCATTGCCCACGTGGTATGGCAGCGACATGGAAGTGTACCTGATTTTTGTTGGAAAAAGTTCCACAAGAAAAGCTGCGATAGGACCGTAAACCATCGTTACTAATAAGATTTGGAAGAAGACCAGTCCTACAAATTTCCAGAATACCGGAGTGGAAAGTTTTTTATCCTTATAAACTTCTGGAGAGATTAATGAAATCTTGTTTGGATCTGCAAACTTGGTAAAAGATTCAGTTTTAGCATAAGAGCCGCCACTTTTTAAGCTCACAATAGATGTAGTGATGATTAAAGTATCGGCTGTATTTGGTACAGGAGTTTTCTTTACTGTAGGGTCTGAGATACTTTTGATCTCACTGAATTCGATTTTAGTGACGTCTGTACTATCTAAAAACTCTTGGTAAATGGGTCGGTAGAAAATAATACCCAACAACATCCCAGTGAGCATAATCCATTTGCGCCCAACCTTATCGCTCCAGGAGCCAAAAATAACAAAGAACGGAGTTGCAAACACGATTGCCCACAACAGGATATAGCGGGAATCATTAAAATCTACCTTACAGGTATTTTCAATAAACGATTGCGCATAAAATTGTCCGGTATACCAAATTACCCCCTGTCCCATTGTAGCACCGAAAAGCGCAAGCAATACCATTTTAAAATTGGCTTTATTACTGAAGCTTTCCTTTAGTGGATTTTTTGATACTTTGCCTTCCGACTTTAACTTAGTAAACATGGGCGACTCGTGCATCTTCATCCTGATGTAGATGGATACGCCAACTAGAAGACTAGATAGTAAAAATGGAATCCTCCAGCCCCAATCTGCAAATGCCTCGGCACCCAGCATATTCTTTGTTACCACAATTATGCCGAGAGAAAGGAATAGTCCGCCTGTTGCAGTAGTTTGGATCCAGCTGGTAAAAAAGCCTCTTCTGTTTGCCGGTGCATGCTCTGCAACATAAGTTGCCGCACCGCCATATTCACCACCCAGCGCAAGGCCTTGAACAAGCCTTAAGATGAGCACCAAAATAGGTGCAGCATATCCAATGCTTGAATAAGAAGGGATTAGGCCAATGAGAAAGGTTGATCCTCCCATTAAGACCAGCGTAAGTAAAAAAGTGTACTTTCTGCCAATAAGATCGCCAAGACGGCCAAAGACTAATGCGCCAAAAGGCCGCACTATAAATCCTGCTGCAAAGATGGCAAGTGTGTTAATTAGTGCAGAGGCTCCTGCATCTGCAGGAAAAAGCTGACTCCCTATGATGGTAGCAAGACTACCAAAGATGTAGAAATCGTACCATTCGATAAGTGTGCCCAGAGAGGACGCACCAATGACTTTGAAAATACTGTTTTTTTGAAGTTCAGTGCTCATTCAGGTTTGTAAATTTGGCTAAATAATAAATCTACAATTTATTATGAAAAAGCTACTCTTCTTCCCTAAAATAAACTTTATAATAATTCATTGACTTATCATCATCAAAACCCTTTTCAATGAGATCTTTGTCGCCATGAATGTAGATATGGAAGTTCTTGTCTAATTTAAGTACGCTTTTGAATACCCGCTGCTGCTTTTTAACGGCTGCGCCTGAAATATCAAAGCTGTCTGGTATCGCTGCATCAAATTCATCTTCGTAGCTTTTTTTATAGCTCTTAAATGATTCGATACCTTCCTTATTGCCGATCACTTCATTAGAAAACTCATCGAGATCGAAACTTTCTTTCTCTTTGAAGTACTTCATGGACTTGTTGAGCAAATCAATCTTATCTGCTTTGGATATTTCAAAATTATGATCCAGTTGCTCGGTTACAAAATTCTTGTAAACACCCAGAACGTTATTGGTTTGATTAAAGCTATCATTACGGGTCTTAAGTTTTAAAAACTCGTCTTTCCAGTAAATCGCTTCTCCACTTCTATTGGTTTGATCAATAACTGCCACCCGGAAACCCTCCTCCTTATCGGTATTGAAGATAAGACATCCTTTATCTAGCTTGTTGATATTGATGGCGTCCTGCTCATAACTTAGTCCGAAGCCGTCGATTTGCGGGTAAACCTTTAAATACGTTTCTTTGGTTTCTGATTTAAAAATACCAATTGCATCAAGCAGTTCACCTTCGATCTGTACATTTTCAAAAAAAACCAGGTAGAGTTCTCCCGATTTTATTTTTGGATGGCCAGATACCTCATAAAGGTGCTTTGCCAGTTCCTTGCTGTTCTCATGAAAAAGGGTGCTATCATCAAATATACCTTTAGCGAAATGATAAACTTCGTTCAGATTAAGGTCATTATTGGGATGAAAAAAATGATAGATTTCATTGGTTTTTTCAAAGGGTTTAAGAAAATATTGTTGCAGCAAATTGCTCAACATGTTGTCATTTAAGGCGATTGACTGCTCTGACAAGACATAGTGCTCGTCCTGTGCCTTATTTCCAATACGATGAATAGAGAGTTCGGCCAGGCTGGCTTCAAAAAAAGAGATCATAACAGCGTTTATTTTGCGTGACTATCCTTAGGAGAATTCCTGAGGCTAATTGGTTTTTGGGAATTCTTTTTCATCTTTAGATTTAACATTTCTACAAGGATAGAGAATGCCATTGCAAAATAGATGTAACCCTTTGGAATATGTTGCTCAAAACCTTCTGCCAGCAAAGAAACGCCAATTAGCAATAAAAATGACAAAGCCAGCATCTTAACTGTAGGGTGGTTATTTACAAAATTACTGATGGCACTTGCAGAGAACATCATGATAATTACGGCAATTACAACGGCTGCAATCATAATCTCCACGTGATCGGCCATGCCTACAGCCGTAATTACAGAGTCTAGCGAAAAAACGATATCAAGCAATAGTATCTGAACGATGACCCCGGAGAAAGAATAAACTTTGCCTTTCGTCTCCTTTTCTTCTTCGCTTTCTAGTTTATCGTGAATCTCATGTGTACTTTTATAAATAAGGAACAGTCCGCCCACGATTAGGATTAGATCTCGTCCTGAAATTTCTAATTTATGCAACCATTCAGTATCTGTTATACTTAACCAAGGACCCACACTGAACAAAGGAGATGTTAATGTCATTACCCAAGTAAGCGATAACAAGAGCATTACCCGAGTGATCATAGCAAGTCCCAGCCCCACCTGTCTGCCTTTCTTTTGCTGATTGGCAGGCAATTTTCCAGAAAGTATAGAGATGAAGATAATATTATCTATCCCTAAAACAATTTCCAGAAGCGTAAGGGTTAAAAGAGAGATCCAGGCCTCAGGGGTGCTTAAAAATTCCATATCATAAGTTTTGCTGCCGGCTAAGATAAAAAAAAGCTTGCTGATTACTCAACAAGCTATGATTGTATTAGCTATATATGTTCTTTTCATTGTTATTGTTTTGCTGTATATAAGACACAATTGATGTTTAAACGTTGAATGGGGACGCAATTATTTTTAATATACCAGTAAAATCAAGACCTGTTGAAATATGTGGTTCAAAATCAATATTTTTGCCGCTTAATAAAAAATTAAAAATGTTAAGAACAATTACTTGCGGAGCTTTAACCACAAAGAATTTAGGGGAAAATGTAATCTTGTGCGGATGGGTACAGAAATCGAGAGACTTGGGAGGAATGACCTTTATTGATATAAGGGACCGTTATGGAATTACGCAACTGGTTTTTAACATGGATGATAATATTGCCCTTTGTGAAGCTGCTCGTAGCCTTGGCCGTGAGTTTGTGATCAAAGCAAGTGGTTTGGTAGTTGAGCGATCCAATAAGAATTTAAAAATGCCAACGGGCGAAGTAGAAATTAAAATAACTGCGTTGGAGATTTTAAATGCGGCCAAGCTACCCCCCTTCCTTATAGATGATGAAACAGATGGCGGTGATGATTTGAGAATGAAGTACCGCTACCTGGACCTTAGAAGAAATCCCATCCGTAACAACATGGTCTTGAGACACCGGATGGCTCAATCTGTGCGCCGTTATTTAGATGGGCTTGACTTCATAGAGGTGGAAACACCGGTGCTTATTAAATCAACTCCAGAGGGTGCGAGGGACTTTGTAGTACCAAGCAGAATGAATGCGGGCGAATTCTATGCCCTGCCTCAATCTCCTCAAACGTTTAAGCAACTGCTAATGGTTTCTGGATTTGACAGGTATTTCCAGATTGTTAAATGTTTTAGAGATGAGGATCTGCGCGCAGATAGGCAGCCTGAGTTTACACAGATCGATTGCGAAATGTCTTTCATTGAGCAGGAAGACATACTGAATACTTTTGAAGGGCTAATAAGAACGCTATTTAAAGAAATTAAAGATATTGAATTGCCCGAAGTTCCAAGGATGCAATATGCCGATGCGATGCGTTTGTATGGCTCTGACAAGCCAGATACACGATTTGAAATGCAGTTTATTAAGCTGACGGATCTTGTAAAAGGAAAGAATTTTCCTGTTTTTGATAATGCAGAGCTGGTAATTGGAATTAATGCAAAAGGTTGTGCAGGATATACACGTAAGCAGGTTGATGAACTGACTGATTTTATAAAGCGCCCACAGATTGGAGCAACCGGTCTGATTTATTTGAGACACAACGAGGATGGGTCACTGAAGTCTTCAGTAGACAAATTCTACAATGAAGAAGAACTTAAAGGATGGTCGGCCGCGCTGAATTCTCAACCAGGTGACCTTATTTTGATTATGGCTGGAGCTACAGATAAGGTTAGAAAACAGCTAAGTGAGTTGCGTTTGGAAATGGGTAACAGACTGGGCTTGCGCGATAAGAACAAATTCAGTGCCTTATGGGTATTGGATTTCCCTTTATTGGAATGGGATGAGGAGACAGAAAGATACCATGCGATGCACCACCCTTTTACTTCTCCAAAACCAGAAGATATTGCCATGTTAGATACCCACCCTGGAGAAGTAAGGGCAAATGCGTATGATATGGTGGTTAACGGAACTGAAATTGGTGGGGGGTCAATAAGAATCCACGACAGGACGCTTCAGGCGCTGATGTTTAAACACCTTGGCTTTTCGGCTGAAGAAGCTCAAAAGCAATTTGGCTTTTTAATGGACGCTTTTGAATTTGGTGCGCCTCCGCATGGTGGGATAGCATTTGGTTTTGACCGATTATGCTCTATATTTGCTGGGTTAGACAGTATAAGAGACGTGATTGCCTTTCCTAAAAACAACTCAGGCAGGGATGTAATGATTGATAGTCCGTCTACCATAGATGATAAACAACTTAAAGAGTTAAAAATACAAACTACCCTATAAAAAAAGGCGCCGATTTAACTTAATCGGCGCCTTTTTTATTTAATATGATTCGCTATCAGGTGGAATTCCATAATCTACATATCCTGAAGTTGGAACAACTTTCTTTTTCTTTGAACCCCCAAACCACGATTTCACTACATTAAACATACCTGATAAATGTTCTGCATCAAGTGATTTACCTACTTTGCCGGATGCCAGACCTACAAGCGCCTTAGTAATTAACCCAGATCCCCTAAAAATCGTACTGTTCATTACAAGAGGCAGCAAAAGTGACATTACACTACTACTGATATTTAGTTTCTCATCAGCCTTAAGAAATGCCGATGGAGTAGCATATTTCCTAATAATATTGCCTAGGGTAAACTGATGTATGTAATCTTTAGCATTCTTAATAAGTGCTTCTCCCTGAATATCATTTTGGGCTTTTAAGCTGCATACTGTTTCATGAAGCTCATCAAGATTATTGATGTTATACTTTTTGTTCTTGATCTTCATCTTTATCTGCCAGTTTGTTAAAGTAATTTCTGATGGTAAAGTTAATTATTGCCTTCTCTATATACTTTTCCTTTGTATAATACACGATTAAGGCAAGAAGAATATAGATGATAGCAACACAGCCAAAACCTTGCGTATGGCTTCCCAACACATCAGATAAAAATAAAGCAAGGGTAATAGTTCCGAAGAGGAACGCCAGTAAGAAACAGATAATAACCGCAGCATTAGTTACAAGATCCGCAAAAATCTTGGCTAGTTTTTCTACAAGGTATAATCGCGTATACTCTACCCTGGTGTCTAAATAAGCCTTCGCGTCTTCGTAAAGATCTTCTATGCTTTTTTGTTTATTATCTTCCATTATTTAATTCTGTATAGGTTATTTAAGCGTGCTCAATATCATCTACAAACTCATCTTCAGTTTCTTTAATCTTGCTTTTTACAGAGCTTACAACTTTGTCTTTCAGACTAGAAAGATTGTTGATCTCATCTGCAGCCATATCTTTAATAGAGTCTCCTAAGTCTTTCAAAGACTGACTCAATTTGTCTCTTGTTTCGCTGCCCTTCTCTGGAGCAAACAACAATCCTAATGCAGCACCTGCTGCTAAACCAGCCAAAAGGCCTATTAATACTTTTGAATTATCATTCATCACATTTAAATTTAAATAGTTAACATTAATTTGATACGGGAATTTATGCCTTTATAACGAATCCTGTTCGGAAATTGTTTTAATTCTTTCTAATCTCTCTGAAGCCATGGCACTTGTTTCATATATTTTCAGCAATAGGATAAACCATGAGATCAGGAGTGGGCCAAATACGAGTCCTAAAATACCGAATAGCGGAATTCCGATAACTACCCCAATTACAGTAATAACGGGATGTATGTTCCCTACCCTCTTGGCAATCATAAACCGCAGTACATTATCTATATTGATGATGACGACAAACCCAAAAATAAGCATTGCCCAACCAGCAAAACTATTACCATTTGCGATTTGCAATAAGGCAGCAGGAACAAAGATCACAGGTGGACCAAGTACTGGGACAAATGATATGAAAGTTGTTATTACTCCCCAAAATACAGGATCGGTATAACCCAGCACATAAAACGAAATGCCCACTAACGTACCCTGCACCAATGCAATAAAACCCTGCCCCAAAACATTTGCATAAGTTGTGTTGCGCATCTCTTCTGCAAAACGCTGTACATTTTGCTCTCTAAATGGCGCGTATTTAATTAGGGCGCTTTCAAATGAATCCATCTGTACCAACATGAAATAGAGTAAGAAGTACATGAGCATTAGCCCTAATATGATGTTGAAGGCTCCGGTAATTATGGATGGAAAGAGTTCAGTTGCCCACGTTCCCGCTTTTTTAATTCCATCTTCAACCAGATTTTGCAAATCTCCACCTATAGGCATCAGGTGCTTCAATTTAAAAAGTATATCTTTAAAATATGCGGGATTGTTCTGTAACTCGGCAATCTTTTCAATTACCATACTGCTTAAAGCATAGAATGGAAGAATAAGAACAACTACAGATATGAATAGCAATAATATGGCAGCGAGGCTCCTATTCATCCGCTTTACATCAACGAGATAAACATAACCAGGTCTCAATATTGTATAAAGCACAAGCGTACTGAGAATCGACCCAAAAATGCCCTGTAAAGAGTATAAAATTAAACAGCCTAAAACTACAATAATTAGCAGTGTAATGTTGTTTCGTTGTTTATAGCTAAATATTGACATCATTGAATATATTAAACGCCTGGTATTTAATCGTGTTTTATTACGGGCAACTGAAGTAAAAATAAACTTCCTTTGGACCGCGCTTTTAAATTGCTGTTATTTTCATTAAGATACAATATCCCAATACCATTGATGAAATAAAAAAGATAACAACGGCAAATAACACTAGGTATCCAAATTAATGGCTCTCATCTTATTGTACAACGTTTTACGGTCAATGTTAAGAATTTTAGCCGCTTTAGTTTTATTGAAATTAACTTCTCTTAGTACTGTTAAAATTGTATCGTATTCTGCTTCTAAGGCTGCGTTTTTTAAGTCCCTTGGCTTTTCAACTCTTACCATAGAGTTTTCTATTGCTGATGCCTTAGCGTATGTAGAGATTTCAAGTGGTAATGCTTTTAACTGTATTTCCTGAGATTCTGTGAGCAAGGTTGCCCTTCTAACCACATTTTTAAGCTCTCTTACATTTCCAGGCCAATTATAGGTAAGAAAACATTCTACAACTTCATCTGAAAAACCCTGCACATTTCTATTTAGCTCTTGATTTGCAAAATTTAAGAAGGTGTGGGCAAAAACCATAATATCTTTACCACGGTAACTAAGTGGTGGAAGATCAATAGAAAATTCATTAAACCTATGGTAAAGATCCTCTCTAAACTTACCTTTTTGAATGGCATGACCTAAATTTTCATTAGTCGCCACGATAATGCGAACGTCGAGATTAATCTCTTTAGTACTGCCTATTCTTTTGATTTTGCGCTCCTGTACCGTCCGTAAAAGAGCTGCTTGGATCTCATAAGAAAGATTACCCACCTCATCAAGAAAAAGAGTTCCACCGTTTGCCATCTCAAAATGGCCTATTTTAGTATAAAGTGCCCCTGTAAATGAGCCTTTTTCGTGACCAAAAAACTCGCTTCCCGCAAGTTCCTTTGTAAGGGAGCCGCAGTCCATTGCAATAAAAGGATTGTCTTTTCTAGGGCTATTTAAGTGTATTGCCTTGGCAACAGATTCTTTACCTGTTCCGCTTTCCCCTGTTAGGATTACGCTATAAGAGGTTGGGGCTACAAGCTGGATCTGCTTTAATAACTCTTTAGAAGCAGGACTTTGTCCGGCAACAAAATTATCTGCCTGCACATAGCTTTGTTTAGCTGTCTTTTGTTTTGGCGCCTGGTTTGAATTATCAGAAACATTGGCGTTAAGCGCAATCTGCGTCTCTATCGCTTTATTTATGGTATTTAATATTTCATCTGGATAAAGTGGCTTGGTGATGTAGTCATAAGCACCTAATTTAATCAACTCAACAGCAAGTTTAATATCTGAATAACCAGTTATGATAATAACACCTGTACCCGGAGATCGCTCTTTAATCTTTATAAGCATCTCTTTACCATCAGTATCTTCCAGACGATAGTCGCAAAGTACCAGATCATACGTGTCTTTAGCAAGGTAATCCAGCGCACTTAACCCGCTTGTTGCGGTAGACACAATAAAGGAATTTCTTATTAAAAACTTAGACAACAATATGCCTATATTTATTTCATCGTCTACTATTAATATTTTTCTCATAAAATAAATAGGCTGAGCTCATTTAAGAAATAAATATAATAAAAGTTATTTTATAATGGGCAATATTTTCTACACTTTTCCGCTATAATTCTCGCGATGCTATTAATATAGCACGAACAATCAAAATGAATTGATACATAACTATCTATTTACCAGAGAACAATGGAGTCCTCTTATCTAAAAAGGCAGAAATCCCTTCTTTAAAATCCTCAGTACTGAAACACTTGCCAAATTCGTTGATCTCTATTTCATACCCATTAATACCCGATGTTCCTGCTGCATTGACCGATCTTATAGCAGCGGCTAAGGCCAGTGGTGCTCTTTGTCTTATTTTATTAAAAAGTTCTTCTGCCTTTTGCAAAAGTTCTGTCTGAGGCACTACATAATTTACAAGGCCAATCTGCTCTGCTCTTGTCGCAGTGATGGGCTCGGCTGTTACAATCATCTCAATTGCTCTACCCTTACCAACTAGCGCTGTAAGTCGCTGAGTACCTCCATATCCCGGAATCAACCCAAGCGTAACTTCCGGCAAACCAAGTTTTGCATTATCTGAAGCAATCCTAATATGGCAAGCCATTGCAAGCTCTAATCCGCCGCCCAGCGCCCAGCCATTTACAGCAGCAATCACTGGCTTAGCGCTACGCTCAATGGCATTAAAAACATTTTCCTGTCCCGCTCTTGCCAGTGCTTCTCCTTGTTGTGTATCAAAACTTGAAAACTCAGAAATATCGGCTCCTGCAACAAATGCTTTTAGACCAGATCCAGTAATAAGAACGCCCTGCACCTCGTCACGCTCTGCAAACTTTATTGCATCTGCCAGTTCCGTTAGCGTTGCCTTATTTAAAGCATTTAACTTATTTTCCCGATTGATAGTAAGGTAAAGAATTTGATCCTTCAACTCGGAAAGAATGTTCTGATATTCCATAATTAGAAATTTCTATTAAGCTTTAACCATTCTGTTCTATTTTTCACAACGACAACCAAACCTACTTTTGTCACAAAAAACCGAGTTGGTCTGTTTAAAGTATTGTCTATAATTTATATATGTACATGCTAAAGGTAAGTAAATTAGCAGTTTTATGTTAACTTTACCGACCTATTTTATTGATATATGAGCGAAGAAAAGTCGTTGAACTTTATTGAGGAGATTATTGAAAACGATCTAAATACCGGCAAATACAATACCCTGATTACACGTTTTCCACCAGAACCAAATGGATATTTACACATTGGGCACGCAAAGGCCATCTGCCTAAACTTTGGGCTAACCAAGAAATATGGTGGCTACACAAACCTTAGGTTTGATGATACCAACCCTGTTACAGAAAAAACTGAATATGTAGACAGTCAGCAGGAAGACATCAAATGGCTGGGCTTTCAATGGAAAAACGAATTGTATACTTCAGATTACTTTGATACGCTTTATGATTATGCCGTAAAGCTGATTACTGATGGGTTGGCTTATGTAGATAATGGTACTGCAGAGGAGATTGCTCTTTTAAAAGGAACACCAACAGAACCTGGCAAAGACAGTCCTTTCAGGGACAGAAGCATCGAACAAAACCTGGAACTTTTTGCCCAGATGAAAAGTGGTTCTTTAGCGGATGGCGCCTGTATTTTGCGTGCAAAAATAGATATGTCAAGCACCAATATGCTGATGAGAGATCCCATCATCTACCGTATTAAACATGCCGCTCACCATAGAACCGGAGATAAGTGGTGTATATACCCAATGTACGATTTTGCCCACGGACAAAGTGACAGCATAGAATCCATCACCCATTCCATTTGTACTTTAGAATATGTCTCGCATCGCGAATTATACGACTGGTTTATTGAGAAGCTAGGAATTTTTCCATCAAAGCAATATGAATTTGCCCGACTTAATCTTTCCTATACAGTAATGAGTAAGCGTAAGCTGCTACACCTCGTTAACGATGGGGTGGTTATTGGTTGGGATGACCCAAGAATGCCAACAATTAGCGGCCTTCGCAGAAGGGGTTATACTCCAGAAAGCATCAGGGAGTTTTGTGAAAGGATTGGAATAGCAAAACGTGAAAACATAATAGAACTTAGTTTGCTGGAGTTTTGCGTAAGGGAACACCTGAACAAAATAGCCACCAGGGTTATGGCTGTACTCGACCCAATTAAATTGGTGATCACCAATTATCCAGATGGACAGGAAGAAATTCTTATTGGTGAAAACAACCCAGAAGCTGAAGATAAAGGTGGTTCGAGAGAAATTCCATTCAGCAATGAGCTGTGGATTGAGCGCGAAGACTTTATGGAAGAGCCTGCAAAAAAATGGTTCCGCCTGGCGCCGGGAGCTGTAGTAAGATTAAAACACGCATACATTGTTAAATGTGAAGGTTTTGAAAAAGACAGCGATGGCCATGTAACACAGATTAACTGTTCTTACATTCCAGAGTCAAAAAGCGGACAGGATACCAGTGGCATTAACGTTAAGGGAACCATCCACTGGGTAAGCAGCAAGCATGCTAAAACTGCCGAAATAAGAATGTACGATCGTCTATTTACAGTGGAGTCTCCCGATGCTGAAGAAGGTGATTTTAAAGATTATTTAAACCCAAACAGCATTGAAGTAATCAGCAAAGCATATATTGAGCCTTACCTCCAAAATGCTGATCAGGATGGTCGCTATCAATTTATAAGAAAAGGATATTATACGCTCGACAAAGCTTCTTCCGCAGAAAACTTAATCTTTAACCGCACAGTTTCCCTTAAGGATGCCTGGGCAAAATCAAACAAATAGATAATCTGCTACAAATATTTTTTGTACAGGTTAAACAATATCGACTTATCTGCAGGGGTTAGCACCGGAGTAATATCCGTTTGCACAAAATGACGCTTAAAAGCAACAATCGCTGCAGGTAAGTTACTTACATCATAACCCATAATTCTCAAAGCCACTTTTGTATCAAAATCTTCCGTTGGCATAATTAATAGCTCGTCATACCAAAGGCCAAACCCTTTTTCTGCAAGTAATTTCCAAGGGAAATCATGAGGGTCTGGCTTCCTGCTAGGAGCGATATCAGAGTGACCTATAAAGTTAGCAGTAGGTATTTTGTAATGCCTCTTTAATGTGGCAAGTAACTTTAGCACACCTTGGATCTGTGATGGGCTATATGGCTCAAACCCGTCGTTATCTATCTCAATTCCAATAGAGGAAGAATTAATATCCGTATCATTACCCCATTTCCCAATACCTGCATGATGCGCACGCAGATAATCATTAACCATATGAACTACCTTTCCATCTCTTCCCACTACATAATGCGCACTAACTTCACTCTGCCCTTTAACAGTAAAGGTTTTAATGGTTTGATCGGTAGACTTCTGTGCGGTATGGTGCAGAATTACAAAATTAGGCTTCCGGATACCGAAGTTTACAGAGCCAACCCAGGCTTGAGAATCAATAGCCATTGAATCAACTCCCTGACTTAGAGGAGGTGTCATCTCAATGATTTTTGCATACCCTTTAGCCTGCGTTTTATAGATTTTATTAGTGGCAGCATATTTGTTTGTGGAACAAGACGAAACCATTAGTAGCGAAATAATAAAAAAACCAGCAATAAATTTATTTTGAGTAATCATGACAGACGGTTTTGAAACTGTGAAATTACTATTTTTTACTACTTTTAGCCCAAAAATAATCGAAACAATACTCGCATGTTAACGTGCCTACATAAACCAACACTATGAATTTTTTTTCTCCCGCTCGCTTATTTATAACAGGATTAACCTTTACAGCAGCATTGGTTTCCTGTAATCAACCTAAAAACAAAACCACAACAAGTGATATAAAGACTGTCACAGGAAAAGACAGTTTAGTAAGATATGTCGACGAAAGACTGGACATTTACGAAAAAGTAAAGCTTTCAACCAATGTAAATCAACTGAGCCCAAGCGAGCGCGAAATATTGCCTTTGTTAATTCAGGCCGCGCAAATTATGGATGACATTTATTGGAAGCAGGTATACCCACAGCGCGATAGTTTATTAAACACCATCAAAGACGAAAAAACCAAATCTTTTGTCATGATTAACTATGGCCCCTGGGACCGGTTAAATGGCGACAAGCCATTTGTTGCAGGCGTAGGTCCAAAACCCAATGCCCTTAATTTTTATCCTGCCGGGATGACTAAGGAAGCGCTTACTAAATCCGATGTGAAAGATAAGTATGGGTTGTATTCAGTAATCAGGGAAGAGCAGCCAGGCAAATATATGTCTGTACCTTATCATATCATCTACGCAACAGAACTACAAAAAGCATCTTCCTTATTAAAACAGGCTGCATTAATTGCCGAGAACCCAGGTTTTAAAAAATACCTTAACCTAAGGGCCGATGCCCTGATTTCTGACAACTATACGGCCAGCGACTATGCCTGGCTTGACATGAAAACCAATACGCTAGACATCATATTAGGTCCTATAGAAAACTATGAGGATAAACTTTTGAATGCCCGTGCTTCTTTTGAGGCGTATGTATTGGTTAAAGATAAAGTATGGAGTAAGCGGCTTGCCAAATATGTAAGCATGTTACCAGAACTTCAGCGCGGCCTGCCTGTTGATGCAAAATATAAAAAGGAAAAGCCAGGAACAGATTCAGAATTGAATGCCTACGACGTAATTTACTACGCAGGAGACTGTAATGCCGGCTCCAAAACGATAGCAGTTAACCTGCCGAACGACGAGATTATCCAGCAGAAAAAAGGAACCCGTCGCTCCCAATTAAAAAATGCAATGAAAGCTAAATTTGACAAGATTCTTATGCCAATTGCTATGGAATTAATCGATGCAGACCAACAGCAATACATTAATTTTGATGCTTTCTTTGACAATGTCATGTTCCATGAAGTTGCTCATGGACTGGGTATCAAAAAAACCATAACCGGGAAGGGTTTTGTTAAGGAGGCGCTCCAAGAACAGTTCTCCTGGCTTGAAGAAGGGAAAGCTGATGTTCTCGGGTTATACATGGTTACAGGATTATTAAAAAAAGGCGAGCTTAAAGGCGATCTTAAACAGTTTTATACCACATACATGGCAGGTATCCTTAGATCTGTAAGGTTTGGTGCCTCTAGTGCGCACGGCATGGCAAACATGCAATGCTTTAACTTCTTCAAAGAAAATGGTGCGTTTATCAGAAATCCCAATGGAACATATAAGGTAGACTTTGTAAAGTTTCAAGATGCAATGAACAAGCTGGGCAACATGATCATAACCTTACAAGGAAATGGAGATAAAGCTGCGGTAGAAAAGGCTCAAAAAGAAAACGCCATGATTCCTTCCGACTTGCAGTCTGACCTAGATCGACTAACAAAAAAGGGGATCCCTGTGGACATCATATTTGAACAGGGTGTAGACGTGCTAGGTGGTAAATAAAAAGGCTAAGAAAGATGACGGGTAATGATATCTTCCAGTTCCTGTATATCAAAAGGTTTGGATAAGTAGCCGTCTGCACCAGCTTCCTGGGCAAGAGATTTCACATCGTTATTTGCAGAGAAATAGATAACAGGAATAGTTTTTAGCGTCTCGTGTTTTTTTAATTCACGTGTTGCTTCAATACCACCTACATCAGGCAACCAGTTGTCCATAAATATAATATCAGGAGTATAGCTAAGCACCTGATCAATTATATTATTAGATGTTGATGAGGTTTTTATCTCATATCCAGCATCCTCTAATATAATGGTACATAATTCCAGGATATCAGTGTTATCATCAAATACAAATACTTTCTTATTCTTCATTTATTGTACTAGCTATAATCAACAAACTTATCGATTATTTAAGTGAATTTATGAAATCTCCAATCTTTTCAATACTTAGCTCCTCATCTATATCCACATGTAACTTCGCCTGTGCGGGCATATAGGCTACCTGAGCAGATTCAAGGCTTTGTATTACTGCCGTTCCACCCCATATTTTAACACTTTTTAGACCATTTACTCCATCAGAATTGGAGCCCGACAATAAAATACAGGTCAATTTATCTTTATAAACCTCTGCTCCTGTTTGAAAGGTTACATCTATTGATGGTCTGGAATAATTAATCTTTTCAGAATAGTCAAGAGAGAAAGTCCTGTCGCGTTCAATCAATAAATGGTAATCTGATGGTGCAATATAAATTGTTCCTGCAGAAATCGGCTCCTTTTCATCTACTTCTTTTACCCTTAGCTTTGTTCTGCTGGAAAGCAGATCTGGAAGTAATGAGTCTGTGCCGTGCTTGCGGTGTATCACAATAATTATAGGAAAAGTAAGATCAACATCAAGAACAGGCAATGCCTTAAGCAGTACTTCCAAACTTCCAGCAGAGCCGCCTATAATCACTGCTTCACATCCTCCCATCATTTAATTTTCCTCCAAATCTTTTGTCCTGGTAGCCTCTTATACTTCTTTGAAATTCCAGAAAAGTCTACCGTTTCTTTTGTTCCCAACGCCAAATATCCCAATTCTTCCAAACTGTCATCAAAAAGATCCAGCACTTTATGTTGTAAATCCCTGTCAAAGTAAATCAACACGTTTCTGCAAAGGATCAACTGAAACTCGTTAAAGGAGTGATCAGATACAAGGTTATGTGTAGAAAAGATAATCTTACTTTTTAAGGCGTCGTTAAATTTAGCTAAGGAGTAATTTGCAGTATAATAACTGGAGAAATCCTTAGTTCCTCCAGATGCAATATAGTTTTCTGAATACTGCTTCATCTGGCTCATTGCAAACATACCTTGTCCTGCCTTTTCCAGCACAGCTGGATTGAGGTCTGTTGCATAAATAAGCGCCTTATGCAGCAGATTAAGCTCTTTTAAAACAATAGACACAGAATACGCTTCCTCACCAGTAGAGCATCCGGCAAGCCATATTCTTATAAATGGATAGGTTCCCATGGCAGGAAGTACAGCATCACGAAGGTTCTTAAAGAAAAACGGATCTCTAAACATCTCCGTTACATTAACTGTAATCTGCTCTACAAACCTTTTAAAATACCCACCATCGTTTTTAATCCTATACCTAAATTCTGCAAAACTAAGGGCTTTGTCTAGACCATACAACCTATTGATTCTTCGTTTTAACGATGCGCGGGAATAACCTGTAAAATCATAGCCGTAGTTCTCCAGAAGATCGGAAAGCAGTACTTCTACTTGTTCATCATTTATCAGTACACCCTCCAAAATCAAAGTATATATCGCGTTAGTAACCCGGTTAATTCATCCACATTGATTGGCTTTGATACATAACCTACCGCTCCTGCCTGAAGACACCGTTCCTTATCGCCCACCATTGCCTGTGCAGTAACTGCTATTACTGGAATATTCTTCAGCTCGGGTAAGCTGTTTATTTCAGCAATAGCCTGGTAGCCATCCATACCCGGCATCATCATATCCATCAGCACTACAGCTACCTCATTGTCATTCTTAAGAATCTCAATTCCCTCTTCACCGCCAATTGCAGAGAGACACTTATACCCTCTCGCTTTTAAAACTGCTGTTAAGGCAAAGATATTCCTGTTATCATCGTCTATAATTAATACTTTGCTTGCCATATTAAACTTTATCGTAGAGCCAAACGCGGAGTAATGAGATCAGTTGATCTATATCAACAGGTTTTGAGATATAGTCAGACGCACCTGCGGCGATACATTTCTCCCGGTCTCCCATCATTGCTTTGGCAGTAACAGCCAAAACAGGCAATTGTTTGTATGCAGGCATCTTCCTGATCTCTCTTGTGCTTTCATATCCGTCCATCTCAGGCATCATCATATCCATTAATACAATATCTACAATCGGGTTTTCTTTCAGTAACTGAAGCGCTTCTTTACCATCTGTTGCTGCCAGCACTTTCATTTTATGCTGTTCTAGTGCCTTGGTAAGGGAGAAAATGTTACGCACATCATCATCAGCTATCAATACCGTTTTATTATTCAGCACCTCATACAATCCGCCCAATCGCTCAGATGCCGGTTTACTCTTATTGTCTACCGCCTTTTCTTCAACCAAGTGTAAGAATAAACCTGCTTCATCCAGTATCCGCTGATAAGAATGTGCCGTTTTTACCACAATAGAATCCGCATACTGCTTTATCCTGCTCTCTTCACCTTTAGAAAGGTTTTTACCTGTAAAAATAATGATCGGCAGATTTTCAAGACCTTCACTTTTCTTGATGGTCTCCAGCGTTTCATAGGCACCCTTATCAGGAATTCCCATGTCCAGTATTACACAATCTACTTCCTTCCTGTGCAAAGCATCAATCCCTTGATTTACATTTCCTGCTACCTCAGTTGTAATATTATAGTTACTAAGAAAATAGCTCAATGCCTCTGCATGTTGCTTATTTTCTTCTACTATAAGCACCTTTTTAGGGTGCCTGCTTAATGCATGCTCTAATTTTTGAAAGATCTGTTGCATTTGCTCTATGGCAAAAGGTTTGTTAATAAAATCTACAGCCCCTTTTAGCAAACTTTCCTTTTTTACCTCCAGCGATGACATGATGTGCACAGGAATAGGCTTAGTATCAGGGTTTGATTTGAGCTCTTCCATTACTTGCCATCCATCCTTTATGGGCAACTGTATATCCAGCAGAATGGCTACAGGTTTATAAAAATTAGCCATCTCTATTCCCTGATCACCCCTAACGGCAACAATTCCTTTATAATTCCGCTTACGTGTAAAGTTTAGCAGTATCTTAGCAAAAGGGGTATCGTCTTCAACAATCAAAATAACTTTATCACCTGCAACAATGTTAAACCTGTCATCTTCCAACTCTTGCGGAATGTGGTCTACTGTAAATCTTTGTTCTGTCTGTTCTTCTTTTCTTTCAAAGTAAGCTGGCGCACTTACAACGTTTTGAGTGGCGTCTTCAACTGTTAATACAGTGCCATCGGCTGGTAAGGTGAAAGAGAATTCACTGCCAACATGTTCCTTACTGGTCAGCTCTATTTCTCCTCCAAGCAGCTTGGCCAGCTCCCTGCTTATGGAAAGACCTAAGCCTGTTCCTCCAAACTTTCTCCGTGTAGAGCCATCTGCTTGCTGGAAGGCTTCAAAAATCAACCCTTGTTTATCTACTGGGATACCTATTCCGGTATCTGATACCTGGAATACAACAGCGTTATTTGTAGCGGCTTTTTTAATGGTAAGCACTACTTTTCCATGGGCCGTGAACTTGATTGCATTAGAAAGTAAATTTTTAAGGATTTGCTCCAGCCTCATCTTATCTGTTACCAAACTTGCAACCTGATCTTCCAGGTCTATAATCAATTCCAGATTTTTATGCTTAGCTATCGGGTTAAACAAAGAGCGCATATCTGTTGCTACCTCTGTAACATTCACTTCAGCAAACTCTAGTTTCATCTTTCCTGCCTCAATTTTTGAAAGATCAAGAATCTCATCTATCAAGCCAAGTAACCCTTGTCCGGAGCTTTGTATAACCTCTGCATATTCAATATATTCGGCATCCAGTTCTTTATTGTCAGACATGAGTTTGGACAATAATAGAATCGAGTTTAGTGGTGTACGCAGCTCATGTGACATATTGGCCAGGAATTCCGACTTATACTTGGTGCTGAGCTCCAGCTGTTCCGATTTCTGTTGTATGTCCAGATTTCTTTCTAGTATCAACTGATTCTTTTCTTCCAGCAAACTAGTTCGCTCTTCCAATTCCTGATTGCTTTGCAACAATTCTTCTTGTTGCACCCTAAGTTCTTCTTCAGACGTCTGTATCTTTTGTGTCTGCGCCTCTAGTTCCGCATTCAGGCCTTCCAGTTCATTGTGCTGTGCCTGTAGTTCTTCTGCCTGTGCCTGTGTTTCTTCCAAAAGCTCTTGCATACGCATACGATTTTGGGCCACATGAATAGCAATGCCGATATTCTCAGAAACATTGTTTAAAAATTCGAGGTGAAGTGGCGTATAGGTGGTTAAAGATCCAAACTCCATTACTCCTGCCAAAATACCATTTCTTAAAACGGGCACGGCAACAATACTTTTTGGTTGGGTAGCACCAGAAGCATAGCTGATGGTCATTTCACCCGCCGGTATTTCTTTGATGATTATTGGTTTACCAGATTTGATTACCTGCCCAAGTATACCTTCGCCAACTTTCAATACCCTTTTTTTCTCTGCTTCTATTATTGAGTAGCTCCCTTCCAGATGTAACTTCTGATCTTCAGCAAGCAAATAGAAAGCAGCTACATTACTGTTGGTATGTTCTACAATATTCTCTATGATGTCTGTAGTCAGCACATTCAGATTTTTCCCACCAACCATTTTATCATTCAAACTGGCTATCCCAGCTTGCAGCCATTCTTTATCTGCCAGCAATGTAAATGAATATTGCAAGGATTCTGCCATCGCATTTAATGACCCGGCCAAACTTCCAAGCCCATCTTTATCCATTTCATCTAACCTGATCTGGTAATCACCATTAGAAATTCTGCCTGCAATATTTTGGATGACCTCTATCCTTTTATTTGTCTCCTCATTTTTATCTTCAAGCTCCTTTTGCAATTTCATTCTTATGGTGAAATCACCCGATACCTTCCTGTAAAAAAAGACGGTAATCAATACAGCAAGTGTACCGGCAATCAGGATCAATGCAGGCGTGTAGCTAGATACTTTATTTAATTCTTCAGTTCTCAGGTTCAATAAACGTATTGCCTCTGCCTGCATTTTCCTTATTACGTTACGGGCATCATCCATAATAACCTTACCCTTAAGCAGCTCACTTATGCTCACGCTCCCACCCCTGCTCTTTATATCAATAGTCTGCTCAAGTATGGAAAGCCTGTTATCTACTATAACCCGTAGCCGCTTCAAATTTTCTTGCTGATAAGGATTGTCTTTACTTTCTATTGCAATTTGACTTAAAAGATCATCGGCATGTGCTTTCGCACCAATATATGGCGTCAAAAAAGCCTTATCTCCGGTCAATAAATAGCCGCGCTGTCCGGTCTCTGCATCTTTAAGTGTAGAGATCACCCCATCCAGGTTATTCATAACGCTATTGCTATGGGCTACCAGGTCTGCACTTTTTATCAGGTTATTGATGCTGGTAAATGATGCTAGTGATGTAATAAATAGTATTAATAACGAAAGGCCTAAGCCAATTCTCAGGTTGTTTCTTAACGATGAATTCATAAAAATCTATTGTTAATCTTTTTCTGGTCCCACATTAACTGGTAATATAAAATAAAATTCGGAGCCCTCGCCCACCTTGCTTTTAACGCCAATTTCCCCCATATGCCGCCTGATGATCTCCTGGGAAATGTACAATCCTATACCTAATCCCTGAAAATGTATTGCGGTCTCTTCCACCCTGTAAAACTTATCAAATACATGCTTTTGCAGTTCCGGGGCTATCCCAATACCAAAATCACGCACACCAAGATAAATCTTATCGCCCATCGATTCCAAATTGATATGTACTTCTGTAGTCCCAGGAGAATATTTAATGGCATTGGTTAAAAAATTAATAATCACCTGCTCTATGCGTGTTTCATCTGCATAAATCTCCTTAGAAGCCGTTCCTTTACGAATCAGTTTGAAATCTGGGTTAGACTGGTTAATGATCTCCATCACACTATCCAGTAATACATTTAAATCAAAGAATTTTTTGTTAAACTTAAGCTTCCCACTTTCAATTTTGGAAATATCAAGCAAATCAGCAATCAGATCGCTCAACTTTTCCAACTGCGCCTGCGCCTTACCAAGATGGCTCTTTACGGTCTCTATATCACCACGTTCCAGGTTACGCTCTAACAGTTGCATATAGCCCTTTACACTGGTTAGAGGGGTTTTAAGTTCGTGACTGGCAATACTAATAAACTCATCCTTTTTCCTTTCTGCCTTCTTTCTATACTCAATTTCCTCTATCAGCGCATTCTGGATTTCTATCAGTTTTCTATTCTGCTCGTAAATTCGATAAAACGTTTTCACTTTAAGCAGTAAAATATCCATATCTACCGGCTTGGTAATGTAATCGAGTCCGCCTGATGAATAACCTTTAGTTATAAACCTATTATCGGTATTCACTGCCGATAGGAAAATAATGGCGGTTTCCTTTGCTTTACTATAGCCAGAAATGGCTTCAGCTACTTCAAAACCATCCATACCAGGCATTTGAACATCCAGAATAATGAGCACATATTCATTCTTCAGCACCTTTTTAAGGGCATCCTCCCCAGAGAGAGCAGTATCAACTTCAAAATTATTCCGCTCCAGAACCTTTTTCAATGAAATAAGGTTCTCGGGGGTATCATCAACTATTAATATCATTCTGGAGGTTATATGGAAATTTTAAAGTTATACAACTCGCAAGAATATTTTGGATATAAATTCATATCATATCAAAAAACTTGCAGTTAAACTAATTATAATTCAGCGGAGTTAAAGGTATCACCTTGCTTAATGTCTCCTGTTTCAAACCCCTTTTTAAACCAATACATGCGCTGCGCAGATGTACCATGGGTAAAAGCATCAGGAACCACTTCGCCTTGTGCCTGCTTTTGCAGCTTATCGTCACCTATGGCGTTCGCTGCATTCAGTGCTTCTTCAATATCACCATCCTCCAGCTTAAAGTCTTTCAAATTTTGTGCATGGTGCGCCCACATGCCAGCAAGAAAATCAGCTTGTAACTCCAGTTTCACAGAAAGTTTATTGTATTCCTTTTCACTTACTTTACCGCGGGCCGCATCTAGCTTGGCAGAGATGCCAAGCAAGTTCTGTACATGGTGACCAACCTCATGGGCGATCACATAAGCCTGCGCAAAATCACCAGCCGCACCAAAGCGGTTCTTCAATTCTTCGTAAAACGAAAGGTCAATGTATATTTTTCTATCACCCGGACAGTAGAATGGTCCAACGGCCGAGCTGGCGCCTCCGCAGGCAGACTGAACATAATCTGTAAATAAGGTCAGCTTTTCTGGTTCCTGATAAGTAGATCCCATTTTCTTGAACTGAATCTCCCATACCTGATTGGTAGATTCAAATACCCCATCAACAAATTTACCTTCCGCATCGGTTGGATCGCCGGTTTTTCCTTCTGTAACCTGACCCTGCCCGGCAGGCAGCTGACTAACAAGACCGGTCAGGTCCTGTCCAAAAATTAATCCAATAATGACGACAATAACTCCTATGCCACCACCAATGGCACCGCCACTCATTCCTCTTCTATCGTCTATATTGCCACTTCCTTTACCGAACCACTGCATATAAAAATTGTTTATTTGATATAACAATGATTAACTTCAATTGTCATACCAAACTCCAATTTTTTAGCTATTGATTAAATTTAGTTATCGCTGCGCGAATTCTCTTTTGAACTTCAACACAACCCAATGCAAGGGAAATATCAAAAACACCCGGACCAAATTTACCGCCTACCAGCATAACCCTAAAAGGAAGCATCAATTCTCCCGGCTTAAAACTGTGTGCTGTGGCTAGTTCTTTGAATTGCTCTTCTTGTTCTAATGCAGTTAAACTATCTGTTAACCCCGCAGCAAACGCTTCAAAGAAAATGGCTTTTTCTGCCGTCCATTTAGGCTTTACCGCTGCTTCATCGTAGCTTTCTGGTCCGACAAAAAAGTAGCCTGATTGCTGTACAAAATCTGTCATCAGGTTACACCTGTCTTTAATCAAATCAATTACTTTCCATAAATAATTTTCATTAGTAATTGAAATACCAGCCGCTCGAAGTGCAGTTGTTACTGCAGGAGCCAATGTTTTTGCATCTGCGTTTTTAATCCACTCATGGTTATACCATTTCGCTTTTTCAAAATCAAACTTTGCTCCAGCCTTGCTGATCCTATCTAACGAAAACTTCGCAATCAGTTCCTGCATACTAAATAATTCCTGATCCGTACCGTCATTCCAGCCCAGCATAGCCAGCAGGTTTACAAAAGCCTCTGGCATAAAACCAAGTTCTTTAAATCCTGCGGTGATATCGCCTGTTTTAGGATCTGTCCAGTTTTGCGCAAAGACAGGAAAGCCCAGTCTATCGCCATCACGCTTGCTCAACTTACCGTTTCCATCTGGTTTCAAAATCAATGGCAAATGTACCCATTCCGGCATCTCATCTTCCCAGCCCAGGTAACGCCACAATAGTATATGGATTGGCGCAGAGGGCAGCCATTCTTCGCCCCTAAAAACATGGGTTATCTCCATCGCTTTATCATCTGCCACAACAGCCAGGTGATAGGTAGGCATTCCGTCTGCCTTTAAAAGGACTTTATCATCTACTAGATTGGTTTCAAAACTTACATGGCCCCTAATCAAATCTGTAAAAGAAACCAACTTATCTGCCGGCATTTTTATACGCACAACATGGGGTACCTGATCTGATAACAGTTTAGCCACCTCTTCCTCAGTCAAGGCAAGAGAATTGCGCATCTCGCCTCTTGTTGCCAGTCCGTAGGTAAAATTGTTCACTTCTTTGCGCTTTGCATCCAACTCCTCCGGGGTGTCAAAAGCATAGTAAGCGTATCCGTCGGCAATCAACTGGTCCGCATATTGTTTGTAAGTCGCTTTTCTTTCGCTCTGGCGGTACGGACCAAATGGGCCGCCTACCTGCGGACTTTCATCTGGTGTCATCCCGCACCATTCCAGGCAGGATACAATATATTCTTCTGCGCCTTCCACAAACCGGGTTTGATCGGTGTCTTCCACCCGCAGCACAAACGTACCATTGTGCTGTTTAGCAAACAAATAATTGAACAGCGCTGTCCGTACACCACCCAGGTGTAATCCGCCGGTAGGGCTCGGCGCAAATCTTACTCTTACTTTCTTTTCCATATTACTGCCAGCAAAGATATATTTTTGTAATTTGCCTACATAATCTATGAACCCCTACGAGAAAAAGCGGCGCTGGAAATTCTTTCTATTGATATTCGCCATTATAATTGGTGCTGCTTCTGTTTTTTACAGTGATTTTTTTGTAAAAAAGATGGAGCGCGAAGAGCGGCTGCAGTTCCAACTGTATGTTAAAGTAACGGAACAGGCCATTATGATGTATGATGACGACCGTTACACTGGCCTGATTGACCTGATCAGGGCCAATAATAAGCTACCCGTTATCATGATAGATTCAAAGGGAGAAATACGCGGTTATCAAGGACTGGACTCTACAAAAACCAATTACGATGTAGAGAATAAGGCGGGCGTTTCTTTTGATCCTGGCTATTTTAAACGCGAGCTCAGAAAAATGAAAGCCCAATATCCACCCATACCTATAAATACGATGGGTTTAGATGGCTCCAGCTGGTATATCTACCATAAAGATTCGCCCACTTTAACTCAACTTCGCTACTTTCCATACATACAGTTAGGCGTAATTGCCTTGTTTTTATTAACGGCTTATGTGGCCTTCAGTTCTGCCAGAAAAGCAGAGCAAGACCAGGTATGGGTAGGTATGGCTAAAGAAACAGCACACCAGTTAGGTACCCCGATATCCTCCCTTATGGCCTGGGTTGAGCTCATGAAATCGCGCTTTAACGCCGAAGATGATCCACTCATTGCCGAAATGGAGAATGACATTAAACGGTTAGAGGTAATTACAGATCGTTTCTCTAAAATTGGTTCTAAGCCCATTCTGGAAGATCACGTGGTTTTTGCTGTAATCCATAATTTTGTAGAATACTTCAAATTAAGAACATCAGATAAAGTTGTTTTTACCATAACGGGAGATGAACAGGTACGCGCCATGCTAAATGTTCCGCTGTTTGACTGGGTAACCGAAAACCTATTGAAAAATGCAGCAAATGCCATAGAAAATGAAGGTAAAATAACCATCAATATTATTGAAAACCTCACCAAAGAAGAAGTTTTTATAGATGTAACCGACACCGGTAAAGGCATTGCACGCTCTAAATTTGACGCCGTTTTTCAACCCGGGTATACCACTAGAAAACGGGGCTGGGGCCTTGGCCTCTCCCTCACCAAAAGAATAATAAACAACTACCACAGCGGAGAAATATTTGTTAAAGATTCCGAATTGGGCAAAGGAACTACCTTCAGAATTATATTAAAAAGCAGCATTACTTATGAACCGACCGCAAACTAATGAATATCCCATCTGGGGAGAAACGTACATCAAACTTGTTGATGGCGACGTTATTGACATGCTGGAAAGACAAGTTACTGAATTTGCAGATTTTATAAACAGTCTGGAAGAAAAGGCCGACTATGCCTATGCGCCTGGTAAATGGACCATAAAGGAATTGATAGGTCATATTATAGATACAGAAAGGATTCTGGTTTACAGGGTCACTTCCTTTGCAAGAAATGAACTACAGCCCATTCCAGGATTTGATGAGGAAAGTTATGTTGCAAATGCCCATTTCGCCGACCGCAGCCTAACCAGTTTTGCAGAAGAGTTTTCGCTATTAAGAAAGGCGAATTTATATCTGATCAAATCGCTGACAGAGGAAGATTTGAGTCGCAGTGGTACCGCATCAGAAAGAAAAATTACAGTAAAAGCTATTGTATACATTCTTGCAGGGCATATTATGCACCACAGCGCTGTAATAAAAGATAAATATTTGAGCTAAATGCTTATTCCATTGGATTGAAACCGATTTCCCAATAATTGCCCTCTGGATCTGTTATTATTCCAGAATAGCCGCCCCAGAAAACCTTTTCAGGCTTTTTAACAATATTCACAGACTTTATTTCCAGTTCCATAAACAGCTCATCTGTTTCTTTTAATGAATTGGTATTGATCGTCAAGTAGTACTTAGGGAAAGCTTCTCCGGCAACATTAGGGTTGCCAATATAAAGGGCATGATCTTGCTGTTTATAAATGCTAAAGATCAATCCGTGCTTAAGTCTAAACATGACAATTTCAGTATTCTCTGAGTGGATTTCCCAGCCAAAAGAATTGGAATAGAAATCTTTTAACTTTAAAAGGTCTTTAGCGGCAATGGTTACGGCATTAATCTGTGATCTCATCAGGGAAGTTCAATTTGTTGCCCAAAACTAAAAATTCATACTGAAAAATACCATTTAAATCTGAATTAAAGACGGGCCTAAGTCCGGACAAAGTTGGATCTTGTTCTAGACTTGCTTATACTTTGCTTGGGTATTGGTTGGGTTTGGTTGGGTAAAAGGTACCTTTTCCCAAGCAAAGCCCAACCAAAGCCTTATCTAAGCCCAACTAAGCCTAGAACAAGAGTAAAGCCAGCACCGCTTTAGCACCTTCTTAAATTACTTCCCAACCTGCTCCCATTTATCAATTGAATACCTGGATACTTTGTAAGCTCCGGCCCGCTTTATTGAGCCCTTCCCTTTAACCCATCTTAGATTTACAGTATTATAAACTCCGTTATCATAACCAAATGTTACCCCATCATCTTCAAATAATTGTGCAGGTTCTGCCACTGCACCATAAACATAACAGGTAATATCAAATTTTGTCTGTGGACCAATGTACTGAACTGGTTTAGCCAAAGGAAGTATGGTACCCTCCTTTATAAAAATAGGAAGCTCTGTATAGGCCGTTTTTATGGTGTAGCTTTTACCGCCTTCATATTTTTGATTGGTATTAAAATCATACCAATTGCCTGCAGGCAAATAAACTTTACGTTCGTCAGATTTGTCTGTCAACGGCGCTGCCAAAATATTTTTCCCAATAAGGTACTCATCAGAAATATTAAATACTTTCTCATCCTGTGGATAATCAACAACCAATGCCCTAAACGGAGGTATCCCTTTCATTTTATAGTCGGCAAAAGCCTGATATAGGTAGGGTACCAGGCTCATCCTAAAGTTGAGCAATTTACGTACGTCAGATTCGATTTCTTTTGCATTGTTCATTAACTCATTTTTGTTGTTTTGGTCGCGGTTAATTTGCAGCCATGGTGGATTTTGCAGATACCAGGAATTGTAAAGCGTTTGAGCAGAAAGGACCGCAGTCTGACTTCTTCTCATAAACTCTTTTATAGAAGAAGATTCTCTAACCTCTGGCGACCATATTAATCCTGAAAAGCCAGAATTGGATATCATACGAATATATTCATCATGATCGTAAGTATCGCTATATAAGGCAGCAGGATAGGATGAAGCAAATGCGTTTGATGCACGTACATCTAAAAAAGTACGGATATTAAGGTCTTTATAAATAGTATAAATGGCCTTCTGATACACTACACCAAATACCTGGTGCATTTGTTCTCCATCAATGCCGGAGGGAAAGCGGCTATGCTCAGGAAAGCTCCAGGTAGAATTTCCGGTTAGCAAATTCGAGTTGTCACATTCGTCCATTTTAAAGCCTGAAATGCCTTGCTTTACAAAAGTCTCCTTGTGGTAATCAGCAAATATTTTGCTGGTAGCCTGATCTGCAAAATCAGGAACTAAGCCATTCCAAACCAAATAATTACCTGATCTATTTTTTAATGGTTCGTATAACGGCGACTTCGGATTAACAAATGCATGTTCCCATAAATTGATATGGAAGCCTTTTTGTTTCATGTTGGCAATCAATTCATCTGGCTTAGGGAAGAATTCTGGATTCCAAACATAAGAACAAGAATAGGCAGTGGTTTGCCACCTGGGCTCCAGACCGAGCACATCACATGGAATATTATTCTCCCTGAAATAGCTGGCCATTTTTTCTACTTGTTGTTGTTTAAAATCTGCTTTAACACGGTACTTAACTCCTAAGCCCCACATCGCAGGCAGGGCACCGCCACCCGAAAACAAATTGTAACGTTGTAAAACAGTCATTAAGTCGGGGCCTTCAAAAATATACACTTCTATTCCCTCTGCTCCTGGTATGTCTGCCTCAACCACTTCATAGGATAGCTGCTCAGTCTTGTAAAGTTCTTCTACTGAATTGGCTGTTTTACCAGACGCGGGCTTAATTGCGGCCGAATTCTTAGCGGTACTGCCACAATAGAAAGTAGTATAGCGCGAGGTATTGACTAGAATACCATAGCCTTTGTTGGAAACATAAAATGGCGTTGGTGCGTGAGTGTAGCCTAAATCACCTGATGGATTGTCATTAACAATTGGCTTTTTTCTTAACCCGCGCTGATTAAAAGACCCAATCTGAAGTCCGAATCCATATAATTGTTCGTCTTTACCAAGAGGAACTTCCACTAAAACACCCCTGTTGTTAACGCTTATTTTAATGTCCTTCAATTGGAATGGAAGCGTGCCGGCCGGTAGTTGAGTCATTGCTGCAAGCAGCGGTTTTTCATTGCAGAAGCTATACGGAGAAAATTGCTCCGCTTTTCCTACTATTATCTTTTTAACTCCAGGAGCCACTGTTGTTTCTATATTCTGAGAATAAGCATTAAAAATTGCGCTTTGCATTACAATACAGAGGAGGATGGCTCTTAAGGCCCTTTTTGTTGCTGACATATTAGAACTTTTACGCGTTTAGGCGAGCGGTAAGTAACAAATATAAACAGCATGCATAATACATGATATAAATTATACGCAAATAAAATAAATCAATATCTTTGACCTTTAAGTATATATAAAATGACTGAACAAGAAAATAACAACAGTTTTGATTGGCTTTATTACGTTTTAGGCCTATTTTTTGGAATATTAACTACTGCAGCTGTTACTTTAAGTATAGGCTGGTTGCTTTTAGGTGGCATTCTTGGATTTTTATTTGGAGCCATTTTCTTAAATTCCATCGTAAAAGGTCGTCATTACTAGTTTAACTTAACCCAATATAAACATGAAAAAATTAACTTTACTGGCGTTATTTGCCCTATTTACAATTGCGGCTAATGCGCAAGACCCAAAATTCCCTGCATTGGATACAAGCCCTGCAGATCTTTCTTATTTTCCTGCAAGTACTACTCAAAAAAATACACCTCCATCAATTAGAATCATTTACTCCAGACCTTCTAAAAAAGGCCGTGTTGTATTTGGTGAGTTGGAGAAATTTGGTGCTGTTTACCGTTTAGGAGCCAATGAATCTAACGAAATCACTTTTTACAAACCAGTAGTAATTGGCGGAAAAGCAATTGCAGCAGGTTCTTACAGCTTATTTGCTATCCCTAATAAAGATAAGTGGACCATGATCATCAACAGCAAAATTCATAGCTGGGGTGCTTACTCATATGACATGACAAAAGATGTAGTGAGAGCAGATGTTCCTGTTAAAACATTAGCTGCACCGGTTGAGGCACTGTCTATCATGTTTACTGATGCGACTGGTGGTGCTAACCTTGTTGTAGGATGGGATTCTACTTGTGTATCGTTGCCTATCACTATAAAATAAGTTAAAAATCTATAGTTTCTGATTTTATCAGAAATAGCGAAGCCGGGTAAGTAATTATCCGGCTTTGTTGTTTAATTCCCTTCGGCAAAAAACTTTAATCCCAATATAGAGCCGATTAGTGTGGTAATAAAAAAGACCCTCCAGAAATTAGCAGGCTCCTGAAAATAGAAAATACCGACAATTACAGTACCTACGGCACCTATTCCTGTCCACACGGCATAAGCAGTACCCATTGGTAATACCTGAGTTGCTTTGTTAAGAAAGAAAAAACTCAAGCCTATACAAATTGCAAACCCTATTGTCCATTTCAGGTTAGAAAAATTGTTCGACAGCTTAAGGCATGTTGTAAAACCAACCTCAAATAGCCCAGCAATTACTAGAATGATCCAACTCATATTTCTCTGTAGTTTAACACAAAAGTATCCAATTTTTGGATAGTAATGGTCATCCAAAAAGGTAAACAGATAGAATGGCACCCTTAGTGTATAAAATACGCTTTGGTCAGCCTTTTGTCATTAATCAAACGATTAATAAAATTTATTATGATTAATCAATCGATTGATTAATTTTGTACCACAAATGAAGATGGAAAAAGCAGATAAAAGGGTGAGCATTTTGGAAGCAGCAGAAAAGTTGTTCTCAGAACTTGGCTATGAGGGCGCTTCAACCCGCCAAATTGCAAAGGAAGCAGGGGCCAATATGGCCATGATTAATTACTACTTCGGTTCTAAAGAAGGTGTTTTCATGGAGATCATGAGTCAACGGATTCAGGATTTCAAAGAACAGCTCCACATCATCAGCAAAACTAATTTACCTGTAATGGAAAAGCTTGTACAGGTAATAGATAGGTATGCTTCAAGAATACTTTGCAACCACACCTTTCATAAAATGATGCAGCGGGAATTAAGTTTACCCCAGCGCCCAGAAATGTTTACCAACATTAAAGAAGCAATGAAAGACAATATGCTTGTAATTGAAAGCATAATAGAAGATGGCATTTTTGATGGAAGCTTTAGGAAGATAGACGTACGCATGTTAATAGCAACAATTATGGGAACAATAAACACTGTGGCCACCGCTTCTTACAAAATTACATTGGGCACAGACCTGGACATTAATACAACCAAAGACCGTAAGATAATTACTGCGCGCCTAATTGCTCACTTAAAAGAACTAGTTATAATTTACTTAACACCCCAAAAATGATACGCAATACATTAAAATTAATTGTTCCCACACTTCTGCTCCCTGGGCTTTTATATGCCCAGGATGTTAAGAAATTAAGCTTACCAGAGGCCATTGACCTGGGAATTGCCAATAGTAAAAACCTAAAATTATCGCAAAGTAAAATTGATGAGGCGGTTTCAAGATTGGCTATTGTTAAGGACAATGCGCTACCTAGTGCTGCTGCTTCCTTTTTATATAACCATGCAGAAATACCTACCAATACTTTAATTATTGGTGGTGGTAATCCCATCCATATACCTAAACGAGCCGATGCTTTTATAGGGACAGCCGACATTAAGGAACTGATCTACAACGGAGGGAAGCTAAAGTATGCTGAAGAATCCACTAGGTTATTAACTGAGGTTGCCCAACTGGATGCAGATAAAAACAAAGAAGAGGTAAGCTATGTGGTAATAAATACCTATTACGCGCTGTATAAATTGTTGCAGAGCAAAAAAGTTGTTGCACAAAATCTGGAAGCAATAGCAAGTCAGCTTAAACAATCACAACGTTTCTTTGATCAGGGTATCGTCACCAAAAATGATGTGTTGAGATTTCAGCTTCAGCAGGCCAATGTGTCTTTGACGGATATGGAAATAGAGAATAACCGCAAGATTTTAAACTATAACCTTGACATACTGCTGGGATTGAGCGAAACAACAACTATAGATATCTCTGAGCCTGATAATGGGCTTAAAGTTGCGGGATCGCTAAGCAGCTATACTGATCTTGCAATGAGCAACAGACAGGAGCTTCAGCAACTGGAATTACAGAACAAAGTTGCAGGAGTAAATATTAAATCTATAAAAGCGAATACCTTGCCTACTGTAGGTGTTGGCGCTAACCTTTATTACATTAACCCAAGTGGCAGCTTTATCCCCCCGGGCAATCAGTATCTACTGCCTGTCACTTTGGGCGCTAATGTATCTTGGAATATTGGAAACCTATGGACCAATAAGAACAAGATTTCGGAGGCAAGAATACAGCAGCAAAATGTAGTGATCCAGAAAGACATTTTATCTGATCAGCTTAAAACTGAAATTAATAAGAACTATCAGAATTATCAGTTTTCGGTAAACAAGATTAAAGTTTTAGAAACCTCAATTGCCCAGGCTACAGAAAACGATAACCTATTGGCCTCTAAATACAAAAATAATGTGGCCTCTGCAATTGACAGGATTGATGCAGAAACCCTCTTATACCAGGCCAAAATTAACCTGGAACTGGCTAAAGCAGATGCCGGACTTGCGTACTATACTTTATTAAAATCAACAGGAAAAATAGCTAACTAATTCTCAAAAACATACCGTAATGACCACTGAAAAGAAAAAGAAAAACAAAGTTGTACCTATCATATTAGGGGTACTTATTATAATAGGCGCCATATTTGGAACCAAAGAGTACATGTATTATACCAAGCATGTGGATACTGACGATGCACAAATTGATGGAGACATCAGTCCTGTTGTTGCCCGTGTTGGTGGTTTTGTGCAGGAAATAAAATTTGAAGAAAACACGATCGTTAAAGAAGGCGATGTTTTAGTTAAGCTGGATGACAGCGACTATAAAATTAAAGTAGAGCAGGCCGCGGCCGGACAAAAAGGCGCCAGTGCAAGCGTTGGTGTTTCTCAATCACAAATTGCGGCTACTTCTGCCAATACCAGTACTGCAAAATCAAACATTGAGGCTGCAAGGGTTCATTTGATGCTGGCTCAAAAGGATTTTGATCGCTATGCGAACCTGGTAAAAGATGGTTCCATTACTCAACAGCAATTTGACCAGGCAAAAGCACAAAAAGAATCTGCTCAGGCTGCTTTTACCGCAGCTAAAGATCAATATGTTGCTGCGGTAAAACAGGTAGGTACTACCCAATCACAATTAGCGGTAAGCAATTCTGGAGTTTCACAGCGCCAGACAGAAGTGGATTTCGCTAAATTGCAGCTTTCTTATACCGACATCAAAGCTCCGGCTTCGGGTATTGTTTCAAAAAGAAATGTTCAAAAAGGACAATTGGTACAGGCAGGACAGGCTTTGTTTTCTATAGTAAATGAAAATAGCATCTATGTTACGGCCAACTTCAAAGAAACGCAACTGGAAAAGATCACTCCTGGTTTAAAGGTAAAAGTGGAAGTAGATGCCTATCCTAAAGAGGATATACAAGGAGAGGTTTACAATTTTGCCCCAATAACAGGCGCAAAAGGATCTTTGCTACCCCCTGATAATGCTACAGGTAACTTTGTAAAAGTTGTGCAAAGAGTTCCTGTAAAGATTAAAATTACCAAGGCATCCAAAGAGATGATGGCTAAGCTGCGTCCTGGAATGAGTGTTAAGGTTTCTGTTTCTATAAAAGACTAAATAATGGCCGAAAAAGGTTTAAAAAAGTGGGTAATCACGTTTACGGTGATCACGGCTTCTTTACTGGAGCTGATAGATACCACCATTGTAAACGTTGCCATTCCCCAGATACAAGGTAACCTTGGTGCAACACTCGAGGATGTTGCATGGCTATCTACCGGTTATGCCGTGGCCAACGTAATTATATTGCCCATGTCTGGATGGCTGGGCAGCAGATTTGGCCGAAAGAATTATTTTATGTTCTCCATTATCCTTTTCACCATAGCATCATTTCTATGTGGAAACGCCACAAACCTGGAAGAATTAATTGCTTTCCGTATTCTGCAAGGACTTGCAGGTGGTGGTTTAATATCAACCGCACAGGCAATTTTGATTGAAACCTGGCCAAGAGAGGATGTGGGTATTGCCACTGCGCTATTTGGTTTGGGTGCCGTAGTAGGCCCAACAGTAGGCCCAACTATTGGTGGCTATTTATTAGAGATCAGCTCCTGGCCATTGATATTCTATGTAAACATTCCCGTCGGAATTTTGGCGGCCTATTGTACCTGGACCTTTGTGAGGGAAACCCCAAAAGAAGGAAAAGGCATGCCGGTAGATTGGTGGGGTATTGCTTTATTGGCTATAGCGGTTGGAAGTTTACAAACCCTACTTGAAAAGGGCGAAAGTGAAGATTGGTTTTCAACGCCATACATCACTGCGCTTGCGGTGGCTTCTGTACTTGGTTTGTTGTTGTTTATCTGGAGAGAAATGACTACCGATCACCCTATCGTTAACTTCAAGATTATGAGGCACAGGAGTTTTTCTGTTGGTATGTTTACCTCCTTTGTGCTTGGTTTCGGTTTGTATGGGTCTGTATTTGTGTTTCCTATATTTTGTCAGAATTTGCTTGGCTTTTCGGCTTTGCAGACAGGAGAACTTTTGTTTCCAGGCGGACTTTGTACCATAGTTATGATGCCTTTTATTGGTATTCTGCTTAAAAAGAATATACCAGCGCAGTTTATGGCAACTATTGGTATGTTCCTGTTCTTTGTATTCTGTTCTATGCTTAGTAATTCTACCTTACAATCTGGCACGAGCGACTTCTTCCTTCCCCTTATTATTAGAGGTATTGGTATGGCGCTATTGTTTGTTCCGTTAACAACGCTGGCGATTCAGGACCTTAAAGGTGCGGAGATTGGTCAGGGTTCAGGACTAAACAATATGATGAGACAGCTGGGTGGATCTTTTGGTATAGCTGCGCTGACAACGCTGATTCACATCCGTCAGGGTTTCCATAGAAGCAACTTGTTGGTGAATGTAAACGAATACAATCCTGCTTTTACAGACCGGTTAAATGGCCTTGTTAAGAACTTTATGTCAAAAGGCTATGCATTTCTAGATGCCAAGGTGTTGGCACTAAAAGCCATTGAGGGTGCAGTTACGAAGCAATCGCTTTTATTGACCTACAGTGACGCGTACTGGGTTGCTGGTTTGGTTATGTTGTGCTCTATTCCGCTATTGTTTCTTCAAAAGTTTAAGAAGAATGTACAGCTACCTATAGATTCCCACTAAATAAAAAAGGCGTTAAGATCACTTAACGCCTTTTTATACCCAAAAAAAATTTACAATTAACTTGCTTTCACTCTGCATTTTAACTCTTAAAATAGCGAAGCATTCTAAAAGGATTTGTTAAACCTCTATGTGACTAAGTTAATTGCTTTTTCCTAAAAAATCAAATTTAATTTAGTATGCCTTAATGGTCTTTTTTCTCCTGCATTTTTGGTAGCTTAAGCGCGAAAAATTACCTTCAATTATGATGCAGAAACAACGCGCAAAAGGACAGAGAGAAGCCGTATTTAACAATGAGGTTGTGTCTAGATTCGAACTCTATAACAGCCTATTTCTTACGCTTCCTTTCTATAAGATTAAAGACACGGGAACCCTACTTCCATTATTTATTAAGTTTTGTGAAGAAGGTGTGGTAAACCACGAAACACCTCAAAACATCATTACTGCTTTCTTTAAGAAGTATACGCAACACAATACCAATAAGGACATCATTGACCTTCTGTTTCGTTTTATACAGTACATTGAGAGGCAAGTGGTCTTATTTGATGCCGTAGAAGATGCTTCATTTAATAAGTTAAATGCTGATGATGAAGAAAACGCCCTACTATCTTACCTGAAGAAGGGGGTCGACAATCATCCTTTAAGTGAAAAAATAGCTGCACTGATTGAAGATTTCTCTTTACGTCTTGTGCTTACGGCTCACCCTACACAGTTTTACCCAGGCAGTGTATTGTCTATCATTACAGATCTTACTACTGCCATTAAAACCAATGAAATCTCTACCATACACCTGCTGCTACAGCAATTGGGTAAAACTCCATTCTTCAATAAAAAATCGCCAACTCCTGTTGACGAGGCCTTAAGTTTGGCATGGTACCTGGAAAACGTATTCTATTTTGCCGCAGCCAACATACAATCTGGAATAGACAAAACATTGAATGAATATAACCTGGCGCCAAAGAAAATTATAGAACTTGGCTTTTGGCCGGGCGGCGACAGGGATGGCAATCCTAATGTACATACAGACTCTACGATACAGGTTTCTAAAATGTTGAGGCAGATTTTGTTTCGCTGTTACTACCGCGATTTTAGAAGTCTGAAAAGAAGGATTACTTTTAGAGGAGTAGAAGATTCTATCGCTATAGTACAAGATATACTTTATAAGAATGCATTTGATCCAAATATTGTTCATGAAAATATTTCAGACGATGTAATTAAGCATTTAACCGATATTAAATCTATACTTGATACAGACCACGATGGCCTTTTTGCTGATCTTGTTTCTGGTTTGATCCGTAAAGTTGAATTATACGGTTGCCATTTCGCCTCTCTTGATATTAGACAGGACAGTCGCGTTTTAAGGGATGTGCATGCGTACTGCAGACAAAGCAAACCTATCATTTCACTCTTCCCTGAAAACTATGAAGACCTCGAAGAAGCTGAAAAAATAAAGGTCCTTTCTTTTAAAAGTGCCAAAGTGATTTATGCAGAAAAAGGGGATTCGCTAATTGAAGATACCCTGCAAACCATTGCTGAGGTAAAACAAATACAGGACAGTAACGGAGAGCTTGCATGCCACCGTTTCATCATCAGCAACTGCCAGCAGGCAAGCGACATATTACAGCTGATAGAGTTGTTTTTATGGAACGGCTGGCAGGAAAATAACCTGACTATAGACTTTGTACCGCTGTTTGAAACTGTACACGATTTATCAGATGCTGCCGAGATCATGGAAACATTATACGCGCATCCGTTCTATAAGAAGCATTTGGAATCGAGAGGCAACAAACAGGACATCATGCTGGGTTTCTCTGATAGCACCAAAGATGGTGGTTACCTGATGGCGAACTGGTCTATCTTTAATGCCAAGGTTGCCTTGACAGAAACTGCAAACAATCACAACATACAACTGGCATTCTTTGATGGTCGCGGTGGACCTCCTTCAAGAGGTGGTGGCAAAACCCATCGTTTCTATGCGTCCATGGGCAAGGAAATTGCCAATAAAAACATCCAGCTTACCGTACAGGGACAAACCATCAGCTCTCAATATGGCTCTATAAATAGTGCCGAATTTAATATAGAGCAGTTGATTAATGCCGGTATTTCTGCAGGCATCAGGGAAAAACATAACATTCTTCTCGATCCGATACACAAGTGCCTGCTGGATGAAATGGCCAACGATAGTTTTGAAGCATTTGTTGCCTTGAGAAAACATCCACTGTTTTTAAGTTATCTGGAAAAATTCTCTCCGCTAACATTACTGTCCAAAATAACGATTAGCAGCAGACCGGTTAAAAGAAATTCGGGCGAAGCCCTAAAGCTGGAGGATCTACGTGCCATTAGCTTTGTTACCTCATGGAGCCAGTTGAAACAAAATATACCGGGCTTTTACGGTGTGGGAACAGCGCTGGAAAATCAGGAAAAGAAAGGAAACTGGGATAAGTTGGTGGAGACCTACAATGAATCTGGCTACTTTAAAACAATTGTGGAGAACTGTATGATGTCTATGAGCAAATCTGACTTTGCAATTACTGCACACTTTGCCAATGATAAAGAGTATGGTGCTTTCTGGAAGGTTTTATTCGATGAATTTGAGCGCTCTAAACGCATGTTACTTAAATTGGCAGGCCAAGAGAGCTTAATGGAAAATTACCCTGCTGAGAAGCGCTCAATTGCCGTTAGAGAGAAGATTGTATTGCCGCTGGTACTTATCCAGCATTATGCTTTAGAACGCCTCCAAGAGGAGCTTTCAGAACAGGAAAAACAATCGTTGGAAAAACTGGCGATACGCACAGTTTACGGTATAGTAAATGCCGGAAGGAACCTGGCATAATATAAACAAGAAAGGCGCTCGTAATGGGCGCCTTTCTTGTTTGTTTATTATTTATCTATTGAACCCATTACCTTTTGGGCGAATGCGTTGAGTGCATCCTTTTCAACAGCACCCGCATTTACGTTAGCGTGGACTTCAAGCGCTCCACATATATTGGTGATGATTTCTCCAACTACATCGATTTCCTGATCGTGCACCCCTCTGAACTCACAAAAGCCTTCAAGGACGCCTAATGTAACTTCAAGCTCCTCTGCAGTATTGTTTTGAAATAACTGTCTGATTACGGGAATCTTCATTACTTTATTTTATCAAATAATTCGTTTAACAATTCTGCCTTATTGGTTTGCACCTGACCTACAAGTATGCCATTTTCAAAAGCAGCAAATGTTGGCAGATTATCTACGTTTGCCAGTTTTCTTGAATCCGGAAGCTTCTCTGCATCAACTATCAAAAAAGCAACGTCATCATTCTCGGTAGCCAGCTTTTTAAATTTCGGCTTCATGATCCTGCAATTCCCGCACCATGATGCGGCGTACTGAACCATTACCTTTTTATTATCGGCAACATGTGATTGCAGATTGTCTTCTGTTAATTCTAAAAACATCTTCTTCTTTTATTAGTGGGCACTTAAATATTCTGCAACACCATTTCTGTTGGCGTTCATTGCATCTTTACCTTCTTCCCAGTTAGCCGGGCAAACTTCACCATGTGTTTGAACATGACTGTAGGCATCGATCAAACGAAGATATTCTTTAACGTTTCTACCAAGCGGCATGTCGTTGATGCTTTCATGGAATACTTTACCAGTTTCATCAACTAAATACGTAGCCCTGTAAGTAACATTAGAACCAGAGAAAGTTTCGTTTCCTTCTTCATCGTATTCGATCTCTTGCTCCACTATACCTAAAATGTTAGACAAATGTCTGTGTGTATCAGCAATGATAGGATATGTTACGCCCTCGATACCACCATTATCTTTAGGTGTATTTAACCATGCAAAATGAACTTCGTTTGTATCACATGATGCACCAATAACAATTGTATTTCTTTTTTCAAATTCAGGCAATGCTTCCTGGAAAGCATGAAGCTCTGTAGGACAAACAAATGTGAAGTCTTTAGGGTACCAGAATAACAAAATTTTGCTTTGCTTATTTACTGCTTCTTCAAATATATTAATTTTCAAATCATCACCCATTTCAGACATTGCATCAATGCTAACGCTAGGAAATTTTTTACCAACTATTGCCATAATTATATTTCTTTTAATATTTAATTTGGACAAAGGTAAGGCTATTGATCTTCACTGGCAACGATATTTGAGTAAAACAAGATACTTAATGTTGATGCCTATATAGAGAAAATCTATTAACATTTGAAAAACTATAAGGCCCACCTTCTATTGATAACTGCGCGGTTACCTGGTAATTCTACCCGTCTTGTCTACGATAACGTTAAATGGGTTATTGTAACTATTAAGGAGGGCGGAGAACTCTCTTCTTGTAATCACTCTCTTTTCATCAAATGAAGATTTAAACCCATAAAGCTTTTTCCAATTTTTCACAACCTCGGCCTTAGTGGTTTCTGGTTTTTTACTGCCGGTATAGCAAATCAAATCAAGGGTAGAGCCAATCGTCATTTGTTCGCTTTTATAATCATCAAACCAAATCTGGGCTTTATAAAAGTAGTCTTTAAACGGCTGTCGGATTTCTTGCGATGAGACCTTACTTTCAGGATTAAAAAAGGCCTTCCCACCTTTAAACTCTGCCTTTAATATTCCGCTTAAGCCAACAAACTGGATTGCTTTCCAATTGCTATCGAGATCTGTAACATCGGTAAAAGGGATTAATGACAATTTAAAATTGATCAGCTCGCCTTGTATGTTCTTCAAGCCAGATTCTGATGTCTTTCTATTAAAAAAAGCTGCGTAAGCTGCTGTTGCACCCGCGGCCTGCCCTGCAGAAAAGTGCTGGTTTGTGCAATCTAGAGCAATTAGGTTGTCTTGCTCGGGTATCATAAGTTGATAGAGCGAAAGTATGGAGGCGTCCTGATCTCCATTGTAGCAGGAGGAAATGCTGGTTCTATACAAATTATCTGTATAATTTAATGGTTGCCATTTGGCGGCAGGGTATTGGAATTGCAATGCTTCCTTCAGTTTTCCAGATTGATCTGCATCAACAAGGATTTTTGCTTTTATGGCCTTGCCGTCCTTTAACTCAACAACCCATCCACCCCCAGATCTTTTAAATTTAGTCCAGGATGCATTTTTTGTAATTGTGAGGTTCTTTATTGTGTCCGTCCACAATTTCAACAAATCGTTTACATTGCTCTGCAAACTATTTTTCTTAGTCGCTTTCAAAAAGTCTCGCTCCATTCCGGAAGAGGCATTTGTATCAATTGCCGCCAAATTAAACCCAGCTTCTGTTAATAATATGGTAGTGCTTACACCAGATTTTGCAGATTGAACACCAGCTCCTATGGCATTAATTCCATTTCCGACCACCAACACTCCTGTCTTTAATGTTTGTGCCTTTGCTGATGCAAAACACATGACAGCCACCAAAGCGCTAAAAAATCCCCGTTTCATTTCTTGTTCTGTTTATAAGCGCAATATCCTCTAATTTCAAGTTATTTACGACTTTTAATAGTTTAGATTTTTTATTTTAACCTAATTTAACAGTTCGCCTAATAATAGCAGTTATAGGGCTTTATAGTGAATTTGCTTTTGGGTGAATAGTATTAGCCGATTTTAACAGATGTCATTGTTAATGAGCCTCCAACTACTTTGTCGTTAAAAAGAATAACTGAATCCTCTTCACTTTTTAAGCCAAGTGTATACATAAGTGGCAAATAGTGCTCTGGTGTGGGGATTGCCAACATGGCTTCTTTACCGAGAGACTGATAGGCGATAAGCGGCTGATGTGAATTGCTTAAAATTAAGCGCTTAAATTTATCATTGATTTCTAAAGCCCAGTCGTAACCACCTCCATTGATCATCTCCCAGCTCATAATCCTTAAATTATGAACCATATTGCCACTGCCAATAATCAAAACCCCTCTTCTTCTCAGCTGATAAAGTTCTTTAGCGAGATCGTAATGGTATCTGGCATCTTTTGTATAATCAATACTTAACTGTAAAACGGGTATATCGGCATTAGGATACATATGCCTAACCACCGTCCAGGCCCCATGGTCAAGACCCCAGTCGTGGTCCAAACCAAGCTCCACTCCAGTTAATATTTTTTTAGTCTCCATCGCCAAATTTGGAGATCCAGGTGCAGGGTAGGAAACATCAAATAATTCCTGAGGGAATCCGCCAAAATCATGAATTGTTTGAGGAAAATCCATTGCAGTAATGTGAGTTCCTTTTGTAAACCAGTGCGCAGAAACCACCAATACCGCATTTGGCTTAGGAATATCTTTAGCCATGCCAGCCCATTGCAAACTAAACTCATTGTCCTCTATCCCGTTCATAGGAGATCCGTGACCAATAAATAAAACCGGCATTAGACTTTCCCGAGTGGGGAAATTGGAAGTAATTGCTTTGAACTGGGATAGACTTGACATTACATCAGATAAAAAGGCTTCGTGAGTGGGATAACCACGAAGCCTAATGGTTATTATTTTGCTTTTGCAAATTCAAGATTTAGGGAAATCTTAACGTCTTTACCGACGCTTGCTCCACCTGCAGCCAAATCGTAATTTATATTGTAATCAAAGCGATTAATGGTTGTAACGGCCGAAAAACCGGCTTTTGTAGTGCCCATGGCATCTTTCGTTCCACCGAAAACAACCGCGAACTTTACGTCTTTAGTTACGTCACGAATGGTCAGTTTACCGCTTAGCTCATAATTATTTCCACTTAACTTTTTAAAAGCTGTGCTTTCAAAAGTCATGTTAGGATAGGTTTCTGCATTGAAAAAATCGTTAGATTTTAAGTGGTTGTCTCTTTGTTCCACATTGGTACTGATACTGTTTACATCAACTGTAAAGCTAATTTTAGCATCAGTAAGATCTGGTTTTGCCGCTACAACGGTGCCGTCAAACTTTTTAAAAGATCCATCTACAAAAGAAATCCCTAAATGTTTTACAGAGAAATTTACAAATGAATGTGCTGGATCTATTGTCCACTTGGTTTGAGAAAAAGCGGCTGTGCTGATTGAAACAGCAACAAAGAATAAGAATATTTTTTTCATGCTTATGAATTGATTTATTACAAAGTTAAAATGAATGCTATGCTCCAGAGTTGATGTATGGTAAGAAATAAACGGTCTACTTTAAAACATTGAATAAATTAAACTCAACACGAGCTAGGTACATATTACGCGTGTATCTATTTTCCAGATCGCCGGCAATTTCAAAACGATATCCTATATCAATTCTTGTTTTGCTATTCAGCACCATCTGCACTGCAGGCGCAAAGTCTATATAAGACCTGCCATTTAAAGGGTTTGTTTTCCCCAAAAGTTCAAAGTAAACATTAAAGTTGGGCTGGTGATAATCTTTATACACAAAAGGGAATAAAAGATATCCTGAAGACAAGCTATATGACAACATCTGATCAGGATGATCCTGATTTAACAATTGCTTATCCCCATTGCCGAAGGATTTCGCATAGCCCAAAGATGAAGAAAGCGCAAGTTTATGAAGGAGTTGTGTAAATACCAACCCGCCCTGAATTCCACTATTGTCTCCTTCCAGATTAATATCCTGCGTATAGGTTGACCTATTGCTTTTGCTTATCCTTGCAAAAGCCGATGCCCTAAAATGTCTCTTTAAATTATCGTTAGTCAGAAATCTGTATTTTGCATAAACACTCCCTCCCTCAAATTTATAACCACCATCCATATCGGAGAAAAAAACTTGAGCGTGTGTCATCAGGTTTTTGTTAAACCCGATCATTACCTCAGGAATAGTTCTCGAAACGAAGGTTTTATTAGTCATACCCTCATTTGTTAGCCTAATTCCAATAGATTTTGATGGCATGTTACTTGCCGGCTCAGAGAACACAAACAGTTCTTGTGATTTGCTGATGTTGCTCCCTAAGAGCAACATCAGCAGTAAAGATAAATACTTCATAACGCGCTGTTAAATAACAACGTGATAAATCCTGGTCTTTATGCCTTTAACCATTCCATAGCCACTTTGATAGCTCCCTTCCTTAAATTGGGTCGCCTTTTGTTTGAATGTAGCAGATGGAACAAAGTTCTTGTCAACTATCGTCACTTTAACCTCACCAGTTAGCATTTTATTTTTACCGTTTAGAAATTTATAGGTATCCTGACCTATCTGTAATTGTCCACTTTCGTCTGCTTTTACATCGTTAAGATTGAACGTTGCGGTAAGATTCCCTACAGAAAATCCTGCATCCTGAACTTTCTTTTTGATCAGGTCTATATTTACCGCCAGGTCCTTTTTAAACTTGATCGTAAATACATTGGTATTCAGATCAGGCTTTATAGACTCCACAAAACTTAATGTTTTAAGAGATTTTTCAGTAGCCTGTGAGCACATGGAACAGGTAAGTCCGTTAACTTGAAGGTCTGCTGTAGAAATCTGTTGTGCAAATAAATGATTAAAGGGGGCTGCCAATAAAAATAGCAGCAAATATTTTATAGTTTTCATGATAAATTCTGTCTAAATAATTTTTAAGTAATAACAGTAACCCAAAGGTTATCCGTAAAAAAGATTTAGGACAGGTCTAATTCCTGAAAATGCAATTGAAAAGGTGGAGAGATATAATGGATGATAGCGGAGGGGCTTTATTAAAAGCCCTCAAAGGCAACCCAAAAAATGTTTTAGAGATCAAAACAGAGAATTGCTGTCCCAAGAATAATTGAATGCTATAATCAGTCGGCAACTTCACTTTAAACCCAAGCTGATGACTATCTTTTATCTTCGCCTCTATTGATGTGGTTTTACAACAGTTGTGTTCCTTCTTTACTTGCTGGTCTTCTTTGCAAGCCGGACAAATAGCTTCCTCAACAATCTTTATGGAAGACAATTTCCCGCTGCAAAAATGCATATTGACAGCCACCCCGATCATGGAGATCAGATAAAAGGCACACAATGCCGCAGCTATCTTTTGTTGAAATTTCAATTTATCCTTGCAATTAAACTATTTCTATCAATTAAAGCACAACTAGTTAATCGATTTAACAAAACTACGGAAAAATTATTGTTAGTTATTAGGTGTACGGGTTGATAGCAAGTAAAATATTATCTTAGCCATTCTTACAATTGTATTCATGAAATCTTTGGCAATTTTTATTTTCTGCTTCCTCTTCTCTACCGGTTTAACAGCCAAACCACCCAAGCATAAATACGTGAGGATAAAAACTGATCTGGGAGAATGTGTAGTTATGTTGTACAATGAGACACCGTTGCATCGCGATAATTTTATTAAACTAACAAAAAAACGTATCTATGATGGTGTTCTATTTCATCGTGTTATTAAGAGCTTTATGATACAGGGAGGTGATCCCGATTCTAAGAATGCAAAAAGCGGAATGCCACTTGGCGAGGGTTCATTGGGATACACCATTCCCGCTGAATTCAGAGATAGCCTCTTTCATAAAAGGGGGGTAATCGCAGCTGCGAGAGACGATAATCCCGAAAAGGCGTCGAGCAGTTGTCAATTTTATATTGTTCAGGGAAAAGTTCTTGACGATGAAAAATTGAACGTCATTGAACGCGACAGGCTTAAATCCAAGATACCAGAATGGAAAAGGACAGTGTATAAAACTCTTGGTGGAACTCCTACTCTTGATGGTAATTACACCGTATTTGGAGAAGTAGTGATTGGCTATGAAATGGTTGAAAATATAGCAGCCGTAAAGACAGATACCAACGACAGACCTATCTCCAATGTTCAAATGAAAGTTAGTCTTCTTAGTCGCCACCAAGCAAAAAAAATTGAAAAACAATTAGTAAAACCATTATGAAAATCATCTCCTATAATGTAAATGGAATCCGCTCTGCATCAACTAAAAATTTCTTTGGGTGGTTGCAAGCTACAGATGCAGACATGGTATGCTTACAAGAAGTTAAGGCATTACCGATCCAAATCCCAGAAATATTAGCTTTAATAGAACAGCTAGGATACCATCATTATTGGTTTCCTGCAGAAAAAAAAGGATATAGCGGGGTGGCAATACTCACCCGAATTAAACCAAATCATGTTGAATATGGTTGCGGCGAAGAATGGATTGATAAAGAAGGTCGCATTTTAAGGGCTGATTTTGATGATTTCTCACTGATGAGCCTTTACATGCCATCTGGTTCAAGCGGCGAAGAAAGGCAAGTAAAAAAATATGAGTTTATGCGCTTTTTTGATGTGTATATAGCCGAATTAAGAGCATCTTTCCCAACACTAATCATCTCTGGCGACTATAATATCTGCCACACGGCACTGGACATTCACAATCCAAAATCAAATGCCAACTCATCTGGTTTTTTGCCTGAAGAAAGGGAATGGATGGACTTGTTTCTTAAAAATGGTTTTATAGATACGTTTAGATATTTTAATAAAGATCCTCACCAATATACCTGGTGGAGTTTTAGAGCAAATTCCAGGGCTAAGAATCTTGGTTGGCGGATTGATTACCACCTGGCAACAAGTCCGATGCTGGATAAGTTAAAGAGTGTTAAAATCTTGCCGGATGCCATTCATTCAGATCATTGTCCAGTATTGTTAGAGCTTAATCCTTAAATCTATAAGTTGCTGTTGGCGTAATGCACACATTAAGCCGTATATCATATTGATCTGTATCTTCAATATCCGAAACTGGCTCAAAGAAACATAAGCCAACTTTTAAGGTAGCTATATTTTGAAGGTAGCGGTCGTAAAAGCCTTTTCCATACCCTACTCGGTACCCTTTCTTGTCAAACGCCAGCAATGGTACAATCACCAGGTCAACTTCACCCTGGTACTCTTTACCCTGTTGAGGTTCCGGTATATGGAAATGATTTTTCTTTAGCATCCCTTGTCCTTCATAAACAATATTTGTCATTGACGAATTCTCGAAATCTGCCCTTGGAACAACAATCTTTATTGCGGGATAGTTGTTATTGATCCATTGTATGAAAAGAAATGTGTCTGGTTCTTTCTTTTCGACAATTGGGAGAAATATATGCAAGGTAGAAATGTCCGATAAATCAAGTAAGCTAAATTGCTCAAGCATTTTCAAACTATAGGTTTCGATCTGAGTGGGCAATAGTTGCCTCCGCTTCTCCTTTATGATAACTCTAATTTCATGCTTATTCATCCTTCCAGCTTAGTTTTTACAGTAAGACCTTTTATACAATAAACCTATAAAAAAAAGATGGCTTCGGGAACCACTCCGAAGCCACAATCAACCTAAACCTAAAACTTAACTATGAAAACTCTTATTTTACTCTTTCTATCTAATCACCTTTGCGGTTGTCAAAGCGAATTTTATCTCCTTGATTAATAAGCATAGGCTCTTTTATTTCTATTCCTGTTTCAGCCCTGGCATATTACCGTTTTGTTCTTCCGATACTTTTGCCATTATAATTGAAAAATGTCAAACAATATTGCCTTTTTTTCGTGCCGCAAAGGTATAAACTATTTATTAATTACACAAGAAAAATCTAAAAATAAGTTGCCCCTTCTTAAAATTGCGCTTTAAGCATCTTGAAAGATAGTTACATGCAATAAATTTGTTATTTATAATCCGTGATTTGAAGGAATTGATCACAAAAAGAATATTCTGTCTCTTGGTTAGAACCAATAATCACCAAGCGGTTAGCAGTAAATTCTTTTATTAAGTCGTGGTACCAGGCAGCACCCTGAGTATCCAAATTAGATGTTGGCTCATCTAAAATAAGGATTGGTGTGGCTGAACAACAGGCAAGCAACAACTTGGTTCTTTGTTTCATTCCTGAAGAGAAGTATTTTAAGGCCTTATCCTGCGAGCGTGCCAGTCCCAGCAATGAAAGTAGGTCTTTCCGTTCAATAGCAGGGTGTACCTCCTTAAACTTGAAATGGAAATCTATTGTTTCTGATAGCGTGAATTCTTCAATAAGATCCAAGTAGGGCGCGGCAAGGCTGATGTGCTTATAAATAAGCTGTACTGGTACTATTTCCTTATCAGTGTAATTAATTTTGCCTTCAGAGGGCGACAAACTGCCCATCAGCACACTCAATAAGGTTGATTTACCTGATCCATTCGGCCCGAGTATTGCGTACTTTCCATGGGGATTAAAGGAATAATCTATACCTCTAAAAATCCACTCCTGATTAAATCTGCGTCCTATTCCTTGAAGTGTGATTTCCATTGATTTGGCTAGCTTCCAGAGCCAAAGCCTTTCATTACTCCTCTATTGGAGTTTCTGATGAAATCTACAATCTCATCACGTATTTCCGTAGGCTTAAACTCCGCCTCAATCATATCCAATGCTTTGGTTACATTATTATGCTTTACAAACAATACGCGATAAATCTCTTGTATCTCATTTATTTTTTCTGAAGAAAAGCCTCTTCTTCTAAGCCCCACAGAATTTATACCCGCGTAAGACAATGGTTCTCTTGCTGCTTTAACATAAGGAGGAACATCTTTTCGCACCAGCGAACCTCCGGTAACAAAGGCATGTGCACCAACTTTTACAAACTGATGTATTGCCACAAGGCCTGCCAATACTACATAGTTTCCTATCGTAATGTGACCTGCCAGTGTTGTGCTATTAGAAAATATACAGTAGTCACCAACTTCACAATCATGCGCAATATGAGAATATGCTTGAATTAAACAATTGCTCCCAATTACCGTTTTCCATTTATCCTTAGTGCCCCTGTTAATAGTTACGCACTCTCTGATAGTTGTGTTATCGCCAATTTCCGCTGTAGTAACCTCACCGGCAAACTTTAAATCCTGTGGAATACCTGAAATAACAGACCCAGGAAAAATCCGGCAATTTTTACCGATCCGGGCACCGTCCATGATCACTACATTTGATCCGATCCACGTTCCTTCGCCAATCTCAACGTCTTTATGTATAACTGCAAATGGTTCAATAACAACGTTATCTGCAATTTTTGCCTGTGGATGTATATACGCTAATGGTTGTATCATGCTGCGGGTTCGCTATCTTTTACTTTTACTATTTGTGCCATCATTTCGGCTTCAACAACAACCTTTCCGGCTACCATTCCAACGCCTTTCATCTGGGCAATTCCTCTTCTTATTGGCTCCATCAAATCACACCTAAATACTATGGTATCTCCCGGAGAAACTTGTGCCCGAAATCTTACATTATCTATTTTTAAGAACAAGGTAAGATAATTTCTTGGATCAGAAACTGTACTTAGAACAAGGATACCTCCTGTTTGTGCCATTGCCTCTATCTGTATCACCCCTGGAAAAACAGGAGCTCCAGGAAAATGTCCTTTAAAAAACTCTTCATTCATCGTTACGTTCTTCACGCCAACAACATGTGTTTTTGAAAGTTCCAGTATTTTATCAATAAACAAAAACGGCTGTCTGTGCGGCAATATTTCCATAATCTGAACCACATCATAAAGTGGTTTTACAGATGGGTCATAAACATGTTGCGTTTTTTTGTTCTTTTCTTTTTTAATAGCTGCTTTTATCTTTTTAGCAAAAGCAACATTAGCGGCGTGACCAGGTCTTGCTGCCATAATATGGCCTTTCAGGTGTACGCCAACCAGTGCAAGGTCTCCAATCATATCAAGCAGTTTGTGTCTCGCCGGCTCATTTTGATACCTTAATTCCATGTTGTTAAGTATACCCTGTGGAGCAACCTCAATGGCTGTCCTGTTAAATATCTTAGCAAGATGTTCCAGCTCCTCTTTTGTTACCTCCTTATCTACTATAACAATGGCATTATTCAGGTCTCCGCCTTTAATCAGGTTATTTTGAAGCTGGTATTCCAGCTCATGTAAAAAACAGAAAGTGCGACAAGACGCGATTTCTTTTTTAAACTCTCCAATACTCGAAATTCCGGCATGCTGACTACCCAATACAGGTGAATTATAATCGATCATACAGGTAAACCTGTAATCGTCAAGAGGCATTGCTACAATCTCAACCTTTCTATCAGGCTCAGTATAAGTAATGTTATGTGGAATTTGAAAGTATTCTCTATCCAAATCTTGTACTTGCACTCCAGCATTTTCAAGTGCTTCCAGAAATAAAATAGCACTTCCATCCATGATTGGAGTTTCAGGGCCATCAAGCTTGATCAACACGTTATCCAGATCCATACCAACCAGCGAAGCCATTACATGCTCAACGGTACTCACACTCGCTCCATTTTGAGAAATCGTCGTTCCTCTTGCTGTATCTGTTACATTATCGCAGTCCGCATCAACTATCGGGCTGCCCGGCAAATCTATTCTTTGAAATTTAAATCCATGGTTATCGGGCGCAGGGCAAAATGTAAGGGTAACATTTGCTCCTGTATGCAGTCCTACACCTTGTACTGAAACCTCAGATTTTATAGTTTTTTGCTTAACGTTCATTATTGCTTTGATGTACTATTCTCTTTCTCAATTATGTTATTTAACTCCTCGGTCGTGGCTTCAAGTGCGGCCACTCTTTTTACAATTGCAGGCAATTGCTTAAAGATCACTGAGGCCCTCATCCAATCACGTAACGGTTGGGCGGGGCTACCGTGCCATTGTTTATTTTCTTCTGTAGTGTTGAAATTTATTCCTGCCTGAGCACCTATTTGTGTGCCCTTAGCCAACGAAAGGTGTCCGGCTATGCCAACCTGGCCACCTATTACAGACCTTTCTCCTAGCTTAGTGCTTCCTGAAATTCCAGTTTGAGCGGCCACTACACTGTGCTCCCCAACATCAACATTATGGGCAATTTGTATCAGGTTATCCAACTTTACACCTTTGCGGATAAAAGTAGATCCCATTGTAGCCCTGTCAATTGTGGTATTGGCTCCAATTTCCACATCGTCTTCTATCACCACATTTCCAATCTGTGGAATTTTAGAATAAGTGCCATCCGGTTGTGGTGCAAATCCAAACCCATCACTACCTATTACGGTATTGGCATGAATCATAATCCGGTTTCCCAGGACAGATTTATTATAAATCTTTACCCCCGGATAAATGGTACAATCATTACCAATCACAGCATCTTGTCCAATACTTACCTGAGACATGATCTTGGTATTATCTCCTATTTCTACATTTTCAGAGATGTAGGAGAATGCGGCTATGAATACGTTCTTCCCAATTTTCGCAGTGGTATGGACAAAGCTTGGTTGCTCAATTCCAGATTGTACGTTCAGTTGATTAACGGCTTCATTATATTTTTCAAGCAATATAGAAAAAGCACTATAGGGGTCTGCGACTCTAATTAGCGTGCTTGATATTTGTTGAGCGGGAACAAAATCCTGCCGAACAATAACAATTGAGGCATTACTGGTATATAAATAGCTTTCGTATTTTGGATTGGACAGAAAACACAATGAGCCAGCCTGTCCACTTTCTATTTTTGAAAGCTCTTCAACCTTAGCATTTTCGTCCCCATCTACGGTCCCGTTTATAAACTCGCTTATCTGCTTGGCAGTAAATTGCATTTTACAAAGTTATATGTTAAATTGATATGAACAAATAAACCTAAACAGGTCTGTCTATATGGTGTTGTGTTAAGAACTCTAAAAACGGGATTAAAATCTAATTATTTTGTTAAAAAGTGCTAAATGATTCTAGGATAACATAAAATATACTTTTTAACGGTCCTGTCCAAAGATTCTAAGTTAGATAAATCTGATGCTTTTGCAATATCTATTGTGGTGTTATTCTTTAATAAAATATTGATATTACTATCTCCTGCATTGTATGCCCTATTGCTAATCACATCCGTAAATACGAAGAACTCTGTCTCTTCTGCTGTTAGTCCTAAAGATGTCGCTGCATTTTCTTTTAGGCGAATTACCCTCGATTGATCAGGAGGTGCCGTTGTGATCTCCACTTTATAGAGGTTTCTGTCTGTCAGCATTTTGCAAAGGGTAGAAAGTATTTTATCGGTATGTAACCGCCAAACTTTAATGGAAGTAAAGATGTCCTGATCATCAAGCTGGGCAAATTGTACAATATGATCCTCTGAATTGAAAAACTCTTGTTCAGATATATCATTTAAAAGAAAATGATTTAATGCCGGCGTAGCAAATAGTTGTTCTTGGTTCATGGTAAGTTGTTTTGCCCTTTTCAAAATTTTCACCAAAACCTGTTCGCCTGCAATTACCGTCTTATGCAAATAAACCTGCCAGTACATCAATCGTCTTGAAATCAAAAAGTTTTCAATGGAGTAAATCCCCTTTTCTTCAATAACCAGGTTATCATCCAGCACATTTATCATTTTGATGATCCTATCGAAACTGATTACGCCTTCGCTAACCCCAGTAAAAAAACTATCCCGATTCAGATAATCCATTCTATCTAAATCCAGCTGTCCGGAAACTAGCTGTGTCAGGAAGCTCTTATGATATTTACCTTCAAATATGGTAATGGCTTTGGTTAACTTTCCGTTATGTTCTTCATTTAACTTTTGCATCAACAGCTTGGAAATATCCTCATGCCTTATGCCATTGACCAACGAATTCTCGAGAGCATGAGAAAAAGGACCATGACCAATGTCATGCAACAGAATTGCAATTTTTGCAGATTCTTCTTCTTCTTTGTCTATCTCATGTCCCTTTCCACGCAGTACATCAATAGCCAGACCCATCAGGTGCATCGCACCCAGTGCATGATGAAATCTGGTATGCAGCGCTCCTGGATATACCAAGTGCGTCATACCCAACTGCTTTATGTATCTTAAGCGTTGAAAGTATGGGTGTGCAATAAGGTCAAAAATCAGTTCTGAGGGGATAGTAATGAATCCGTATACTGGATCATTAATTATTTTCTTTTTATTCAATCCTTGCAAAATAAATTATACGGTACAAAAATTGCTATTTTTATCGATACTAGGAAAGTATCTAGTTACTTTGAAGATTTAATTTAAATTATAAAAACATAGAATGCAGGAAATAAAGATCCTATGGGCAGATGATGAAATCAATTTATTAAAACCACATATTTTACTCCTAAATGAGAAGGGTTATCACGTTACCACATTTACCAATGGTAATGATGCATTGGAAGCCTTCGGAAAAGAACACTTCGACCTTGTCTTTCTTGATGAAAATATGCCTGGGCTGACTGGTCTTGAAACGCTTACTGCCATCAAAAACATCCGAAATGATGTCCCAGTGGTGTTGATCACAAAGAGTGAAGAGGAAAACTTAATGGAAGACGCTATAGGCTCTAAGATAGACGACTACCTCATTAAGCCGGTTAACCCTAAACAAGTTTTGCTTACCATTAAAAAAATCATAGACAATAAGCGACTGGTCAATGAAAAGACATCCATGGCCTACCAGCAAGACTTCAGAAGGCTGGGAATGACCCTGAATGATAAACTGAGTTATGAAGAGTGGGTGGATGTTTACAAAAAACTAGTGTTTTGGGAACTCGAGCTGGAAAAACTGGACGACCCACAAATGCATGAGATTCTAACCATGCAAAAGTCAGAAGCCAACCTTCAATTTTGCAAGTTTATTGAGGATAACTATTTAGGTTGGTTTAATGGAAAAGAAAAAGCACCACTTCTTTCAAATGAGTTGTTAAAAAAGAAGGTGTTTCCGCTAGTTGGAAGCAACACACCTGTGTTTTTTATTTTGATAGACAACCTGAGGTATGATCAATGGAAAATTATTAATCCATTAATTACTGAGCACTTCCGTTTGGATGAAGAAGATACCTATTCCAGTATTTTACCAACGGCAACACAATATGCCCGTAATTCTATTTTTTCCGGATTAATGCCTTTGGAAATGGAAAAACGTTTTCCAACACTTTGGCAAAATGACGATGATGAAGGTGGCAAAAACATGCACGAAGAAGCATTCTTAGCAGACCAAATCAAAAGAAGTGTAAGAAAGGATTGTAAGTTTAGTTACCATAAAATCTTAACCTACGATGATGGTAAAGCGCTAAATGAGCAACTCAATAATTTAATGCAGAATGAGTTTAACGCTATAGTTTACAACTTTGTAGATATGCTTTCTCATGCAAGAACTGAGATGCAAATGATCCGTGAACTTGCAAATGATGATGCCGCATATCGCTCCTTAACCCTTTCCTGGTTTGAACATTCGCCCTTAATGGAGCTGCTTAAAAAATTATCGCAAAAGAAAGTAAGGGTGGTCATTACTACAGATCATGGAACCATCAGGGTAAAACATCCAAGCAAAGTAATTGGCGACCGCAATACCAATACAAATCTTAGATACAAACAGGGTAGGAATCTTAACTTTAATGCAAAGGAGGTTTTCCTTATTAAAAATCCACACGAGGCCCAATTGCCAAAAATCAATATCAGTTCTAATTACATTTTTGCAAAAGAAGACCGCTATTTCGTCTACCAGAACAACTATAACCAGTTTGTTAACTATTATAATGAAACTTTCCAACATGGGGGTATCTCTTTGGAAGAAATGATTATCCCAATAGCAATATACAGTAGCAGGTAAATATGGTCATTGAAGTAAATAGCATTGCCGATATAAAAAATGCTGCAGAGGAGCTGGCTCCTTTAATCAGGAAAAACAAGATTTGCCTTTTTTATGGTGATATGGGGGCTGGTAAAACTACCCTCATTAAATCCATTTGCACAGAGCTTGGCGTTACTGAAACAGTAAGCAGTCCTACTTTTGCGCTGGTTAAAGAATATCATACCATTGATCTGGTCATTTATCACTTTGATTTTTACAGAATTAAATCGGTACAGGAAGCATTTGATATTGGGTACGAGGATTACTTTTACTCAGGGGATATCTGTTTAATTGAGTGGCCTGAAAAAATTCAAGAACTTATTCCTGAGGAAAGAGTCGATATAGAAATTACAGTAATTGACCAGGAGAAACGAAAGCTTAACGTCAAAATCTACAATTGATAACTAGTCATATCCAGTTATTTTTAGTAATTTAAAACCAAAATTATTCTATAACAATGGCAACAGGATTACGTGAAGGCATGGCGCAGATCGCTCAAAAAGGTTTACTACAGCCTCAGGAAACCTTGTCAGAATTAAATAAGAAAAGCGGCAGTCTCCATATTGGCATTCCAAAGGAAATCTCATTCCAGGAAAACAGAATTGCATTAACTCCGCTATCCGTTGCTTTACTTGTTAATAACGGCCATCAGGTTGTTATTGAATCGGGTGCCGGCAATGGTGCAAATTTTTCTGATAACGATTACAGTGAGCAGGGTGCCTTAATCTCCTTTGATAAAAAGGAAATCTTTAACGCAGATATCCTTGTTAAAATTGCGCCACCTACGCTTGAAGAGATTGCGCTTATGCATAAAGGGCAAACATTGATTTCAGCATTGCAAATGGGCGGTTTAAAAGAAACCAGCCTCAAAGCATTAATGAATAAAAAGATCAATGCCCTGTGCTTCGAAAACCTGCGCGACGAGGGAAATATCTTAAGTGTTGTACGTGCAATGAGCGAAATTGTAGGCGCCACTTCCATTTTTATAGCAGCAGAATATTTAAGCAATGTTACCGGTGGAAAGGGTTTAATGCTGGGCGGTTTTACAGGAGTACCTCCAACAGAAATTGTCATCTTAGGCGCAGGAACCGTAAGCGAATATGCGGCAAGAACTGCGCTATCCCTTGGTGCTGAGGTTAAAGTTTTCGACAGCTCTATTTACCGGTTAAGGCGACTGCAAAATAACCTTGGTAGTCGTGTTTTTACGTCTGTAATGCAGCCCATCGTTTTAGAAAAGGCGATCACTACTTGCGATGTAGTGATTGGTGCCATCAGGGCTTCTCACGGCAGAAGTCCTTGTCTTGTAACAGAAGAAACCGTAAGCAGGATGAAACCAAACTCAGTTGTTATCGATGTAAGTATTGACCAGGGAGGATGTTTTGAAACCTCTGAAGTCACCAATCATAAAGACCCTGTATTTAGAAAACATGATGTTATACATTATTGCGTTCCTAATATAGCATCGAGAGTTCCAAGAACCGCATCTTACGCGCTTACCAATATCTTCACCCCAATATTGGTAGACATCGGTGAAATGGGTGGTTTAATGGGCGTGGTTTGGAGCAAACCCGGAATTAGAGACGCGTTGTATATTTACCAGGGTCATCTTACCAATAAAGACTTGGCCACCCGCTTTAATATCCCGTATAAAGACATTGAACTGCTCGTTGTATCAAACCAGTAAGAGTATGCTTAACGATCAATAATTCTCGTGGATGTAAGTCATAATTCTTGCCATCTCTTTTCTAACCGTAGCAGTTGGCATTACAAAATTGTTATTTAAAAAAGAGAAAAGATAAGTCTTTCCGCTTTTGGTCACCACGTACCCACTCTGGTTATGTACGTAAGCCATTGTTCCGGTTTTGCCAAATACAAAAGGCTGATCGGTTTTAGGATAAGCATTCTTTAATGTGCCTGTCATTCCTCCTGCAGGTAGCATGGAGTACAATTTTTTAGGGTTATTAACCTCCTTATAGATGAGCTCCAGTAGTTTTATCATACTTCTGGGCGTAACCAGGTCATACCTTGATAATCCAGAACCATCTGCCCATATAAATCGATCTGGTAGGGATGACAGGTATTCTTGTTGGATATGGGTTATTGCCTTTTCTGAGCTTAATTCCTGACCAAGCTGATTGGAATAAACAAGCAGCAGTTGCTCTGCAATAAAATTATCACTTGGCAGCAACATCTCTTTAAATACCTCGTCTGATTTAATCCCATAAAAAGTTTTTGCCTCCCGAGGCATCTGCATAGCGATGGTCTCTACTGGCCTGCCGAGTGTATCTGACAGGAGCTTTATTGTTGTAGGCAAACTTACCTTATAAGGCACCTTTTGATTGTAGTTTGCAGGCAAAGCAACTGCTGGGGTAGTAAAAATGTTTTCTGTAAATGCCCTGGTAACGGAAAAAGAAGGTGCCTTAACTGTAGCATCTATAACCATTTTATCTCTAAAATAGCCGGGCGAGACCGCAAGCTTTCCATTTACACTTTTCAAGTCTACCAGGTTGTCGGCAATTGGGAATTCATTAATTTCAGCCTGGTAATAATCATTATAGTCATCCCATTGCCAGCCCTTTCCATAAAAACTTCCGGTATATCTTCCCGGGGCAAAGAATAATTTCTTATTGCTGTATTTTAAGAAATTAAATGTTTTTACCGCTTTAAGTTGGCTCTGCAAAAAGGATGGGTCGCCTGTACCCCAAAAAATCAAAGAGTCGCCTTTTTCAACATACCTTAAGGAAGGGATGGAATCTGGTACCATCTTCAGTCCTGCATAAAATGTAAACAGTTTGGTATTAGATGCGGGTGTAAAATATTTTTCAGCATTCCTTTCAAAAACCATATTTCCAGTAGCAAGGTCATACAAGGCGAATCCTGAATAATATTGTTTAAGTACATCAGATTTTTTAAAAATATTTCCTAACTTATTCCCCATCTGCCGATCTGCAGCGCATGAATACAGAAATAAACAAAGAACACATAATGACAACAAAATGTGGAAACTCTTTTTTACCATACAAAAATCTTTACCCAGCACTAATTTATTAAATTAGTTCAATGATTCTGCCTCAGCGTGTTAATAAGTTGCATTTGATTGGCTTGTGCTTATTTTTTGTCTCGTGCTGTTTTGCCATTACCACTGCATCAGGACAGCAATTTGAGTTTAAAGGTAAGCGGACTAAAAACCGCATCAGTTTCAATCTCATAAAAAACCTTGTTATCGTACCGCTGTATATAAACGATGCCGGTCCATTCAATTTCATTTTAGATTCCGGCGTTTCGCCAATGATCATCACAGATCCAAAAATAATAGTGGGAATGACCTTAAAGAATTTACGCCATACCAAAATAAATGGCTTAGGGAAGGGGCCTGAAATTGATGCTTTGATTACCAGTGAGCTTTCCGCCAGGATTGGTAAGTCGACAATCGTGAATATCCCCACAGCCATTTTAGAAGAAGATATTCTGGGTCTTTCCAACTACCTGGGCATTAAAATACAAGGCCTTATTGGCTACTATTTTTTTAAAAGCTTTATCGTAAACATAAACTACTCCACAAAAACACTATTGTTTCAACTCAGCTCCAGAAAGCCAAAAATTAAAGGAGAAAAAATACCCATTGAACTCATTAACAATAAACCCTACACCACTATAGAAACTGAAATCGATGGGTTGGGAATGCTGCAGGCTAAAGTTATTGTAGACAATGGAGCTGGACATGCCATTTCTTTAGAAACTTATAAAGACAAACCTTTTCCTGTTCCAGTGCAATCTTTTGATGCCAACCTTGGAAACGGTCTTAGTGGCCCCATCAGTGGTAAAATTGGTAGAATTGAATCTTTAAAGATTGGTAGTTATACCTTCAAAAATGTAATCTCCTCCTTTCCTGTATATGAAGAAGCGGCAGCAAAGGCATTCTTTTCCAATAGAAATGGGAATTTAGGTGCCGAGCTTTTAAGCCGGTTTAATATCACATTCGACTATGAGAACGATGCGATTTACATCATCAAAAACCATAACTTTAAACTGCCATTTGACCACGACATGTCTGGTCTGGAAATATTTGCCGACAATACAGCAAAGCAGCGTGTATTTGTTGTTAGGATAGAGCCGGGATCGCCGGGAGAACAGGCTGGGATTAAAACAGACGATGAAATACTTGCCATAAACTTTGTCAATACAGAGAAAATGAACCTGGATGAAATCACCAAATTGCTCCGATCTCAAGATGGCAAGACAATTTTCTTTACCCTAAACAGAAATGGCGAGGTTATTTTTAAGCCCATAAAACTGAAACGCAGAATATGATTTTATCCTTTAGATTAGCTTTTATACTCCCCTTTTTATTCCATTTCAGTTATGGTCAAAATATAGATTCAACAATTACCCATCATTTTCATAACAAGGATCTTTTTGGCAGCAATCAAAACACTTAAACCTACAAGTCAAGGTTATATTTCTTCCATATACCTTGATGGAGGGGGTTCTACCATGCTATGGGTTGACGGTTTTCCAGACAACGGAGTGATCAATTATCCTATCGACAATAAAAATAGACCATTATGGAGAAAGAAGTGTTTCAAATGTGATCCTTTTGAAGAAGAAGCTTTAAATTTGAGGTTATGCAAGTGTCCCAATTAACAAGAGGCTTAATTTTTTGTATGCTTTCCTTTTTCATTTCTTTCAGCAGTTGCCAGAGCGATGCTCAAAAAGAAAAGGAGCAAATTAAAATTAAAGAAAAAAAGATCGGTAAAAAGCTGGATTTTACCCCAATTCTGGGAATAAAATACCACGAAGTAAAACGAAGGTTTAGTACAGGGCTTTCGTTTAATGAAATGGGCTTTGAACAGGAACCAACCTGGATCATTCAGTTCAAATCCAACGATACAGTAATGGCATGGAGTCCGCAAAAGCTGCGCATGCAGCCCTTTTTCCTATTATTTGATCACGGGAACGTGTATAATTTTGCTAAAGAATACTTCCGCATCAAGAAAATAACTAAGGATAGTCTGCTGTTTCAGCGACTACACCTAAAAGGAAAAGAAATAATGAGCGACATCAGTTCTGATGTTAACATTGTTTATTACAGTGATGACTATATTAAAAACACGCTTAAAACCACCCCAGCCTTGTTGCAGAGACCTACTGCTGCAGACACCTCCTATATCAAAGGGCTCATTGCAAAATCAAATACAGACCCTTTCAACCCAAAGATGGCTTTCGCAGGGAGAGAGCCGGTCGTTTTTACCCCACTTAGCTCAATTGTACATGCTAAAAAGATTTCTACGGTAAACAGACTCATCGGCAGAACTGAAGCTTACGATTACTTATTCCCAAAATACCGGCTCGAAATTAATAAGGCCTATCAGGAATTCGCCTATGAAATATCTGCAGTAATTGATCAAAAGGGAGGGGTACACTTAATCGATCTCTATTATATTGAGCCTGAATTTCTGGAAGCCAGAAAAAAAACGGTGCAAGGAATCCTTGATGTTTATGTAAAGAACCTTTTTAAAGTAACGCCAGGCAAAACGCTAGGAATGCCGCACTCTACCGAAGTCAAACTGGTTTTGGTAGGAAAAAAGCAATAATATGCTCTTAGACAAACTCTTATAAAAATTAATAAAAGATATTTTTGCATTTTAATAGAAAAATAATATGTACATTGCACACTTAATATTTTAATAAATAATACAATGCAAGAAGGAACAGTAAAATTTTTCAATGTAACTAAAGGTTTCGGATTCATTATCCCTGCAAACGGAGATAGCGAAATCTTTGTACATTCAACAGGCCTTATCGATGAAATTCGTGAAAACGACAAAGTTGAATACGAAGTTGAAAGCGGTAAAAAAGGGTTGAATGCGATTAATGTTAAAGTAATCTAGATTATTAAAAACATAAATTGTACAGAGGATGACTTAACGGTCATCCTCTTTTTTTTTGCCCTAATTTCAGCCTATTATTAACTACCCTGCCTCTGGTTTAAATCGGGTCAAGTTCTTCAGAGGTTATGTGTTTGTTCAGACCTTATTCACACCTTGTTCACAGCAAAGCCACATTCAGGTACTTTTTTGTGAACAAAGCGTGAATAAGGTGTGCCTGAGGTGAGAATTTGCATACTACCAAATAGGTACTTTCCCTTTACTTGTCCCGACCCATAACCTAACTTGGTATATGCAAAAATGCAGTTGAATTATCAATAAAGTTGTGCTTATTAATTAACTTTAGCAATCATCCAAGCCTATGGACAGTAATTACTCACATCTTGTTGCCAAAATAAATGAGTTCACCAAAAAGTTTTATCTCAATAAGCTTTTAAGGGGAAGTATTTATGCTGCAGCAACGATGTTGGCGTTGTTCCTTTTCCTTTTTGTGCTTACCTATTACCTCAATCCGGGCATTGGTACCAAAACCGTTCTCTTCTTTGCCTTTATAATCGCAGATGTGGTCATGATTTTTATATGGATCATTAAGCCTTCCCTGCTGTATTTCAACTTAAGAAAAAGTCTGACCATAGAGGAATCCGCCAGGCTTATTGGTGGCCACTTTTTTAGCGTACAGGACAAGCTGTTGAACACTCTGCAGCTTAAAGCCCTGGCAGATCAAAATCCGCACAACAGTAGCCTGATCCTTGCCGGTATAGACCAAAAGATTAACGAATTAAAGCCCATTCCCTTTGCCAGTGCCATTCGCCTTGCAGACAATAAAAAATATGTGCGGTTTGTCCTTATTCCATTATCCATCATTGTACTAATCGGGCTGATTGCCCCCGCTATCCTGAAAGAGGGGTCCAACAGGTTTGTACAATATGACAAAGAGATTCTACCAGTAGCCCCTTTTAACTTCCGCCTTTTAAATAAGTCGTTACAATTTGCGCAGGGCGATGATGCAGTGGTTAATTTAAAACTGACGGGCGATCAGATCCCTCAGGAGGTTTACATCTCTGAAGGTGTGAATAGCTATAAGCTGGATAAACAGGGCAAAGTAAACTTTAGTTACACGTTTAAAAACATTCAAAAGAGCAGGAAGATCCAGTTCTTTGCAGGCGGTTTTAATTCCGTTTCTTATACTGTAGAAGTGAAAGCAAAGCCGGCAATATTAAGCATGACTGCCGATTTAAAATACCCTGCCTATCTCCATAAAAGATCAGAAACGATTCAAAATGTCGGAGATCTGCTGATTCCAGAGGGCACAACAGTGACGTGGAACATCAGTACTGAAAATAGCTCCTCATTAACATTTATTTTAGGAAAGGAGAAATCAGGACTTAACCCGGTTGATCACCTTTATACCTTTAGCCGGATGATAAGGGGGGACATCGGCTATACGATTAGTCCGAAAAATCAATTTGTATCTGGCAAAGATTCCATTAACCATCGTATTAACGTGATCAGGGATGAGTTCCCATCTGTAAATGCCACTGAAAAGGCCGATTCGCTGAGCAGTAAGGTGCTTTATTTTTCAGGAAATATTGCCGACGATCATGGTTTTAGTGCGTTGGCATTTATTGTAAATATCAAAGAAAATGGCGTTTTAAAGGGAGTAACTAAAAAGTATATCCCAGTTAAAAAAGATCAGCGGGAAAACTCCTTCTTCTATGTGTGGAACATGAAAAATGATACGCTCAAGGCCGGACAATCGCTGGAGTATTACTTCCAGGTGTGGGATAACGATGGGGTTAACGGGGCCAAGACCAGCAAATCGGACATTAAGGTTTTTGAAGTTCCGTCTGTCCAGCAGATCAACAATAAGCTGAATGAGGGCAGTAAAAACCTTAAACAGCAAATGGAAAAGGCCATTAAACTTGCAGGTGATGTAGAAAAGGAGACAAAGAAACTGAGCGAAACCCTTTTGGATAAGAATCAGTTGAGTTTTGACGATAAAAAGCTGGTTGAGCAATTGCTGGACAAACAAAAGCAGCTAGATGAGGCCGTTAAAGAGATTAAAGAACAAAACGAGAAGAATACTTTCCAAAAGGAAGAGAACAATGCATTAAAAGAAGAGCTGGCTGAAAAACAGAAGAAGATCGATGAGCTGTTTAACAATGTACTAGACGAAAAGACTAAAACACTGCTTAAAAAGCTTCAGGAACTGATGGATGAAGAGAATAAAGATCAGACACAGAATGAGCTTTCTAAAATGCAGATGGATAATAAGTCGCTCAAGAATGAGCTTGACAGGATTCTAGAGCTCTATAAACAATTGGAGTTTGAGCAGAACCTTCAGAACAACATTGACCAATTAAAAGCGCTTGCCAAAGAACAAAAGGATTTGGCCAAAAAAACGGAAGCTAAGGATAGCAAGCCTTCCGATTTAAAAGCACAGCAGAATAAGCTGGCTCAGGATTTTAAAAACTTAAAAGAAGAGCTGGATAAAATAGGGCAAAAAAATGAGCAATTGGAACATCCCAATGATTTCAAGAAGCCCGAAGAAGAAGCCAAAGAGGTTGCAAAACAACAACAAAATAGCACCAACAAACTAGAGAAAGAAGATAAGAAAGAAGCCGCAAAAAGTCAGCAAAAGGCTGGGGAAGAGTTAGAAAAGATGGCTCAAAAGATGGAGGAGATGCAAAAAGAATCATCAGAAACTCAGAGTTCTGTTAATGCTGAAGCGCTTAGGCAGTTGCTGGAAAATCTACTAAAAACTTCTTTCGATCAGGAAAAAGTAATGCTTGCCCTAAAAAACATGAACACCAGTGATCCATTATATACCGCCAATGTGCAGAAACAGCGGGGTATTAAGGATAACCTTAAGACCATTGCCGACAGTTTATTTACACTCAGCAAAAGGGTACCGCAGATTGAAAGTGTGGTTAACGAAGAGATGCAGAAGATCAATTTGAACGTGGATAAAGGATTAGAAAATCTTGGCGAACGAAATACTCCTGCCGCGAACCGCAATCAGCAATATGCCATGACTTCTATTAATAATTTAGCGCTTATGCTGAGCGAAGCTTTAGATCAACTTCAAAAAGCAAAGAAAAATGCAAAGGGCGGAAAAGGAGGCAAAGGGAGCATGAAACAGTTGCAAGAGATGCAGCAACAACTCAACAACAGCATGCAAAAGGCACGTGAGCAGATGCAACGCGAAGGGAATAGTGGAAAGCCGCAGAAAGGGCAAATGAGTCAGGAGTTTGCTAAAATGGCCCAGCAACAGCAAATGATTAGAGAAGCCATGCAAAAGCTGAACCGCGAGCAAAGTAAAAATGGTAAACCGGGCGCTAGTGATCTTAGTAAATCTATAGAGGATATGAAGGCCACGGAAACGGACCTGGTCAACAAAAAGATTGTGCAGCAGACTTTAGACAGGCAAAAGAAGATATTGGATAACATGCTGGATGCGGAAAAGGCAGAAAGAGAAGAAGACGAAGATGACAAGCGGGAAGCAAAAGCAGGGAAAGCGTTCCCTCCATCCTACAAAAAGATGCTGGAGCAATTTAACAATTCCAAACATACTGAGCAGGAATGGCTTCAAAAACTACCTCCAGATCTTAATTACTATTACAAGAACAAAGTAACAGAATATTTTAAATTGTTAAATTCGCCGAAAAAATAAGCGTCATGTCAAAAGGGACTATCAATTTCTTTACTGAAGAAACGAATTACAAGCTGAAACAAAAACGGGTATTGAAAGCATGGATTCGCACTGCAATAACTGCTGAGGCTTATCAACTAGATGAATTGAACTTTATTTTATGCTCAGACGCTTATTTGCTGCGCATGAACCAAGATTACCTTAAACATGACACTTATACCGATGTCATCACATTTGACAACTCTGAGGTCTTAAAATCGATTTGTGGCGATATCTTTATTAGTATGGATCGTGTTAAAGAAAACGCGGGTATGATAAGTGTGGCTGTTACTGAAGAGTTAAGCCGCGTAATGATACACGGGACTTTGCATTTGTTGGGCTATAAAGACAAGTCCAAACCAGCGAAGGCATTGATGACAGAAAAGGAAGACTTCTACCTGAGCAAGCTTTCTGATACTCAGCAGACGGTATAGAATTTATGTTTGCCTTTTATTGTTTACTTTTGTAGTAATTTCTTATAAATAAAATCGTTAATAAAACACTTTGAGCACATTAATTGCAGCCGAAAGCCTTGGTCATGCCTATCATGACGAATGGTTATTCAAGAACCTAACTTTAGGAATACAAACAGGTCAGCGTGTTGCGCTTGTAGGGATTAATGGTGCCGGCAAAAGCACCTTATTAAAATTACTTGCGGAACGTTTTTCTCCTTTGGAAGGAAAAATTGTAAAAAACAAATCTACCAAGATTGGCTTCCTGGATCAGGAACCCTCCTTCCCTGACGGATATTCTATAAGCGATTTCATCTTTTCTTTAGAGAATAAACAACAGCAACTTATTAAGGAATATGAGGAACTGATAGAAGACCCGAACCCAGACGAGAAGACTTTGAACAGGCTTTACGAAGAGCTGAGCGAGCACAATGCCTGGGAATATGAGCATGAGATCAAGACGATCTTGAGCAGAATGGGTATCACCCGACTGCAGCAAAAAATCGACACCTTATCTGGGGGACAGAAGAAACGTTTGGCCCTGGCCAAGCTTTTGATTGAAGACCCGGAGATTTATGTTTTGGATGAGCCGACCAATCACTTGGATATTGACACCATTGAGTGGTTAGAAAAATTACTCACTTCTGACAATAAGACCATTTTACTGGTTACGCATGACAGGTATTTCCTGGATAATGTTTGCAACACCATAGTAGAATTGGATAGGGGTAAGATTTATAATTACAATGGTAATTACGCCTATTTTCTTGAAAAAAAATCGGAAAGGGAAGCGTCAGATGAAAGTACATTCCATAAAAACAAGAACCTCTTGAAAAAGGAGCTGGAATGGATGAGGCGTATGCCACAAGCGAGGGGGACTAAATCTCAAGCTAGAATAGATGCATTTTATGATTTAGACAATAAAACTAAACAAAGAACTGACAATCAAAGCATTACACTTAAAGTTAAGATGGCTAGACAAGGGAACAAAATCCTTGAACTGGATCACATCGGTCAGTCTTTTGACGATAAGGCGATTATCAATGATTTTAGTTATACTTTCAAAAGGGCCGATAGAATCGGTCTTGCCGGAAAGAATGGTACAGGAAAATCAACGCTTTTAAATATAATGACCAGTTTACTAATACCTGAAAAGGGAAAGGTAAGTACTGGAGAGACGACTGTTTATGGTTACTATAAACAAGGAGGCTTATCATTTAACGAGAAAGAGCGCGTAATAGATATCGTTAAATCAGACGCAGAATACATCAAGATGGCAGATGGCTCGACTATCTCTGCGTCGCAATTATTAACGTTATTCTTATTCCCGCCAAAGAAGCAACACGGAATGGTAGAAAAGCTAAGTGGCGGAGAGAAAAAGAGATTGCATTTAATGAAAGTATTAATGCAAAATCCAAATTTCCTGATCTTGGATGAGCCGACCAACGATCTTGATATTGATACTTTGAACGTGTTAGAAGAGTTCTTAGAAAACTTTCCAGGTGTATTGATATTGGTTTCTCATGATAGGTACTTGCTAGACAAAATGAGCGAACAATTGTTCATTATGGAAGGCAATGGCGAAGTGACCATATACAATGGAAACTATTCTGAGTACAGATTGAGCTTGAGCAGCCCTAAAGAAGTTCCTGTTGCAAAGGCCGTAAAACAAGAAGTTATAGAAAAACCTGCTGGAAAGAAGTTGAGCTATAAGGAGCAAAAAGAATTGGAAGACTCTGAAAAGAAGATTCAACTTCTGGAAGAAGAAGTGGCTGGGCTTACCAAATCAATTGATGAAATTGATACTGCCGATTACAAAAAACTGAAAGAACTGAGTGATCTGATTGAAAAGAAGAATGCCGAACTGGATGCTTTTACCAGCAGATGGGTTGAACTTTCAGAAATATAAATTGATTAACATCTATGTTTCACGTGAAACGTTACCGAATGGGTTTCACGTGAAACATACTAGAATATAGGATATGTTTAAAGAATACGATGTGATAGTTGTAGGTGCTGGTCATGCAGGTTGTGAGGCTGCTGCTGCGGCCGCTAATCTTGGCTCCTCGGTGCTTCTGGTAACAATGAACATGGAGACTATTGCCCAAATGAGCTGTAATCCTGCCATGGGAGGTGTAGCAAAGGGACAAATCATCAGAGAAATTGATGCGATGGGTGGATACTCAGGAATCATCGCCGACAAAACAACCCTACAATTCAGAATGCTTAACCTTTCTAAAGGTCCCGCAATGTGGAGTCCTAGAAGTCAGAACGACAGAAAGAGATTTGCTGAAGAATGGAGATTAGCGCTAGAGCGTACGCCTAACGTAGACTTTTGGCAAGACATGGTAAGCAGCCTTATCATAGAAAATGGCGCGGTTAAAGGGGTTAAAACATCCATTGGCGTAGAGATTAAAGCGAAGAGTGTTGTCTTAACCAATGGCACCTTTCTAAATGGTCTAATACACATCGGAGAAAAAAAATTTGGTGGTGGCCGAACAGGAGAAAAAGCTGCAACAGGAATAACTGAGCAATTGACCAGCTATGGCTTTGAAGCGGGCAGAATGAAAACAGGCACTCCACCAAGAGTGGATGGTCGTTCTTTAAATTACTCTTTGATGGAAGAGCAATGGGGAGATGAAAACCCAGGAAGGTTCTCTTACACTAACGTTGACCTTCCTAAACAACAACGCTGCTGCTGGATTACCTATACCAATGCGAATGTACACGAAACTTTAAAGGAAGGTTTTGAAAAATCCCCTATGTTTACGGGCAGAATAAAAGGCTTAGGGCCGAGGTACTGCCCCTCTATAGAAGATAAAATTAATCGCTTTGCGGAAAGAGAAAGACATCAAATATTTGTTGAACCAGAGGGATGGGATACCTGTGAGATCTATGTAAATGGTTTCTCAACCTCTCTACCCGAGGATGTTCAATATAAAGCACTCGTACAAATACCTGGATTTGAAAATGCCAAAATGTTTAGGCCTGGTTATGCCATAGAGTATGACTACTTTCCACCTACACAACTATCGCTTACATTAGAAACTAAATTAGTACAAAACCTCTATTTTGCAGGTCAAATTAACGGAACTACAGGTTATGAGGAAGCGGCCAGTCAAGGATTCATTGCAGGAATTAATGCCCACCAAAAGGTTTGGAATAAAGAAGAACTGATCATGAAAAGATCAGAGTCCTATATTGGCGTATTAATTGACGATCTTGTTACCAAAGGAACTGAAGAACCGTATCGGATGTTTACATCACGAGCAGAACATCGTTTACTATTAAGACAAGACAATGCTGATATTCGCCTCTCTCCTATTGGTCATAAACTAGGTTTGATTAATGACGAGCGCTTAGCGATAGTAAAAGCTAAAGTTGCCAACTCTGATGCCATCGTAGACTTTACCAGAAAGCAAGGAATAGAAATGACTTCAGCAAATTCGCTTCTAGCAGAGCTTGGCACAAGCGAGCTGAGTCAAAACGTTAAAATAATTAGCTTGTTGACCAGGCCTCAGGTTGGCATTAATGACATTAGGAAAGTTAGCAATCCGTTAAATGAGATACTTAATGATTTTGACAAAGAAACAATAGAACAAGCTGAAATAAAAATTAAGTACGAAAGCTATTTTGAGAAAGAACAAGAGATTGTAAACAAAATGCAAAAGATGGAAGACAAGGATATCAATCCAGAATTCGATTATTCCAAATTAGGGTCGCTATCCAAAGAAGCTCGTGAGAAACTTTTGAAGATAAAACCAAGAACACTGGGTCAAGCATCAAGAATCTCAGGAGTATCACCATCAGATATTTCAGTTTTAATGGTACATATTGCAAAATAATACTTAAAGTACTGACAAAGAACAACTTATAAAATAATTCAAAGCAAAAACAACTCGCTTGTTTTAAGCGCGTTTAAGCCGCTATAATTATTATTTGATTAGTTATATTTAAACCACATAAAAACCTAACAGGGCTCATTTAAATGCGAAAAAACAACATCTATAGCTTAAAGCTAACATTTGCATCAATAATTGGCATTTGTCTTTTTATATATGGCTGCGCTAGCATACAACAACCACAGGGAGGGCCAAGAGACATCACGCCACCGGTGGCGTTAAAAATGAGCCCAAAAAACCTAACTACCAATTTTGCTCAAAAGAAAATTATAATTGAGTTTGATGAGTACTTTAAAATTGCAAACGAAGTCAAAGAATTCTCAATATCTCCAGAGTTGAATATTGCTCCTACTTTAAAAGTAAAGCAAAAGCATTTGGAGATAACTTTTACAGATACGCTGGAAAAAAACACTACTTACACTTTGAACTTTGGGAAAGCTATTGTTGACATCAATGAGAACAATGCGATTAAAAACTTCACTTATGTTTTTGCAACAGGCCCGGAACTTGATTCACTAAGCATAGGCGGCAGAGTAACCAATTCTAAAACCGGAAAGCCCGAACTTGATGCTATAGCATTTATTTTACCACTTAACAGGGATACCTTATTTGGAAAGGGTAAGCCCCCCATCTACACCAGAACTGATAGCAACGGAAATTTCAAGCTCAGCAATCTTAGGAAAGATACCTATAGAATTTACGCACTGAAAGAAACCAACGGTGATAAAATATATCAACAGCCTACTGATGAAATCGGATTTATCAAAGATTCCCTCGTTTTGACTAAAAATGTGGATAGTATGAATATGAAATTATTTAAAGAAGATGCAACAGTTTTCAGGATACTTGACAGAAAATTAGACAAAGATGGCAGCATCAACTTTACCTTTAACCAGAAGCTAAAGAAGCCAGAAGTAATTGTATTGGAGCCAACAGATCTTGATGTTTCTAAAAAATATAAGTTCAGTAAACATAACGATTCACTTAAATTATGGCTGACCGGTTTGGGGTTCGATTCTGTCAAAATAAGTATTAAGGACCAGAACAAGCTGCTGCAGACAACCACACTTACCAGGGGAAAAAAAGAAACATATACCAGGGTGCTTACTGCCGCAGGGAACCTGGAGGGATCAATATTAAATCCAAATAGGGCATTGAGACTAACCTTTAATTTTCCGGTAGACCAAATTGACACAACAAAAATTACGTTGCTGGAAGACTCTGTGCCCATGACTAACTTTAGTATAACAAAAGACAGCATAGACTTCTTAACATACTATCTAAGATATCCCTGGAAGACAAAGAAATCTTATGACATTAAGTATGGTGCGGGAGCATTCACCGGTATATTCAGTGTTAAGAACAAGGAATTTAATCAGTCTTTTAAGTTAGGAAGCAGGGAAGATTATGGATCACTTATTACGAAGATTACCGTACCAGAAAACAATAAGAGCTATATTCTAGAGGTGTTGAATGAAACGAACGTTCCAGTAAATACCCTGGTTGTCAGGCAAGACACAACTGTTACGTTCAAAAACTATAAATCTGGTAAATACTTTCTAAGGATTACATACGATACGAACAAAAACGGAATTTGGGATACAGGTAACGTTTTGCTGAAATTACAACCAGAAAGGGTATGGAACGAGCCTAAAGAAATGTCCATCAGGCCAAATTGGGAACGCAATGAAACCATTGTTATTCCAAAAGAGCAATAACAATGCCTGTAGCTTATCTAAACCAGTCTGAATACATAATATAATTGTCGGGCAACTTGTTTAACAATTCGCGTTGCGCATCACTAATGGCTTTAACTTTCCTTGCGGGAGTCCCTGCATATATAAATCCGCTTTCGCAATGTGTATTTTCTAATACGACAGCTCCTGCAGCAATGATTACATATTCTTCTACCACTGCATTATCCATCACAATTGCACCCATTCCTACCAGAACATGATCTTCAAGAATACAGCCATGTACGATGGCATTGTGCCCTACAGATACCCAATTGCCAATAGTCGTTCCTGCCTTTAAGTAAGTGGCGTGTATAACTGCACCATCCTGGATATTGGTGTCGTTACCAATACGAATAAAATTTACATCACCGCGAATGACTGCATTAAACCATACCGAACAATTCTTGCCTAAAGTAACATCACCGACAATAGTGGCATTTGGCGCAATAAAATTATTCTCGCCTATAACAGGATGAACTCCTTTAACTGGTAATAGTATAGCCATAACTTAAAAAACGGTATCTGTTAGGTGGTCCATGTGACTGGGATAATCTGTCGTAAAATGCAAGCCCCTACTTTCCTTTCTTGCCATAGCGGACTTTATTACGATAAAGGCTACTTGGATCACATTGCGAAGTTCGCACAATTTAACGGAGACCTTGTTCTCTTTATAAAAATCCTCCGTTTCCTGGTGCAAGAGAAATAACCTTCGCATGGCACGCTCCAAACGAAAGTCAGACCGTACTATTCCAACATAATCGCTCATCAATTTTTGAGTTTCCCTTAAATTATGAGTCACCAAAATATCTTCATTTGACTGTGTTACGCCATGGGCGTTCCACTCAGGAATATGATCAGGAATCACATTATTTCTAAAAGTAGCAACGGCGTCAAGGAATATTCTATGTGCAAAAACAGGCGCTTCTAATAAAGAATTAGAAGCCAATCTATTTGCACCATGCAAACCAGTTGAAGAACATTCCCCACATGCATACAAATTATTGATAGAAGACCTGCCATTCTCATCTACCAAAATACCACCACACATGTAATGCGCAGCGGGCGTTACAGGAATGAGGTCTTTAGTCATGTCTATTCCAATAGATAAGCACTTTGCATATATATTAGGGAAATGATTCAAAATATCAGCCTTGCTCCTGTTTCTTATATCAAGATAAACAAAATCTTCTCCCGACTTTTTCATTTCAGAATCTATTGCCCGGGCAACAATATCACGAGGAGCCAAAGAGCCTCTCTTATCATATTCATACATGAACTCCTCCCCATTTTTTCTTCTGAGCACACCACCAAATCCCCTCACCGCTTCAGAAATAAGAAAGGATGGATATTCTCCCGGGTTATACAAAGCAGTTGGATGGAACTGAATAAATTCCATATTCCTCAATTTGCCTTTCGCACGATATACCATTGCCATTCCATCACCTGTAGCAATAACTGGGTTTGTGGTACTCGAATAGATGTGACCTGCACCACCAGAGGCAAGGATAGTCACATTGGCCAAAATCTTTTCCACATCGTTAAGCTCTGTATTAAAGGCATATATACCATAACATTCAATATCTGTAGTACTCTTATCAACATGTTTACCAAGGTGATGCTGTGTGATCAACTCCAAACAAAAGTAATGTGTTAATATCTCTATGTTCACATTCTGATGAATCTGCTTTAGCAGCACACTCTCAATCTCGTAACCGGTAACGTCTTTATAATGTAAAACACGATGTTCAGAATGACCCCCTTCCTTCGCTAAATCATATACACCAGTTTGGTTTTTATCAAAGTTAATTCCGTAATCAATGATCTCCTGTATGCGCTGTGGTCCCTCTTTAACAACTATTTCTACTATATGTTCATTACATAAACCATCGCCAGCAATTAGTGTATCTTCAATATGCTTTTCAAAAGAATCATCTTTATCAACTACAACAGCAACCCCACCCTGAGCGTATTTCGTATTAGATTCATCCTCATTAGACTTTGTAACTATCAGAACTTTACCGTGCTTAGCTGCTTTGAGTGCGAAGCTTAATCCAGCTATACCGGACCCTATCACTAAAAAATCGACTTTTCTCATTAAATATTACAGTTATAAGTACTTTGTTAACAACTCCACAATAAGTGTTAACTTAATGTCTAAACAAATAGAGCAAGTATTGTTGAATGTTTAAAGCTACTCTAAAATGATAATCTGACACAATTATTTAAGTTATTTTTAAGCAACTTTGTGGACTTTATTAACTTTTTGCACAGCTGTTAAGAATGAACATATCCCTATTGATAAGTTTTTGTATCAAATAACATTACGTTGTAAATCAGCTAAAATTCAAAAAAGAATAACACTTTAATTGTTGGTAAGTTTAGAGTAAGTCAAATTATACCATTAAAATCCATTACTTACAAACAATACCAACACACTAATAAACAATAGAAATCTATTTATATTAAATAATTATTATTTATTGATCTGTTGAAAGAACTTACCTTTACAAATGCCAAACAGAACTTAAAAGCAAAATAAAGAGAGATGGAAATGGACACATTAAAAGAATTAAGCAGGAAAGGATTTATTGATGAAAAAATTGATCCGACCCTTGATCTGTTTGATGAGATTGAAAAACTAAAAAAGCAAAAGAATGCAATTATACTTGCACATTACTATCAAGAACCTGATATACAAGATATTGCAGATTATATTGGAGATAGTTTAGGACTTTCTCAAGAAGCAGCAAAAACAGAAGCAGAGGTAATAGTTTTTGCAGGCGTTCACTTCATGGCCGAAACAGCTAAGATTTTATCACCAAATAAAAAGGTTTTACTGCCGGATGTAAAGGCAGGCTGTTCTTTAGCCGATAGCTGTCCCCCTCATTTGTTCAGGAAATTTAAAGAAAAGTACCCTGACCATGTGGTGATTACTTATGTAAACTGTACTGCGGAATTGAAAGCGTTGAGTGATATTGTTTGCACTTCTACAAACGCAGTTCAGATTGTAGAGAGTTTGCCAAAAGATACAAAAATCATTTTTGGTCCAGATAAGAATCTGGGCGCCTGGGTGGCAAAGAAGACTGGTCGCGATCTTGTTTTATGGAATGGTGCCTGCATGGTACATGAGATATTTTCCAGAGAGAAGATTACCAAATTGAAAGAGCGCCATCCAAATGCTAAGTTTATTGCCCATCCGGAATGTGAAGAAGCAGTTTTGAGCATGGCAGATTATATTGGCTCCACCACAGGTTTATTGAAATATACCACGAATAGCGAGGCTAAGGAATTTATTGTAGCAACTGAGAGTGGTATAATCCATCAAATGGAGAAAGCCAATCCGGATAAGACATTTATACCTGCCCCACCTAACAATAATTGTGCTTGTAATGATTGCCCATACATGAAAAGAAATACACTTGAAAAGCTTTATTTATGTCTTAAAAATGGTACGCCGGAAGTTACAGTACCTGCACATATTATTGAAGCAGCAAGAAAACCAATAGAAAGAATGCTGGAGATATCAGCAAAATTAGGATTATAATGTTTGAAAATAAAGAAACTACGGATATAGCAGAATTGGGTGAATTTGGTTTGATCAAACACCTGACTACTAATTTTAAAATTAGACACGATAGCAGTATAAAAGGAATAGGGGATGATGCAGCTGTATTGAGTTTTGAGGACAAGCAGGTACTAATTTCAACAGATCTTTTACTGGAAGGGATACATTTTGATCTATCCTACGTACCGCTCATGCATTTGGGTTACAAAGCAGTACAAGTCAATCTAAGCGATATTTATGCAATGAATGGTGTTGCTACTCAGATTACTGTTAGCATAGGCTTATCGAGCAAGTTTCCGCTAGAGGCTGTAGAAGAAATTTATAAAGGAATAGAACTGGCCTGCAATAAATTTAATATTGATTTGATTGGTGGTGATACCTCTACCAGTAAACAAGGACTGGTTATTAGTGTAACCAGCATTGGTTTTGCAGAAAAGAAAGACGTTACTTATAGAAATGGTGCTGGAGAAGGTGATCTATTGTGCGTTTCAGGTGATTTGGGTGGTGCTTATGTAGGCTTACAAATATTAGAAAGAGAGAAGTTGGTATATCTGGAAAATCCAAATATCCAGCCCGACCTTGAAGGAAAAGACTATATCATTGAAAGACAGTTGAAACCTGAAGGAAGACGTGATATTGTTGATCTTTTAGCGCAAATGGATATTAAGCCAACCTCAATGATTGATGTGTCTGATGGGTTAGCCTCAGAAATACTACATATCTGTGAGCAGTCTGATAAAGGTTGTAATCTTTATGAAGAGAAGATTCCTATAGATCCGGTGACTTATGATACAGCTAGAGAACTAGGGTTGGATCCAACCATTTGCGCGCTAAGTGGTGGCGAAGATTATGAGTTGCTTTTTACCATTAAACAGAGTGATTATAGCAAGTTGAAAAATGATGTGGATATCACTATTATTGGACACATTACAGATAAAAATTCAGGATGTAAAATGATATCTAAATCCAATGTAGTACATGATATTAAAGCCCAGGGTTGGAAGGCATTTTAGTCTAAAAATTTGGTGTCAATTTGCTTGGTAGCTTTGGCACCTAATTTTTTAATCTTTTCTGAAGTACTAGCTAGGTTACCAGAGCCTTTACTTAATTTTTTAATGGCTTTATCATAAGCATCCTGACTAAGTCTTATATTTTTACCTATACCTTCCATATCGACTAAAAAGCCGACAAACTTGTCATACATACTTCCGCTTAAACGGGCAATTTCCAATACATTCCTATTTTGCCTTTCCTGTTTCCATATGCTGGAAATTGTTCTCAGCGTAGCTAAAAGCGTTGACGGACTTACAATAACGACTTTCCTATCCCATGCATAGTTAAAAAGTTCTGCATCTTGTTGAACGGCTATACCAAAAGAAGATTCAATTGGAATGAAAAGCAATACAAAATCTGGTGAATTGATCTGATACAGATCGTGATAATTTTTGTTGGATAAACCTTGTATGTGTGTCTTAATAGAAAGGATGTGCTGTTTTAGGTGATTATCCCTTTGATCATCAGTTTCTGCAGAAAGCATACGTTCGTAGGCAATAAGTGAAACTTTTGCATCAATAATTACATGCTTATCATCAGGTAAGTCTAAGATAACATCAGGTTGAAGCCGGTTTCCATCTGGGTGATAGAGACTGGTTTGAATCCTGTATTCCCGATCACGCACCAGGCCTGAACGTTCCAGTATCCTTTCTAAAATAATTTCACCCCAGTTGCCTTGCTTTTTATTGTCGCCTTTTAGTGCCCTTGTTAAATTTCCTGCCTCTTCACTAATCAATTTACTTTGATCCATCAATTGGCTGATTACGCCTTTAAGAATATTTCGTTCGTCTGATTCTGACTTGTATACCTTCTCTACCTTTTCTTCAAAAGCTCTAATGTTTTCCTTTAACGGACTTAGTATACTATCAAGATTAGTCCTGTTTGTTTCTGTAAACTTTGCAGATTTTTCGTCTAATATCTTATTGGCTATATGTTCAAACTCCAATTTAAATCGGTATTGGAGGTCATTTATATATTTTTCTTGTTGAGTCTGCTTTTCGGACTGGGATAAAAGTTGCTGCTCAGCCTTAATCACTTTATCCCGTTCGTTCATATAGTTCAAACGAAGTTCCATAACCTCTTCCTGAAGAACCTTTTTTTCTTTATTTACTGAATTTAGTAATCTATAAAAAAATAAGAATACTAAAATTGTGATCAATACACCTATAACAGTAATTTCCATGCTAATATTTTTAACAAAAAACGACAATAAAAAACTAATTGTCAACAGGTAATAGTATAGCCTTTCCAAAGATTTTTCTTTATGTTGAGAAAAGGGAACACTTTTTGATTTACTCCATCTGAAAAACATACACTTACGATAATGGGAATTTATTTGCTGTTAATAATTCCAGTTCTGATTTTAAGCATGTTTGTGCAATGGCGATTTAGAAGTAAATTTTCAAAGTATGCAGAAATGCAATTAAACTCAGGATTTTCAGGAAAAGAAGTTGCAGAAAAAATGTTGCATGATTACGGCATATTCGACGTTAAGGTGATGAGTACAGAAGGCCAGTTGTCTGATCATTATAACCCGGAAGAGAAAACGATTAATTTAAGTACTGACGTTTATTATGGACGAAGTGTTGCGGCAGCAGCAGTTGCTGCACATGAGTGTGGCCATGCCGTGCAACAGACTAAATCTTATAGCTGGTTGAATTTACGGACAAATATGGTACCCTTGGTAAGCCTTACCTCTAACCTATTACAATGGGTATTGATTATAGGCTTGTTAATTATTGCCTTTACTTTTAATCCGTTTGTTTTGACTATTGGAGTTGCGGGACTAGCATTGATTACTTTGTTCAGTGTGATTACCCTTCCTGTAGAATTTGACGCAAGCAGAAGGGCATTAATATGGCTAAAGAATAATAGCGTAGTTTTATATACTGCAGAAGAACATGAGCAAGCTAAGGACGCATTATGGTGGGCTGCTATGACTTATGTTATTTCGACATTAGGAGCAATGACCAACCTGATATACTACCTATCTATATTGTTTGGAAAGAACAAAAACTAGTTTAAACGATATGGAACAATCAGTTCAAATTCAGGAATATTAACAGTAAAAGTATCATTATCTGCCAGTCGTTGCATCAAATAATTACCACTCATGGTTCCCATTTCGGTAGATAGCTGACAACCTGATACGTAAGAATGGGTTTCTCCAGGATTTAGTATTGGCTGTAAACCAACTACCCCCTCTCCTTCTACTTCGCGCTGTGCGCCACTAGAATCAAAGATAAACCATTGTCTTCTTTTGAGCTGTATAGCATAATCTGTTAAATTTTCAATTGTTATGCGATAGGCAAACATAAAATAATCGTTTGCCGGATTGGATTGATCTTCCTGATAACTTGTTTCCACGGAAATCTTTACTCCTTGAGTTATAGCTGTAACCATAGTTCTTGATATTTGTCTGCTATTTCGTCCAATATACTATGAATTATTTCAATATTTTCTTCTTTTACCAGTTTCATCCGGTAGTTTTTAAAATCAGGTATTCCTTTAAAATAATTGGCGTAATGACGTCTCATTTCAAATATTCCAACCCTTGGACCCTTCCAGTCAATTGATCTTTCAAAGTGTGTTCGGCAAACAGATACGCGCTCTTCAATTGTTGGGCCCGGCAACAGCTCACCTGTTTTAAAGAAGTGTTTAATTTCTCTGAATATCCATGGGTAGCCTATTGCTGCCCTACCAATCATGATTCCGTCTACTTCAAACTCCAATCGCCAATCGGCTGCTTTCTGTATACTGGTTACATCACCATTTCCAAAAATAGGGATTTTAACTCTTGGATTACGCTTTATCTGCCTGATCAATGACCAATCTGCCTCTCCTTTATAAAGTTGTGCCCTTGTTCTGCCATGTATGGTGAGCGCTTGAATCCCGATATCCTGAAGTCTTTCTGCAACCTCTTCTACATTTTTTGTTGTATCATCCCAGCCAAGTCTGGTTTTTACTGTGACAGGAAGATGTGTTGCTTTAACTACAGCTTCGGTCATTTTAACCATTTTATCGACGTCTTGCAACAAAGCAGACCCCGCACCGCGGCAAGCCACTTGTTTTACAGGGCAGCCGTAATTGATGTCCATCAAATCAGGACCAGCGGCTGTTGCTATTTCTGTAGCTTCGCGCATATGATCAATCTCACTACCAAAAATCTGAATACCTATCGGGCGTTCATATTCAAAAATATCAAGTTTAGCCCTACTCTTAGCGGCATCTCTAATTAGCCCTTCAGATGAAATAAATTCAGTATACATCATATCTACCCCGTTTTGCTTACAAACAAAACGGAATGGCGGGTCGCTTACATCTTCCATAGGAGCAAGCAACAAAGGGAACTCACCAAGATCAATATTTCCTATCTTTACAGACATTTCTCTATCTTCAAACCAAATTTCAAGGTACAAAGGTACAAACTTTAAAAATAATGAATTCCATACAAAAGTCAAGACAAGAAAATAGTCCTTATTTGCAGTTACTAATGCTGGTAGCTTATGCTATATTGGGGATGGTAATATGCATTATATTGGCTTTTGGGGTTCTTTTTGCGATTTACGGAATGGAGCTGTTTAGAAATCCATTGATATTAACAGGTGGAGATATCAAGTACAGACCCGCATTACAAATATTGTTATTTGCACAATCGGCAGGACTATTTTTAATTCCCCCCTTTCTGCTTTCGCTAACGGAGGGACAGAAATTGAGTGTATTTTACAATATAAAACAACCAGGCGTAAAGCTAGGAGGTCTTGTTTTATTGATCATGTTAGTAAGCATGCCGGTAATGGAGTGGACTGCATTAATAAACCAGCAAATGAGTTTACCCGGCTATTTAAGCGGACTGGAGAACTGGATGAAACAAAGTGAGGAATCATTGAAGCAAACCACCCTACTCCTGCTTAAAATGGACAGTTTAAAAGATTTCCTGATCAATATATTTTTAGTGGCGTTTGTAGCTGCAATTTCGGAAGAATTTATGTTTAGGGGCGCCGTTCAACGCACGTTAATTAGGATGTTTAATAATACTCACATTGCAATTTGGGTTTCAGCGTTTATTTTCAGTGCTATACATTTGCAGTTCTATGGCTTTCTGCCTAGATTTTTACTGGGAGCAGGTTTCGGTTACTTGTATGTTTGGAGCGGAAGTTTATGGTGCAGCATTCTGGCGCACTTTTTAAACAATGCGATTGCGGTTTGCCAGGCCTATTACATGCAAAAACATAATATGCCGTTAGATGAGGTGGACAACACCGCACATTTCCATTGGTATGGTTACCTGATTAGTTTTATGATAACGATTGCACTATTTCAACTATTTAAGAATCAGAGTAAGCCTACCGTAAAACAACCTACTACTACCCTTTTATAATACAAATAAGCTTAAATAAAACGAGATGAAAACACGCGCCATAACCGCATTCTTTTTTACGATAGTCATGCTTGGCTCCATCTTTTTGGGGAGTTATACCTATTCTGTTTTTTATCTCATTTTAAGTTTGGCCACCCTTTATGAGTTTTTTACCCTGATAAAGACTGCTGGCATCAGACCACACAGAAATATAGCAATTGCAGCAGCAGCACTTATATTTCTAGTGACGGCAGGATTCCATTATTTAAAATTGGAAAGTAAGTATCTTCTATTACTCGTTCCCTTAATATTTTCAGTATTTATTAGCGAATTGTATAAGAAAGAGAAAATTCCTTTTGCTAATATATCCTACACTTTTGTAGGGTTTATTTATGTAACAGCACCATTCTGTTTCTTTTATTCTTTGGGGTTCATGGTAAACGAGACTTATAATTTTCACCTTCCATTGTCTTTCTTACTCATGTTATGGGCTAATGATACGGGCGCTTATTTATTTGGATCAAAGTGGGGTAAAACCAGGCTATTTGAGCGCCATTCTCCAAAGAAATCCTGGGAAGGCTTTTTTGGCGGCATGCTCACCAGCGTACTTGTGTCGTATATCCTCTCCTATTTCTTTAAGGATATGGGGTCGCTGCTATGGGCTGGAATGGCTATCTTGATTGCTTCTTTCGGCACACTTGGCGACTTGGTTGAATCTATGTTGAAGCGTAGTCTGAATGCTAAAGACTCCGGAAATATATTGCCTGGACATGGGGGTTTTCTGGATCGTTTTGATGGCTTACTACTAGCCGCTCCAGTGGTATACGCTTATATCTACCTCATATTAAATTAATTCTTTAAGAAGCAGGATTTATCACAAATTAGCTGTTGCAGATGTGTTTTACAATCGTTTTAGATTGTATAACGCTATGCTACTTTTACCGTAAGGCGATTTCCTTTATATTGAAGCCCGTCTACAAGTTCAATGGCCTTTTCTGCCTCAGATTTACTCTCCATTTCCAGAAAAGCATAACCTTTGCACTTTTTTGTGACTCGATCACGTACTACTTTTATTGTGCTAACGGAAGCGTAAGCGCTTATAAAGCCAACTAGCTCAAGTTCAGAGATTTCGGAGCTTAATCCTCCGACGAAAATTTTAGTCATTTGGTGGTGGGCAGATTAGAGCCTGCTTTAGTAACGGTTGTTGTTTGGAAATATTGTCTTAGTGATGATTTCTATCGTAATGGTTTTAAAAGGTATTCAAGACCATTTAGTTTGATCTCATAGAGGGTAGCAATCATTTCGCCCAGTTTCCCCGGCGGGAATCCTTCCTGATGAAACCACACCAGGTATGGTTCAGGGAGATCGCACATGATACGCCCCTTATATTTGCCAAAAGGCATTTTTATAGTTACCAGGTCTTTTAAAATTTGTGGATTCATCTTACTTATTTAATAACCATTTCGAGCATTTCAACGGCTTCATCTACCGAGTTTAGGTTGTCAAATGCAATCCGTAAGCTATCTTTAACTTCTTTCAAATTGCAAAGACGAGGATGTATTTGAGCAAACAGTAATATTTTATTAAACATGGTGGAATCAAAAAAGGGAGATTGCTTATCTGTAATGAAATAGCCCCTAAGCACTCCTTTTTTAAAGCTTAGCTTTTCAAAGGCCAATTGTTTAGCTACCCATTGCAAACGCAGGACATTTAACATGGTTTTAATTGGGTCTGGTATTGGCCCGAAGCGGTCTTTTAAACTTATTTCAAAAGCTTTTAGCTGGAGCTCATTCTCTATTTTTGAGACTTCAGTATACAGGTTATAGCGTTCTGTAATATTCGTCACATAATCATCAGGGATATATAATTCAAGATCAGTATCTACTTGGGTAAAGGCAACAAAGGGGCGCTCTTTCTCATCCTTAAACAGCTCTTTAAACTCGTCTGATTTTAGTTCCTGTATAGCCTCATCTAAGATTTTGTGGTACATTTCAAAGCCTATTTCTGCAATAAAACCACTTTGTTCAGCCCCCAGTAAGTTACCGCTGCCGCGGATATCCAGATCTCTCATGGCAATATTAAAACCACTGCCAAGATCTGAAAACTCTTCAATGGCGCTTAATCGCTTCCTGGCTTCTGATGTGAGTGTTGACAATGGCGGACTAAGCAGGTAACAGAATGCTTTTTTATTGGAGCGACCTACCCTACCCCTCATTTGGTGTAGATCGCTCAACCCAAACATATGTGCATGGTTAATGATGATGGTATTGGCATTTGGAATATCTAGACCGGCCTCAATAATTGTAGTAGCCACTAAAACATCCTTCTCGCCATTAATGAAGTCTAGCATGACATCTTCTAGCTGGTCGCCATCAAGTTGTCCGTGAGCGATCCCAATCCTCGCCCGTGGCACCAGGGTTTGGATCAATCCACCTAGTTGAGGAAGATCGCTTACACGATTGTGAATGAAGAATACCTGGCCTCCTCTATCCAGTTCAAACTGCACAGATTCTTGTATCAGTTTATCATTAAAAACATGCAGTTCTGTGTTTACTGCCTGCCTGTTTGGAGGTGGAGTGCTCATGATGGAAAGATCTCTAGCGCCCATCAAAGAAAAATGCAGTGTACGTGGAATTGGCGTTGCAGTTAAGGTAAGGGTATCTACATTTACCCGAAGTGCCCTCAATTTTTCTTTTGAAGTTACGCCAAATTTTTGCTCCTCGTCTATAATCATGATGCCAAGGTCCTTGAACTTAACATCTTTACTTAACAATCGGTGAGTTCCAATGATGATGTCTACTTTTCCTTCGGCCACCTTACCCAGGGTTTCTTTTATTTGCTTTGCAGTTTTAAACCTGTTGATATAATCTACCGTGCAGGGAAAATCTTTCAAGCGGCCTGTAAAGGTTTTGAAATGCTGAAGCGCTAGAATTGTAGTGGGTACAAGAATCGCGGCCTGTTTACCGTTTGCTACTGCTTTGAATGCGGCGCGGATAGCGATCTCTGTTTTGCCAAAGCCCACATCACCACATACTAGCCTGTCCATTGGGTGGGGTGCTTCCATGTCCCTTTTAACGTCGTTGGTAGCTTTTACCTGGTCTGGGGTATCCTCATAAATAAACGAAGCTTCGAGTTCTGTTTCCAGATAACCATCAGGGTCAAACGCTGTTCCTACCTGCGCTTTTCGCAATGCGTAAAGCTTGATTAAATCGCGGGCAATGTCTTTAACTTTTTTTTTTGTTGTTTTCTTGAGTTTGTCCCAAGCCTCGGTGCCCAGTTTATTCATTTTTGGTGGAGTGCCGTCTTTGCCGCTGTACTTGGCAATTCTATTTAAAGAATTGATGTTGACATATAGCAAATCATTATCCGCGTATACAAGGCGGATCATTTCCTGAGTTTTTCCATTAACCTCAACTTTTTCAAGGCCGGCATATTTACCAATACCATGGTCTATATGGGTTACAAAATCTCCTGGTTTTAAATCACGAAGTTCTTTTAGAGTAATGGCTTGGCTACGCTGATAACCTCTTTTGAGCTTGTACTTGTAGAAACGGTCAAAAATTTGGTGATCTGTATAAAAAGCAACGTGTTGCTGACGATCGATAAAGCCTTCCCTTAGCGGGATATTGATTGGCGTAAACTTTGCAGTTTTGTCGATATCGTCCAGAATTGCATAAAGGCGTTCTGTTTGCTTTGGAGAAGAGCTGAATATGAAATTGTGTGTTCTTTCTTTTTCGTTTTCTTTGAGGTTATGAATAAGCAGGCTAAAGTCCTTATTGAAGGAAGGCTGTGGCTTTGTATCAAAATGAAAAACGTGGTCTGTTTTATAAAAAAATTGCTTTCCGAATTCGGTAACGACAAACTCCTGAAACATATCTGCCATCATTTTCTCATCTGTAAAAGCAAATTTAGGATCTATCCAATCCTGATTTTCCTGCTTTTCTTTTGCCGATAGGGCTTTCCACAATTCAACCGCTTTTTTATAACCTGTTTTAACAATATCTAAGGTAAACTCTACATCTTTAAACCAGAGTTGGGTGTCGTTGTCAATATAATCGAGGATGCTGATGTTGTTTTCCGTGAGGTATTTTGATTGAACGTTGGGGATCACGACAAGCGTTTTTACATCTTCTACAGAAAGCTGGCTTTCAATTTCAAATGTACGGATGCTTTCGACGATATCTCCAAAGAATTCTACCCGGTAAGGGAGATCGTGGGAGAAAGAAAAGATATCAACAATACCCCCGCGGATAGAAAACTGTCCCGGTTCGTACACAAAATCAGTACGGTTAAAATCGTAGTCTATCAGGAACTCGTTGATAAAATCAATACTCAACTTCATATTGAGGCGAATTTCCAGTGTGTTTTTTTCAAGAACAGTACGGTCTATCACTTTTTCGGCAATTGCTTCAGGATAGGAAACAACTATTTTACCAAACTCAGAGTGGTGGTTAAGCTCGTTAAGCACTTCGGCCCTCGCCAATACATTAGCTGTATCTACTTGCGTAAAATCAAATGCTTTACGAAATGAAGAAGGAAACAATAGAACTTCTTTATCTATGATTCCTTCAAGGTCTGATAGGAAGTATGATGCCTCTTCACGATCTGGCAGGACGAAAAGGATGGGTTTATGAAGGAGGAAATAGGAGGCAACTGAAGCTACAGCATCGGCAGAACCAACAAGTCCTTTTAACTGGATCTTGGTCCCTTTACCCATGTTGAGCGATTTTGCCAAGGCTATGACACGCTCATCTTCCTTATATCTGTTTATCAGGTCGCGGATATTCACATTACAAATGTAATATTTATGATTAGCTTTAGCTGTAACAAAGTAGGCTTTAATCTATCTAAAATAAAAGGGATAAAATGAAAATGCTCAGCTATGTGCCTTTAGAGCTATTGTTTTGGGTGGTAGCAATTGCATTGCTGGCTTTAGCACAGCCGATAGCAACGACTCATGAAAATCATTTTACCTTATGTCCCTTGGCTGCAATGGGATTTGACTGGTGCCCTGGCTGCGGAATTGGAAGGGCGATTACCCAGATTTTTCATGGTAACCTGAATGCGAGCCTAAAGCTGCATTGGTTTGGAATACCTGGATTGTTGATATTAGTATACAGAATTTTGGAGTTGATAAGAATAGAGATAAAGAATTTAAAAAGATTAAAATTAATATAGGAGATAAAGATATGTTTGATTCACCATTTATGTCATTACCAGGCATTACGCCTCAAGAATATTCGTACTTACAAACTGCAACTACTGGGTTTAGCGAACAGCAATTGAGGGGGTTTTTAATGATTTACGGCAGTAAGCGGAGAAATCCGGATGATATGGTGTTGTATTGTATATTGGGATTTTTTATTCCCGGTCTGCCTAGATTTCTTGTTAACCAGATAGGAATGGGGATTCTGTACTTTTTTACCATAGGGCTTTGTTTCATAGGCACTATTATAGATTTAATTAACCATAAAAACCTGGCCTTTGAATACAACCAGCGTATGGTTTTTGAAAGCTTACAAATGGTTAAAATGACAAATTTGCAATAGTAGTAACTATTTGATTCAAAAAATATAATTCAATAGTGGAAGCCATATCTTTTTGTATTTTTAACAGATGAGGTTGTCTGTTTTAATTAAACATCTGGAAGAGTTTGCTCCAGTCCAATACCAGGAAGATTACGATAATTCTGGATTATTGGTTGGCAGTCCTGATCAGGAGGTTCAAGCGGTGTTGGTCGCACTGGATTGTATTGAAGCGGTTGTAGATGAAGCTATTATTTTAGGTTGTGATTTAATAATAACGCACCACCCCGTTGTTTTTAAGGGGCTAAAAAGATTTAACGGTAAGAATTATGTGGAGCGGGTGGTAATGAAAGCCATAAAGAACAATATTGCCTTGTATGCCATCCATACAAATCTGGACCACGTAAATAATGGCGTAAATAAGGTGATTTGTGACCGTCTTGGTTTGAAAAATGCGAAGATATTAAGTCCGAAAAAGAATCTTTTAAAAAAACTAGTTACGTTTTGTCCCACACCACATGCTGATGCTGTCAGGGCTGCATTGTTCGCCGCAGGAGCAGGAAACATTGGCAAATACGCGGATTGTAGTTTCAATGGTGAGGGTATAGGAACGTTTAAAGCAGGAGAAGGGACAGATCCATACGTAGGACAACAAAATGCATTACACCATGAAGCAGAAACACGAATTGAAACTGTGTTTTTGGCTGAGCAACAGCGAAAGGTTGTTCTTGCTTTACTAGAAAATCACCCTTATGAAGAAGTTGCTTATGATATCTACTCACTAGACAACAAAACAGATGCCGTAGGAGCAGGTATGATTGGCTGGCTGGAGCAGGAGATGGATGGAATAGATTTTTTGAGATTTGTAAAAGACAATATGGATGCTGCTGTGATAAGGCACACAACTATTCTTCCTAAGCGGATAAAAAAAGTAGCAGTATGCGGAGGATCTGGCAGTTTCCTTTTGCAGGAAGCGATTGCTGCGGGAGCGGATGCTTTTATTACTGCAGATTTTAAGTACCATGAATTTTTTGACGCAGAGGATAAATTGGTGATTGCTGATATCGGACACTTTGAAACAGAACAATTTACATCTCATTTGTTGATAGATATTATTCAAGAAAAATTTCCTAACTTTGCAATCCGTTTAACGGAGCATAATACAAACCCCGTAAATTATTTGATTTAATGGAACAAACTGTAGAGCAAAAGCTAAAGGCATTGTATGAATTACAAAACCTGCATACTAAAATTGATAAGATCCGTCAGATACGTGGCGAACTTCCAATGGAGGTTGCCGATCTTGAAGATGAGGTTGCGGGCTTAGAAACACGTATACAAAAATTTAAAGCTGAATTGGATGATTCTGAAGATGCTATCGTAACTCGTAAAAATATGATTAAGGAAGCTCAGAACCTGATCAAGAAATACGAAACGCAATTAAAAGAAGTAAAGAATAACCGTGAATATGATGCTTTAACCAAGGAAGTTGAAATCCAGACTTTAGATATTCAGGTTTCTGAAAAGAAGATCAGGGAATTTGGGTTCGATATCGCCGGTAAAACAGAGGTCTATGAAAAAGCAGCTCTTGATATGGAAACCAGAAAGAAAGACCTTGATATAAAGAAAGGTGAATTGGAGACTATTACTTCAGAAACAGAAAAAGAAGAGCAGTCACTTTCTAAGAAAGCAGAAAAAGCAGAGACTCAAATTGAAGAGCGCTTGTTGACGGCTTATAGTAAATTAAGGCGGAATGCCAACAATGGCTTGGCTGTTGTAACAATTGATCGTGATTCATGCTCTGGCTGTTTCAATCAGATTCCTCCTCAACGCCAATTGGATATCCGTCAGCGCAAGAAAATAATTGTTTGCGAACATTGTGGAAGAATCCTTGTTGATGAGGCACTGACACTAGAAGTTGTGCCAGCTTAATAATATTATTTAGTTGAAAAGGGCCGGCTTAATTACCGGCCCTTTTTTTATTGGCTTATTTTATAATTTTTTGGCTTCTTGATGTATGGAAAAAAAATTACTGCCAGGATTAATCCTATTTCTTTGTATTTTCTTATTCCCACTTTTCAGCTTTGCAAAGTTTGATTTTAACGCGAATTGCCTAAACGCTTATGAGCATATTTTTGCGCTTAAATTAAATAGCGCAAAGCAGCTTATTGCACAGGAAAAGAAGAAGAACCCTGATAATGGCATTACTATTCTTCTTGAAAATTATGTGGACTATTTTTACCTGCTAACCAATGATAGCAAGCAGGAGTTTGACAGATTGGAACGTAACAAAAAGATAAGGATTGAAGCTCTTGAGGAGGAAGACAAAAGTTCCCCTTACTACCTGTATGCCCAGGCGGAAATAAACCTGCAATGGGCACTCATACGTGGACGCTATGGAGAATACTTTACAGCTGCACGCGAAATAAAGAAAGCTAATGGGCAGCTTCAGGATAATAGCAAGAGGTTTCCGGCGTTTCAACTCAATAGTAAAGGATTGGGATTAATAAATGCTTTTTTGGGAAATTTGCCAGATGGCATGTTGAAAAGTACATTATCAACTTTCGGAATAAAGGGGGATGTAGAACAAGGCATTGCTATGCTGGAAAAATTGGCAGAAAATTTACCACTGTCTAAATACGAGCCTTTTTATGAAGAGGTTGTGTTTTATTATTCTTTCGTTTTGAACGATATTGCGCATAGCCCTTCTGCATATGTGAAGACGATGAAGTATACCGCCAGAATTAGTAATAGCAGCCTATTGAAAAGCTATCTTCAGGCTTTGGTTTGCAGTAAAAGTGGGCATAATGATGAGGCAATTGCTATCCTTTCTTCACGACCATCTGGAGCCTCTTATCAGGCGTTCCCTTACCTTGATTACCTTGCTGCTTCCGCCAAATTAAATAAGCTAGATTATATCGCTGCTGCGCAGGATTTCCTCCTGTTTTTACAACAAAATAAAGGGGTTAATTACATCAGGGATGCAAACTTAAGGTTGGCTTGGATTGGCTTGCTTAAAGGGGATACAAAGAGCTATAATGCCTATATGGATAAAGTAAAGTCTACCGGGTATAATTATCAGGAAAAGGATAAGCAAGCTTTAAATGAAGCGAATGATACTGCTCCAAATAAGTTGCTATTGAAAGCGAGGTTGCTGTTTGATGGCGGCTATTACGATAAAGCGGCAGATGTAATCTCGGTAAATACTATAAAAGAGTTTTCTGCTGGAAGAGATATAACTGAATATTATTACCGATCAGGACGTATTTTAGATGAAGTCGGGAGGGATAATGAAGCAGTTTCAAGGTTTCAAAATGCGATTAATCAAGGCAAAAATTTAAGATATTATTATGCTGCAAATGCGGCATTACAATTAGGTAAGATCTATGAAAGGCAAAAGAACTTTGCAAAAGCAAGAGCTTTTTACAATACGGCAATACAGATGAAGAATCATGATTACGAAAGTAGTATTGAAACGCAGGCTAAGGCAGGATTGTTAAGAGTAACGGGGAGCTAAAACCGATAAACTACAGCATTAATGTGCATCCCTGCGCCTACGGAAGCAAATACTGCATAATCGCCTTCCTTTATGTTATAGTCTTCCATTTTGCCCTTCAAGACAAGATCTAGTAATGTTGGGATAGTTGCGACAGAGCTGTTTCCTAACCAAGAAATTGTCATTGGCACAAGGTTTTCAGGAATTTCATCCAGACCATATAGTTTAAATACGCGCTTCATAATTGCATGGTCCATTTTTCCATTTGCCTGATGAATGAAAACGGCCTTAATGTCTTTAATACTTATTCCAGCTTTATCTATAGCTCCTTTAACTACTTGAGGCACATTAATTACAGCAAACTCGTAGAGCTTACGCCCATTCATTTTAAGGTATAAATTTCCGTTAGTTTCAGCTGGATTATTACTTTTACCCATTACTAGCAATGACCCATAGGTAGCAGCAAATGTTTGTGATTTATGTGCAATGATGCCGGTAGGTTCATTCGATTTTTTAGCTTCAAAAATTACTGCAGCAGCACCATCAGCAAAGATCATTGTGTCACGATCATGCGGATCTGTTATTCTTGAAAGCGTTTCCGATCCAATTACCATTACTCTTTTTGCATCTCCACTTTGGATAAGGTAGTTTGCCTGGATAACACCCTGAACCCAGCCTGGGCAGCCAAAAATAATGTCGTAAGCTACGCAATCAGGATTTTGGATATTAAGGGTTTGTTTAACTTTTGCAGCAAGAGCTGGAATCATGTTGGTCCTGTTGCTGCCAATAGTAATGTCGCCAAAATTATGGCAGAGGATAATCTGATCAATAGACTCTTTATCAAGACCAGCGCTATCTATGGCATTCTGTGCAGCAACAGCAGCAATATCGCTATTGACTAAATTGTCATCAACATACCTACGTTCGTTGATCTCGGTGATTTCAGAAAACTTCTTAATAATCTCGGTGATATCCTTGTCCAGGATTACACCGTTGTCGTAAAAAGTAGAATTTAAGAAGGCATCACCAGAAACTATCTTTTCAGGGATATAGCTCCCAGTTCCTTTAATAACGGCGTATTTTTTGGATATATTGCTCATTTTGAACCGTAGACTCTTTTGGTATACGGTATAAAATTAAGATAATAATATTAGATATGGAAATTTAAGAAAAATCTTCAACTAAGAAAACGAACAATTCCTTAGGCCCATGGGCACCTAGAACTAGTGTTTTTTCGATGTCGGCAGTTCTGCTAGGGCCAGTTATTGTGCTGATCATAGAGGGGATTTGAGTGCCATACTTATTTTTAATCAAAGTAAAAGCATCTTTTAAATCAAGAACCATTTGGCCGGTTCTTGCGATGACAATATGATGGTGTGGGAAAATACTTAGTCTTCTGCCAGCGGCATTTTGATTTGAAACCATAACTGATCCATTTCTCGCAATGAGGGCTTCACACATAGTTATACCAACATCTGCCAGATGGAAGTCTTTGTCTGTTTTGTAAAATGGAAACTCATAAGTTGAAAGAAGTTCCTGAAGCTCAGGCTCCCAGCAATAGATCTTTCTCCAATTGTATTTATCGGCCAGTTGTAAAATGTTCTCTATAAACTCTAGCCCATTCTCACAATAAATAAAATTGCCAGACACGGCCGTAAGCTGCTCAGCGAAAAGTATGTCGAGATACTCTGTGTTTTCTGAGTATAGTGGGGTGTCTTCTAAATTAGGATAAGGATTATCTCTTTTTTCAAGGAGGGCTTTTCTTACCTTTTTTAGTATTTGTTCTTTAGAGGAGATATTTTCTTGCATGGTAGATAGTTCTGCCGCCATCATCAATAATGGCAGCAGAAATAAATGTTTAGTTTTATGCTTCTACTGGAGTAATCTGTCCCGTGCTTCCTGCAGGGGATTCGGTTCCCGAAATTGAAGTATCAAATAATCGTTTTCCAAAAATCTCTTCTAGATCATCTTTAAACAAAACTTCCTTATCGATTAGTATATCTGCAAGCTTAATCAACTTATCCTTGTTTTCACTTAACAAAGCGATTGCACGTTGATATTGGCTTTCAATTAGATTAGAAATTTCCTTATCAATAGTAATTGCGGTATCTTCAGAGTAAGGTTTTGAGAAATTATATTCTCCCTGTCCGGAAGAATCATAATAAGTAACGTTACCTAGCTTTTCATTCAAACCATATATTGTTACCATTGCACGAGCTTGTTTAGTAACTTTCTCAAGATCGCTAAGCGCACCCGTGGAGATCATATCAAACATTACCTTTTCGGCGGCTCTTCCGCCCATGGTAGCGCACATTTCGTCTAGCATTTGATGTGGACGAACAATAAGCCGCTCTTCCGGCAAATACCATGCGGCTCCCAAGCTTTGTCCGCGGGGCACAATAGTAACCTTGATTAATGGCGCCGCGTGCTCTAATAACCAGCTAACAGTTGCATGACCAGCCTCATGTACAGCGATTGCGCGTTTTTCTTTAGGGGTTACAATTTTATTTTTCTTTTCCATACCGCCTACAATTCTGTCTACAGCATCTAAAAAGTCTTGTTTATCTACAGCGGATTTATTTTTCCTTGCGGCAATTAATGCAGCTTCGTTACAAACATTGGCAATATCAGCTCCTGAGAATCCTGGAGTTTGTTTAGCAAGAAATTCAGTATCCAGGCTCCCGTCCTTTTTAAGCGGCTTTATGTGCACTTCAAAAATTTGTTTACGTTCAATAACGTCAGGTAAATCAACATAGATTTGTCGGTCAAACCTTCCGGCACGCAACAGTGCTTTATCCAATACATCAGCACGATTAGTAGCAGCTAGGATGATTACATGGGTATTGGTTCCAAAACCATCCATCTCAACTAAAAGCTGATTAAGCGTATTCTCTCGCTCATCATTCCCGCCCATCATACTGTTCTTTCCTCTAGCCCGGCCGATTGCATCGATCTCATCAATAAAAATGATACAAGGTGATTTATCTTTAGCTTGTTTAAATAGGTCACGAACACGTGATGCACCAACCCCAACAAACATCTCTACAAAATCAGACCCTGATAGTGAAAAGAATGGTACCTGAGCTTCTCCTGCAACGGCTTTAGCCAATAAAGTTTTACCAGTACCCGGAGAACCAACTAGGAGTGCTCCTTTAGGTATTTTACCACCTAAATCAGTATACTTCTTAGGGTTTTTTAAGAAATCGACAATTTCCATCACTTCTTGCTTTGCCTCTTCAAGACCGGCAACATCATTAAATGTAACGCTTACTTGACTTTCTTTATCAAAAAGCGTGGCTTTAGATTTTCCAATATTAAAGATTTGTCCACCGCCGCCACCAGCGCCACCGCCCATGCGGCGCATAATGAATATCCAAAAGCCAATAAATAGAAGTAAGGGAATGATAACAGTGAAGAACCAAGAATTAAAAGAACTCTGTCTTGTGTCTTTTTCTGCCAATATCTGTTGGTTAGGGGGGATATTCTTTTGGGACTCCCTTAATTGGGTATCCAATGCGTCCATGGACCCCGCAGTAAAAAATACTGTAGGACCGGCATTGGTTCCGAAATTACTTTTAGTCTCATACTGTTTATATTTTGGACTGTTAAGCCTGTCTTTTTTAATATAAACCTCTACTTTAACTAAATCTTCATGCTTGTAGGCCACAAGTTTCTCAACATCTCCAGGCGCTAACATTTGAGTTTCAAATGTTCTGTAAGGAATGGACTTGCTATTATCGGCAGTAAATAAGAATTGCAAAAGGATAATGCCCACAATTATTGCGGCATACACCCAAAATATATTGAATTTTGGGCCTTTTTGTGGTTTTTTAGGGATGTTAGGTAATTTTTTTATCAGCCTGGGCTTTATATTTTGTTTCTCTTCCATTATTAATTAAAAAATGTGAATGATTAAGCGCTTTTGTAAGAAGTAGTCTGGGCATCACCCCACAAATCTTCGATTCCGTAAAATTCGCGTTTTTCGGTTTTAAATATGTGCACAACAATGTCAAAATAATCAAGTATTATCCAATCTGCACTTTCTAATCCTTCCTTGCGCCAAGGATCTTCTTGCGTATTCTTATAGATTTCTTCTTCAACGCCATCAGCTATTGCTTTGACCTGGGTAGAAGAATTTGCACTACAGATGATGAAGTAGTCAGAAACGGAACTATTAAGCTCACGTAAATCAAGTCGAACAATATCGTTACCTTTTTTTTCCTGTATACCATGAACGGCAATTTCTGAGAGGTATGTAGAAAGGTTCCCTATTTTCTTTTTTACCATTAAAATATTTTAATTTTGATAAACAAATATACAATCAACACTTGCAAAATAACACTTTTTCAACATTATTTATCGGCCAAAATCTGATCCATCTGCAAGCAGTTGACTCTACTAATAACTACTTAAAACTATTGATGTCAAAATCCGAGCCATTAGCAGAAGGTACTGTTATTATGGCAGATGATCAATTTGCCGGACGAGGGCAGCAGGGAAATAGCTGGCTCTCTAAACCAGGTCTCAATCTTACCTTTAGTATTTATTTGAGGCCAAATTTTTTGAATGTGGGTGCCCAGTTTTCCCTTAACATAGCCGTTAGCATAGGTATAAGGAATGCATTGTCTACGTTTATTCCCCACGGGATAAGCATTAAATGGCCTAACGACATATATTTCAATGATAAGAAGATTGGTGGGGTATTGATAGAAAACACATTGTTGGGAAGTGGAATAAAATCAAGCATTATTGGCATTGGAATAAATGTTAATCAACAAAGCTTTGAAGAAGATCAGTTAAAACGGGCATCTTCTCTTTCCGAAATTTTACAACAAGATGTTGATTTGATGGAGCTTCTTAATAATATATGTCATGCTATTGAGGTTGAATATTTAAAGCTGAGGGCTGGTAAAGCAGATGACCATCATAGTAATTACCTTAAAAATCTTTACCGTTTTGGAAAACCCTCAATATACAAACAAAAGGAATTGCTTTTTGAAGGGACAATAACTAACGTAATGCAGACAGGGCAATTAGTAATGGTATCAGACGGGGAAGAGCTACTCTTTAACTTTAAAGAGGTAGAATTTTTCGATAACAATTGAAAATTATCAGTAATTTTACCCCCGCATCTTAAATCGGGTTTTTAATAAGGGTCAAAGAATGCAGAACAAAAAGAATAATGAACAAATTAAAACATATAGCGGTACTAACATCCGGAGGGGATGCTCCAGGAATGAACGCTGCAATACGAGCCGTTGTTAGGGCGGCTATTTACTACGATTTACAGGTTACCGGAATTTTAAGGGGATATGAAGGCCTTATTAATGGAGATTTCATCGAAATGGAAAGAAAATCCGTTGCTAACATCATTCAAAGAGGCGGAACTATTCTAAAAACGGCGCGTAGTGATGCTTTCAGAACTAAAGAAGGTAGAAATCAAGCTTTTGAGCAATTGAAATCTAAAGATATTGATGCACTTGTAGTAATTGGAGGAGACGGAACATTTACAGGAGCCAATCTGTTTTCCGAAGAGTTCAACTATCCTATAGTTGGTTTACCCGGAACGATTGATAATGACCTAGAAGGAACAGATTTTACTATAGGCTACGATACCGCTATAAATACAGTGATCAATGCTGTTGATAAAATAAGGGATACAGCAGAATCTCACGACCGACTGTTTATAGTTGAAGTAATGGGTCGTGATTCCGGACTTATTGCTTTAAGAAGTGGAATAGGCGTAGGTGCCGAGGCTATTATGATCCCCGAAGCGAACATGGGCGTTGAAGGCCTTGTAACCAGATTGGAGAGCGGACGTAAAGATAAAGCGTCAAAAATTATCATTGTGGCCGAAGGAGATGAGGTTGGCGGGGCATTTAACGTTGGCGAAGTCTTAAAGCAAAGGTTTCCTACATATGATATTCGGATATCTGTGCTTGGGCATATTCAACGAGGGGGCAAGCCTAGCTGCATGGATAGGGTATTAGCGAGCAGGCTAGGTGTTTCAGCTGTTGAGGGCCTGCTTAACGGACAATCTCGAGATATGGTTGGTTTAAAAAATGGAGAGATCGTTTTCACACCGTTTGATCATGCAATTAAGCACATCGATGCAAAGGAGATAACCCCAGCATGGTTAAAACTAGTAGAGATACTCTCTTTATAAAAGTTTTTCTAAAACCTCACTCCAGTTGCTTACCCTTTCGTAGTCGTTTAAAAGCAAGTTATGGGGTGAGGTAAATAAAAGCTTGCGGCCGTTAAACCCTACAAAATTCTTGGCCCTGTCGTCAATCATCACATCTACATTCACAATTTTGTCGCCACAGAACATAATGTTCTTCCAGCTGATAAAAGGAAAATGTTCCGCTAGCCAATCTAGTTTATCCTCAAGAGAATTCCTAAACTCCATTGCTGCCGACACAATATATACTTCATGGTTTTCCTGAAGTTTTTTAACTGCTTCAATACCCCCATCAATAACAGGCAGATCTCTAAAAAATCCTTTTTCATTAATATACTCGAACCACTTATTGTTGATGTGTTCTGGAACATGGTGATAAAATTCTTTTCCTGGTTCCATGGTTAAGTCTAAAGGCACACCATAATCCTTGTTGTAAAGTTGAATAAACTTGTGTATTGGATCGGCCAATACCTCATCCATGTCAATTGCAATTCTCATTTAAAATTTATTATAGCAAAGATTGTTGATTTCGCCAGATTTAACAAGTTCAAATATCCTGTTTTTAAGACGAAATTGAGGCAATTGAATTTAAAATTATTGCATCTTGCTAATCATTAGGAATTTACTTACTTTTGCATCCCCGCAAGCATGAAGCTCCGGGAACTATGTTGAATACATAAACAAAATACAATGGCAACTAAAATCAGATTGCAAAGATTCGGTAAAAAGGGTAAACCTTTTTTCCACGTAGTGGTAGCGGATTCCCGTTCACCAAGAGATGGTAAATTTATTGAGCGTTTAGGATCTTATAATCCTAACACCAATCCTGCTACCATTGAGCTTAACTTTGATAAAACTTTAGACTGGGTAAACAAAGGTGCTGAACCTACGGATACTTGTCGCGCTATTCTTTCTTACAAAGGTGTTTTGTACAAGAAACACTTAGAAGGCGGTGTTAAAAAAGGAGCATTAACAACTGACCAGGCAGACGCTAAGTTTGCTGAATGGTTAGGTGCTAAAGACAACAAAATTGAAGGCAAAAAAGACAATTTGACTAAATCTAAGGATGAAGTTAAAAAAGCTGCATTAGCTGCTGAAGCTAAGAAAAATGCTGACCGTGCTGCTGCTCTAGCGATCAAAAATGCGCCAGTTGAAGAAGTTGTAGAAGAAACTCCTGAAGTTGAACAAGCTCCTGTAGCAGAAGAAACATCAGAAGAAGCTCCGGCAGCAGAAGCTTCAGAAGAAGAAAAAGCGTAATATTTTTATTATTCTTAATTATAGCGAAGATTTATTCATCAGAACAAATCTTCGCTATTTTTTTATGCAGTTTAATTATATCAACTTTGATACAAGAAGAATCATTTTATATCGGATACATTACCAAAACCAAAGGTTTAAAAGGGGAGGTGCAATTGTACTTCGAATACGACGAGCCAGATTTATTGGATCTTGATGTCGTTTTTGCAGAGATTAGCGGTAAAATGGTTCCTTTTTTCGTATCTTCTTATAAACTCCACACCAACAGTACCGGTAACTTCTACTTTGATGATGTTGATCATATCGATAAAGCTCAGGTGCTCGTTAAAAAGAAAATCTACTTACCATTGGATAAAATGCCAGATCGGTCAGAGGATGAGTTCCATTATAATGATCTAAAGGGCTTTATTGTTTCAGACGAGACTCATGGTGAATTAGGAGAAGTAATAGAAGTCAATGAATATCCTCAACAGTTTGTAGCTACTGTACTTTATAAAAATACAGAGATCATGTTTCCGTTAAATGAGGATATGATCGTGGAAATCGACGAAGAAGAAGAGACTTTGCTGGTTGATCTTCCAGATGGATTACTGGATATTTATCTAAATCCTTAATGTCTTTATCTATGCGTTTTGATATCATAACTGTTTTGCCCGCACTTCTTGAAAGTCCATTTGCGCATTCCATTTTGCAACGTGCCCAAAACAAGGGTATTGCTGAGATCGTTGTCCATAGCCTACGTGATTATGCCAGCAATAAACAAAAAAGCGTAGACGATTACCCTTATGGCGGTGGAAGTGGCATGGTTATGTCTATCGAGCCATTTGCCAAATGTATTGAATTATTGAAATCGCAGCGCGAATACGATGAGGTAATCTTTATGAGCCCGGATGGTGTAACCTTCAATCAGACCGCAGCAAATGAATTATCAGGACTTAAAAACATTCTGGTGCTTTGTGGGCATTATAAAGGAATAGACCAGCGGATAAGGGATCTCTATGTTACAAGAGAAATATCCATTGGAGATTATGTATTGTCAGGAGGAGAGCTTCCTGCTGCAGTCGTGGTAGACGCTATTATAAGGCTCATACCGGGAGTTTTAAACGACGAGACATCTGCATTGTCAGATAGCTTTCAGGGAGAGCTACTGGACGCGCCTGTATACACCAGGCCCGCCAACTGGAATGGAAATAAAGTACCTGACGTGTTGCTTAGCGGACATGAGGCTAAAATAAATGAATGGCGACATGAGCAGGCATTGCTACGTACGCAAGCCCGCAGGCCTGATTTGCTGGAAGATTAAATATTACTCAATAAACTAGTTATTTCCCCCGTTAAACGCAGCAAACATGTGGAAATAATAAAGATTGTGGAAAAAAATAAAATAGACTTTTATTTATAAAATAAAATTCCTAATATTGCAGTCCGATTTTAAACAACAAAAAGTCGGCTTAATAGCTTAAAATCATGGATTTAGTAAAATTTGTTGAAGAGCAGGTAATCGCAAAAAATGAGTTTCCTGCATTCAAATCAGGAGATACAGTGAGTGTTCACTATAAGATTCGCGAAGGTAATAAAGAGCGTATCCAAATTTATCAAGGTGTAGTATTGCAACGCAATAGCGTTGGTGCTAACGAAACGTTTACCGTTCGTAAGATGTCTAATGGTGTTGGGGTTGAACGTATTTTCCCAATCAACTCTCCAAACATCGCTAAGGTAGAAGTACATAGCCATGGTAAAGTTCGCAGATCAAAATTATTCTATCTGCGTGAACTTACTGGTAAAGCAGCACGTATCAAATCTAAAAGGGTATAATCTTTTAGTGAATAATATATTAACCTTCTCGAATCAATCGGGGAGGTTTTTTTGTGTGTAAAATCTTAAGCATGACACTCAGCATGAACAGTAAATTCTTTGAACAAATATTCTGGGGGAATACAATTAAGGATTATTGCCTCTTTGCTGTAATAATATTACTGGGGCTAGTTTTCAAGCGCATTATTTCACGTATACTGAGCTTGTTACTTTTCAGGCTTTTCAGAAACTTTGCTGCAGACGTAGAAGATGGCAAATTTGTTTCCCTCCTCTTAAAACCTATTGAGCTATTTATTCAATTAACTACGTATTATATAGCCATTAATCAACTTAAGCACCCCCTTGATGTAAGGGTGTTTAGTAATGCCGGACAAATCCATAAAACGAAGCTGCCAGTTGAAGTATATCTTGGACAGGTTATAGATAAAGTATTTCTCTTCCTTATCATTCTTTCTATATTCTGGATTGTCCTGAGGATCATAGATTTTGTAGCCCACGTGTTAACATACAAAGCAACTATTACTGAAAATAAGGCAGATGATCAGTTGGTTCCTTTCCTTAAAGAGCTGACTAAAACCATTGCGTGTTTTATTGGCTTTTTTGTGCTTTTAGGCTACGTGTTCGAAATAAATGTGCTTACCCTAATAACAGGTCTTGGCATTGGCGGTATAGCCGTAGCATTAGCCGCAAAAGAGAGCCTCGAAAACCTGATCGGCTCATTTACAATCTTCCTTGATAAACCGTTCACAGTAGGGGATGTAGTGAAGGTAGATGGAATTGAAGGAACAATTGATAAAGTGGGCTTTAGAAGCACCAGGATCATTAGTCCGGATAAAACAACCATTATCATACCCAACAGGGCGATGATTGATGGAGTACTTGAAAACGTGACAAGGCGAAATTATCAAAGAATCCTTTTTATGATTGGCTTAAGCTATGCTACACAAGAGGAAACTATAAAAACAATTGTAAATGACATAACAAACTTGTTGAAGGAACACCCCCAAATACAAGATGGATCAGCAAGACTGGAGGCCTTTGGCGAATCCTCATTAAATATTCAAGTAATTTATTTAGTGCCAAATGAAAGTGCTGTAACTCCTGCCGAAATCAAAGAAGAAATCAATTTTAAAATTATAGGAATAGTGCAGAAGAACGGTGCAGATTTCGCAGTTAAGCCAATTCAGCTAAGACAGTGATACCACCCTTTACAACCTGATTTAATTCCAGGTTTACTTTTGTACCTAGTGGCAGATATATGTCTACTCTTGAGCCAAACTTTATAAAGCCGAATTCTTTGCTTTGTTCAACAAGATCACCTTCTTTAACGTACCATACAATTCTTCTTGCAAGTGCACCTGCAATTTGTCTGAATAGTATTGGGATGCCATTTTCATGTTCAACTACAACAGTTGTACGTTCATTTTCAGTAGAAGATTTAGGATTCCAGGCCGCTAAGTATTTCCCAGGGTGATATTTAAAAAACTTGACTACACCAGAGATGGGGTTTCTATTGATGTGTACATTAACAGGCGACATAAATATGGATACCTGTAACCTCTTATCTTTAAAATATTCTCCTTCTTCCGTTTCTTCAATTACCACAACTTTACCGTCTGCCGGACAAATTACCAGGTTGTTACCCGATGTAAATGAACGTGAAGGATTTCTAAAAAATTGCAGCACAATAAGAAATAATGAAACTGAGAATATATAAGCTAACCAACGCAGCCAGGTAATATCAGCAAACCTGTAGTCTATAATTGCGTTAAGGACAAATATAAAGAGCAGCGATACTGCAATAGTGGTGTAACCTTCCTTGTGTATGGTCATTTCTTAGAATTATGTAAACATTGCAAAATTGTGAAAAATAATTGGATAAAGCGCCTGCTCAGCTAACAGTTTTAGCTCTGTAAATATCTTTTAAATTTCTGCCAAGGCCGTTATAGTCTAGCCCATAGCCTACAACAAACTCATTGGCGATCTCAAAACCTACATATTCCAGCTCTTCAATTGGAGCTTTTAATGCTTTTAGCTTTAAAAGCAAAGCGCAAACCTTTACCGATGCTGGTTTCTGCTTATAGATTTCAGCAATAATGTAATCCAACGTAAAGCCGGTGTCCACAATATCTTCAACAATAATTACATCCCGCTCAAATAGATCAGTAGGCAGACCAAAAGCTTGTTTAATTTTACCAGAACTTTCTGCCCCTTCGTAAGAGGAGACTTTAATAAAGCCAACCTCACAAGAGACAGTAATCTCCTTTAACAGGTCTGCCATAAACAAAAAGCTTCCATTAAGCACCCCAATAAAAATGGGGCAACGATTTTCGTAATCAACATTTAACTGAATGCCAATTAATCGGGTTCGTTTGCAGATGTTGTCATTTTCCAACAAAATCTCAAACTCCTTATCTTCTATTTGAATGGTGTTCATGCTATCCGTTTTCCTTAGTTTGTTTTTCCAGTTCTTTCTCCTTTTTCTTCTGGTCTCTCTTCTCTTGTCGCAACTGTTTTTTTGTCTTAACGGTATCTGCCTGTGGCAATGATTGCTTGGTTGTACTGTCTGGTTTAGACCCGAAAAGACGATCGAAAAGATTCTTAGACTGATCCTGAGTTTCTACTGGAGGTAGCGGGTCCTCACTATCCAGCATATTAGTGTCTATAGCTACAGAATCCGGCAACAGATACTGTCGCAGGCCCTCTCTAAGCCTAACATTATAAAAACCATACCCACTTGTATCCGATGGGGTAAGACCCCTTCTGGCCATAATATTTCCAATGTACTGGAAGTAGTTGTACATATAGTCTTTCAATCCACCCTGTCCTGTAAATTTATACAAAGCAGCTTTTGGTCGGGGCACTATATTGGCCAAAAATATACCTTCGCCAATATTCAATTCAGCAGGTGTTTTACCGAAATAGTGCCGAGTAGCTTCTCCAATACCATACACATTTTGCCCCATTTCTATTATGTTGAAATAAACCTCCAGCATGCGATTTTTGCTGATTAGTCTATTGTTCTCAATTAACCATACAATGAGAATTTCTTCTGCTTTACGAGCCAGTGTTTTCTTTCTGCTTAGAAAAACATTTTTAACCAATTGCATAGAAATGGTACTTCCTCCACGTACAAACTTCTTTTCCTTGAAGTTTACTGCAAAAGATTTACGAATAGATTCCAGCACAAATCCCTTATGGGAAAAAAACGAAGGATCTTCTGATGTCAGTATGGCATTTTTAAAATTACTTGATACCTCAGAAAGCGGCGTATAGTTTGGGTTTGATGGCCCAATCATAATATTACGCATCGGTTTTCCATACTCGTATGGCGTGTAAACAAAAGGTTCGTTTATCTTTTGAAGATTAGTTTTACCCCATTTCACAATTTTAAAGTTATAGGGGATAAGGCCAGAATCAAACTTAACACTATCCGGGCGTGAACTATCCAGGTAAAAGTTTAATGCATATTTTACTTTTCCGCTAACTTTTAAACCTTCCAACGATTCAAATAAACCTTGTGGAAAGGCGTTCAATATTTCCTGCGCATCTTGCTCAGGGGCATTTAGCTTAACCTCATAAATTTTATTCGGACTCAATGTATACTTGAGGTAAGGGTGAATCTCGGCCTTTTTTAAAAACACAGTCGACGTACTGTCAAGCGCTACGTAATTTGGTCCAACCAAAAGCGCAGCCTCAATCCTGGCTTCAGGAACAACAATGTCATTCGCAGCAATCTTTGCATGGTTTATCAACAAGTTTTTAACAGACCATGAGCCCTCAATCTTATAATCATCTCCGCTATATTCTGCGCCTTTTAAAACTGTTCTTATGGTATCAAAGCTAAACTTAGCATGTAATCTGTTGTTCAAATAGGGCAATTCAACTTTTTTATTGTCTGCAAACACCATGACGTCAAAATGCCTGCTTCCCGCTCTTACTTCTCCATCTACATGCCAGGTAGACTCTGTATCGTTTACTTTAATGGTAGACTTAAGCACCCCACTCTTTATTGTTGCCGTTGTGGTGAGAAAGGAAAGTTTTGCGGTGTCATTGTCATTAACTGCCAGCATCAGATTTTTGATTTCCATATCATCTGGCACCTTGTAAAGTATCTGGTTCAGTAAGTTGCTGGCAATTTTAGAGAGCTCCAGCTTAGATTTATCATTTGTATTGTCCTTCTTTTTCCGCTTTAGAATAAAATCTATATTACTAATTGAATCCCTAAACACAAGATTAATCTTGCCATCACTTAAGGCCATCTCAGATAGCTTTACGTTCCCAAAAAGTAGTGGAAACAATTTCACGCCAATGGTCAAGTCTTTTATGTTACCAAGGGTATCGCGTTCTTTTGGTACAATTGAAATATTAGTCATGCGCACAGTACTTAGTCCGCTAAACCCAGCTTCCCCAATTTTCACTTCCAGATCGTAATCTTTATCAGCTTTTTTAATAGCCTTTGCAATCATTGTTCTAAGTAAAGTCTCTCTTTTGCTGTAGGCGATGCTTCCTGCTATTACAGTGAGGAGGATAAGTATCCCTAAAACCCAGGCACCGATCTTCAGGTACTTTTTAGGGATAGTAATTTTTGGAGGCCGCATGTTGTAAATTAGGTGTTTAATGCTAAACGTTCAATACAAACTAAAAGTTTATTTGCGATAAAATTACAATAAAATGGGGCATATAAAATTAAATAAGGGCTAAATTTGCTGTTAATGATGATAAGTCCAGAACAAGTGCTTTCTGCGCTAAGAAATGTAGAAGACCCGGATCTAAAGAAAGACCTGGTTACCCTTAACATGATCAAGGATCTCCAGATTGAAGGCAATAACGTTAATTTTACATTAGAGTTAACTACACCTGCGTGTCCGATGAAAGAGATGCTTAAAAACGCCTGCAATAATGCGGTAAAGCATTTTGTAAGTAAAGATGCTGTGGTAAACATTAATGTAACCTCAAGAGTTACTAAGCCAATGGATACCACTCAGCTTAAGGACATTAGAAATATTATCCTTGTCTCCTCAGGAAAAGGCGGCGTTGGTAAATCTACTGTCGCAAGCAACCTGGCAGTAACACTTGCTGCTGAGGGTGCTAAAATCGGATTAATAGACGCAGACATCTATGGCCCGTCTGTACCAACCATGTTTGATCTTGTTGGCGCCAAGCCGTCTGCCAGGGAAACTGAAGATGGCAAAACACTTATTTTGCCAATAGAGAAGTACGGGATCAAACTATTATCTCTTGGCTTCTTTGCCGATCCCGATCAGCCTGTACCATGGCGCGGACCAATGGCTTCTAATGCGGTAAAACAATTGTTTAATGATGCCGACTGGGGAGAACTGGATTACCTTATTGTAGACCTTCCACCGGGCACTGGAGATATACACATCACCATTACACAAAGCTTTCCTATCGCAGGGGCTGTTATCGTAACCACACCACAACAAGTGGCATTGGCAGATACCCGTAAAGGATTGGCAATGTTTAGAATGCCTGGTATTAATATCCCTGTATTAGGTGTTATTGAAAACATGGCCTATTTTACACCGGCAGAACTTCCAGAAAATAAGTACTACTTATTCGGAAAAGACGGGGGTAAGCAGCTCGCCACGTCCTTTAATGTGCCTTTCCTTGGAGAGATCCCATTGGTGCAAGGAATCTCTGAAGCTGGCGATAGCGGTTCTCCAATAGCTTTGAGCAGAGAAAACTTACTTAGTAAAACATTTTCAGAAATTGCTGGCAGAGTAGCACAGCAGATCGCGATAAACAACGCAATCGCCTAATTGATATAATTTTACTATTTTTATGCTTTAATATAAAATCCAATGAATTTAACAGAACAAGTAGAGCAGGCACTGGAAAGCATCCGCCCATATTTATTAGCCGATGGGGGCGATGTTGCCATAGAGGAAATCACGGAGGATAATGTAGTTAAATTGAAATTGTTAGGCAACTGCGGATCTTGCAAAATGAGCTTTATGACCATGAAAGCAGGAATTGAACAAGCCATCATGAAATCTGTACCACAAATCACATCTGTTGTAGCTATAAACCTGGCAGAACCGGTTTAACCTAAACATTTTAACACAATTTAACTAGTCGTGTTGTTTAATACAGGTAAATTTGTATAATGAAGTATGCTTTAACCATCTTATTGCTTCTTTTTGTTTCTTCAGTTTTTGCACAGCAAGCAACTGATAATAAGAAACTAATACAGTTTTCGGGGATTATTACCGATGTGGATAGCAATACAGTTGTGCCGTATGTAACGGTTACCAACCTAAGCAATAAAGAGCAAAAATATGCAGCCAATTATAAAGGCTTCTTTTCTTTTATCGCCCATCCTGGAGATACCATTCTCTATACAGCAGTTGGTTATCAGGATAGGCTATTGCCTATTCCAGGTGATATCAATGAAACAAAATACACGGCAATAATTAAACTGAAATCAGAAATCGTTAACCTTCCTACTGTAAGGGTTTATCCCTGGGCAACCGTGGAAGACTTTACCAAGGATTTTATGACCATGAAAATTGCTGATGACGATTACATTATCGCTATTAAAAACCTATCCAAACAAAGTATCGGCGGTTTAATGGTTACATTGCCCAGAGATGGGGGTGAAATCCAAAGCGCAAACTTTAGATTAAACCATTACAATTCTCTAAACAAGAATATGACGCAGACCAACCCGTTACTCAATCCTTTCGCATGGGGCAAATTGATGCAGTCTATCTTTAAAGGAGATAAGAGCCGGAGCTCAGATAATTAACGTTTCTTACGTTGATTAGGGAAGCGCATTTTATAATCTGCTTTAACATTCCCTTTAGAAATATTATCCAGCTTACTTTGAAGCATCCTTTTACGCAGCAATCCTAGCTTATCTGTAAAAAGTGTTCCTTCAATATGATCATACTCGTGCTGGATCACACGAGCAGGCATACCGGTAACATCTTCTTCGTGCAACTCCCAATTCTCGTCATAGTATTTTATACGGATATCAGGCTTACGCATTACATCTTCTCTAATATCGGGGATGCTAAGACAACCTTCGTTGAAAGCCCATAGTACTCCGGTTTCAGAGATCAATTCGGCATTAATAAAAACCCTTTTATAACGGGCTTTATCGTCACTACCTGTATCTACAATAAAAATACGGATAGGCAGTCCAACTTGAGGAGCGGCCAGGCCAACACCATTAGCATTGTACATGGTGTCAAACATGTTTTTAATCAGGTCCTGTAAATTTGGGTAGGTCTCATCAATAGGAGCGCAAACCTTTTTTAGAACAGGATCTCCGTATGCTACAATAGATAATTTCATGATGCAAAGGTAGAAATATTAGTTTAAAGGATAAAAAGTAAGAGAACTCAAATTGCGTTCATCTAGTATTTCAGTAGTTATGTTGGCAATATCAGTGCTGGATACCGACTCAATTTTCTTAAACACGGTTTGAAGATCATCAATTCTATCGTATTCCAGCAAGCTTTTAGCCATAGAGATGATCAATCCAATTCGGTTCTCTTCGCCAAGGGCAATTTGACCAATAAATTTTTGCTTGGCCTTTTGAAGCTGTATTTCAGAAAGCGGATTTTCCCTCAGTTTTTTCATCTCTTTAAAGATAAGACTAAGGGCCTTATCCACCTTTTCCGCATCGGTTCCAAAATAAATGGTAAAGATACCGGTATCAGTTAGCGGACTATATCCTGATTCAATAGTATAGGCAATTCCGTATTTTTCCCTAATCTGAAGATTTAAAACAGAGCTCATTCCGGTGCCACCAAAATGATTGTTTAGCAGCAGTAAGCCCGTCTTATTGGAGTCATGTAAGGAATAAGCAGAACAACCTAAAACAGTATGTGCCTGGGTAATTGGTTTATGCTGTATACGCGTAAACAATTCTTGTTTTAATGGAGCAATGCGCTCAGGCTTATGCAGGTTTTGCGGAATATCTGCATAGTGTTTAGTGCCAATTTTAACGAGCTTTTGTAGGCTGTAATTTCCAATCACCGCAATGATGATCTTATCGGTATGGTAATTCTCTGCAATAAATTGCTTTATATCCTCACGGTTTAATTTAGCAACAGAATCCACAGTACCAAGAATATTTCTGCCCAATGAGTGGCCGGCAAAGGCAAGATCTTCAAAATCGTCGTAAATTGCTTCTTCAGGCTGATCTTGATAGGAAGCAATTTCATCAAGTATAACCCCCTTTTCCTTATCCAATTCATCTTCTGGAAAAGTAGAATGGAAAACAATATCATTAAAAAGCTCTAGTGTTCTGTCCAGATAAGGATGTAAAAAAGAAGCATGAATACAAGTATATTCTTTTGTAGTGTAGGCATTAAGATCTGCACCAACACTTTCCAGCCGGTTTAAAATCTGATTGGTAGATCGCTTTTCAGTACGCTTAAAAATTAAGTGCTCAATAAAATGTGCTAAACCAGATTGGTGCTCCTTTTCGTCTCTCGAACCGCTATTGATGATAATGCAGGAATGAGAAATTGCCGAAGAAGAAGGTACATGTAAAAGACGTATGCCATTTGGCAAAGTATGAACGTTATATTCCATCAATTTGCAAAGGTACACAGAAATGTATAAAAGTTTACTTTATTAAAAATTACTGCTGGCACCACCACCACCAAAACTACCACCGCCAAAGTGATGGTCTATTGGTAGGTTCGGGGCAGTATTTACGGTCTCTGAAATCACTAACGATTCCCCAATAAGCTTATCCAGTTGGTTGTTGTTTTCAAGCTCATCAGCAGTAAAGCCATGTCGCGGTACCTTCAAATACCGGTACGCAGCGTAAGCGATACCAACCAGTACCAATCCTCCTAAAGTTAATGCCCATTCTATATCCAAAACATGGTAATAATACCTCACCGTAAAAGTTGCGGCGGCAAGCAGCAATAAACCCATCCGTAATAAAATCACATCCTTTCGCTTTAAGCCAAAGGCGATGTATAGCAATGGAACCAATACCGTCCAGCACCAAAAAAACAAAGCAAAAGGAATGGGCTTAACGGCAGCCCCATCTGTAAGAGGCGATATTTCCGTAGTCGGATTGAGGCACTGCACCACAAAATAATTGCCGGCAGCATAAAGCACCAACAGCGTTAACATACACACAATCGTTAAGCATTTTTGATATGCAGGCTGTTCGGTTTTCTTACTATAATGCTGTACCGAGAAATAGCTGGCAACCGCAACAATCATAATCAGGAAAGGCATGGTAGCCATTCCCCAAACCGGAATACGTGCCCAACCAAAGAAGAAGAAAGCAATGAGCGACAAGTAGCACACTGCCGCCATAATCAAGTCAGCAAAACGAAGGGTTAAATAGAAACTCAGTACCAGCACCAGAGCGGAGATCATCTGCTCCTCATTTCCATTCATTGCCTTGTCCGTCAGCATGACCAAGCCCCCTAATACCAGTCCCCCGCTTAGCCAAAGCAAGGCATCATCTACACCAGAGCGGCAGTGGTGGTGCATAGAAACGGAAAGCTCCAGGGCAAAATAGCAACATAGTCCAAGAAATAACCAATAGGCAGCGTTGGAGATAAAAATATCGCCCAGCAGCAAACTCAGCAAGCCGATCACGCTTAGCGCAATCATCAGGGTCAAAATAAACAGGCCAGCACGGATAAATATGTTTGGCGAATAATTGTCGCTCGCGGGCTTTTTATAAATGATCATCGCTTTTAATTTTCCGGTTTATACCAATTAAAATCCTGATGAGCAAAAATGCCGAAACAATGAAGTAAAAGAAGCCCATAAACAACAAACCATCACCCCTGAGGTTGCTAAATGCTTTTAGGATCAGGGCGCTTAAAGCCACATAACTATACAAAAACGCCAGTATGATAAAATAGAATGAACGGTGCTTCAATGCATCAAAATATAAAAATGAAGCCAGCGCAAACACGGCCAAAGGCCATAATATGGCTATACCCTCATCAAAATGAGCAAAATAACCCGATAAAAGGGCGATGAAAGCCATATGTACACCAAAGTGCTGATAGGTAAAACGGAAATGTTTTTTAAAATCAAAGCGGGCCGAGAAATACCCCAGTCCAATCAGCAATAGTCCCAGTCCTAAATAAATGTAATTTAGCTTTCCTATCTCAAGGCTTACGCCATAGCCTCCGCCGTCTTTACCCATAAACCAATTTAAGGAGGTAACCGTAACACCGAACCATATACCCAGGTTGGTAATGGCCATGCTCAGCACCCCAAGGTGGTCAAACCGGTAGGCCATAAAAAAAAATACCAGCATCGGGATAAAAATAGCCAGACGATAACTATTGCCAAACACGGCATATTCCGTTTGCAGGTAACCCACAAAAGTTAAGAAACTGAGGCAGCCCAGCAACAGCACATAATCAAACAAAGGACCTTCAGTCTTAACCCTCAGTTTGCTAAAAGGCGCCCCGTGCAAAAAGCAATAGTAAAAACACCCCGCGCTCAAAGCGAAGATAAGGCCAATAATGGCCTGATGACCAATGGTGTCGATGTGATTATAAATCAAAATGCCCAAGCCTGAACTCAGGAGCAATACCCCCAAATAAAGCAGCACCTTTAATTCCCAATAGAGGGAGAACAGGGCGGGCTGCCCGGGTTTATCCGTTTGAGAACTCATAATTGTAAAGATAACAAAATAGGGTGCCCAAAGCAATGGACACCCTATTCTTAATCTTATGATTAGCGATTACTTATATCAGCTCAACACTCCTGCTTACAAATGCAGTTAATTCTGCACCGGTTAACATGCCTTGAGCCAATAAAGCAAGATCTACAGCCTGCTTCGCAAGAATGCCTTTAGTCTCCTCATTGTCCGAGGCAAGTATTTTAGCGATTAGTTTATGGTTTCCGTTAATGGCAACCTTATAGCTATCCGGCATGCTGCCGTAAAAGCCCATACCGCCACCCATAGATGCCATATCTTTCATGCGGCGCATAAATTCATCCATAGTAACCGTAACAGGTAGTTCTTCTGGATTCAATCCAACAATCTCTACCGTGTAACCCGGTTTAGTAATTGCTTTTTCAAATACCTCTTTAACTGTTTTGCTTTGATCTTCAGTTAAAACAGATTCTATGTTGTCATCTTTGTCAATCAGCTTGCTAGCCACGCTAGAGTCTACACGTTTTAGAGAAGTTTTTTCTAGCTTTTGCTCCAGGTGCTGTACAAAATGGTTGTCTATCGGCGAGTCCATTAACAATACATCGTAATCTATCTTATTGGCGCTCTGGATAAAGCTATCTTGTTTAGCCGGATCATTTGAGTAAATGTAAACTACCTGTCCATTCTTATCAGTTTGAAGACCCTTAACTTTTTCATGGTATTCTTCCAAAGTAAAGTTCTCTTTTTTAGTATTGGTTAACAACGCAAAATCTTTTGCCTTATCATTGAACTTTTCTTCGCTCACCATACCGTATTTTACAAACAATCCAATATCACCCCACTTTTCTTCATAACCCTTACGGTCTTTGTTGAAAAGCTCCGCAAGTTTGTCTGCCACTTTTTTAGTGATATAGCTGTTTATCTTTTTTACATTGCTATCAGCCTGTAAGAAACTTCTGGAAACATTCAACGGAATATCTGGAGAATCTATTACACCATGTAATAACATTAAAAACTCAGGAACAATGTCCTTTACCTCGTCGGTAATAAACACCTGACGGGAGTACAGCTTAATTTTATTCCGTTGCATGTCGAAATCGTTTTTCACCTTAGGGAAGTACAATACCCCTGTCAGGTTAAAAGGATAATCTACATTCAGGTGAATCCAAAATAAAGGATCTTCTGAAAACGGATATAGTTGTTTGTAAAAAGAAAGGTAGTCTTCGTCTGACAAATCTGCAGGCGCTTTTGTCCAGATTGGATTAGTCGTATTGATGATGTTATCAACCTCTACGCTTTTTGTTTTGGCTTTTCCTTCTTCATCTTCGCCATCTGGTTCCTGTTCAGTTTTAGTACCAAACTTGATAGGCACAGGAAGGAACTTCCCATATTTATCAAGAATGCCTTCTAGCTTATGGTTATCCAAAAACTCTTCAGATTCTGAATTAACATGTAAAGTTATCGTAGTTCCACGTGTAGTACGGTTACCAGCAGATATTTCAAACGCAGTACTTCCGTCGCATACCCATTTGGCTGCTTCAGCATCATCCTGATAAGAAAGTGTCTGTATTTCTACAAGATCTGACACCATAAAGGCAGAATAGAAGCCTAAACCGAATTTACCGATGATTTCGTTGGCGTCTTTTGCATCCTTAAACTTCTCTACAAACTCGCTGGCGCCAGAGAAAGCCACCTGGTTAATGTATTTCTTGATTTCTTCAGCAGTCATACCCAATCCATTGTCGGATATAGTTATCGTCTTCGCTTCCTTATCAACTGCTACTTCTACCAGTGGATTACCAAGTTCACCATTGTACTGACCAAGAGCTGCCAGTCTTTTAATTTTTTGTACCGCATCTACGGCATTGGAAACCAATTCTCTCAAAAAGATTTCATTGTCTGAATACAGGAATTTTTTGATGATTGGGAAAATATTCTCTGTGTGGATTGAAATACTTCCTTTTTCTTCTATGCTCATATGTTAACTTATTTTAAAATATAGAAAGCATATAACAATGTGTATTCCAAAGTAAAAATGGTGTCAAATTGACAGTTTAACTGGGAGGGAGGTCATTAACGAATAACTTGGGACTGGTTCTACACTAAAACCATACAAGGACCATACTTCTACGGTATTTCTACACAAAACAAGTACTTTTAGTGTAGAAGTATGGTCTTTGTACCGAAGAAGTATCGAAGGAGTTCCTAAGCAGGTGGGGCGGTGGGGGTTACTTGTTTCGATTGCATCAAAAATCCCAATGGATATGCTTGCAAAACAATTTTAAAATCTGTAGCTTAGCGTAAGTCATTTATAACCAGATCCCTCATGTTAAAAATTTCTGTTCTCACCAATGATAAGGACTTCTTAGACGGCTTAACAAAATACTTGTGCCAACTGGATGACGTTAAGTCGGTAAATCATTACCCAGATTTAATTGATTTAATGATTGCCACCGATAAGCCCGAACGACCGGATTTAGTATTTATAGATATTGAATATAAGCTAATTTATATTCCTCATCTTTTTGAATTGTTATCCAAGTCCTTTAGAATTGTTTTTTTAGGGTTGGCTAGTAGTGAGCTTCAAGAATGTTGCTCCTTTTATAGAATTCCTTTTTTAACCAAACCAGTAGATTTAGATATTTTGAATAGTTACATTCACAATTTAATCCCTATCAATTTATCGGAATATGGTGAACAACCTGGCATTTCCAAAAGCGATCACTTTTTTGTAAAGTGTGATAAGGGGAAAATAAAACGTGTAAAAATCGCTAATATTCTTTATGTGGAAGCCAAACAAAATTATGTGAGTATACATCAAGATACATTTAATAGCACATTTAATTTCACACTAAATGGTATAATGCAGATACTCCCAAAACCCTTATTTGTTAGGGTACATCGATCATACGTCATTAACATTGATCGCACCCAGGCTATTGAGTCCAATAGTGTTTTTTTAGATAATGATGAGGTTATTCCTATAGGACATTCCTATAAAAAAGAGATTTTTAATAATTTCATGTCTAAAACTTTGGATATAGCAAATTTAATCCGAATTTATATTGTTTTAGAGGCTTTAAATTTTCTTTAACTGAATAATAGTAACAATTGAAGTTCATCCTAAAAATATACCATTTCAAATAGGGAATTCAGTTGTATGTCCTTGGTTTTGCATTGATTATGATCATAGGCTTAAATTGTAGGTCTAAAGTTTTCTATAATGCCAACGTACTATTTTAATCGCCTTGATCAGCTCCATGCGCTAATTAAAAGAAAAGCTACCGGACCACCGGTGCAATTAGCTAAAAGGTTAAGAGTAAGTGAGCGAACCGTTTTTTCATATATTTCCATTCTCAAAGCACAGGGTGCTGAAATTAAATTCAGTAGGGCCAGGCAGTCGTATTATTATACTTGTGATGGCTTCTTTGATTTCACCTTCAAAAAAACAGGATAAAGAACGAAAGTTTTCAAGTGCTTTTAACCTTCTACTTTCTCTCCCCAAGTGAGATCTTTTAAAAATTGGAGTCATCTGACGATAAGCAAATCCAAATCATATATTTATGACATCAGAGTAAAAATTTGTATACCTAATTAACTGGTTCCTTTATTTTTAGATAAAAAAATCATACTGCAAATTTTTAGCAGTTTGAGGAACTACCTTTAAAATAAATAACTTAATTAATTAATTATGGAAAATCAAAAAAAATCTAAGTCTCTATTAATGAAGGTACTTGGAGGAGCATTGTTTGCCGGACTTTTTATTTTGAATGTCATGGTGTTTGTTCAATCTGACGATGACAGCGGAGTGCTATCTCTCTCAACTCTTAAAGCATATGCGCTCAGCGGAAGCTCTGGAGATGATGGTTCTGGCAGCAGCGGTTCTGGTAGCGGAGATTCTTGCAATGGCTGCCCAGCTGGTCAATCTTGTGTAGAGGGTCTCTGTGTCGTAAAAGAAAAGGCAACCAGTACGTCTTGCACTGAAAGTTTCTTTTGTTGGAAAACGTTGAGCAGCAAGACGGCTTATGGTCATAAGACAACCTGTCCTTCTAGTGCAACGGGCTCAACAAATTGCGCCGCAACCAATTGCGATGCAGTAGATCCTTGTTAAGAACAATTTACTTTACTGGATTTGGGAACTTCAAATCCAGTAAAGTAAATTTTTAAGTTCTTTGTTATGATTGCATATTCAACATTACTCCTTGTCTTTTCCCTTATTTATCCATTTAATGTATGTCTGATAAGGTGATGAAAATTATGATTTTAAAAATATAGTTCATGCTAATAAAAGAAACCCAAATACCTTAAAACATAAATATTTCTCGCTTTATATATCTCGGTCAAAGGCACCAAAAAAGTAACTCACAAAAAAGGTTGGTTATGAAAATAAGAATAACTTCAATATTGCTGTTTATTGCAATAATTTTAAATATAGCACTTCTATTAAAGATTTCGGATCAAAAATCTGTAATCTTTAAGATTAGGAAACAAAAGGAATTGGAGGTTAATCGCGAATCTTCCGCAGTCAAATTTGACAAATATACACATGACTTTGCTCATATCCCGCATGGCCAACCAGTTAAAACAAGTTTTACTTTCACGAACAAAAGTGTAAAAGCGATTAAGATAGCCAATGTTGTAAGTTCTTGCGGTTGTACTACATCACAGTGGGATAGCTCTGTTAACTCTGGAAGCAAAGGCAACGTGGAGCTTTCCTTTGACGCTTTGGCTATTGGCCCTTTTAATAAAGAAGTTAGGGTATATGTTAATGGAGAAGAAAAGCCAATTAAACTCACTATAGAAGGTATAGTTAAGTAGTTTGCTAACATAATTATGAATTTCAAGAAATCGGCGATAGTTATCTTTTTGCATTTAACCATTGTAGTCTCTGCCTTTATATTCTTTTATAGAATCGGTGTATTTAATAAACTTCCAGACAATATGTCTCTCCTCGGTGAGGATGTGGGATGGTATAGTGGAATTAAAAAATACGGCTATCAATTTAATCAAGGCGCGCGTAGTAATATTGCGTTTTTTCCACTATTTCCTTATTTTTGGAGATATTCGGCACTCACAACTATCGGAATAAGCGTATTTAATTTATTGTTGTTTGTCACTTCAATGTCGATTTTGATGCATAATCGCAAAATTAGTAGTGGATTTCTGCTAGGCTTGGTTGCTATCCCGAGCTTTATTTTTGTATCCATACCTTACACGGAAGCTATTTTCTTCTTCTTTGGAACTTTGCTTATTCTCGGATTTAGTCGAAATAACAATTACTTAATAACAATTGGATTGTTGGGTTGCTGCATTTCCAGATCCGTTTCTATATTATTTATCCCAGCATTAATCGTTACGGAAGTTCTTGTTTATTTTCATTTTAGTCACGATTTGAAAGCTTTAATTAAGAAGCTGACCATATATTGTGGAGCGTGTATAATTAGTATTGGTGTAGTTGTCATCATTCAAGGGATTCAAACCGGTATGTGGTTTCATTTTTTAAGTATGCAGAAATATTGGGGACGGATTTTACATTGGCCGTCAGCGCCATTTACTACTATTTCTCCTGAGAAGGTTCTTGGTATCGATGGGGTAGCGGTAATATTGGGCGCTGTAGCAGGATGGTTTTGTTTGAAATGGCTCCGTATTCTATTTAAAAATATTCAGCCTAAATTTGAGTCAATAACTATACCTGAAGATCGTTCTGTACTATTCTCTGCATTATATCTCGCAGGTACTGCATTTGTTGATGTGTTTTTCACATCCCAATCAGGGGGGCACACCAACATTTGGAGTATAAATAGACACTTGTTTTGTGTTCCTTTCGCAATATATTTTCTAGTCTGGTTGCACCATGAATATCAAGTATTAAAAAGTGACTTTTTGTTTATTTCCATTCTGATCTTAGCGGGCTGTTATTTCACCGGCGTGGCTTTTCTATTTAACCAAATGTACTATTATATTCTTTTTTGTATAACTCTATTTATTATTCCATTCTATCCCAAACTTAGGTTTGTTACATATATTATGTACACACTTAATGCCTTTGTTCAAATTTTCTTCTACCACGATTTTTTAAATCACAAATGGATCGGTTAAAAGTCGGATCGGGCAAGCTGGCAATGTTCATATTGTTGTACACATATCATAGGAAAGTAAATTGCATTAATTTTTTGGGCTTTGATGAAATTTTAATTAACGCCTTTCCGATAATTTGATCTTGGGCGATAAATCCAAAATACCTAGAATCCTTAGAGTTACTTCGATTGTCACCTATCATAAAATAATAGTTTTTTTTTATGGTGATCGTATTCGTTAGCATATCATCAAGAAGAACCTTATTGTTAACTAGCTTCAATGATTTCCCAGTTTCCTCTTCGATAATTTTTCTATATAGTAAATAATTTGTATACGTGAGGGGTATTTTCTGACCTTTTTTAGGGATAACTATGGGGCCATAATTGTCTCTGTTCCAGCCAAAATCTGCATCAGAGGGATATATATCATGATCAGGCTTAGTCTCTTCCTCTGCAGTTAAATTTATTGTACCTGTTGCCTGTTTTAATGATTCTGCAATTTCTGAGGTTATTAAAGTTAAGGTCGAGTTACTATCAGTTCGATTGAGGATCTGAAGCTGATCATTTTGAACTAATTTGTCAAGTTGCCTACCGGTTTTTGTTTTTAGGAGGTAAATTGACATTGATTTTGGTGGATCATTAAGACCACGATTATTAATAAAAATCTTTTGATGTCTTAAACATAGCGTGTCACCAGGTAAACCGATCAAGCGTTTAATTAGGAACTGGCCTTTATTTTTAGGATCATTAAATACGACGATATCTAATCGTTTTATACTGGAGAAACCGGGAAGGCGAGTTTCAAGCACCATTGCGCCATAATGTAGCTTACTAACAAAAACACCATCATCGATTAATATCGTTTTTGACATAGAGTCAGTTGGAATATTATAATATTGAACTAAAAATATTTTACATAAAAATGCTGTTAGAGTTGCAATAAACGCTATCAAAAGAATTTTTTTTAGGATGGTATAATGATTCTTTTTTCTATTCATAATTTTAATTTTTTATATTCTAGTACTTAAGGCCAATGTAATACTTTAAAAATGAGTAATTTTCACAGCTATTGAAAAGGTTTGAAAAACTAGTGCGAAAAAAGATAGAACTTATAAAAAAAGATAGGTTGTAGACACCAGATAAATCCATAATATTCCTGTAATCAATGATTAAACAGGACACTATACTCATAAATAGGTAGATTACTGGAATTATATTTTACTAGCTATATAGTTTAAAATTAAGTAAATAATTCTTTTTAATACGTTTATTTTTCGTATATTGTTTCTGCACAAAAAGGTTAACGTTTACTTAAATCTAATTCTTGTTTCCTACCTTAACTGAATAAAGCATCTTGATTTCCTAATTCATAGATATTACAATCGTTCTCAAAACATATAGCAAAAAAACTTCTATTAGTGTAAAACCTATCACTTATGTATCATTAAACAATTTCATTTAAAAAAAATCTATATCATAGATAAATCTATAATTGCAAATTAAATTAATAGTAAGTCTTTATTGAAAAAATTCAAAAAACCAGTATTAAATTAGGTCCTAATTTGTAAATTCATAAATAAGCATTTCAATGTTAATTCACCCATATCTACGTCAATCTTGGTTGCATTTAATTTTCATATTTTCTTTATTTATTTTTGTCGCTTATAATAGTTCGGGCTATAATCACTGGGATGAACATTATCAAATCGTTGAATTTGCTAATTACAAATTAGGAAACGCCAATCTAGGTGATTTAGCATGGGAATTTAAGGCCCAAATCAGATCAGGGATTCAGCCTCTTCTATGCTACAGCATTCTTAAAATTTCCGCCCTTGTCGGAATAAATGACGTCTATCATCTCGCATTTATCTTACGTGTTATAAGCGGACTCTTCGCAGTTTTTGCTATTAGTTGTCTCGTCCTTTCTGGAAGGGAACTTGTTAAGGAAGAAAATTATGACCTATTCCGTATAATGTCTTATTTATTATGGTTTATACCTTTCTTAAGTGTTCGATTCTCATCTGAAAATTGGTCTGGATTATTTTTCATTCTATCAATATCCATAGTATTATCAAAAGAACACCGATGTAGTAATTCAAAGCTCATATTTTTAGGGCTCTTTTTAGGTCTGTCAATTCTTCTTCGTTATCAATCTGCATTGCTTGCATTTGGAATTCTCTTTTGGCTTTTGGCAATTGATAAATTGTCTTTTCTTAAAATAGGATTAATTATCGGTACAATTATTTTTGTATTAATTTGTGGATTTCTTATAGACTACTGGTTATATGGAGTTTTCACATTCACGATTTACAATTATTTTTATGTAAATCTAGTTCAGGGTGTTGCATCTAATTTCGGGGTCTCTCCATGGTATCATATCATATTGTATATTTTATTTGGGCCAGGACCAATATTGGGAACTGCGATATTGAGCAGTTTGATTATATTAGTTGTTTATAAATCTAAGTCTTTGTTATTATGGTCTGTCATGCCATTTATAATTATACATTCCATAATCCCACATAAAGAGTTGCGATTTCTATATCCTATTGCATTAATTTCACCATTGGGTTTAGTTTTGGCATGGCAAGAAGTATCATATTTTAGAATTTTAAAATCCACTACAATTAGGTATATAATTTTGGTTAGTCTATTTATAATAAATACTGCTGGTTTGATTGCGATTTCTCAAAAAGGAGCGGGATTGGCCAGGGTATCACTTACCCAGTTTATATATAGACATTATCCCTTTCAAAAGGTTAATCTAATGTATCTTAATGGCGCAAATCCTTATGCAAAAGATACTTTTTATAGAAACTCAGGAGTGAAGTTATTCCAATTGACTGCAGGGTGGGAAAAAATGGCATTAAAAAGAACTAAAAATGATGGTGTTACTTTGATTGTTATACCTACAAGTATTGTAAGTAAGCAAAGTGTTGATTTTCTTAATAGAAATAATTTTGAGATAGTTTATGAGACAATTCCACGGTTAGTCAGAAGCATAAACAAATACTATGACTTGTCGATAAACCACTCTGGGTTGACTTTATATAAGCGTAAAAATTAATACTTTAGACTATAAAAGTAACCCGAGCCAAAATTCTCGAAATCGTATAGAATGATTGCTTCCTTTTCTTTTGTTGATTTCCACGGTTCAGCCAATCGGTAAAATAAAACCGGCTGCTCAATAAAATATCTGTCAGATACATAAATAATTTTACCGACATGGTTAGTTCTCAGAAAATCGATTATAGGTTTATTCGGAATAAAGTGTGCGGATGTTTCTTTTTTACCGTTTCCTATAATAAAATTCATAGCCATAACTGGACGTTTGGAATAAAAAATAGTTATAAGATTCAAGTTTATTATTATACATGAAATTACCATAGAAAAGATAACTGGAATACATAATATTAAATTCTTGCTAATTTTTAATGCAATGTAAAGGCTAAATAGTAAAAATATAGACAAGTAATATCTGAAAGAACAATTTGTAGTATAAAAAGGGAATATTCCCATATAAGCTATGAGGATAAATGCAAATATTGCAGATGTATCCTTTCTCTTTACGTCATCCAATAAAAAGTAAATTATGTATCCTATAAAAATAAAAGCACAGAGAAAAGATAAGAATTGAGAGACTATTTCAGGTTTATAAGAATAGAAACGAATCAATAGGTAATAATTAGATACTGTCTGAAAAAAGGCAATTCCATGATAAGCCACAAAGTTGGCAAATGCAAAAAATAGGAATGAATAAATAAGTGCTGGTTTTACTATTATAGGAGATGAAAATTCAGTTTTTGGAATTTTTTTTAAGATTATAAATTCTTCTATTACCAATATTAAAGCTAAGCATAATATGACTGTAGGTGACTTAATCATAAAAACTACATCAAGCTTATAATGCATACTTAAAAATACAATGAATACATTTAAAAAATTGATAGTCAATAACAGAATAATTTTTTTATAATGTGAATTACCTAAGTACAAACTCCAACATGTTAAACCCACTAGTGAAGCTACTGAAATACAGGAAAATATAATATGGTTATATGTTCCAAGTATGTTTGTGATAAGAAATAATAATGTCCATATGGGTTTAGCATCTTGACTTTCTAAAATCTTTATAGATGATAAAACCAATAGTGAAATAAAAAAAAGAGTCAATGTGTTAACTTCCCATGCTATTCTTGGCATTAATAGATATAGACTAGATTGTCCAATAATCATTAAAAACAATAACAATACGCGGAGTTTTTTCTTTTTTAGGAGAGCGAAACCAATAATGCAAATCCCTATAGAATTGAAAATGACTCCTGCTAGGCGTAATTGAAAAACTCCAATTTTGAATGCTTTAAAAATAGAACAAATAATCAAAGGTTCTAAAACACCTGTATAATTATTCATAGAATAAAGTTCACTTGTGCCCTTTTGACCGAAATAGTAAGCCCTTAAACCAAACCAGGCCTCATCTCCATGCAATCCTGGTAAAATATCAAGTTTGTAGAGCCACCAGAATAAAAAGTAGAAAAAAAATAAAAACAGTATAATAGGTACGCCCTTAATTAAGGGTTTTTGTTTTAGATGAAATTTGAAATAAGACATCAACCTTTTAAATTAAAATATATGGCTTGCTAGTTGGTTAACGGTAAAACTATGGTTTAGAATATCATTTTTCCTTTTTCCCAAAAGCTCTGGGAAAATAAGAACAGCTGAACATAAAGTACTGCCGCAGTACATTTGCTGTGCTTGTAGAAATACTATTGTTGTTTACATAGTTGCTTAAACCCGTATTTTGATGTAGTAAGTCAAGAGCTGACAACTTAAACTCTAAGTTGTCAGCCTTCAACAAGCGGTATTTTGCATATGCATTCCAAATAGTATAGTTTATTGAGCCTGAACCAAAAGAAGAGGTATAATCGTAAGCAACATCACTTCCCAGGATAACTTGTCTGATTAATTTCCAGCTGCCGCTTAAAGTGACTTTGTTGTTGTGATAGTTGAATTCTCTGCTATTGGCACCAATTTGCCGGGATCTGTTATAACTATTACTGTAGCTCATTATCATGGCAAAGGCATCTGTAAATGTATAATAAGCATCCAAACTATGGAAACGATAAAAATTAGCGGATTCGTTTTTCAACCCGTTTAGATAGGAAGGGACCTTTGCTAAGCTTAAACGAAAATTAAACCTAAGCTGTACCTGATGCTGCAGGCCTACCTTGAATGACCTGTTTACATAACCACCAACGCTCAGGTATTTATTTCTATCCATATTAACGGTATAAAAAGTTCTCCTGCCTAATCCATCGGTATTGCTACTATCTGCAAAACTGTTATCTAAAACCCCGGCTGTGGCATGTAAAAAATAGCTTAAATCATTGCGAGAGCCTAGTTTAGAATGGTTGAAACTGAAATCCAACTCTCTCCTGTCTGTTGGTTTAAGCATGATGTTGCCGAGCCTTACATTATACAGATTTGCACTATCTACTAAAGGCACTAATTGTTCAAATGTTGGGTAATCTACAGATTTCTTAAACTGTAAGGAAGTCCGTTCATCAAAATCTCCGTACTGATAGTTCCGAAAGCTCACCTCGGCATCAGGGACAAACCTGTTGTAGTTTTGACTGATATTTTGAAAAGCTTGATCTGAGCTGTTTCTTTGATCATAGTACTGACCCTGAACGTTTACCTTGAAAACGAGGCTTTTGTTGTACCGGTCGCTTAAACTTTTAACAAAAGACCTTGAAAAATTTAGGGCGTACAAATCATTCAGCAAGTAATATTTTGAATCCACGGTTAAATAGTCATTGCGGAATTCCTGTCCTGTGGTAGCGTCGATATTATTTACAAGATTATCCTCATGGTGTATTTTGTAATAAAGATAATTATTCAGCTCAAGCGATATTTTACGAAGAGGGCCTTTCTTGAAAATCCAGGGAGAGAAATCACCCAAGCCAAATTGCAGCTGCTGATTAAGGTTATTATCAGAATGGTTATTTTTTCTGTTCACCGCTTTGTTCTGACTAAGGTCTGATAACGAAACAAAATCCGTCTGTGTGCTTCCGTTATTGTTGTAATCTCCTGCATACAAATCATACTTCAATAAAAAGTCTCCTGGCCTTTCATTGTACTGAGTGGAATAATCTTTTTTACGGTCTATGCCGGCTGAAAAAGAAATCTCTTTGCCAATATTTTCATTAGTGTATAATGAACTATTGGTACTTTGAACTTCATTATCTTCATTTAAAATCCTGGAAAATTGTTTATGATCAGACACGTCTCTACTTCGTTTAAAATCTATAGACGTATTATAGGTTTTGTTCTTCTTACGATTATCATAACTTGCATTAAAGTCATGACTGGTGCTATTAGAAAAATCATCATTCTGATTTTGCTGAATCTGATTACTTATTCCGTCAATAGCCGTTATGGTTTGTAAGTTATCTCGATAAAATGTACGCTTATCCCTCAAAAAGTAATTTGACTTTAGCCTGTTTATTTCCTCCAAAGAAGATTTTTCTATAAAATCATGCTGAAAAGTGAAGCCTCCTGCGCTGGGTTTGTTGATCCCTTTAGTCCTAAAATCAGGTTGGTATTCCACGCTTGCACCTGTGCCCTTATAAGTGCTGTTGCGCATTAATGTTTCCACGTTATAGGCTACTTTGTTAACGTCATTGGTCGCAGCCACCACACCAAACTGAGTCCTGTTAGAAAAAAAGTTTAGGTTTCCATCAGCTTCATAATGGTCGCTTGTTCCATAACCACCACCCAATTTTCCAAAATGACCAAAATTCTTGTTTTTCTTTAGTTTGATGTTGAACGAACTGATGGAATCCAATGGATTTTCTTTGCTTTGTTTAGTACTGTACACCTGTATTTGGTCGACTGCATTTTTAGGGATATTCTGTATGGCTATTTTAGGATCGCCCCCAAAGAAAGGTTTGCCGTTTACGGTAAAATTCTTCACCTCTTTGCCATTAACAGTGATCATTCCATCGCCCCATACAGTTACTGCAGGAAGCTTACGCATTAAGTCTTCTACCGTTGCATTAGGTTCCAGTTCAAATGCATCCGCATTAAATACTAACGTATCACCTTTCATTTGTACCGGAGGAAGATACCTCACCACCACCTCCTCAAGCTCTTTAACAACCCTTTCCATGTTGATGTACTTTAAGTCCAGTTCTTTAATCTCCCTATCAATCGTGAAATTACTGGTAACGGCGCTGTAGCCTATATAACTTGCCACCAGTTTAAGCGGTACGCCAACAGGCAGCCTCTTAAAGTTAAACTCACCAACCTGATCAGACAATTGATATCCCAGCAATACGGAGTCTTTAGCAACATATATAGCAACAGAAGCGGCCTGCAAAACATAATTATAAACAGAATCTTTCACCACACCTTTCAACTGCCCTACTTTCGTAGAGTCTAAAGGCTTACTCTGTGCAAAGAGTGTAAAGAATGGAAAAAAACAAAGGACTGCGCTAAGTAAGTATTTCATCAAATTGATTTAGGATGACTTAAAATGATGTTAAGCTGGGTTAATTTCTAGTTATTCCTAAACTTAACCAGCACCAACACCGGATTATCTTTTGAAGTACCTTTGTCAAAATACTTTTTCACATTGGCGGGATACTTTAACTTCTTCTCCTTGTTGGCCTCATAGTTTCCAAACATCTCTACAGAGGATACGGATCTGTATAGGAACTCACCGTCAAAGGCTATAAAACCGGCAAAATTATCACTAAAAAGAGGAAGGTGAAAGCTCTTGCTATCCGAGGCTACCCTTAAATAGGAGGTCAGTTCACCATTCTTAAGGTTATAGATGTCGTCATAATTTTTTTGATCATCTGTATTGATACAGTTTAGTTTGAAAAATAAGCGGTCTCCAAACTGATAGCAGTTTTCAAGGAAGTAAACCTTGTCTTTATTTTCTTGAAAATAGCCCATTCGTTTCTCATTATATTGGGGGTTTGTAGTGAAATCTACAGGCGTTGCATTTTTCAAGGGTAATATAAGCTTGTATAACGTATCCACCCTTCCGGAAGCCCGGACTTTATAAATATTATAATCATAGGCCTTTGCAAACAAGACAAAATCATCGGCTCCCGAATTATAGAAAGGTCCGTTATTTGCAGTCCACGTCCCCACGTCGAACTGCAGATCAGCTTTAAATTCCAGGCCGGTTGCAAAAGCGGTAGCGTTTCCATATTCGTGATGAAAGGTCAGCCAAGCCTTTGCTCTGGTAGAATCCTCATGATCTTTTTTTAAGGGAAAACCCTTCGCCACTACCATGTCCTGATTAGCAAAGATATAAGTATCATACAGGTATTCGTATCTCTTTTGCGCCTCAATTTCTTGGGCTACAACTGTTTTCATCAATTGAAGCCCTTCGAAGCTATACCTGTAAGAAAACCTATCTGATCTTTCCTTTGTGATGACAGCGTAGGTTAGCTCTTTCTTTTTTTTGTTTATAATGAATTTGGATGTCTGCCCTTTTAATTTTATTTTATGGTCAAAGCTCCCGTCGTGTTTAAAAAACAAGATACATTTGGTCTCGCGGTCTAAGATTATGAAATAGTCATTCGTTACCTCCAATTGAGTCACTTTACCAAAAAGGCTTTCCTTGCTAGTTGCTAAGGGGATATAAATTATACTGTCAATGATATCTTTTACTGTTGCTCCGTGAGCTTGAGAGGGGTCAATCCTTAACATTAAAGGCTTGATCTGCCCTATGCATATTTCAGAATATAAATAGAACGCAATGACTATAAATGTAACTTTCGTTTTAAATAGATTCTTTTTTTCAAACGGCTGTTTCATAGGTTAATAATGGATTTTATTAAATTCATTTAGCAAATATCAATATTGAAGTTATCCTTATTTAATAAAGGAGCTTATTTTTTTAGGTATTTTTTTGAGACCCTTGAAAGATATGCTTTGAGAGCTATATGTTTATGTTTTACGGGCATGTACGTCTCCTTTATAACTCTGTTCGTATCAATTATAAATAAAAATGGATAATTTAACATTTCCATCTTTAGCCCAATTTTAGAAGAAAGGTGATAGATACTATAATCGGTAAGGTATTTTTTATGAAACAGCATGAAATCCCGCTGGTTATAGTCAGAGGTAAAAATGAGTACCGACTGCCTGTCTATATTTCCGAGGAGGGTCTCACTCCGTATCACATTCAAGCAGTCTTCAACGCAGGACCAACAGTTTAAACTGGAGTACCTAAGGACAAGCTTATCTCCTGTCTTTAGCAAACTTGAAATATCTTGGTCTGTGTTGGTCACATAGTTAATCTTATCAGGTGAAAATACAATGCGCTCCACTACTATGTTTTGTGGTCTTTTCTGTGAAGATTTTTTGTTTGAATCGCCATGACAACCGAAAGTTAAAAAACCTAATAGAAGCCAGGGTAATTTATTTTGACGAACCATGGGAAAATGTTTTAATATTATGTATCACTAGAATTGGGTTGTCAGTTGGGCTAAGATCTCGTGTAATATCTGTTATAGTTTTGTCATCTTTTAGATGTTTGTGAGCTTCTAATAATTCTCCGGGTTCCACCACGCTAATATATGTATCATTGTATGTAGTCAACGGTTTAAAGAGACTTAATTTAAACTCTGATGGTTCAATAGTGGAAAAAGTATTGTCCATCTTATTGATTAGACCTCTTTTAATCTCCTTTTGATCCATATATAGAAATGTTATTGCCTCATCACCCTCTACAAATTTTGTAAGTATGTAAGTAAATTTTTCTGATTGATTACGATCGAAATCCTCAAGGTTTTTGGTATTCTGTAAGGGCAGCTTATTTTTTCCAAAATCGATTTTGTATCTTGGAATGATACTGTCATTTGCAAGTGCAAATACTTCGCCAGCCCATAAATTTACATAATTCACCGTATCATTTCTATAATATAAATAACTTTCTCCATCAAACCAAGACTTATAATCGGAATTGTGTTTAAAATATTGATTTAGAACTACGTCCTGCTTCATTATTAGAAGATCATGATAATTTGTACCGCCATTGAGCGAGGTGGATTTATTCTGAAAATAAACATACTTGTCTCCAGATATAGCAAAGGCTGCTGGATATACCTGTGGCAGATCAGATTTCGACAAGAACTTGCCATCGAGATTAAAAACCAAAATTTTCTGTATGGCCATATCCATAATTAAAACCTGTCGCTTGCTACGATTAATAGTGAAGTAGTCTATTTTTGTATAGCATTCCAGACAGTGACCTTCTTTTCCTATAGGATTTAGAAATTTACCTGACCTATCAAATCGAAGAATAAGTTTATTTTTGCTGTCATAAAGCAAAAATGAATTTTCAATTTGCTCTACTCGATCGATTTTCCCAAGTAACGAATTGGGATTAGTTTCAAGTTTAACAAATTCTGTTTTATCGATTAATTCATCAGCTTGTGTAAATTTTTTTGTGATGAATGAAGAATTAACGATTTTGTGAAAAACATAGTTTTCATCACCTTTATCAGATGTACAAGAAGTAAACCAGATAAAGAAAAATGCGAGCATTATTTTTGAGTATCGAATCATAATAGAGTTGGAAAGGATTAGGTTTAGCAGGGATCTTGGGCGTCACATTCAACTGGTATACATTCCGTTGATCCTGTTGGGAAGGGTTCGCAGCCCAGCTGAAGCCCATTTGCTGTTTTATTCGTTAATGTCGACCAACAAAAGAAAGTTATAGTGCAAGTACGAGTTATTACCCGTTGTAATTGAACGCAGGTTCCCTCTATACAGGTTAGCCCTGTTTTGCAGCCATGGCAAGCATCTCCGCTACCAGAACCGTCCTCCCCTGAGTTACCGCTGAGTGCATAGGCTTTAAGAGTTGAAAGGGATAGCGCTCCACTGTCATCCTCAGATTGAACAAACACCATGATATTCAAAATAAAAAGTCCGGCAAATAGTGCTCCTCCCAATAGCTTTTTCATTAAGGGCTTGATTTTTCTTTTATTTTCCATAATTAATTAAGTTGTTTATTTTAAAGGTAGCTCATCAAACTGCTAAAAAATTGCAGTCTAATTTTTTATCTAAAAAATTAGAAAATATACACCCACATTTTATTTGGATGCGTCAGCACATATTTTAGCCACTAAAAAGAATTTATTTTATGCTTTTTAAATGGTAAAAGAGGAGTATATGATTGCAACATGATGATCAAATGGCACGGATTGGAAGAATGTGTATTAATTACAATTGCTTCATTAACGCTTTAAGTTGTTTGCGGTAGATGCTTGAAGCATCACGACTAACTTTAACAACCGTGCCTTTAGGCAATAGTAGCGTGATCTCAAAATTCTGCTCAACTTGTACCACTTTAATGATGTTATCCCAACGCAGGATTACGGAATGATTCGGATAGATAAACTCCGGAGAGGCAGGGACTTCTTTGATGGCTAAATAAGCGGTGATTACTTCTTCGCCATTTTTGAGCACAGCAATAATGGCGCGCTCTTTTAAATAGTAGAATACAGCATCTTTTGTTAAATTAAATAATGCAGCATGGGCTTCAATTCTCTTTTCATTAAGGCGTTTTTCATTATTCCTCTTTTCGAGTTCTACCGCTTTTATTCTTAGGCCCTCAACTTTTTTCTTGATTTCATCTGCTTCAAGTTTGATTTTCTCTTTTTGTATTCTGATTTCTTCTTCCTTTCCTTTCAGCTGTTCTTGCAGGATGATGGTTTCATGTTTTTTAAATCTGAGGTAGTAATACGTATTGATCAAAGTGAGCAATACTACAGCAAGAGGTAAATAATTGGTGTACCAGCGTTGCCTCATCAGTATATTGATGTGATATTTGGTGTAGTAGTAAGGAAACATCCCTGCAGTATCAATGGCTAGTGGTAAGATGATGCAAAGCAGGATCATCCTCCATCTTCTGGATTCTGGTTTTTTAGGCCAGGGATGGCTTAGGTCTAATTTAACCGTGAAATAATATACTGTCTGTAACATCGCCAGTGCCACTAAGAAACTTATTAAAGAATCTTTATAATATCCCCAGCTTGAAAATGTATGTAAAAAACTGGTGGGCTGGCCCAGTAATACCACGAGGTTTGAACCCAGTAGGGCAGCAGCTATTCTAACCCATAATTTTTCATAGGTATACTGTTTGATGGAGAGGTTTGGTGGCGCTAACTTCATTAATATTTGGCCTGGTTGGATAATTTGGTGGTTTTTAAAAATAATGAAAAAGATGGAATTTATGGTTATGCCATTTCAGAAAGGGTTACGCTTAGGTAATATATTTTTTCAGGTGATAAAAATATACAGAAAAAACAGAAAATATGCAGTTAAAACAAAAGAATATGCAGTTAAAACAAGTTGTGCCTTGAATATTCTGTAAAAAAATTGCCCTTTCTTATTTTTGCCCCATCATTAAAACCAAGACAAATGAGAAAAAGAATATTTACGCTTACTGAAAAAAGGATCATGTTTTTAAAAGAGAAGACCACTGAATTTTTGAAATATATTCATGATGAAAACTCTGAGGAACTGGATAGGTTGCTGGCCATCCCCACCACTTTATCTCCAAGAATGAGAAGAAAGGGCCATCTGCTGTTTCAACCAAATGGCCCATCTTTTTGCGCCTACTATATTTATGAGGGGCTAGCTAAATTATATTTCATAGATCAGGTAAGCGGACTGCCCAGGATCTTACATTTTTGGGATGCAGGATCACTCATCTGTATGGACATCAATTTTTGCACCCTATTGTCTAATGGTGATTATTTTATTGAATTGGTAGAGGATGCGACGCTGGTAGGTGTTCCAAACCTACAGGTAGGTAAGCTCCCTTGTTTTTTAGACATTACTTCCAAGACCATGAACCTGATGTGTATGCAAATGCTGAAGCAAATGGATATCCTGCTGATTGAGCCAAAGGGTGATCGGCTTACAGCGTTGAACAGCAAATTTCCGGGTTTGAGGAACAGGTTGAGTGTTGATGAGATCTGTGGTTTTACGGGAATGAGTGTTTCTACGGTTGCCCGTGCAAAGAGTTGATAGTTAGCTGTTAGTACCTTTTATCGTTCATATGATGTACTAAAATCGGTCAAAAGATGTACCAAGTGATATCATATGACATTTTTTAGAACACGCGATTGAGGTAAATTTGTATCATAATCATTAAGGAAAATATTATGAATGAAAATAAACTTACGCTAGCAATAAAACTTAGGCCAGAAAACATGGGTACCATTACCATGGGGATTGGGAAATTTCGCAACAGCATAACCGGGGTTGTTAATATTTTAAGGTTTGTAGGTAACCTTAAGCACCTGACTAAAATGATCACCCTGGGCGCGGATCTGGACTGTGGTTATGAGATCAAAGACAGCAACGGCCTGGAATGGGTATTGTCTTGTAAAGTGAATGATGGTAAGGTTGGGCTTAACCTCTGGTTTCAGGGATTTGGCGCTATTGAAAAGCTGGAGAATTTGTTTGATTGGGCAGGCACTAAGGAAGAGTTTGATGATGCAATTTCTAGAATGCTAACCCGGCTGGGCCGATACAAATGGTTCGCCTGGTAGTAAAGATATAAAGAGACAGCTGATTACCATCGTCGTTAACTACAGCTTAAAAAAAAGTTACGGTCGCTTCACCCATTAAATATATAATAGTATGGGACAGTACAAAAAAGGCATCCTCGGCCATTTTAGAGGAAAAGTTGGAACCGTAATTGGTTCTATATGGAATGGTATCTATTACATGAGATCATTACCCGACACCACGAATAGCACTCCGACCCAATCACAGCTGAACGTGAGGATCAAGTTCGCAATTGCTCAGGGTTTCCTGAAAAGGATCAAAGCGCTGATCAACATTGGTTACCAGAAGTTTACTGACGGGATCTCGCCGATGAACGCCGCTACTTCTTATACCTTGAAGTATGCCATTACCGGAGTTTCTCCTAATTACACCATCGATTATAGCAAGGTTGTGGTGAGTGCCGGCGACCTGGATCAGCCTTATAATCCTGGAATGATCATGTCAACTCCCGCTGAGATAAAGTTTAACTGGGATGCACAGGTGGAAGCCCAAATGGATTATGGCAAGAACACCGACACGGTAACCTTCCTGGTTTTTTGTCCGATCCTGAACAAGTTCACCAAGGTATCCAACGTAGTGCCGCGCTCAGCGCTTACTTATACTTTAAGTGTGCCGGCTGAGTTTTCTGGTGAGTTGGTGCATGCCTGGATGGTATTGACTTCGGTTGACGGCAAAGAGGTGAGCGAAAGCTATTACATGGGGCCGCTTACCGTGCTTTAAAATCAGGTAGCGCTTTAGGGGCCTGGGGAAATGGCTTTGCCGATTATCCCCGGGGCCCTTTGGGCTACCAAATTTACCCTGGAAAACTGGTGGTCTGCCCGTAAAATGAGCAGATACACGCAAACAGGGAAGGTATAAACGTTGAATTTTAAATTGGAATTTTATGAGATTAATAAGCTTAAAACTGCCGGAAACAAAGGCAGGAATGAAAAAATTGGAGAGTTATTTATTGGGGGTGATCATTTTCCTGGTATGGTATACTGCGCCAAAGTTGCTAGCCGTTTTTGACAGCACAATTGGTGTGATTGACCAGAGTATATGGATGCTGGTATTGCTAAGCATGATCAGTTTTATGTTAACGGTTGGCACAGCATGGTGGTTGTTGAAATGGTGCTGGAAAGCATTGGGATTACCCTCAATTAATATTATGGTTTTACACTTTAAAGAACTTGAATTATGGCAGCAATTAGGATTTTACTATGCCTCCTTTTCATTATTGCTTTTGGCAGCAATAGGAGCGCTGGCAGCAGTGTTGTAGCACACTTAGCTGAACAAAATAAAAGAACGGTTTGGAACACGAAATTTCAGTATTTGAATATGAAACGGGTGATTTCGAACATGGATGGAAGGAATTTGAGTATAAGTGTTTTGGATATTGCACGAGCTCAGCTGGGGGTTAGGGAGTTTACTGGTAACAATGATGGACCAGAAGTAGAAAAGTACCTGGCCTATGTGGGGTTTAAAAAAGGAAATCCCTGGTGTGCAGCATGGGTAAGCTGGGTGTTTTATCAGGCTGGTTTTAAACAGCCCAAGACGGCATGGAGCCCGGGCTTGTTCCCCGCAGAAAGGCTGGTCAAAGATGCTTCGCCCGCAATGGTATTTGGAATCTACTTTGATCATTTAAAGCGGATTGGCCATTGCGGGCTTGTTGAAAGTGTAAGAGGAGAAATGTATACCACATTGGAAGGAAATACCAATAGTGAAGGTGGCAGGGAAGGTAATGGTGTGTTTAGAAGACTGAGGCATAAAAGGACCATTAAGGCATTGGCCGACTGGTTAAATTAAAGCAGCAGCAATAATTTGATTATTTAAAGATTGGGATTAGCAATCTAGAAGTAGCTGGGATAGCTGCTTTGAAAGTTCATTGACGTATTAGTATTAAATTTTTAACAAAAATGGCAAGATATAAAAGTGGAATAAATGGAAATTTTTCGGGCAAAGTAGGTTCTGTTGTGGGTGCTGAAAGAAGAGGTACTCCTTACATGAGAAGTGTGCCTGAAGTGATAACAGCAGCGCCGTCTGAGCGGCAAATAGATAGTCGCGCGGTGTTTGCAATGGTAATAGCCTGGCTTAAGCCCTTAAGGGAAATTATTAAGATCGGGTTTCAATCTTTTACCGGTAGCAAGACACCGATGAACGGCGCTGTTTCTTATCACCTTAGGGAGGCAATAATGGGTAGCGCCACTGGCCCACAGATAGATTTTGCCAATGCGGTATTTAGCAGGGGAGAACTATTGATCTCTATCATTAAAGAACTGATTGCGCTTGTGGATGCGATAGTGCACATTAAATGGGAAAATGCTTTGCCTTCTGCGTTTAACAAACCGGATGATAAGGCAACGTTTATTATCTACAATCCTGAAAAGGCTAAGTTTGTAACCTTTAAAGATTTTACCAATAGGGAAGTGGGTGAGGTGAATCTTAAACTTCCCAATAGCTTTGCCGGGAATACGGTGCATTGCTGGATGCAGTATGTAGACCAAACCGGAACTGCTGTAAGTACAACGGCCTATTTGGGGGAGGTTGTAGTTTAATTATAACAATGCGCTCAAATTGTGATCGCACAACACGTTATATATTTAGTGTAGAATTATTTTCTTTGTACCGAAGAAGTACAGAAGGAGTTTCAAAGCAGTTTGGAACTCCTTGTTCCTATGCCCTATGCCTTTTTCTTAGTGGCACCCAGGCTTCCCATGAGTTGCGAGTACAAATCATCCTCTGTTTCCTTACGGGGTTTAAGTTTTTTGATGGTAGGCCGCTTACCCTTAGCTTTCGCCTCAATCAATTTTAATAACTTTTCCTGGTATTCATCTTTGTATTTTGATACATCAAAGTTCTCCGCATATTGGTTCACCAGCGCTAAACCCATGTCCATTTCTTTTTTGCTGATAACTATTTTGTCTGTAATATTTAGCTCGTCCTGCTCCCTTATTTGTTGCTGGAAACGGATCCGCGTAACAACCAATGCTTTTCCGACCGGATGCACAATACATAAGCTTTCTGTGTTTCGCAGCACGAAGCGTGCAAGGCCTGCCTTCTTTGATTTTTTTAGGACTTGAAGTAAAAGCGCATAAGCCTTGTTACTTTTAGCTTCTGGTTCGGCGTAATAAGAGGTTTCATAAAACATAGGATTTACTGAGGCAATGTCTACAAAGCTTTCGATTTCAATCGTCTTCGTTTTTTCTGGTGCGGCAGCGTCAAAATCACTTTCCTCAACAATTACATAACTGTCCTCCTTGTATTTGTAGCCTTTAACTATCTTGTCATAAGGGACTTCTTTTCTTGTATTTTCATTGATTCGCTGAAACTTAATGTGCGCATGGTCCCTACCATCAAGCATATCCAAGTCAAGTGATGAGGTTTGTACTGCTGAATACAATTTCATTGGTATGCTAACTAAACCAAAACCTATGGTTCCTTTCCAAATTGATCTCATAACTATAATTCTAAGTCTTTATTAATTCCTTGAGGATGATGAGCTTCAATTTGATCTGCCAACAGATGCAATAAATACGCATCAAGTTTACCTGGGTTCTGGCAGATGTGAAGATAATTGTGGTTATCCGGCTCAAAGCTGGCAACCAATTTACCTTCCTGAAATATTTTCACTTTACAGCTTTCACCGTCCACATGTAAGTATTCACCCACTTCAAAGTAATGCGTTTGTTGGTCTGCATTTATAGTAATCGGATAGTTTTCCATGGCTGTTACTTCTTAAATTAACTAACAACATTTGCAGCAAGTAGTTTTCTATTTTATCGGATAGGCAAAGCAAAAAACTTTGTTACTGGTTAATTGTTAGTTTTTTAACAAAATTCAATGCTATGGGGCTGACTAAATACAACCAAAAACGTGATTTCAAGAAGACGAAGGAGCCGAAGGCAGGAAAATCTACTGATAAGACCAAGCTTCAATTTGTTATTCAAAAGCACGACGCTTCGCGCTTGCATTATGATTTTAGGTTGGAGATGGAGGGGGTATTGAAAAGCTGGGCGGTGCCTAAAGGGCCTTCTACTGACCCTAAAACAAAGCGGCTGGCAATGATGGTGGAAGACCATCCTTACAATTATAAAGATTTTGAAGGATTGATACCTAAAGGAGAGTATGGCGGTGGAACAGTCATTGTTTGGGATCAGGGTACTTATGAACCCATAGAAAAAATTAAGGGGAAAAAGGCTCAGGAAAAACATTTGTTGGAACAGCTGAAGCTTGGGTCAGTTAAAATCATTTTACATGGAGAAAAACTTAAGGGAGAGTTTGCGCTTGTAAAAACCCATGGTATGGGAGAAAACGGTTGGCTCTTGATTAAACATAAAGATGATTTTGCGGCAATTGCCGACATCACTAAAAAGGATAAATCGGTTATTTCAGGAAAAACTATTGCTGCAATGGAAAAAGACGGCGAAAAGGTAAATATAGAAGAAGAGATAGCAATAGATATCGAGGACGTTAGCCAAAAAGAAACTGATGTTAAGACCATATTAAAAAAGGCCTCCAAATCTAAAATCCCGACTGCGGTAAAGCCGATGAAGGCTACTTTGGTAGATCAGCCATTTGACGAGCCGGGTTGGCTGTTTGAAGTGAAATGGGATGGTTATCGCGCATTGGCATTTGCAGACAAAAAAGAGCAGGCACGGTTAATATCGCGAAATAATTTACCCTTTGAGAAATATTACCCGATTAATAACGCGATAGAGAAATTGAATATTAATGCCGTTCTGGACGGGGAATTGGTGGTGTTAAATGAAAAAGGAATAGCGGACTTTGGAGCCATGCAGAACTGGAGGAGTGAGGCAGATGGTAACCTGGTATTTTATATTTTTGATATCCTGTGGTACAAGGGGAGAAACCTGATGGATCTACCACTTTTTGAACGACAAATCATTCTGAAATCAGTTTTACCGGAGGATAATGATGTGCTCAGACAGAGTAAAGTTTTTGATGCCAGTGGGATTGATTTCTTTGCTGCTGCGGAAAGGATCGGTTTAGAAGGAATCATTGCAAAGAAGGCCGACAGTACATACACTTCAGATTTGAGGAGCAGAGAATGGCTGAAAGTAAAAGTTCAGCGCAGGCAGGAGGTAGTCATTGCTGGTTTTACGAAGAATGAAGGCAGTGCAAAATCCTTTAGCGCATTGGTTTTGGGTTTTTATAAAGGCAAGGAATTGCAATTTGCCGGTAAAGTTGGCACTGGGTTCTCAGATAAACTGCAAAAGGAATTGATGATGCAATTTAAGCCGCTCATTACTAAAGAAAGTCCTTTTAATTATGAAGTGGATATTGACAAGCCTACCCGGTTTCGGCCTAAGCGAATGGGTGCTCAACCAACCTGGTTAAAGCCTGAACTTGTGTGTGAAGTTGCTTTTGCAGAGATAACCACTGATGGCGTATTTAGGCAAGCTTCCTTTAAAGGAATGCGGGAAGACAAAAAAGCGGAAGATGTAGTTTTGGAAACGCCTGCTGATACGGAAGAAACCATTGAGCAGGAGGTAGGTGGAGTTGAATCTCCAAAGAAAGAAGGTAAGAAAACCAAGTCTGAGGGGGTATCCAAAAAAGCCGATGTCGGATTAAACCCTGTAAAAGATACAGGGCGGAAAACACTCCTAAACCCTACAGAAGATACACAGACTAAAACGGTTTGCGGGCACCTCCTCAAATTTAATCACGTAACCAAGTTATACTGGCCTGAAGATAAAATTACCAAGGGTGAGATGCTGAACTATTATTATAAAGTAGGTGAATATATGATGCCCTATTTAAAGGACCGACCTATGTCATTGAATCGGTTTCCGGGTGGTATTCACGGTCAGAGTTTTTACCAAAAAAATGTTACAGATAAAGCTCCGGATTGGGCGGAAACTTTTGATCATGTAACTGACGAGGGAAAGGTTACCAAGTATTTGGTTGCTATTGATGAGGCCAGCTTGCTGTGGATGAATTCTCTTGGCTGTATTGAAATTAATCCATGGTTTAGTCGGGTAAAAACTCCCGATAATCCAGATTATTGTGTGATCGATATTGACCCGGATAAGCATACTTACGACCAGGTTGTTGAAGCCGCCTTGATCACTAAAGATATTCTGGATACGATTGGAGTGCCTTCCTATCCAAAAACCTCCGGCTCCACTGGAATGCACATCTATATTCCCCTTGGGGGGAAATACACCTACAAACAGTCGCAATTATTTGCCAATATTATTGTTAAGCTGGTTCACCGCGAGATAAGTGACTACACTAGTTTAGAGCGCAGTATTGCGGCACGTAAAGGTAAAATGTACCTTGATTTTTTACAGAATCGTCCGGGTGCTACTATTGCTGGCCCCTATTCATTAAGACCGAAACCAGGTGCAACCGTTTCCATGCCACTTGATTGGGTGGAGGTAAAGCCAGGCTTAACGATTCAGGATTTTAATATCCATAATGCACTAGACCGTATAAAAGAAACTGGAGATTTGTTTAAAGGTGTTCTAGGTAAAGGGATTGATCTCGCAAAAGCAATTCAAAAAGCTAAAGAAGTATATGGGTAAAGTGCTCAACTACTACCCTATAAAGCAAATCTAGTGTTGCCCATCCAAGAGTCTGATAACTAATTGTTAGTACCTTTTATCGGTCATCTGAGGTACTAAAATCGTTCAAAAGATGTACCAAGTGATGTCATATGACATTTTCTAGAACAAGGGAATGAGGTAAATTTGTATCATCATATAACCTCAGTATATACCTCCAATTATTCAATTAGGACTGGGATTAGCGATCTAAAGTAGCTGTGATAGTTGCTTTAAAAGTTCCTTGACGTATTGATTTTGTATCTTTCCTATGCACACTTGTTGTCTAATTGTTAAAAAATGTGATGAATTTGCGTTACCTGCAGTATATAATTAACATTGTGCATGAATTTGAATATCAAACCTATTTTTTTAGCTACTGTTCTTGTAGCGTTGCAGCTGGTAGCTTTTTCTCAGGATAAAGCAAAACCCCCCCAGGTTCCAAACGGATGGCACCTGTTGGATCAAAATAAAGACGGATTTAACGGGATTAGCTTGAACAAAGCATATAGCGAATTACTGAGTGGAAAAACCAGCAAGACAATAACGGTTGCTGTTATTGATTCTGGAGTAGATACTTTGCATGAAGACCTTAAGTCGGTTTTGTGGAGAAATGTAAAGGAAATTGCTGGCAACGGAAAAGATGACGATAAAAATGGTTACGTAGATGACGTGTATGGCTGGAACTTTCTGGGTGGCAAAGACGGACGGAATGTTAGCAGCGATTCTGAAGAGTCGGTAAGGCTGTATTTTAAATTGAAAAGTCAGGCTGTAATTGCACCAAAAGACACCGCGCTTTGGACAAAATTACAAACCGTAATGGCACTAAAAGCGAAGACCAGTAAGATATCTTTAGATATTCCGCCAATAGATGTTCGAGGTGTGATTGTAAAGGATAACTATGCAGATTTTTCTGATAAATATTACGGGAATCCAGATGTGATGGCTGATTTCTCTTTCCATGGAACGCATTGTTCTGGTATAATTGGCGCAAAAAGAGACAATGGTATTGGTGTAGATGGGGTGGCTGATAATGTAAGAATAATGATGGTGCGTACAGTGCCCAATGGAGATGAGCATGATAAAGATATAGCTTTAGCCATCAGGTATGCGGTAGACAATGGTGCAAAAGTAATCAGCATGAGCTTTGGTAAGGGCTTTTCTCCTGAAAAGAAATGGGTAGATGAGGCAGTCCGCTATGCGGAAAAGAAAGGTGTTTTATTGGTTCACGCTGCGGGTAACGACCATAAGAATATCGATGTGGAAGATAATTTTCCTAACCAGGTTTACTTAAAGAATAGTAAACGGGCCAAGAATATGATCACTGTTGGGGCAAGTGCAGATCCAGGCTTAGGAGGCTTAACCGCATCTTTTTCTAACTACGGTAAAACTAATGTTGATGTATTTGCGCCCGGAGTAAAAATTTACTCTACCATCCCAGGTGGCAACACCTACGGCAATGCAAGTGGTACCAGTATGGCAGCACCAGTTGTTGCTGGTCTGGCGGCACTGATTTTGGAATATTACCCTAAGTTAAAACCTGCTCAGGTAAAGGATATTATTGTAAAATCTTGTGTAAAACCTGCCGCAAATGTTAAGAAGCCTGGAACCAAAGAGGAAGTTTCCCTATCAGATCTTTGTGTTTCAGGAGGTATAGTAAATGCTTATGAAGCACTTAAGCTAGCAGCTACCTATAAATAAGTCTGGGTCAAATAATCTCGAATACATATCGACGGGGGTCGCCTTTATAGGGAACCCCCGTTGATATATAATGCCGTATTAAAATCATCTGATTTAACACTGTAGCCATAATTTCTGCTGCAAATTTTAATAAATCCCCAAACAAGTGTAGCGTTTGCTTTACCAGTGTCGTTTCTAAAGGAAAGGAGTTAATGGCCATTACCCTATTGTAATATTAACACTATTTATCAGATGAAAATTAAAACACTTATTACAGCGCTTGCGCTTACAGCTACATTGGGATCTTGTATGAAGGATGACAATTTTACCCCTCAGCCTGTTGCCGGGTTAAGCATTATAAATGCCTCGCCAAATACAACAAAGTTCGATTTATATGTCGATAATGCTAAAGCCAGTTTGCCGGTAGACCTTTCTTACACGACCAAGATCGATTACCTTAATCTTTTTCCGGGTACAAGGCAACTTAGCATCCGTAAAAAGGGTGAACAAACAGTGATAAAAGCGGAAAGCTTTACGCTTGATGCTACGGTAGGCTACTCGTTGTTTGTTGCCGGACAACTTGAAAATGTTAGTTTACTGTTGTTAAAGGATGATTTAACGCTACCTGCTGTAGGAAAAGCAAGGGTAAGATTTGTTAATCTTAGTCCGGATGCTCCTGCCCTTAATTTAGCCATTGCAGGTAAAGAGACAGATTTGTTTACTAATAAATCATTTAAAGAGTATAGTACCTTTGAAACCATTGATGCAGCAGAAAAGCTGACGTTTAACTTAAAAAATAAGGAAACAGGCGCTACTGAAGCAACGCTTGCTGATGTTAAGATTGAAAGTGGTAAAATTTATACCATTTGGGTAAAGGGTCTAAAAGCCGCTACAGATGACACTAAAATTGGTTTGGCTGTTTTTCAGCACAGATAATTGATATTTTAAAACGCGGATGCTCCAACTTGAAGACCTGCTAAAGGGTTGTTTACAACATAAGAATAAGGCTAAAGAAGCGATCTATAAATCGTTTTACGGCTATCTTATGGGAGTAGTTTTGCGGTATGTTAATGATAGAAATGATGCAGAGGAGGTAGTAAACGATTGCTTTGTGAAGGTTTTTAAACACATGGCATCGTTTACTTTTCCTGAAAATAATGATGAGTTGCAAAAAGCGTTTAAAGGCTGGACGGCGAAAATCTCTTCGCGTACCGCGATTGATTTTTTAAGGACAAAAAAGACAATCATCTATGTAGACGATATAACAGAGCTTCAGCAGCCCATTACCGAAGTAAACGTCATCTCTAAATTGCATGTGCAGGATATCCTGAGCCTGCTTAATGCTTTGCCTGAAACGCAGAAAGTAATATTTAACCTTTATGAGATGGAGGGCTATTCACATGATGAAATCTCAAAAATGCTTAACATTTCCGGTAGCTCTAGCAGGGTCTATCTAACCCGGGCAAAAAATAAATTGAGAGAACTGTATTCAAAAACTTTAAAGCAATCGTATGTCAACTAAGCGTTTGAAACCATCAGACGAGCAAGGCCTAATTGCTCAAATAAAGGAAGGACTTTCCGGTTATGAGGAGGAGTATGTACCTGGCGCATGGGAAAATTTCCAAAAGAAAGAAGGAAATAAAAGGGGACTTGTTTTCTGGATGAGTGGATTAAGCGGTATTGCGGCATTGCTTTTACTGAGCATTGGCGTGTTTCTCTACGTACAGAAGGAGGACAAAATACCGGTTGATGCCATACAATCTGCCAACTCAGCAACAAAAATTGAAAAGGCAATGCCTGACAGCAAGAATAGGCCTGAGGGTAAAAAAAGCCTAAAGGTATTAGATCATTTTGTTGGGGATAATAATAGTCAAACGGCTAAGAATACTTATAGCAAGAATTCAAGGGCTAACAAGAACAGCATTCAAGAGAACGAACCGGTTAAACCATTGATCAACACGGGTAGTAGTATGGTAAACAATCAGATTGCAGTTACCAAAGTTCCGGAGATACAGAAAGATCCACTCGTTATTATCGAAAAAACACCTGCAGTTGTCCAAACAGAAAAGAAGGTAAAAGGGATTATGCTTGACGAGTTCTTAGCAAAAGAAAATGCATCAAATAATCAGGCTAAGACAAAGCCTGCCGCCATAAACAAATGGGATCTTGGAGTGGTATTAGCTCCATCTATCGGTAATTCTAAAAAACTCAATATGGGTTATGGAATGAGTATGGCCTATCACATTTCTAAAAGAGTGTCTGTAAGTTCTGGGCTTTCTTACAACGAAATGGACGCTTCAAAAGAGATTGGCACTGGTGGGCAGCACTATGACTCTCCATCCAGTTCTGCATTTGTTAGCGATAGTAAAAGTTTGGAGGCGGTAAGCACGCAGGTTACCGGAATAGACATACCGCTTGATTTTAAGTATAAACTAAGTAAACGGTTTTATGCAAATGTAGGTATTTCTGCCTTTGCCGTAATTAATCAGAAGCAAAGCAATACGTATCAACAAAGCAGGGTACAGCAAAGTACAACTGTTTCTCCATCAGGAGATGTTAGACAACAATCTTATTTGCTTACAGAAAAGATAACAGAAAGTGCTGATCCGGCTGAAGTCAGCAAAAGGAATTTGATTGGATTCTATAACTTTTCTTTTGGCTATCAACAAAAGGTTTCTAAAGATAAATTTATAGGAATAGAGCCTTTCATCAAAGTTCCTATGAAAGATTTGTCAAAAGAAAACCTGCGCTTGATGGGCACAGGTTTAAAGATCAGGTTTGATTTTTAATTATTTCGATATCCCTTCCAGCGCTAAAAGAAAGCTGTAGTTAAGTGCAACGTCTTTTAGGTAATCAAATCTGCCGGAAGCACCTCCATGTCCAAAATCCATATCTGTTTTTAACAGAAGGATATTTTTATCCGTCTTTGTGGACCTTAACTTTGCTACCCATTTAGCAGGCTCAAAATACTGCACCTGGCTGTCGTGCAGGCCTGTTGTTACCAAGAGGTTTGGATATGCTTTTTTCTCAATGTTCTCATATGGTGAATAGCTTTTCATGTAGAAGTACGCCTCTTTATTTTTAGGGTTTCCCCATTCATCAAACTCATTTGTTGTAAGCGGGATGCTTTCATCCAGCATGGTATTAACCACGTCTACAAAAGGTACCTGAGCTAATACGCCATGCCATAGATCTGGAGCCAGATTAATTACTGCGCCCATCAACAAGCCCCCGGCACTGCCACCCTGTGCATACAGGTGCCCCTTTCCTGTAAATTTCTGCTCAATTAGGAATTCTCCACAGGAGATAAAATCCGTAAATGTATTCATCTTTTTCATCAACTTCCCGTCCTCATACCAATATCGTCCCATTTCCTGACCGCCGCGTATGTGAGCCATTGCAAAGACAAAGCCCCTGTTTAATAAACTTAAGTTATTGCTGGAGAAGCCGGCATCCATTGATGCCCCGTAAGAGCCATAGCCATACAACAAAAGCGGTGCTTTACCATCCTTGTTAAGCCCTTTCTTATAAACCAGCGAGATCGGGATTTTTGTTCCATCTTTTGCGGTAGCATAAAGTCGCTCCGTAACATAATCTTCTTTTGTATATCCTCCAACTACCTCTTTTTGCTTTTTAAGAGTTTTTTCTCTGGTCTCCATGTTATAATCGTACACGGAATTTGGGGTAATCATAGAGGTGTAGCTATAGCGCAATGTCTTAGAACTGTATTCCGGGTTTCCTGTATTCATTGCAGTATAAGCAGGCTCATCAAACTGGAGGTAATGCTCGTCTGCACTGGTCAGGCTTTTAATCCGCAATTGAGTAAGTCCATTTTTACGTTCAGACAGGACAATAAAATCTTCATATTCATCCACTCCCGAAAGCAGTACGTCTTTACGGTTTGGAATTACTTCTTTCCAGTTTTCCCTACTGGGTTTATCCAATGGTGTTTCCATCAAACGGAAGTTTTGTGCATCCCAATTGGTTACAATCAAGAACTTGTCTGCCAAAGGAACAACATCATATTTAACGTCTTTAATCCTTGGTGTGAATACTTTAAAAGGGCTTTCAGGTTGATCTGCCTCAATCATACGCAGCTCATCAGACATAGTAGCTGAGGAGTAGATGAAAATGTACTTGCCTGATTTAGATTTCCCTACCCCTATATAATTGGAATGGTCTTTTTCTTCGTAAACTACCTTGTCATTTTTTGCATCTGCTCCAAGAATATGCTTTTTAATCTGTTCACTTAGCAGCGTTACTGGGTTTTTGGAGGTGTAGAAAAGCGTCTTGCTGTCTGACGCCCATACCGGATCGGCCTCCGTATTTATAATCGCATCTTTTAACACTGCACCAGTTTCCAGATTTTTTATATGAATGGTGTACTGACGGCGGGATACCTGGTCTACCCCGTAGGCTAGCAATTTATTGTCAGGACTAATGCTAAAACCTGCAGCAGCATAATAGGGGTGTCCATTTGCCATTTCATCAATATCCAGCAGCACTTCTTCTTTTGCATCAAGACTTCCTTTCTTGCGGCAATACTTATAATACTGCTTTCCGTCTTCCGTTTTTGTATAGTAGAAATAACCGTTTTTTAATACCGGAACAGACTCGTCTTTTTCTTTAATTCTTCCTTTAAGTTCTTTAAAAAGGTTTTCCTGCAAGGTTTTGGATCCGCTCAACATCGTGTCCAGATAGTTGTTTTCGGCCGTAAGATAGTTGACCACGTTAGTACTGTCTGGTCCCTTTTTAAAATAGTCTATCATCCAATAATAGTTGTCAACTACGGTATCTCCATGCAGTATACGGTTTGTAGGTTTAATTTCTGCCAGGGGAGCTTTTGCATCCGGCCATTTATAAGTTTCCATTTTATTATCTTTGTTTGTGCAGGAAATAGCTATGGTTAGCATGAAGAGCCCTAATAGGATTGTTTTCATTTCTGCGGGTTTAGCGGTTTATCAATGCAAATTAAAATTTATAGGCCATAATCTGCACATTATTAAAGAATTAAAATTATGCAACAACCTTTTGACATTCAACTAGGAGCTATCGATTATGCGGTATTCCCAGAGGGAAATGATACTTATGTAATTTTTAAAGATGGTAAAGAGTATGTATCCATACAAAAAGATACAGACCTGCAATGGATCAAGCTAGATGCCGAGACCGGAATGCCCATCTTTGAGACAGACGAAGAAGTTAACAGCATCGGCAGAGAAATACTTGCCCACGTACCTGAAGCAGAGGAAGACGAGGAGCCTGAAGAAGAAGATTAGCCGGACCAGCTATCTCTGTCCAGGCTTCTATAGTGGATGGCCTCTGCAAGATGTTCCAATGTAATGGCTTCACTACCAGCTAAATCTGCAATTGTGCGGGATACTTTTAATATCCTGTCATACGCCCTTGCAGATAAACCCAGCTTTTCCATTGCTTTTTTAATAAGCGCTTGTCCTGATGCGTCAATCTGACATATTTGTCGCACCATATTTGGGCTCATCTGTGCGTTATAATGTAGGTTTTGGTCGGCAATGAAACGTTGGTACTGAATATTCCTCGCTTCAATCACCCTGTTCCTAATCACTTCACTTCTTTCACCAGACACGACAGAGGTCAGTTCATTAAAGGCCACAGGGGTAACTTCAACATGTAGATCAATACGGTCTAGCAGTGGCCCCGATATCCGGCCAAGGTATTTTTGAACAACGCCCGGCGGACAGGTGCATTCCTTTTCAGGGTGGTTATAAAATCCGCAGGGACAGGGATTCATGGAGGCGATGAGCATAAAGCTACTGGGATAATCAACACTAAGCCGAGAACGTGATATGGTAACATGCCGGTCTTCCAGCGGTTGGCGCATTACCTCCAAAACACTTCTTTTAAATTCGGGTAATTCATCTAAAAACAGAACGCCATTATGGGCCAGGGAAATCTCGCCGGGTTGAGGGTTGGCTCCACCACCTACTAAAGCCATATCAGATATGGTATGATGGGGACTGCGGTAAGGGCGCTCAGTCATCAGTGTAGCGGCTGCGCCGAGTTTTCCGGCAACAGAGTGTATCTTGGTAGTTTCAAGGGCTTCCTGCAGACTTAAAGGCGGAAGTATCCCGGGCAATCGCTTGGCGAGCATTGTTTTTCCTGATCCCGGTGGACCGATTAATATGAGGTTATGTCCACCTGCGGCGGCAATTTCCAGCGCACGTTTAATGTTTTCCTGACCCTTTACATCAGAGAAGTCGTGGTCATAAGCGTTTACCTTTTCAAAAAACTCGTCTCTTGTTTTTACAACAACAGGTTCATGCAGTTCTGTTTTGGTAAATAGAGAGATGACGTCTTTTAAATTGCCCATGCCGTAAACTAAAAGTTCACTTACAATTGCCGCCTCTCTGGAGTTGTCTTTCGGCAGTATAAAGCCCTTAAAACCAGCGGTTCTGGCTTGTATAGCAATCGGCAAAGCGCCTTTGATGGGTTGTAGCCCACCATCAAGAGAAAGCTCCCCCATAATAAAATACTTTTCTATCTCTTCCGTATCTATTTGTCCGGATGCAGCAAGAATGGCGATGGCAATGGGCAGGTCATAAGAAGAACCTTCTTTTCTGATGTCTGCAGGGGCAAGATTAATTACTATCTTTTGGCGGGGCATCTTTAAGCCTGCCGATTGTATGGCACTTTCAATGCGCCTTAAGCTTTCTTTAATGGCATTATCAGGTAGGCCTACAATATGGTATCGGTTTCCACTTCCAATACTTACTTCTATAGTAATGGTTAAGGCATTTACGCCAAAAACGGCGCTCCCGTAAGTTTTAACAAGCATATTTAGTTGGTGAAATTATACCAGCTAAACACAATAAAATTATTGATAAAGCGGTAAAAAGAAACTAAGTTTTTTTACATTTTTCCTTGCGGCATTTTAGGCATGTTGCGCATCATCTTAGCTGCAGCAGCAGGATTTGAGAATTGCTTCATTACCTTACGCATGTCCTCAAATTGTTTAATAAGCTTGGTCACCTCTTCCACCTTGGTGCCAGATCCTTTTGCAATACGAAGACGCCTGCTTTGTTGTATGCTATCAGGGTTTTCACGCTCATATTTAGTCATGGATTGGATAACCGCCTCCACGCTTTTAAATGCATCGTCTTCAATATCAACATTCTTCATCATTTTGCTAACACCGGGAATCATGCCCATCAAGTCCTTCATGTTACCCATTTTCTTGATCTGCTGAATCTGGTTATAGAAGTCGTTAAAATCAAACTTATTCTTACGGATCTTTTTCTGTAACTCGGCGGCTTCCTTCTCATCAAACTGCAGTTGCGCGCGTTCAACAAGTGAAACCACATCACCCATCCCTAATATACGGGATGCCATACGCTCCGGATAGAACACATCAAGTGCCTCCATCTTTTCGCCGGTACCAATAAATTTAATGGGTTTGTTAACTACAGATTTGATAGACAGTGCTGCCCCACCTCTGGTATCACCATCCAGTTTGGTAAGGACTACACCGGTAAAGTCAAGCCTGTCGTTAAACACTTTGGCGGTGTTTACCGCATCCTGACCGGTCATAGCATCTACTACAAACAAAATTTCATGAGGCTTAGTCTTAGCCTTTACTTCAGAAATTTCATTCATTAAGCTTTCATCTATGGAAAGGCGACCGGCAGTATCAATGATGATTACGTTGTTGTTGTTCTTTTTACCTTCAGCTATACCTTCTAGGGCAATAGCTACAGGATCTTTAGATTCTTTATTCGCGTAAACCGGAACACCTACCTGCTCACCAAGTATTTGCAACTGATCAACTGCCGCAGGGCGATAAACGTCTCCCGCAACCAATAATGGCTTTTTTCCTTTATTTTTTAGGTGTAGCGCCAGTTTACCGGTAAAGGTTGTTTTACCCGCACCGTTTAGTCCTGCAATCAATATAATTGTAGGGTTGTTTTTCAGGTCAAGCTCAGTTACCTCACCACCCATTAAGGCGGTAAGTTCATCATTCATGATCTTGGTCAGCAGCTGACCAGGAGATACAGCAGTTAATACATTAGCTCCTAAAGCTTTTTCCTTAACATCATCAGTAAAAACTTTAGCGGTCTTATAATTTACATCTGCATCCAAAAGCGCTTTACGGATCTCTTTCATGGTCTCTGCCACGTTGATCTCTGTAATACTGCCCTGTCCTTTTAAAACTTTAAATGCGCGGTCTAGCTTGTCCTGTAAATTATCAAACATCTTCTTTAATGCTTAGTGTTAAATGTATATGCGGCAAAGTTATTAAATTTTGCGCGTAAAGCTTGGCACCATGCCATGTTTTATTGATGATTTAAGTGGTTCGAAAGAAGAATGGCCGTGTTAAAACAGATCCTTACTATCTTGGAAAGGTAAATCCGAATCCAAGCGATAAATTTTGACTGGCCTGAACTTCTGGATCAGAATCCTTATCAAACAAAGCAACAGCGTTGATCTTTACTTCCATAAATTTGTTGATTCTTGACCTTAGTGTCATATCCAAACGATGATCTATGTGTTCTAACTTTCTGTCATAAGGGATGAACATGTTATATCTTGCGTACAAGAAAACATTTTTTAAAATCTGTTTATCACGCAGCTCGCTTGTTACCTGAAAAGCTAGCTCATTTCTAAACGTTTGAGGAGGCCTCGCGCCTTGACGCCGCCTTAAGCCAAAATTACCACCATTAAATTTTGGATTAATTACTGCTGTGTCTAATAAAAAGGTTTGTTTGGCAGTTCCAGTACCAATTCTGGTAGAAAAATAAGGAACTGGTCTGTACTCAAAACCGATGGATTCTGTGAGGTATCCCGGCGCCATAAATTTTGAGATCAAGCTTTGCTGCTCAGCATTATCTTTGTCTTTAAAATAAGCGTATCCGCGGTCAAACTGTGTTTCTAAGGTAACAGAACCATAAAAGTACCAGCTTTTAGAAAACTGAAAGTTGGCTTTATTATCCCAATATATCCTATCTCGTGTCTTTTTTTGAAGCTGATCTTTGTTTTTAATCTTTCCGTATTCCAACCTAAGTTCACTGGTATAACTATAGCTTTCCTTGCTGTAAGCGGCCCTATAGTTAATAAGACCTCCAAGTGCAAGCGAGTTTACTCCCCCTGCTTTCCAGTTTTTAGAAAAGGCCCCCTGGTTTACATCAATACCAATCTGAGTGCTGGTTCTCCAATAATTTATTTTCTCAGTAAGGACAAGCGGAGCAATAGGTGTTGGCTTGTATGGGATTGCTGACATACGGGTAGGAAGCGGGCTACGTTTTAACTTGATTTCCAGCCCTTTAGTGTTAATAGGAATGGTGTCGATTTCCTGGGCCACCAGGGCCGAAGACACGAGAAGTAATAAAAATAGGCAGATATTAAAATGCTTCATCATTACAAAGAAAAACAAAAAAGTGACTTATTAAAAGTTTAATTCACCTTTTTATTAAAACTCTTTTACTTCCAGCTTCTGGAGTGGCGCTAATCTGAAGGCTGCCGGGTTGCGTTTGTAACTCGCATAGCTGTTCCTTAAGAACACAACAAACGCATAATCAGTAGCGCTAAGCACGAAATCATACGTTGGCCGGTATTGTTCCATGAAGTCTGTTGTAACAGAATCATTTAGCTGCAGAATAGTTTTTACATAATTCGGATTAAACCTAAAATCTATAAGAGATTCCTTGTAATCCCGCTCTAATATTTTTTGCAGATGCCTGGCGTTTTTACCTTCCCTGCTCAACAGGTTATATATAGCATCAATTCCTAAGCCTACCCCACCTGGACCCAAATTGAGCAAATCTTTGCCGCTCCCTCTGTCCAGTTTATATTTATAATCTTTAAGCCGTTTTTCGTAAATCTCCTTTGGTGTAAGTTTTCTTCCGTTGATAGCGACTTCCTGCAAGTTAATTCCCAATGATTTCAACTGAAAATAAATGGAAGATGTTCCTTTCAATACTACCGTATCAACAGCGTATCCTTGCAAAACAGCAAATAAAGTATCGCCTGCAATACCCTTTATTCTAAACTCGCCTTTTGTCGTGTTATAAATCCCTTCATCATTATGGGAATTATAAATATAAACTTTTGCCAGCCTGAGCTTAGAATCTTTATCCACCACAAAACCCTGCACTGTTCCGGTTTGTGCACAGAGCCGGGCAGTGAAACAAGAAGAAAGCAGCAAGAGGATAAAAAATCTCATAGGATTACAAAGCTACAAGTTAACCAAATGAGGTAAACCTACCTTAACATTATTTAACTATTATTAGCTTCTGACCAATTTTAATGCCATCTGCAGAAAGACTATTGATACTTTTAAGGTCATCGATACTGATATTGAATCTTTTAGAGATGTTATAAAGGGTGTCTCCCTGTTTCACAAAATAGGTTTTATCTGCTGGTAAAACTGTGGCAGCAGCCTCCGGGACAGTCTTAACAGGTATTGTAGTGATGATCTTAACTGGGTTTACCACTGTGGTATCAGGAACGGTAAGTATCTGTTTTGATGGTGGCGCATCTACCGGCGTAAATTTTTTGTATTCTTTTGGCATGTTGGCATTAATCTCTATGAATACCCTATCTTCTCTTTTCAGCTTCTCTGTTTCAGATTCGGGCATGTCATATTGATACAGCTTGTACTTCTCAATAATATTGATCAGCATATCCGGATATTTAGGATTGGTGGCATATCCAGCCTGCTTTAACCCAAGCGCCCAGTTCTTGTAGTCGTTTTTGTCCAGCTCAAATAAAAAGCTATACCGCTTGCGCTTTAAAAATTCTGAATGGTCTTTGTATGATTCCCGCGCATCTTTATACACCCTGAAACAATCATTAGCTTGATCGTCATCTTTAAAGTATCCTTTTCCCTTCCATTCAGAAGTACATTTAATGCCGAAGTGGTTGTTGGCAAACCTGGCCAAACTGCTGTTGCCACTACCAGATTCCAGAATGCCTTGTGCCAGAGTAATACTTGCCGGTATGCCGTAAGTATTCATTTCTTGCATGGCAACGGCCTTAAATTCTTCAATATAGGAAAGGGTAGTGCGCGATTTATAATCTGGATTGGCCTTTGTTGCCGCTTTTTCTATTTGCTTGTTATTGCGACTGTATTTTCTGCTTTTACAAGAGGATAAAATAAGGATAAAAAGGAGGAGGTAAAGTATGCTTCTGTTCATTAATTTGTTTTTTTTCTGATGATAAAAAGACCGTCCCTTACAGGAAGGATCAACTTTTCAACACGGTTATCGGCAGCAATCTTGTCGTTAAATGTGGTGATATTCCTGGTGTCTTTGTCCTGTTCATTACTCAATACCTTTCCACTCCACAGTACATTGTCGACAATAATAACACCCCCTGGCCTTACGCTTTCAAAAATCATATCGTAATAGTTGCCGTTATTCTTTTTGTCGGCATCAATAAAAACCAAATCATAAATCTTGTTCAAAGATGCAATGCTTGCTGTGGCATCTCCAATAAGATACTCAATCTTTTCGTTGTAGGCCGAAGCTGCAAAATTGTCCCTCACCATATCTTCCAGCTCCTCATTAATGTCCAGCGTGTAAATTACCCCATCATTACTTAGCCCTTCTGCCAGGCATAAAGTAGCGTAGCCGGTAAAAGTGCCGATTTCCAGTATCGTTGTGGGATTTACTATTTTGCTGATCATGCTGAGCACTCTGCCCTGATAATGCCCAGATAACATCCTCGGCATTAATACCTTAAGCTGAGTTTCCCGGTCTATTTTCTTTAACAGGTCGCTTTCGGGCTCGCAGTAGTTAAGCAGCAGCTGTTGCAGGTTTTCTTCTATCATATAGGTTTAGTGTACGCACCCTCAATTAACGGGGCTGTTCCATGAAATATTGCAGGATGATGGTTGCGGCAATGGTATCTACCCGTTCTTTATTTTGCCGGTCGTGCTTTTTTAATCCGCTTTGCATAATCGTTTGTTGCGCCAGGCGAGAGGTAAAACGCTCATCAACCCAATGCTGGGGGATTTCAGGATAAGTCTTTCTCAAAGTTTTAGCAAAACCCTTAACGTGCTGTGCAGAATCTGAAGGACTGCCATCCATTTGTTTCGGATCACCAAATACAAAGGCTACTACCGTTTCAGTTAACAGGTATTGCTTTAAATAAGCCATAATGTCTTTGGGGTGGATGGTATCCAGTCCGGTTGCAATAATCTGCAGCGGATCAGTAACCGCAATCCCAATTCTTTTTGTTCCGTAATCAAAGGCAATAATTCTGGACATATAGGAATTGATGTTTGGCTGATTTCTTTGGACCAAAGATAGCTATTTGGTGTGATTTGTTTATACCAGGTTAAGTTTTGGTAAGGGTTTGCTTCTGTGCTTGGTTGGGTCTGAATTAGGCTTTGGTTGGGCTTTGGTTGGGAAAAGGTACCTTTTACCCAACCAAACCTAACCAAGACCCAACCAAAAGGTTAACCAGTCTAGAACAAGACAGCTCTCTGTACTGATGTTGATCCTTTTACGAAAGAATGATTTTAACGGGAAATTATATTGATCAAAATTTACTATTTTGCACCAAATGCAATTTAAGAACATCATAGGGCAGGAGCATATTAAGCAACAATTGGTTCAATCTGTAACAGATAACAGGATCAGTCACGCGCAATTGTTTTTATCCTGCGATGGAAGCGGTGCACTTTTACTGGCCATCGCCTATGCGCAGTTTATCAATTGTGTAGACAAAGAGGCAGACGATAGCTGCGGTGTTTGCTCATCCTGTCGGAAATATGAACGCTATATCCATCCCGATCTGCATTTCTCCTATCCCTTTTTTGCGTCCAAGGATGTAAAAATAGCAGTTGATGTGCTGGACGAATGGAGAAGCTTATTACTGGAAGATCCGTATATAGATTTGGATATTTGGCGGTCTAAGTTAAGCGTAGACAATAAACAGGCAAATATTAACATTGCCGAGTGCCATGACATTATAAAGAAGCTAAGCTATAAGGCTTTTGAAGGCGATACTAAAGTACTGATCATGTGGCTGCCGGAGTACCTGGAAAAAGAGGGCAACTCGTTACTAAAAATTATTGAAGAGCCACCTGCAAATACCCTATTTATTTTAGTGGCCAATAACCAGGAGCAAATCCTGTCTACCTTACTTTCGCGAACGCAAATTGTAAAAATACCGAAGCTTCCATTTGCAACTGTGGAAACCTACCTGATGGAAAAGCACGGACTGTCTGAAAACCAGGCTACAGAATACGCTTTCCTTGCAGATGGCAATTTAATTGATGCTAAACAGCTGGTGGCCAATACCCAAAATGAAAACTCGGAGAAATTTGCCGAGTGGTTGAGGATGGGTTATGGTAACCGTGTGTTGGAACTAACCGTGTTTGTAGAACAGGTAGCGGTATGGGGAAGAGAAAATCAAAAGAACTTCTTAAAGTATGGAATTAGCTTTATGCGAGAGTGCAGTTTGTTGATAAGTGGTGCTGACGAACTGGTTAAATTACCACCGCTGGCATTGCAAACGGCAAAGAAACTATCGGCACATGTGCTGGATCTGAACATGGCGGATGCCATTATAACGGTGCTCGAAAAAGCACATTACCATGTAGAGCGAAATGCAAATCCTAAAATTCTGTTTTTAGATGTATCTTTACAGCTAGTCAAAATAATTAAGTTTAAAACGTTCCCTGAAGGGACTCAATATATATACAATTAATATGGGATGTGGAAGTTGTTCTACAGGAGGCGGTTGCGCTCCATCGGGCTGCAAAAGTAATGGTTCTTGCCTTACAGGTGGCTGCGGAAAAATGGAAGTTTACGATTGGTTATCCAACCTGGATATGCCTTCTAATTATAAACCTTTTCCTGTTATAGAAGTTAAATTTAAAGGCGCCAGAAAGGAGTTTTTCATCAATACAGATAATATTTACCTGGAAATAGGGGAGCTTATTGCTGTGGAAGGACCCACTGGTGGCTATGATATAGGTCATGTTTCTTTAACCGGGGAACTGGTAAGAACACAAATGAAACGCCGGAAAACGGCAATGGAACATGTGACCAGGAAGGTATACAGAAAAGCTTCAGAGGCTGATGTAGAAAAATGGAAACTGGCCAAAGGCTTAGAGTGGGAAACTATGCATAAAGCGCGTACACTGGCTCTTGACCTACGTCTTTCTATGAAAATTAGTGATGTGGATTACCAGGGAGATAAAAGTAAAGCGACGTTTTTTTATACGGCAGAAGGTCGCGTTGATTTTAGGGAACTGATTAAAAAAATGGCAGAGACATTCAGGATCAGGATCGAAATGAGACAGATTGGAATGCGCCAGGAAGCCGGTAGGTTAGGCGGTATTGGGTCATGTGGCAGAGAGTTGTGCTGCTCTACTTGGTTAACTAATTTCAAAACCGTATCGACCGCTGCGGCACGTTATCAGAACTTATCTTTAAATACCTTAAAGCTAGCCGGACAATGCGGTAAGCTTAAATGCTGTTTAAATTATGAGCTGGATACCTATTTGGATGCACTAAAAGATATACCAGATCGTATTGAAAGTTTGCAAACGGAAATCGGCGTTGCAAGGCATCAGAAAACAGATATCTTTAAAAAAATAATGTGGTTTGCCTACCCAAATACAGAAGATTGGATTCCTTTAAAAGTGGATAGGGTTAAGGAAATCATGGCCATGAACAAGAAGGGCCAGAAGCCTGTAAACTTGAAAGAAGAAGCGCTTCAATTAACGCCTGCAACGGTAGTGGAAAAAACTCCTGATTACGAAAATGTAGTTGGACAAGACAGTTTAACCCGTCTTGATGATAAGCCGAGAAACAAGAATAATAGGAGCAATAACAATAAAAATAAACCTGCTCAAGGTGCCAAACCAGCACAAGCGGCTAGACCTGCCCAGGGAGCAAGGCCGGCACAAACGGTTAAACCACCGCAACACATTAGAAATCGTCCGGAGCAGAAAAAGGAAGAGGCCAATCCGCAACCTAGACCTGAGGGAGAAGTTTCCGGGGATGCGGCTGTAACTGCTCAGTCTGCCGCAAACAGGAATAAGAACAGGAATAAAAACCGCAGAAATAAAAGCAAGGACAAGCCTAAAGATGAATAATTTGAAAGTCGCATTGTCGCTTTCTGCTGTAATGATCTTGTTTTTTTGCGGATGTGACACCAATACTATTGTAGACAGTAATGTTGCCATGCCTTCCAGAAATTGGAGTTATGCCAACAGGATTAGTGCTGTGGTTGAGGTAAAAGATGCCGCAAAGATGTTTAATATTTACCTTAAATTGCGCCATACGGCAGATTACCGGTATTCCAACCTGTTTGTTTTGCTTCATATTGAGGGTGCCGGAGAAAAAAAGCAAACTAAAAGGTATGAATACAGACTAGCGCTACAGGACGGGCAATGGATTGGTGCTGGCTCTGGAAATTTATTTACGTATACCTTACCGCTACTTACTAACTATAAATTTCCTAAAGCCGGTAAATACCGATTTGAAGTGGAGCAAAACATGCGCGACAATCCACTTAGGGAAGTCAGTGATGCCGGGATAAAAATATCACAACAAGGGCAATAGCTGCTCTAAAGCCATTCCTCTTGATCCTTTTAAAAGAACCATACTATTTTTAATGGGTGCTTCCGTTAGGTAAGCTAACGCCTCTTTTGGCGTTTCAAAAAACAATGCTTTGATCTTTTCTTTACTGCCAATAAAGTGCTTTCCTATTAGGATAAGGGTGTTGGCATTTAGTGCTTCAGCCTGTTTGGCAATCAGTTCGTGTTGTGCTTCCGATTCTGGTCCCAGCTCAAACATATCACCAATAATAATCGCTTTATTAACCGCATCAAGTTGTTCCAGGTTGTTTAATGCGGCCGTCATACTGCTTGGGTTGGCGTTATAAAAATCGCAGATCACCGTATTGCTGACTGTCTTTGTAATTTGAGAGCGGTTGTTATTTGGAAGATAACCTGCCAGACCGTCGTTAATTTGTTCTGGCCTGAGTTCAAAATACTGACCAATGCAAATGGCTGCCAATATGTTTTCGAAGTTATAGGTCCCGGTTAAATTAACCGAAGTTTGATAAGACCCTTCCTTATTTTGCCAGCGAAGCTTGATGAGGGGATCGGTACTTATTAGCGCTCCCGATATGGGGTCTTCTTTTTCAGCGCCATAATAGACTACCTTATCCAATGCAGCCGCCTTACTCATTTCCAACAGGTGGGGGTTGTTGCGGTAAATAAATGTGGTACCGCGACTGGCCTTTAGATAGCTGTACAACTCGGCCTTGCCTTTTTTTACCCCCTCAAAGCCGCCAAACCCGTCGAGATGCGCCAACCCTACATTGCTAATAAGGCCGTGCGTAGGTTGTGCAATGGTGCATAGAAATTCTATTTCCTTCTGGTGATTTGCTCCCATTTCTATCACAGCGATCTCAATTTCGGAGGTGATAGATAGTATAGATAGCGGCACACCTATGTGGTTGTTCAGGTTTCCTTTAGTGGCGAAGGAGCGGTATTTCTCTGAAAGAACCGCGTTGATCAGCTCCTTAGTGGTGGTTTTACCATTGCTTCCTGTTAAGCCAATTACGGGGATATTTAATTGACTACGGTGATGTTTGGCCAATTCTTGCAGCGCGGTAAGCACATCAGTCACCAGAATATGCTTGTCGCTGGTTTTCACCTCTGGATTGTCTATGATGGCAAAAGCAGCACCGGCTTCCAAGGCTTTTTCTGCAAATGTATTCGCATCAAAATTCTCTCCTTTTAGGGCGAAGAAAAGACACCCTGCTATAATGTTCCTGGTATCAGTACATATGATAGGATGTTTTAGGTAAAACTCATATAAGGACTCGGTGTTCATCATAGAAAAATATAAAAGATAGGGTAAAATTACACTATGTAACATAAACACAAAACAATCTTTAGTATTTTGGAGTATAAATAATACCAATGAAACATTTTAGGCTACCATTCCTTTTATTATTATGCTGCTTTAATACTGTATTTGCCCAGGTAAAATCACCTGATGCCTTTTTGGGATACCCTTTAGGTAGCCGTTTTACCCCACATCAAAAAGTAGTCGATTACTTTAAGTACGTTCAAAGAATGCACGAAAAAGATATGAGGCTAGTTAGTTACGGAAAAACGTATGAGGACAGAGAACTACTTGTCGCCATAATATCATCCAGAGAGAACATTAATAACCTGGAGCAGATAAGAAAAACAAATCTTAGTATTAGTCGCGCAGAAAAGCTAGATCTAAAACCTGGAAAGCAGCCCGCCATCCTTTGGTTAAGCTATAATGTACATGGAAATGAAGCAAGCTCTACAGAAACCTCCATGAAAATGCTTTATAATTTAACGGAGCAAAAGGAGGGGAATGTAAAAGAATGGCTTAAAAATACAGTAGTAATATTAGACCCATGCCTCAATCCAGATGGGCGGGAGCGTTACGTTACTGATTTTGCAGAGGTGGTTGGCAAGCAGCCCAACCCCGATCCAATGGCCCGTGAGCACTTTGAGCCATGGCCAAATGGAAGATCCAACCATTATTACTTTGACCTGAACCGCGACTGGGCATGGCAAACTCAGGTAGAGACGCAGCAACGGCTAAAACTATATAACCAGTGGATGCCAGAAGTACATGTGGATTTTCATGAACAGAACTACAATGACCCGTATTATTTCGCCCCTGCGGCAGAGCCTATACATGTAGACATTACACCATGGCAGCGGGCTTTTCAAGTTACCGTGGGTAAGAATAACGCCAAGTATTTTGATGAAAACGGCTGGCAATATTTTACCAAAGAGCGCTTCGATTTATTGTATCCCTCTTACGGAGATACCTATCCTTTATATAATGGTGCAATTGGTATGACCTACGAACAAGGGGGCATAGGAGCCGGACTGGCTGTTGTGACTATTGATGGAGATACGCTAACGCTGAAAGATAGAATTGATCATCATTATACAACCGGGATGGCTACACTGGAAACTGTCTCTAAGAATGCAGATCAGCTGGTCTCAGAGTTCAAGCTTTACTTTGAAAAGGCAGTTTCATCGCCTCCGGGTATTTTTAAGACCTATGTAGTAAAGGCGCAAAACATAGGTAGGGTAAAAAGGATGGCTGCGTTGATGGACAGGAATGGTATTGAATATTCCTTTGGCTTTGATAAAGCTTTGAAGGGTTATAGTTATGAGAGTAAAAGGACAGAATCGTTTAAAGTAGATCGGAATGACTTGATTGTGAACTTGTCGCAACCTAAGGCAGTACTGGCTAATGTGCTTTTTGAGCCGCAGACATCCATTACAGACTCTAATACCTACGACATTACCGCCTGGGCATTGCCTTATGCGTATGGGTTAAAAGCTTATGCCATTAAAGAATCTATGAAAGGAAATTTTAAAACATTAGCAGAAAAAAATGATGTAGCGGAAAGTATGAATAAGCCATACGCGTGGATACTTCCCTGGAATTCTATAGATGATGCACAGGCATTGATCGCCTTGCAACAGACAAATATTAAGGTGCGGATTGCAGAGGAAGGGTTTGCAGCTGGGGATAGGACTTATCATCCTGGTTCTTTGCTGGTTTACAGAACGGAGAATGAGCGTAATGTTAAAGGTCTGGCCTCAAAAATAGCAGCAATACAGAAAGAACTCGGTATTAATTTTTACCCGGTGGCCACGGGCTTTGTAGAAAAAGGGAAAGATTTTGGATCTTCTGTATACAGCCCTTTGAAAACGCCACAGGTTGCGGTTGTATCTGGCCCTGGTATTTCCTCGCAGGGAGTTGGAGAAGTATGGCACTTTTTTGAACAGGAGTTGAAATACCCGCTTACCATAATAGGGATGCAGAATTTAGCAAACCTGAACATCAATAGGATTAACGTGCTTATTCTTCCAGATGGAGATTATGGAGATGCAGTGAATGATAAGCTGGAAGGATGGATAAGTAATGGGGGCAAATTGATCTTGATTGATGGCGCCGTGTCTGCTGCGGTTGGTAAGAAGCCCTTTGATATAAAGCTCAAAGATTCGGTTAAAGAAGAAAAAAAGGGAGGAAGTTCTAAAAAGTATGCCGACAGGAATCGGGATAATCAAGTAAATGCCATACCTGGTGCAATATTTAGGGTAGATCTGGATGGGAGTCACCCTTTGACTGCGGGCTTAGGCGACTACTATTACGCCTTAAAAACAGATGATAAAATTTATGAAACCTCTGGTTCCATGTTTAGTGCAGGCGTTTTAAAGAAGAATAGTTACGTTGCCGGTATCGCTGGAAAGTCAGTGTTAAAAAAGCTGGATAATGGGATGTTGTTTGGAGTTCAGAACGTTGGCAAGGGTTCTGTTGTTTATTTTGCAAGCGACGTGCTTTTTCGCTCGTTTTGGGAGGTTGGAAAGCAAGTTTTTACCAATTCTGTGTTCCTGGTGAGGTAGATTGCTTAATGAGATGTTTGATTCAGTTCGATTTGGTTTTTACTCCGATTTGGAGTATTAAAAGAAACTTGAGTAGTAAATGTTAAATAAACGTTAAAAACTATGTTTTTTTATTGAAAATGATGTTTGTCAGATCTTTAATTGTTAAATAATGTTTATTACCAAATATAATTTTTTTAATTAAGTAATACACGATGTTTATTAGACATAAAAACAGTCATTATACTGTCATATAAAAACTGATTTCCTTCCAAAATTATGCATGCATAGAAGATGCGCATATATTTAGCAATTATTAACTAACCTAAATTTTATTTTTATGAGAAAACTTTTACAAAGTTTGTTCATATTGCTGTTCGTCGCAGGAAGTGCGATGGCGCAAAATCGGACAATTACTGGTACGGTTACAGGAAAGGATGATGGCAAGCCACTTCCAGGAGTAAACGTAATTGTTAAGGGTACAAAAATTGGTACCCAAACTGGTTCAAATGGTAAATATGCATTGTCTGTACCCTCGGGTTCAAATCAATTGGAGTTCGCTTACATAGGGTATGCTTCTCAAGCAATTACTGTAAGTTCTTCAGACATTATTGATGTGATACTTACTTCCGACAATAGAGATCTGGCAGAAGTTGTTGTTACAGCCAACTCTATTAAAAGAGAAAAAAGAACACTAGGTTATTCTGCCCCTACTTTAAGAAATGATGAGTTAACTTCTGGTGGAAACCCCAGTGCGATCAGTTCTTTAGCTGGTAAGGTTGCTGGTGTGAACATTACTTCTTCTTCAAATACACCGGGTAGTTCTGCCAGGATTGTACTTCGCGGAGGTTCTTCAATTTCAGGATCTAACCAGGCCTTGATTGTTGTGGATGGGGTACCTATCGATAATTCAAGTGTAATCGGTGGGGCTTCTGTACTTGCGAGTGTTGACTTTGGTAACAGGGGTAATGACCTTGCTCCGGATGATATTGAATCTGTTACTGTGTTAAAAGGTCCTGCTGCTGCAGCACTTTACGGTTCGCGTGCTTCTAACGGTGCTTTACAGATTACAACTAAAAAAGGCTCTAAAGGTCAGAAAACAGCAGTTACTTATAATACCTCAAACACTTTCTCTAATATTTTGAAGTTGCCTGATTTTCAAAATGAATTTGGACAGGGATATTATGACGTAGTTGCAGATGACGGTAAATCTGCCACATATGTACATGACTTGAAGGAGAATGGTAGCTGGGGTGCTCCTTTTACAGGAGAAAATCTGGAGTGGGGCCAAATGATTGATGGCGTTCGTCAGACTAAAGCCTATTCTGCAGTTAAAAACAATATCAGAGATTTTTTTGAGACAGGTTTTGCTACAGATAATAACCTAAGTTTATCCGGTGGTGGAGAAAGCTCTACTTTCTATTTAGGAATTAATTCCTTAAACTCTAATACTATTTTTCCTGGTAATTATGATCATTATAATAAATATGGCGTAAGATTTAATGGTACAGCTGATCTTGGCAATAAGTTCACTGCAGGAGTTTCATTTAACTACTTGAGAAGTGATGCTAATGAAGTTGGTGGTGGACAGGGCGGTTCTTCTGTGTACAACAATGTGCTACAAACCCCAAGGGATATTCCTTTGAATACATTAGGTGACCTGAATAATAAATATAACGGTTACGGTTATACAGATGCTAATGGCGTTTCACATCCAAATCAGTATGGTTATTATGGGACATATACTCAAAATCCATACTGGATACTGAAGAACTATTCTAACTTAAATGAAGTTAGTCGTGTAACTGGTAACTTCAACATTGGTTATAATCCAAATGAGTGGTTAAAAGTTTTAGAAAGAATAGGTATTGACACTTACGGCGACAGACGCAGAACTTTAACCCCTAAATTTAACTTTATAGATATTGACAATACTGCTGAATACGCAGGGACAAATGCCAGAACAGGTGCAGGTGGTTACTCTATTGATCAATTTAATGTTACGGAGCTTGTCCATGATTTAATGGTAACAGCAACCCATAAGTTTAATGATGATTTCGAAGGATCTTTGATGATCGGTAACAATATTCGTCAAAGACAAACAAATAGTCTTTCTTCAGGAACAAATGCTTCGGGAGGTTTGGTTGTTCCAGGTTGGTATAACTTAAACAACAGCAATGGCCCGGTAAATATTTCATCGGATGCTCTGTCAAAAAGAAGGCTGATCGGTTTATATGCCGATTTAAACTTGTCTTACAAGAACATTTTATATTTAGAAGGAACTGCCAGGAACGATTGGTCTTCTACCCTGCCTAAAGCAAACAATTCATTCTTCTATCCAAGTGTGAGCGGATCCTTTGTTTTCACTGAATTGTTGAAAAACTCTTCGATTACAGATATTTTGTCTTATGGTAAAATCAGGTCTAGCTGGGCTAAGGTTGGTAACGATACAGACCCATATCAATTGTTGTCCGTGTTTGGTAAAACAACAATCAATGGAAATTTTGGTAGTACGGTGTTTCCTTTTGGAAATGTAGCTGCGTTAACTCCAGGTTCAACTATTGGAAATGTTAACCTGAAACCGGAAAAAACAACTTCATTTGAAGTAGGTACTGAACTAGGGTTGTTAGACAGCAGGATATCTATTGATTTCAGTTATTATAAAAATAACTCCAAAAATCAGATCTTAAGTATCCCAATTCCAAATTCAACTGGATATGGATTCAGTGTTGTGAACGCTGGAGAGGTTGAAAATAAAGGTATCGAATTAGGTTTAAGAGGTACAGTAATTAAATCAAGTGATTTTAGATGGGAATTGTATGGCTCATTCACCAAGAATAATAACAAGGTAATTTCCTTATTGCCAGGAGTAGATCAAATTTCATTGGGTGGTTTTTCCGGGATGACTATTGCTGCTGCAGTCGGAAGACCTTATGGTGAATTTTATGCTGTAACTACTGCTAAAGATGCTCAGGGAAGAACGATTGTTGACAAGGCAACTGGTTTGCCAGTTAACTCTCCTAAAGCACAATATCTTGGAAATTATAATCCGAAATATATGGCTTCATGGGGAACAAACTTCCGCTATAAACAGATTGGATTAAACGTATTGTTTGATACTAAACAAGGAGGTAAATTTTTCTCAAGAACTAGGGACATACTTGCTTTCGTAGGTACATCAGCAGAATCTGGCGGTAACAGGTTTGGAGAGGTATTTCCTAATTCTGTAAATGTAGATGCTAGTGGGGTAAGTACACCAAATACAACAGGTTATGTTAAGCAAGATTACTTTGGTGGTAGCAGACCAGCTGGTTCTAATATCGTTGATGGATCTTTTGTTAAGCTTCGTTCCGCAAGTCTTTCTTACACGTTTAACAAAACTCAACTGAGAAGCCTTCCCTTTGGTACGTTAGCTATTGGTCTTTATGGAAATAACTTGGCTATCTGGACCCCAAAAGAAAACCAATTTGCTGATCCTGAGGTTAACTCGGCCGGAGCAGGTAATGCTCAAGGATTTGACTTTTCAGCTCAGCCTTCCGTACGTAATTACGGTATTAACTTAAAAGTGTCATTTTAATAAATTCTATCAACATGAGAACGAAAAATATTTTCAACCCCAAAAAGATAGTTCTGTTGGTCCTAATTGGAGCATTGGGATTATCCGGGTGTAAGAAATTCTTAGATATTAACCAGAATCCTAACAATCCTGATTCTGCGGATCCGACACTACTTTTGCCAACAGTTGAGGCAGCAGTAGGCCAGATTGTGGGCAACTCATTCCAAGTATATGGAGGAATATTTAGCCAATATTGGACACAAAGCCCTAACAGCTCACAGTACAAAGTGTATGATCAATATGCATTAACCAACACTGCATTTGACCGTTCTTGGCTTATACTCTATCGCAGTGCACTAGTGAATACCGATTTGATCATTAATAGTCAAGGAAACAGTTTGGAATATACTAAAGGTATAGCCTATGTTTTGAAGGCCTATGCTTTCCAGCTTGCAACTGATGCATTTGGTGACGTGCCGTTAACAGAAGCTTTAAAAGGTAATGCTTTTGGAAGTCCGAGATACGACACACAAGAACAGGTTTATGATAGTGTTTTTAAATATATCGATAAAGGAGTTGCATTGTTGAATACAACAAGTTCAGCATCTCCAGGAGCACAGGATATTGTTTTTCAAGGTGATGCCCCTAGCTGGAAAGCATTTGCATATACATTGAAACTCAGAGCTTATTTAAGACTTTCCAAGATCAACGCAGTTAAGGCTGAGGCTGGCGTTAAAGCATTGTACGCAGCGAGCGCCACATTCCTGGTAAAAGATGCTACGATCAAATATTCAACAACTGGCGGTAATGAGAATCCATTGTATAATGAGATGGTTGCTTTGGGCAGAACGCAAAATCTTGTGGCCAGTTCAACTGCTGTTACAGCATTCAAAAACAACAATGATCCACGATTGGCTAAATTTTATGATTTGGTTGCAGGCCAAACTGTACTGAACTCTATTGTTCAGGGTACATTTGCAGCTTCAGGTGTTGTAAAAACGGTTTCGATACCTTCAACTTTAGTTGGTGGAAATGCGGCTAACAGTGGCTCTGCTACTGCTCCTGTGAAATTGATTTCATTGTCCGAAAGTAACTTTCTGCAAGCTGAAGCTGCGGCTAGAGGTTGGGGTTCTGGAGATGTTGCAACTCTTTTTAAGCTAGGCATAACCAATAGTTTTATTGCAACAGGTCTGACAGCGGCAACCGCAGATACCTATTATACGGCTGCACCAGATGGGTTAGCTGCTATTACTGCTGCCGTCACTACAGAGGATAAGGTTAAAGCAATCATCACGCAGAAGTATTATGCAATGTGTGGTTTCCAGGGATTTGAAGCTTGGACAGAATATAGAAGAACAGGATACCCTAACTTTTTAATCATTTCTAAGGCTTCCACTTTAGGCGCGGGTAGAGTTCCATTAAGGTTTGTATATCCTAACAGTGAGATTACATCCAATCTGAACTTTCCGGGCGTGGTTACCGCTTATACTCCAGTATGGTGGGGTAAAAATACAACCATCACACCTGCACCGTAATTAGGTTTGAACGAATATAAAAAGAGGCTGTCTCAAGAATATTGAGATAGCCTCTTTTTATATTTTATCCTTTTATTAAAATTTAATTGACGTAAATCCTTTTTCTGAATGAATTGATGTGTATCTCCCCAAAACCATAGCCCTATTGTCTTCAATATGTCCTACAGGGAAATTAAAACAAACCGGGTAATCATACTCCTTAACACTCTCCCAAATTACTTGCTCTGGCGAGCTTCCGAATGGGATGTCTTCTATTGATGCCTCATTAAATGCGCCAACAATCAGTCCTTTTAGTTTTTCTAGTTTGCCACTTCGTTTTAACATGCGTATCATGCGATCTATCGCATACTCATGCTCCCCAACATCCTCTAAAAACAATATTTTATCGGAATAATCCATTTCAGATGCAGATCCCTGCAGCATTACCAATAAGGTAAGATTACCACCTATCAAAATCCCCTCTGCTACACCCTCACGGTTTTTAACACTACTTTTGGATTCATACTCATAAACAAGTTCTCCGCCAAAAAGCGCTTTTTTAAGCGATAATAAGGCTCCCTTAGTAGAATTGCGAAAAGTATAAGGCATTTGTGCATGTATAGATTGCACTTCGCATTTTGCAAACACATGCGAGAGCAATACGGTAATATCGCTAAAACCAACAATCCATTTTGGATTGGCCGCAAAAGCGGTAAAGTCGAGGTCGTCAATAATCCTCAATGTACCGTAACCACCCCTCCCGGCTATAATAGCCTTTATAGAAGTGTCGTCTAGAAACGTCTGCAGGTCTTTAGTTCTAAGCGCGTCATCTCCGGCAAACTGATGATAAACGGCCGTTAATGTTTCACCAACAACAACTTCCAGTCCCCAGTCTTCCAAAACCAGAATGGCATCTTCAATACTGCGGGGTAATTTCTTAGCCGGACAAACGATCGCGACTTTATCACCCTTTTTTAAATATGCTGGCTGTTTAATCATTGTTAAAACACTTATCTTTGCCAAAATAATAAAAATAGTTTTGGATAACAGTAAAATAAAGAGATATACCGTTACAGCGGCATTACCATATACCAATGGTCCTGTGCATATTGGTCATTTGGCTGGCGTTTACCTGCCTGCAGATACCTATGTAAGGTATTTAAGATCTAACAAGCGCGATGTAAAATTTATTTGTGGCTCTGATGAAAATGGTGTTCCCATCACCCTAAAAGCTAAAAAAGAAGGAGTTACACCACAAGTAATTGTAGATAAGTACCACAAAATTATTGGTGATTCTTTCGAAGAATTTGGGGTATCATTTGATATCTACCACCGCACCTCTTCTTTAACACACCACCATACCGCCTCAGATTTCTTTGAAACACTTTACAAAAAGGGAGTTTTTACGGAAGAAGTAACTGAGCAATATTACGATGAAAAGGCACAAACCTTTTTAGCAGATCGGTATATTACCGGTACCTGCCCTAAATGTGGTAACGAAAATGCCTACGGCGATCAGTGTGAAAACTGCGGCAGTACCCTCAATGCTACTGATCTGATCAATCCGAAATCAACCTTATCTGGCGAAAAGCCTGTTAGGAGGGAAACCAAGAACTGGTTCCTGCCTTTAGATAAATACGAAGAACGTTTAAGGACCTATATAGAAAGCCATAAGGAATGGAGGCCAAATGTTTACGGCCAATGCCAGAGTTGGCTTAACGCCGGCTTACAGCCCAGAGCCATGACCAGAGATCTGGATTGGGGGGTAAAAGTGCCTGTTAAAGGTGCAGACGGCAAAGTACTTTATGTTTGGTTTGACGCGCCTATCGGCTATATTTCGGCGACTAAAGAGCTTTTTGAATATGCCGGTCTTGATGTATCTAATCCAAAGGCCGAAGAATATTATATCAACCAAAATGAAGTAGAAAAGGGAAGCTGGGAAGATTACTGGAAAGACGAAGGCACCAAATTGGTACACTTTATAGGTAAAGACAATATTGTATTCCATTGCATCATATTTCCTGCTATGCTCATGGCTCATGGCAATTACATCCTTGCAGATAATGTTCCGGCAAATGAGTTCCTGAACCTGGAAGGACAAAAGATTTCCACCTCTAAAAATTGGGCAGTCTGGTTAAATGAATATTTAATAGAATTTAAAGATAAGCAAGACGTTTTAAGATATGTGTTGACAGCCACAGCACCAGAGACCAAGGATAATGATTTTACATGGAAGGATTTCCAGGCCCGTAATAATAACGAGCTCGTGGCTATATTGGGTAATTTTATAAATAGAGTTACTGTTTTGACCCACAAGTACTTTGGCGGTAAAGTGCCAATGTTAATGGAGATAACGGACGTTGATCAGCAGGTGATAGATGATCTTGCTGCATTTCCTGCAAAGATCAGCGCTTCAATTGAAAACTACCGTTTTAGAGAAGCGCTTTCTGAAGTGATGAATGTAGCCAGATTAGGTAATAAATACCTGGCAGATACTGAGCCCTGGAAAGTGATTAAAACTGATGAAGACCGTGTTCGTACCATCTTGTATATCAGCCTACAAATAGCTGCCAATATAGAAATACTGGTTGAGCCGTTTCTGCCTTTCACAGCTGATAAGCTGATGAAAATGTTAAACTACGGTGGACACCTTTGGGAAGACGCCGGAAGTATCAACTTGCTACATCGCGGGCATCAGTTAAATGAGCCTGTACTGCTTTTTGAAAAGATAGAGGATGATGCTGTTCAAGCTCAGATTGATAAATTAAATCAAAGCAAGGCAGATAATGCTGTTCCTGCAACTACCGAGCCTGCTAAGGAAAACATACAGTTTGAGCAGTTTTCAGCAATTGATATCCGTGTAGCCACTATTGTTGCAGCAGAAAAGGTAGAGAAAACTAAGAAGCTATTGAAGCTAACATTAGACACTGGAATTGACCAGCGCACTGTGGTATCAGGTATAGCAGAATATTATACTCCGGAAGCTATTATTGGTCAGCAGGTAAGCTTAATCGTTAACCTCGCACCAAGAGAGATCAAAGGGATCCTATCTCAGGGGATGATTCTAATGTCTGAAGATGCAAATGGTAAGCTTGCTTTTGTTTCACCAATACAAAAACATACCAACGGTAGCGTAATTAAGTAGACGATACCGTTTGGGGAAGTTGGGCTGCCAGATAGTTTTTAAAAGACATCTCGTGCCATTTTTCCGTAACGCTTTTATCCAAGGTGCCATCTATAATATAGGAGCTCAGGATAGCAACGGGGTTAAAGGATTTATCATTAATAAAATTATCACCAAAAAAAGTGGTTTCGATAAATTGAACAGTAACTGTAAGCACGCTGTAGCAACCAGGTTGTAAGTTAAAGATAGTGGAGTGAAGGGGAAATATAGGATTTTCCTTGTTATTTTCGATGTCTAAAATTGCGTATTCTGTTTCGTTGAAAAAACCATTGGTAAGGTCAAATTGTACATGGCCAAGAACTAGTTTACATTTTTTTGCTCTACGAGGAAACTTCAGGTCCTCATTAAGATTCATTTCCGGAATCACCACCTGCATTTGATTTTCATGAATATGAACCATTGGCTGGGCGAAAAATATATCTTTCAGCTGGGATTTTAAATTAAATTCAAACCCTATAAGCCTGTTGAAAGAAGTAGGCGTAAAATCAAATAGTTCGCTGTCTGGTCTTGCAGCTGCTCTGAAACATTGCAGAACTTGGGAACTGAGACGGGTACACATGTGTGTATCATAGCGATCACGAATCACAGAATTAAAATTGTCTCTTATATAGCTACTGAAATTGCTGGCAACACCAAAAATTGTTGCGGCTTTTTCAGTAGCCTTAGTTCTGTTAATCTTAGGCTTTTCAGTTCTGCCCTGAATAATCTGCTGACCATTCAGTTCTCTGAATATACCTTTCCCTACTATTCCCCGAATAAATTTACCGTCATACTTAGCCATACTGTTAAGGTTGGGCTCGAAGATACATAATAATGACCATATAATAAGTTAGAAAAAATAAAGGAATAAAAACGAGGTGAGTACGATATTATTTGTAATATAACGGAGACATCTCGGTAGTATCACGGTGTTACCACGGACTCATTATACAGTCTTGTCGATTTTATACTATTTTCTCCTGCTCTGCTTCTATAAGGTTTGTGGATTAAAACTGAATATGAGGGTATTGAAGACGTAAGTTTTATTACTATATTTGCGCCTGCAAAATCATTTTAATTGTGCTTTGCAAATGGGTCCCGTAGTTCAACGGATAGAATAGAAGTTTCCTAAACTTTAGATATGAGTTCGATTCTCGTCGGGACCACAGAGAAAAGAGAATGTGATTGTTCTCTTTTCTTTCTTTACATCGTAAGTTATAAATTTTACAGGTAAAAATTTATGTTTATCATATAACCTACTCATATGCACGAAGCCGACAATCAGTTCATGCCTTGAAAATAACTAATAAGAAAGAATACCCACAAATGTGCTAGGATTTTTTAGCACATTTACTTTTCTACTAGTACATGGTTTTTTGGGAAACTGATTTTGGCTAGACTTTGTAGTGACTCGATAAAACCGACAAAGCATCTCCATATTTTATATTTAGATAAGAGCAGAATAGCTGGAGGGAAATCCAGTGTGTTGATTTTAATTGGAGTATTTTCTTTACTTTTTGTAAAAGAATTTTGGAGGAATTTTCTGATAGTCCACTTAGGATTTGTACATCCTTAGCTGTAAGATTAATTTCATAATGATTCATAATTGTGAGCTTCGCACATTGGTAGGCCGGAATTGGCTTACGCGAGCCGTGCACATCGCTTTTAAAGATACTAAATTCTTATAGGTTGCAATAACTAACATAGGATCAGAAATTTAAATCTTTTAAACTACAGAGTTAATCCCGCTTAGCTTTAAATTGGAAGTTGATTGCTGCATGTGTGGTTAGTCCCAGTCTGGCAGCAAATAGATTGTCGGGTTTCAAACCAACATAACTGCGAAATTTTATAGCCAGCGTATCGTACATAAACGTTCAATTCAATTTCCTCCGATAAAAGGCATAGATTGTGATGAATTTTGACTTTGTTTAGTTCAAACACATCGCATTTATTGATGTCACTTGTCTGAGCTGAGGCAAATTGGTAGACCATGTAACAAGTAGGAGGTAAGAGTTATTAGTTTCATTGTGCTTTCGATGTCACAGAGGTATTGGGCACTATTTTAATGTTGTCAAATAGATTGCGGTCGTATGTGCTTGCTATGAACGCCATTCCCTTTAAACCTGATCTGTCTGTAACGGTAGTTAATTTTGTACCATCCACAAAGCCGGTTATTTCAGCTCCATTCATTTCAAGTCGGAGTTTGTGCCAGTTACCAGGCGAGAAATTAACGATTTGGCCGGAAGCTATTGTCGTATATTGCCAGTTTAATTGCCAGCGTCCATCACGCATCAAAATCCAGCGGTAACCTAGCTTGTCACGTTCAGCATATCTTCCACCGATTTCAACATCCCCACCTGCAATCAACACATCACTTTCAATGGTATAATCTTGCCAGTTAACGTCGCCAAATAGGCTATGTGGCTTAAGCAGCCAATTGTTATACCATAAAATTCCTTCATCCGGAACTGCCTGCATCAAACACATTCCACCTTTTGACCACAAGGTAGTTTCGAAGGTACCCTTTTGATCGGAAAAGTAGCGTGGTGTTTCGTTAGGTTGATAACTTTCAAAATCCTCCAGGTATGGGAAAGGGAAAGGTTTGCTTACCTGCGGGTTATTAAAAGAACCTTTTTGTTGTCCGCTGGTACTCGTAATCGTGTATATCGCGTCTGGCTCTAATACCAATTCTAGCTCATTTTTTACCAACCTGGGTGGTTTTTGTTCAATGAATTGATCTTTTTCAGTTGATTTCCATACATGGATTTTGCCTTTTTTTAAGCCGTCGCCAATTGCAAGTTTTACTTTTCGCTGGTCTCCAGTAGCAATGATTACAGACCAATCGCCTGTTTTCGGGTCTCTTAAGGCTACATGGCTTCCACGCCAGGAATCGGTTGTAAATGGACCACATGCGCTGTCCATATATACCCATCCTGGTTCAGCAAACTGGGTGGTATGGGCTACTGCCCAAACTGAAGGCCAAACATTGTAATGTCCGCTCCAAGGCTCGTCAGCTTGCATCACACCAGTATTTGCCCAGATTACCTGGTTGTAAATACCATCTAAAGGGCACCATATTTCAAATTTAGTGATGCGATCTAATGAATATAATTTATTCATAACACGGGCCAGATATAAAGCTCCTTTTCCTCCCCATTCCTGTCCAGATTGACTCCATTCTTCACTTGCCCACAATGGTTTACCAGATTGCTTTGCTTTATCTGTGGCTCTATGGTTTGTTTTCTGGTCTATCTCCCATGGGTCTCTACCGTCTACATAATGATAGCCAACTGCGCTTATAAGTTTATCAAGCTTAGGATCTTTCTCCAGCTTATCAAATATTTGCCAGAATTCACTATCATCATCTGGTGCTTGCAGTTTAACTTTGGAAAAACCATGTGCATCAAGTGTTGGTCGTAAATTATTTGCTATCCAGTTTAAATCGGTTCCCATTTCGTTTTGACCTGCTGATACCCAATTAACCTCTACGTTGTACTTTTTACGGGCCAGGTCCAGAAATGCAACAATCCATTCGGCAGATTCTTGCGAAAAACGTGTACCTACCCAGCGGGGATATGCCCAGGGTAAACAATCTAAAATTACATTCGGATTTCTCTTATGCGCTTCTGCCATTAGCCAAAGTTCATAACCCCTAGCTATTGGCGCATTCAATTCTTCGCGTGTTATCGCATGCGAAGGCTCACTGCCGCATGTTGAATTTTCACCGCTACCGATTTCAACTTTCAGGTGCTGAAAGCCGGCACCAAATTTAGGTTTGAAAAGAAAATCAAGTACTTCTGCACGTTTATTTTCTGGGTAATCTACCAGATTACGGCTAGACGCACCCGCACTTACTGCTCCAATGCCTTCAAAAACACGGCCTTTGTCGCCCGCACTTAATAAAATAGTCTGTGCGTTAACTGTAGTACACACTACTAATATTGTCAAAAAGCATAACGCATATTTTAGGCGCTTCTTGTGACTGCTTAAAAAGGATCGGGAAATTTGGAAATCGGAATATTGCCTCGAATGTGTTTTTGACATATTGTATGTATAGTTAAGACCAGGAAACCAATTGCTAGTTCCTTTATATAAAATCTATTATCTAAACTTAGGAAGGAATTTGTATAATTAAATGGATTTTGTTATTAATAAGCTGGATTATATTATTATTCATTTAAAGTGGAATAGGTAAATTCAATGAGCAGCTGGTTGACTTCCTGTGATTAAATTTAGATTACTGAAATTATGGGTAGTAATAATTTCTTATTTAATTTTTTTAGGAATTGTTATAGATTTACATTTAACGAAGCTATAATATACAATGGAAAAGAGACTATGGGATTTAAGAAAAAGTAAAAGAATCTTGTTGTTACTGGTTCTTTCATTTTTCTTTGTCCATTCCGTAAATGCGGTAACTAAGTTTGCGATACTTAATGGTGCTCCTCGGCAAGTCCCAGCCATTTTAAGTGCAAAGAAAATTAATGAGCATACCATAGCGTTATTACTTGTTGATAATAAGCGAATGCTAATTGACTTTTACAGCGACAATATATTTAGGCTTTTTCAAGATAACTCGGGTCTGCCTGTCCGAGATCCAGAAGCAAAGCCTCAAGCGAAAATTCTGGTTGACAATCCTCGGAAAACTATTTCAGCATTAAGTTTAAGTGAGAACAACGATCAAATCCAAATTGGAAATCAGCGAATAATAATCCTTTTCGATAAACAAACTAGTGAGTTTAAAGTGCTGAATGCGATAACCAAAGCTGTTATTTTAGAATTGAATAAACCAATTAGCTTTAATCCAGACCAGGTAGTAATTAGTCTGAAAGAAAACACTAATGAATATTTTTTTGGTGGAGGCGTGCAAAATGGTCGTTTCTCTCATAAAGGAAAAGTTATTTCTATTGAAAATCAAAACAGCTGGACAGATGGTGGCGTTGCTTCTCCTAGTCCTTATTACTGGTCTACCAATGGCTATGGCTTTTTATGGGATACCTTTAAAAAAGGGCAATATGATTTTGGTGCTAAAGAAAAAGGAACGGTAAAACTATCGCATGATAGTCCTTATTTGGACGTGTTTTTCATGGTTGATATTGGTGCTGGTGCATTGTTAAGCGATTTCTATCAACTCACCGGAAATCCTATACTGCTGCCTAAATTTGGTTTTTATGAAGGGCACCTTAATGCTTATAATCGCGACTTTTGGAAAGAAAATCCAAATGGGGCTTTGTTTGAAGATGGGAAAAGATATGAGGAGAGTCAAAAAGACAACAGTGGCATTAAAGAATCACTAAACGGAGAAAAGAACAATTATCAATTTTCAGCACGCGCGGTTATAGATCGTTATAAAAGAAATGATATGCCTTTGGGCTGGATCTTGCCTAATGATGGTTATGGGGCGGGTTACGGGCAAACAGAAACTTTAGACGGGAATATTAAAAATTTGAAAGAATTTGGTGATTATGCCCGTAAAAATGGAGTTGAAATAGGCTTGTGGACGCAATCAGACTTGCATCCAAAGCCTGAAGTAAGCGCGTTACTGCAGCGGGATATTCTTAAAGAAGTAAAAGATGCGGGAGTTCGGGTATTGAAAACAGATGTGGCATGGGTGGGTGCAGGTTACTCTTTCGGTTTAAATGGTGTGACCGATGTCGCGCAAATTATGCGAAATTACGGAAATAATAGTCGCCCTTTTACCATCTCATTAGATGGTTGGGCCGGTACACAACGTTATGCTTCAATTTGGTCTGGCGATCAAACTGGTGGAGTTTGGGAATACATTAGGTTCCATATTCCTACCTATATTGGCTCTGGATTATCCGGACAGCCAAATATTACGTCTGACATGGATGGTATTTTCGGTGGTAAAAACCCAGTTATCAACATTCGCGATTTTCAATGGAAAACCTTTACTCCTATGCAGTTGAATATGGATGGATGGGGTTATGATCCTAAGTATCCACAAGCTTTGGGAGAGCCGGCGGCGTCTATCAACCGTAATTATTTAAAGTTAAAATCTGCGCTCATTCCTTACACCTATAGCATCGCAAAAGCTGCTGTAACTGGCCTACCTATAATCAGAGCAATGTTTTTGGAATATCCCAATGCCTATACTTTTGGGCAGGCTACTCAATATCAGTATTTGTATGGTTCTGATTTCTTAATAGCTCCAATATATCAGTCCACCAGGTCAGATGAAGAAGGGAATGATATCAGAAATGGCATTTATCTACCGAAAGGTTTATGGATCGATTATTTTTCAGGTGAAATCTATGAGGGTAGTCGAGTTATTAATAATTTCGATGCCCCATTATGGAAATTACCTGTATTTGTTAAAAGTGGGGCTATTATTCCAATGACCAACCCTAATAATAATGTATCAGAAATAAATAGAGGAAATCGCACCTACGAATTTTATCCAAGGGGAAGAAGCTCATTTATTGAGTATGATGATGATGGAATTACAGAAGCCTATAAAACCGGCACAGGTGTCACAACCTTGATTACTTCTTCTCTTGATCAGCAAAACACACTCCGCTTACTGGTCCAGCCTACTAAAGGTAGTTTTACCGGGTTTATAAGACTAAAAGCAACGGAGTTTAAGATTAATATTACAGAAAAACCGAAAAGCATTTCAGCAAAAATTGGAGCAAAAACCGTTCGCCTGCTGCAGGTAAGTAGCATGGCAGACTATAAAAGTAAATCGAATGTTTACTATTACGATGCCGCGCCTAATTTTAATGCATTTGCAACAAAAGGAAGCAACTTCGAGAATAAAGTGCTAGCAAAAAACCCCCAGTTGCTGGTAAAACTGGAAGTTACCGATGTGAGTAAGAACTCCGTGTCTGCAATAATTAACGGATTCAAATTCAGTCCTGTCGAAAAGTATCGTTTATCTGTTGGGTTGCTTACTGCTCCATCAAATGTTGGTGTTAGCGCAGAAAATCGTGAAGCATATTCTTTAAAGCCTGCCTGGAAAAAGGTTAAAAATGCTGATTTCTATGAAATTGAATTTAACAACATGCTTTATAGTACCATAAAAGATACATCTCTTCTATTTGATGCATTAAAGCCTGAAACAGCATATGTCTTTAAGCTCCGGGCAGTAAATAAAGCTGGACATTCTGAATGGACAGAATTTAAAGGGATTACAAAAAATAACCCGTTGGAGTTTGCAATTCCAGGAATAGTTGGACAAACTTCTGTGGAAAACCAGGATGATGCAGATGTAGACAAGCTCTTTAATTTTGATGAGGCCGATATGTGGCATACCAAATGGGGCGTAAAGGCAGTTCCGTTTGATTTGATCGCCGACCTAAAATCGATTAATCAGTTAGATAAGATTCATTATCTGCCACGCGCGGGAAGAGGTAATGGTATATTGTTAAAAGGTAATGTTTATTATAGCAATAACAAAGAAGATTGGACTCAGGCCGGTAACTTTGACTGGGCTAGCAGTGATGCCGTAAAAATATTTAGTTTTGATAAGCATCCCACCGCACGTTATATTAAGCTAAGCATAACCGATGGCATAGGTAATTTCGGGTCGGGTAGGGAATTATATGTGTTCAAAATGCCGGGTACAGAAAGCCTTGTCCCTGGCGACATAAATAACGACCATTTAGTGGATAGAAACGACTTCATTTCTTACACCAATTATACAGGCTTACGTAAAGGTGATGCTGATTTTGATGGGTATGTGAGCAATGGCGACGTCAATAAGAACAACCTTATTGATGCTTATGATATTTCTGTAGTAGCTACTCAATTAGATGGTGGTGTAACGGATAATAACACTGTTAAAATTTCAGGAAAGATCGAATTAAGCACAGCTAAACAAAGCTATAATCAAGGTGAAACAATAGAGATTTTAGTAAAGGGAATAAATCTAAAATCAGTTAATGCCATAAGTTTTGCCCTGCCTTATAACCAAAACGATTATGAATTTGAAACAGTACAAGCCAGGGAAGTTAAGGGTTTTGAAAACTTGACGAACGATAGGCTGCATACCAATGGCACTAAGGCTTTATACCCCACTTTTGTAAACATTGGCAATAAGGCGGTTGTGGAAGGTAGTGTAGATCTTTTTGTTTTGAAATTTAAAGCTAAACGAAAAGTTAAGTTTGACCTTAAAGCAATTGATGGATTTCTGGTTGATAAGAACCTGAAGACGGTCAGGTTTTGAGTATACTGAATAACCTATTTGTCATCAACGAAAACTCTTTTCACCGCATTGAGATAACCATATCCAAATACATTATCAGGCTGTAAATAGCTGGTTTCAGTCCATTCGTTCCAGCTGTTAATTGTGATTAGCGGAGCCTGTTTTGGATGTGCATCAACATAGGCTTTTGCCATCCTTAGCCCCTTTTCAAAGTTCTCTGGTGTATTGTTTTTTACCACTGCGCTGTGCCCTGTACGCGGACTATTGTCCCAGCCCACGCTTATATGTGGATAGTAAGTAAATTGAAAAGCGGTATCAATTCTTGCCCATTCTTTCTTAACTACTTCCAATATATTCAGGTAATCATCATTAACATTGGCAAAGTGTACAAACTGATAATGTGTTGCGCTGGTAAATCCTAACTTTTTAACAAATGCATTTTCTGGATTCTTCGTCTTGCCACCGTCGAACCCACTATAATTCGTGTTGATAGACCACATGGTCAGCTGTAAATCCAGACCAGGAAAGCCAGCTCTTTTAGTTTCTTCCTTAAACCATTTTAATGCATCAGCCGCCTGATCTACTCCTCCTAATCCCTCAATTAGCTGGGGAAGATCGTAGATCATGAAAACAGGTTTGCCATCAATTTTATAGTATTGGGGAAGTTTAAAGTACTTGTTGATGTTGCGTTTACAGATCTTTTCAAATTCTGGGCGACTGACCTTTCCTGTCCATATGACATTGTTCTCATTGTATTTATTTAAACGGGTATCCCAAGTGTTTACCACATCGTGATTAGCCCACATTAGGTAAAACTTCATATCGCTTGAATTGTCAGCTTTAAGAAAACCATTGTCAAGTGTCGTCTCCATAAATGGTCGTCCATCATACCAATACCAATCGAATATAAACACATTCACGCCATGTTTAACAGCCTGATTAATCTCCATTGACATCACCGCAGGATCTGACTCGTTTACTGGCCCCCATAATGGTATACGGTTCCAATAGTGCCCTGGAAATCTCTGCTGCATAGATGTTACTGTTTCCCATTCGCCATTACCTGCTGGCCAAAATGGGCGTAAACGCGGATCATCGCTTACATATGCAGGGTATAAAAATGCAGCAACATCATATTTTTGCTTTTTCTGGACAGATTTAGTTTGTGCCAAAATAGATGTGTAGGAAAGCAATACCAGCATACCCAGCCTAAAATTCAACGATAAGTTAAGTGTAAATTTTAATCTCATGAGAAATATTTGGTTAGCCAGAAAATGGCGCTGATCAAATCTATTTTCTTTTTCCATATTATCCATCATGTACTGTCATGTTAATTGCTAAAAAAAATGCGCTAGTTTACGGCCAGTTTGTTGTTTTTCTCTCTGGTTTAATATTAACTTTATTGAGGGTTTAAATTTCAGGATCTACAGTTGATACATGTTTATACGGTTAATGTTAAAATTTTGCTTATTTATCTTAGCGACTCTAATGCCATTTGCGCTTTTCGGCCAGCAGAAATTGAAACACACAGCCGGGTCAATCTTTTATTATCTTCAATAAAGATTATATACGTGAGCAAATAAGGTGAAACTTGATGATAAGGCATCAGATGCACTCGTTTTCTGCAAGGCAAATAAAATGAATAGCAGGTATTGTATACTTGTTGATATGGCGCTGTGGATTTATAAATAGTTGACGAATATAGATTAAATCTATTGGTCTTTATGGAAGTTTTCCATAACAAGAATAGCAGCTCCAATCAGCTCTGCATCAAATCCGATTTCAGAGATAAGAATTTCAGTTTCACTTGCCAGTCGGGGGATGCAATATTTGTTTAGTGCCTGCTGTATCGGGGCAAGTATCAATTTAGCAACCTTTACTCCCCGACCACTGATCACTATAACTTTTGGATTCATTATATGAATCAATATAGAAAGGGCCCTTCCAATCTTAAAGCCGGCTTCAGAAAGTAGCTCAACTGCAAACTGATCTCCTTTCAGCGCAAGATCCATTAGTGCGTTCCCGACATCTAAATTTGATTTTTCAGGGTTATTTTGAAAACCAGAAATACGGCCGTTTTCAACGCCAACTATAGCTTTCCCAGCCACAGCCAGTAAAGACGCTTCTGCTTCAAGGCAACCCTGCTTACCGCAAGAGCATAATGCACCATCTTCAACAATTGGTATATGGCTAACTTCACCTGCAAAGCCAGCATGCCCCCTAAAAAGATCGCCATTAATGATCATTCCAAGACCGATCCCCCAACTCAGGTTAATGACCATCACATCTTTAATAAATCTGGCTATCCCAAATTTTAACTCAGAAAGAGCAATCAAGCTACTGTCGTTATCTATAAATACAGGTAGGCCTATTGCATCAGTGATATGATCAGGAATACTTTTATTTCCAGAACTGAGATATGTGTAGTTTATTCCTTCGTTAATATTGATAAAGCCGGGCATTCCAATACCAATTCCAATCACTTTTTCCTTGTCTACACCATGTTGATCTATGTGATTTTTAATGATAGTGGTAAGGATATTTAATGAGTCAGGATTGTTCCTTAAATCCAGGTCAAAACCAGCTACCGGAGTTATATAATTGTTCAATAGGTCTACAGTAACAATCCTGGTCGAAAGCTGGTCCATTGCAACGGCTACAATAAATAATCGGTCTGATTTTGCTGCATACATTAAAGGGCGCCTACCTCCGCTGGAAGGTGCATAACCTTGCTCTATAACAAGTCCCATGGTTATTAAATGGTTGAGCGACTTGGTTACCAAGGGAATGCTTTTAGCTGTTTTCAGACTCAGTTCTGCGCAAGACAATAACTTTCCGTAGTACAGCTGCTGAATAATTTCAGCATACAGCTTTGAAGTTTTTTTATTGGTATTAAACAATATAATTTTTTAAGGTAGGCCACAAAAATAATGTTTAATAAACTTAAACTTAATATTTAACAACAGAATTAATCTTTTTTAAAGGACCTTTTTTTATTAGGTTTGAGAACTTGGCTTATGCATTGCTAATCTTATTTTTAATCGGGCGACTGGAGAAAATAAACAATCGCATAAATTTTAATAATTTAGTTAGAATAGTAAAATATGAAGTTATATTTCCTCCTAATTCTTCTGTTTGTATTCCATTTTTCTTATGCTCAAAAGAAGCCACTTTTCGATTCCAAAGGATTAAAAATTACCTGGGAAACTGTAGAGAACAACTACAAAGGTACTGGCGAAACCTACTCCAAATTAACCCTTACTAACTTTGGCAAGGAAGTCTTTCCTGCAAAAGGTTGGGTAATTTATTTTAATGCAGCGAATCCAAAGAGCTTAACCGAGGAGAATCCAGCGCTTAAAATCGAACAAATCAATGGCGATTTTTTTAAAGCTACACCAGGAAAATCCTTTAAAGGACTAGCTCCCGGTAAATCTGAAATGGTACAATTGCTGTCAAGGGATCTTATTAAAAGGACTGATTTGCCAAGGGGATTTTATATTGTTTTCGATAGCAAGCCTGCTGATCCAAGGGCTTTGATTTATGAAGCAGTTACGGCAATTGATTATAAGGAACAGCAAAAGGCACTATCGGAGCAAACATTCGCAGACAATGCCATTATTGAAGACATACCAATAAACCTACTTCCATCGATATTTCCTACACCTTTAAGCACTAAAAAAACTAAGGATATTTTTAGTTTTAGTAAGCTTACAAAAATTATAACAGATCCTATTTTCAACAAGGAGGCTGCATATTTATCAGACGAGATCGAAAAGATATTTGATTTCCGCCCAATTATGGGTACTACAGAAAAACAGAATGTAATTATTCTGCAAAAACTTTCCCTAAGCTCCAAGCAAGCGTATAAACTGCAAATTACATCAAATGAAATCATTATCGGGGCTTCAGGCAATGAGGGTATATTTTATGGGATTCAATCCTTAAAAAATTTAATCCCCCCCGCTGCCTGGTCGGTTAAGCAAGAGTCTGTTAACATACCTGGTTTGATGGTAAGTGATGCACCGCGCTTTTCGCACCGCGCATTTATGATGGATCTGGCCAGAAATTTTCAGTCTAAAGCTGAGATTTTAAAGGTAATAGATATGATTTCCCTTTATAAACTCAATGTGTTGCATTTGCACCTTAATGATGATGAAGGCTGGAGAATAGAGATACCAGGCCTTCCTGAATTAACGGATGTGGGTGCTAAAAGGGGACATACACTCACGGAAAAAGATAACCTGATACCATCTTATGGATCAGGACCTATTGCAAATGCAAATTCTGGCAGCGGCTATTTATCCAGGGTAGATTATATAGAAATTCTAAAGTATGCTGCGGTGAGGCACGTAGCCGTTATTCCTGAATTTGAAACCCCGGGACATGCAAGAGCAGCCATAAAATCAATGGATGCCAGGTATGAAAAGTTATTGAAGGCTGGAGATGAAATCGGCGCAAAAAAATACTTGTTAAGAGACCTGGAAGATCAATCTGAATACCGTTCTGTACAAGGATGGAATGATAATGTGATCAATCCCGCGTTACCTTCAGTTTATAGTTTTATAGAGAAAATAGCTGATGAAACGCTTTCTATGTATAAAGAAGCTGATGCGCCCTTGGCAACCATTCATTTTGGAGGAGACGAGGTACCCACTGGAGTTTGGGAGAAATCTCCTGCAGTACTTGCCCTTTTAAAAGCAGATACGTCAATTAAATCGGTCGACGAGATTTGGCACTATTACTTTAAAAGACTCAACGGGGTATTAAAATCAAGAAACTTATACCTGTCAGGCTGGGAAGAGATTGGCTTAAAAAAGGCTGTGGTAAATGGTCAAAAGCAAATGGTATTGGACGCCCGTTTTGCCAATGAAAACTTTCATGCTGATGTTTGGAATAACCTGCCGCCCAATGAAGACCTTGCTTATAAACTGGCAAATGCAGGGTACAAAGTTGTGCTAACAAACGTTACCAATATGTATGTAGATCTAGCCTATAATAAAGCTTTTGATGAGCCCGGGCAATACTGGGGTGGTTATGTAGACATGAATAAGCTTTTCGGTTTCATTCCATTCGGTACTAAAGGTGCTTTAACAGAGCAGGGTAAGCTGAATATTGTAGGTTTGCAGGCCCCACTCTGGAGTGAAATTATCAGCACCGAGTCGCAATTGGAATACCTGATGCTACCAAAATTATTTGGGCTGGCCGAGCGCAGTTGGGCGCCTAATCCAGAATGGGCAACAGAGAAAGACGCAAAAAGGGCGACATCCTCCTATAATTATGCATGGTCTGAATTTGTTAATGTATTAGCTAAGAAGGAATTACCAAGGCTTGATTATTATAGTGGCGGCTTCAGTTACCGTATTCCATCGCCGGGATTGGTGTTAGCAGATGGTAAAGTAAGCGCAAATTCGCAGCTTCCGGGCTTTGAGATCAGATATACTACTGATGGCTCAGTTCCTACAAAAAACAGTAAATTATATACAGAACCGATAACGGATCTTAAAAACCTTGCATTTAGGACATTCAATAAATCCGGACGTGGCAGTAAGACCGTTAAATTCTAAGTATCTTCGCTGTTATGTCTTCACATCATATTGTTAGAGAGAAGCAGGAGCCTGCATTATATATTCATAATCTGGGTAACTTTAATGAAGAGTTCCTTGGTCAATTGTTGGAGTGGAGCCCCACGTTAATTGTAAATGCTGCGGAGTATGAAAAGGTAATTAGCCTTGGCTTAAAAGTAGATGTCGTGGTTGGTGGTTCTTTAGATGTCTCTTATTTTCAGGAGAATACCAAGGTTATAAATGCCTCTTCAAATAACCTTCATGCGGTTGTGGATCACCTCATTTCTGAGAAATATCCTGCAGTGAACATCATTAATAACCTCAATTCATTACCTGAACTTATTGATGCGCTTTCCAAGATTGATATTGTTGTCTTCACCGCGTTTGTTAAATCATACGCCATCCGCACAGGTTTTAAGGTCTGGAAACCCGCAGGGAATCTTTTTAATGTGTCGCCTGAAATACCTTTTACTTGCAGGAACTTGTCTCCTCTACAAGACGGGCAGTATCGGGTTATTGTTGATGGCTTTGTAGAATTTACATTTAACTCCCCATATTTGTTAATCAGCGAACCATTATGATTGTTTTAAGAACAGCAAAAGAAAAGGATATTGAAATCATCCAGCACATTGCCAACAATACTTGGTATGATACTTATAGCAGTGTCATCACAGATGAACAAATTAAGTATATGCTCAACAAGATGTATAATAAAGGGGAGCTTTTATCGCAACTCCAGGGAGGCCATACATTTTTGATTGCAGAAGAAAATAGTAAGGATCTCGGCTACGCCGGATATTCTATTGCTGATCCAGCATTGAAAACCTACAAGCTTCATAAATTATACGTTTTGCCCGCAGCTCATGGTAGGGGAATTGGAAAGCTGCTGATCAATGAAGTTTTTGATCTGATTAAAAAGGAAGGCGGAACTGCGGTGCAACTTAATGTAAACAGAAATAATAAAGCAGCAAGCTTTTACCAGTCGGCTGGTTTTGTAATTAAAGAAACCGTAGACCTGGATATCGGCAACGGTTTCTTCATGAACGATTATGTTATGGAAAAGGCGATCTAAGCTTTTCTATTCCTTTATTAGCTTCGGAATTCTTATAGGGGTATCAATACCTTTTACAATGGTGATGGCACTTCTTGCAATTCCTTTAATAGTCGATAAAATATTTTCTACATCTAATGAGCTAAACTCATCTTTTACGGTATGGTATAGTTTATCAATATCTATCTGATCGGTACTGATGGTATGGGCAGGGACACCAAGTGCCGCCAATGTTGCATTATCGCTGCGGTAAAAAAGATTCTGCTCAGGATAAGGATCCGGATGGAAGGTAAATGCTGTACCCTCCAGGTTTTTTTGAAGAATCTGGCCGAAGTCTGACTTATCATATCCGGTAATAAAAGCCGTGTTCTGTCCAAACTTACTGGTCTTGCCAATCATTTCAATGTTAAACATGGCAGTCACATCGTCGGGATTAAGCTTTGATGAGAAATACTTTGCACCGAAGCCGCCAATTTCCTCTGCAGTAAAGGCAACAAAAATAAGTGTGCGCTCATTATTGTTTAGCTTTTTATAATATTTCGCCAAGGCAATCACGGCCGTAGTTCCAGAAGCATCATCGTCTGCGCCATTCGCAATACTATCCTGTGCATCTCCTATTACAATACCAAGGTGATCGTAATGGCCGGAGAATACAACAATTTCGTTTGCTTTACTTTTGCCAGGTATCATTCCTGCCACGTTAAATAGCGGTTTGCCATCTTTCTCAAAAGATTGTCTAAATCCTGTTTCGCCCGTGAGCGGTTGAAGCCCGATACTTTTAAACTCCGATTCTATAAATTTTGCAGCTTTATCAATACCTGGTGAAAACGTTGCTCGACCTTCCATTTCATCACTGCTCAGGGTTTTAATCAGCCGCTCTACGTAATCTTTAGTAATGATTTTATCTATGTTTTGAGCGTAACTTTGATGACTAATGAATAAGGCTGATAGGAGGTAGAGGACTTTTTTCATACTTGTAAATACTATAATGAGTTCAATTTATTTTTTCGTTGGTTAATGGCTGTTGAAACGCGGGTATCATGAACGCCATTAATCACCGTTACTTCAAAATCTTTGTCTTTATCAGACTCATGGACTTGTGCCGCTTCTATATTTGATATGGAGTTATCATAGGGGCCTCTGGAGCTCATCAGCTTAACAAATACCGGAAGGCATTCAAAAAAGATAAACAGTAATCCGATAAAAGTTACAGCAAGTGAAGTATCCGTGTCTCTTGTTCCATTTGGATTAAAGCTAAGTTGCCCAAGTGCCCAGTTTCGGTCTGCAAATCCTGCAATGGAAGCCAAACTATCCAACTGTTTTCCAGTAAACAATCGCTCATTCATCATTCCATCAAACTGTTTGCGGTCCAGCACAAAACCTTCCAGTCTGCGCACCGATGAAGACAGGGTATCCAAATCCTTTTGTCGCTGTTGTAACTCAGTATCTTTTCTTTTGGCATATGGACCATACCCCATTACACCAGAGGTCTCAGTGGTCTTGTTGCCAAATATCTCGAAGTTCAGCTTTTGTCGATCAGACTTTATGGCGCTTTCCATAGAATCACGCTGCGCCTTAGTTTCATTAAGCTTACCTATTTCAATTTTGTATTTATTGTCGAACGCCAGGTTAAGCGTATCTATTTTAGCACGCTGGTTGTTCAGGTAACTAACTTTAAGGCGCTCCCTAATCTCTTTGTCGAAAATCTTCAACTCAAGTGGCCGGGATATCACCATACCGATCATAATGGCTAGCAAGATCCTTGGGGTAGCTTGCAGAATTTGCTTTCCGTTGCTCGCGCTCTTGTTAATGCTGGAAACAATATACCTGTCCATATTAAAAATGGCAAGGCCCCAGATCAGTCCAAAAAGGACAGCAAAAAGTAAAGCGGCAGGGTCTCCCTTAAAGACAAAGTACATGGCATATCCGCCAGAAAGCGTAGCAAATAGCCCGGTAAAGAAAATGGTAGCACCAATACCGATATATTTATTTTGTTCGGTAGGATGTTTCTCCAGCGTAGCCATGTGCGCGCCAGAACAAAACCAAAAGAATCTGGATATAGAATTCATAAGTATTAAACGCCCGAACTACCTAGTTGTTACAGTTTTGCAACCAGAATTTGTTTGTTTACGGCAGTCTGACTAACTATTATTAGAAACTAGCTAGTATTCGTATCTTTGAAAAAAATCCAAGTGTTATGATTAAGGAAATAACGGTTCAAGAACTAAAAGATAAAATAGACAATAAAGAAGATTTTCAGCTGATCGATGTTAGAGAAACTTTCGAATACGAAACGTCTAACCTTAACGGAGAAAATATTCCTTTGGGAGGTATTCTATTAGAGACAGACAAGATTGCTACTGATAAGCCCGTTATTGTACAATGTAAAAGTGGTAAGAGAAGTGCCGCTGCAATAATGCAACTGGAACAACAGTTGGGATTAACAAATTTGTATAACCTTAAGGGAGGTATTCTTGCCTGGAAGGAAGAATTTGATCCTGAGATGCAGGTTTATTAAACGATGAAGAAGCAGATCGCCTTAAATGTATTTTATAACCTCGGACTGATCGTTTCAGTCTGCGGGTTATTCTGGGCCTTTAAAAACAACAATTACCTGATCATGGCTTTGTTTGTAGCCGCATCAGCTTTTTTTCTATATCTGAAAATCCAGCTTATAAAGGATGTTCGTTCCACACTTAAGAGTGAGGAAAAGAGTAAGGGAAAAGAGCTGTAGGAACTCCCTGCAAGCCCAATCCTGGAAGCTCTTCCAGTAAATATTTGCCGTCTTTTAGTTCAGGATCTTTAAAGGGATTATTGGTCGTTAACCATGGCCCGTCAAGATCTGCCCAATCGCACAGCGGCGCCAGCGCAATTCCTGCCAAAGTAGCGCAGGATGTTTCGCTCATACAGCCAATCAATACTTTCATACCCAATGACCGGGCTTTCAAAATCATTTGATGTCCTTCATACATGCCCGTGCTTTTCATTAATTTCATGTTTATACCATGATATACACCTTTCAGTTCGTCCATATCTGCCAGTCTTTGCACTGCTTCATCAGCCAGTATTGGGATAGGACTCCTTTCTGTTAACCAGGCATTTCCATCACGGTTTAATTTGTCCATTGGTTGCTCAATCAATCTTGCGCCCTGATCGTGCAGCCAGTATATTAAATCAATGGCCTGCGCTTTATCTGTCCAGCCCTGGTTGGCATCTACATATAGCGGGAGGTCGCTTACAGATCTAATGGTATTGATCAGCTCCTTGTCGTTGTCCCTTCCTAGTTTTATTTTTAAAACTTTAAAGTCTCTGGCTTCAGCAATCTTTTTACGGATTATTTCGGGTTCATCTATTCCTATAGTATAACAGGTTACCGGCATTTTTGAAGGTTCAGCGCTATAGATTTCGTAGCAGGGCTTTCCTTGCATCTTCCCGTTAATGTCATTTAGCGCAATGTCTATTGATGCTTTAATGGCAGGATGCCCGGTTTCTATATCGTCCAGGTAAGATAGGATGGCTTTAAAATCAAAAGGATAGCTAAACCTATTCCACTCTACCTGCTTTAAAAAACGTGTTGCAGTTTCAAAACTTTCACCCATGTACGGTACCATTGAAGCCTCGCCGTAACCATCAATACCTTCGTGGGTTAACTTTAATAACATAACCGGGGTATTGGTTCTGGAGAATTTTGCAATAGAGAATGCGTGCTTCAATTCTAATAGGTAGGGCTTGTAAACTGCTTGCATGATCTTTCGCTTTGTTCCGTAATGCTAAAGTTAACGATCATTTATCATAGCTTTGCAGGCAAACAGATTTAATATTGCTCCCCTAATGAACAGTACCATATATCAGCCTTTTAAAAACTTCGACTTCAAATACAAGAACTGCTTTTTAAGTGGGGATACTTTTTCTACGCCCATCGTTGAAACGCCGATCTTACCACAATGGCTTCTTGAAGTGGCCAACTATAGCGGCGAAGAGCAAATTAAGCTGCTGGACGAGAGCATCAGGAGTTACAATTCATTAAAGGTTCCGGTAAATGAAGAAGTGCTCCAGCATTTTATCACTCCGCTGGAAGAAAAGATTGCTTCCGCATTTGCGATAGGGTATAAGGCCGTCTCCGAACTGGAGGAGGTGGATCTTTTCCGTTGGATAGGCAAGTTCATGTACGGGTTATTGTATGTGGAAATGCACGCCGCGGTAAAGCAGCAACAAATTAGTGAAGATGGGATCAACATGTCGCAAGGCCTGATGCACAAATTCGGGAATTTGCACACCATGATTCAAGGAATCTATACCAGTGTGGTATTTGAAGATTTCAAACCCTGGTCTATCCTGGTATTACCATTGGAGCAGACAGATACATCTTTCAGTTTCAGGGATGAAATCAATACCCTTACTTTCTCCTTAAAGCTAAAGGATTTTGCTATCATCGCCATACTTCAGGATAACGGCACCAATAAAAGATATCACCAGGAAATACTGGACCAGATTGGGACTACACCATTAAGCCCACAACAGCTAGAAGAGCTCACAGCCCGTTTTTATTACTCGGCTTACCTGTTTAACCGCCTCCCTGAATATACCATATTACCTGTAGAAGGTGCTATCTATGTGGATGCGATGCCGCTAAGAGGTACGCTCAATAAGGCATTGTTCGATCACTGGCAACATAAAACGTATGCACAGGTGCTGCAGGATTTTTGGAAGCCATGGGGACATACCTTATTCGAGATCATTAAAGACCCAACTCATCCAATCAGCTATTTTAACCCAGCATCACTGCCCGAAAACTAGAAATCTGTTAGCCTATTTTTGCAGCAATCTGGTGTAGAAAGTTAGGGATTACACCAGGTATCAATAGTATGGTCAAGATAATTCCTGCAATCGCCCCAAAAAAGTGTGCATCATGGTTAATGTTATCTCTGGCTTGCTTGGATGCATACACACAATAAAAAAGGTATAGCGGGCCAAAAGCTATCGACCAAATACCAAATGGGATAGGCATAATGTACATCTGTGAGAACGGCTGAAATAAGATATAGCTAAACAACACCGCACTTATTGCACCAGACGCGCCCAAGCTGTGGTACCAAGTATCATTCTTATGCTTAAAAACCGTAGGCAAATCGCTGGCCACTAAACTCACAAAATAAAGAATAGCGAAATTTACAGAGCCGATCATGCTTTCCAATGCAAAGCCAAATGAGAAGAAGGTAAACATGTTAAATAGAAGGTGCATCCAATCGGCATGTATAAAGCCGCTGGTGATTAACGTATAGATTTTATGCCTACGGGAAACGTTATATGGGCTTAGTATAAATCTGGCCATCACGCTATGGTCGTTAAAAGCATAAATGCTGGTAACAACAGTAAAAATTAAGATAAAAGAGGCTACTGGTGTGTTATTGATGAAATCCATTTATTTTGTTAATTTATTGGTAATCTTTAAGCAATCGGGCAATGGGGTAACGGTTGTAGGTTTTCTCGAAATAGTCGGAGTTTTTATAAACAAAGTCGAGTTGTGCTGCCGCACTTTGTGCCAGCTCTTTATTTTTAAGCTTTTCTTCTTCCAGGCGTTTTCTAAGTTCAGGGTCTTTCTTTAGCAATTCTGCTGCGGTATCCTCAAAAACGTAGGCAGAAAAATGCTCTTTCATGCTCAATATGGAGTCAAAAAAGTTCCAGTTAAAAAAAGAGTCCATCGCCTGTGGCTCCAGTGTTTCTACAATATACCGGTTGGCTGGCTGGTTTACATACACAACGTAGTCGCCGGCATAAAATTGCAGAAATTGCTGTACCGACTTTAATTTTACTGCTGAGTGAAGGTAATGGCCTTCAAATGGTTTGGCACCAGTTTTATAATCATCAATATAATACAATTCCACATCAAGCTTTTTGTCCGAATGCAATGGAGTTACTTTTACCCTATTCAATTTTAGCAGCTCAATTACTTTTGTCCACCCCTGCGGGATGATGTAGGCCACCGGCTTGCTTACAACGGTTGTGGCAATAAAGTTATTCCAGTATTTAATGGGCTTGGTATAAGGCGCGTTGCGGTCATAATACAATCGATCCTGGCCACTCACCTCACTGGGCTTTTGCTTTGCAGCGAAGCCTTTAAAATCAAATAGGTCAAATGTTTTCTCGTCCAGCTTCCATTCTACCGGAAAATCCTTTTGTTCCGCTACTGAAGCATCCGCTTTTACTTTGTTTTCCCCAATCAATTTGGCATCCCTCGCTACCAGGTCAATATAAATTTGCAGCAATTTATAAGTAGCATCAACGCGTTTATCGTAGGTCTTTAGCATGTGGGTTTCCGGCATAAAACCAATGGTATTGTGTAAGGTAGTGTAACCTGTAGAATACCTTGGCGATTCCAAAAACCCAGTGATTCCTGCATCCGGAGTTTCTTCCACAGAATTTACATAGGGCGTCATCTCATAACCCACCTTTTTCATCTCTGTGTATAGCGCAGGAATCATTTCACCCGTCATATACGCCGACAGAATGGGATTTAGCTTGTCCTTATGGGTAGGGATGAGCGTCATCGTATATTGATAGTCGGCCCCATTGCTGGTGTGCGTATCTACAAATACCTCAGGCTGCCAGGTATTAAAAATTTCCTGAAAAGCCAACGAGTTTTTTGAATCTGATTTAATGAAATCCCTGTTCAGGTCGTAGTTTTTGCTGTTGCCCCTAAAGCCATAGGCAAGCGGACCGTTTTGATTGGCTCTTGAAGTGCCCGTTCTGTTAAAACTACCGTCGATGTTATACACAGGAACAATACAAATCACCACATCTTTCGGTATCAGATTGGCTTTAAGTAAATCCCTGGCCAACATCATACTTGCGTCAATACCTTCAGGCTCTCCGGGATGGATGCCATTGTTGATCAGCAAAACACGTTTATTCAGTTTCTTGATCTCTGCAGGACTAAATATCTTATCCTTAGACAATACTAACAGGTGCAAAGGCTGACCGAAATCGGTAGTTCCGTAAGTTAGCAACCTGGCCTGTGGATAGGTTTTTGCTAAAGCCTCATAATGTTTAATGGCCTGGTTATAGGTTGCAGTTTCAGTTTTTCCGCTGATTTCATAGGGAGTTAGTTGGGCTGAAGATTCCATTGCTGAGAAAAGAATAAAGTAAAGGAATAATAGTCTCATTGGCTGGGATTAATACAGATTTCTTTTAGAAATACCATACGGGCCAAAATGGTACCGCAGACCAACGCTATAATAATTGTAAATATCTGGATTGGTGTTCTTAAATATTATTGATGAGTCGTCATATCCATCCAATCCTTCTCCAATGGTTACGTTGCTTTGCAGATTAATATTCAAAGCCAATCTTGGAACTCCATCGTTGCTCCTAAAATAGAAGTTTATACCTAGGTTAACTGGAAAAACAAGATTATACGACCTATCCATCCCAGGAAACTTATACCCGGTACTTGGCTGATATCTAACCACGCTCTTCATTTTGTTGTGTACCAAGCCCGCTCCTGCACCAATATAGAGGTCTTTTATCGCATTGCTGAAGGAATTGCGTTCATAATTAATAAAAGTGCCCAGGGCAACTTTACCATTTAATGTAGCAGTAGCGTAACTGTTTATAAACTGCCGCTCATGAGGATCGGTATTAATGTCGCCACCTACTATTTCACCCTTTTGCAACTCACCTCCAATACTAAAAAAGGGAGTAAAATAGTAATCTAGTGTGCCATAACCTGCCAGACCAAAGTCGTGCTTTTGCAAATCTGTAAACGAATGCGTGGTTCCAAACCCAGCTCCTAAACTTAGCTTTTGAAAGTTGGATTGGCTCAAAGCTGTTAAACTTAGTAGCATTGCAAATAATGAAGCGCTCACTCTTTTCATGAATCTTTCTATAACTTTGTGTTTTTAAAAAAGTCATGCAAAATTATCAAAATAAAACCAAATCACTCGAATCACGCTTTATAAAGTATGTACAGATAGATACCCAGTCAGACCCGCTATCACCTTCCATACCCTCTACTGAAAAGCAGAAGGATCTTGGTCGAGTACTGGTACAAGAGCTGCTGGCAATCGGCATTGCTGATGCACATCTGGATGAATTTGGTTATGTATATGCCACCATACCTGCTACTTCTAACAAGCATGTACCTGTAATCTGTTTCTGTTCTCACATGGATACCTCACCAGATTGCAGTGGTCAGGATGTTAAGCCAATTGTGCATGAAAACTATCAGGGACAGGACCTGGTATTGCCGGACGACAAAAGCATCGTATTGAAAATGAGTGAACATCCGGACCTGAAAGATCAGATCGGCAACGATATCATTACCGCCAGCGGTACTACCCTACTTGGGGCAGACAACAAAGCTGGTGTAGCAGAAATTATGGAGGCGGCAGCATTCTTAATGGGAAACCCTGACATCAAGCATGGGGTGATCAAAATTCTTTTTACACCAGATGAGGAGATTGGGCGCGGTGTGGACAAGGCAGATCTAAAGAAGTTGGGTGCTGATTTTGGTTACACCATTGATGGAGAAACATTGGGTTCTATTGAAGACGAAACGTTTTCTGCTGATGGCGCCGTCCTTACCATACATGGTGTGAGCACGCATCCAGGTTTTGCAAAAGGAAAAATGGAGAGTGCCATTAAGATCCTTTCAGACGTGATTACTGCATTGCCTACAGATTGTCTTTCTCCAGAATCAACTGAAGATAAAGAGGGTTTTATCCATCCGGTAAGCATTGCCGGCAGTGTGGAGCAAGCTGAAGCAAGATTTATCATCAGGGCATTTGACGATGAGCAATTGCAGGCAAACGGTGAGTTCCTGGATGCTACAGTACAAAATATTATTGAAGACTATCCAAACGCTACTTATACGCTAAAGATAACCGAGCAGTACCGCAATATGAAAAAGATACTGGATCAGTATCCACAAGTGATTGCTGTCGGTATTGAAGCCATCAAAAGAGCGGGAATAACACCTAAGCAACAAAGTATAAGAGGTGGCACAGACGGCTCGAGGTTATCTTTTATGGGACTGCCTTGTCCGAATATATTTGCTGGCGAGCATGCCTTCCATGGAAAACAAGAATGGGCTTCTGTGCAGGATATGGAAAAAGCGGTTCAAACGATTGTCAACATTGCTATCATTTGGGAAGAGAAAGCCTAGCCAGGTACTGATCACTATCGTCTTCAAAGATGATTTCTACTGTCCAGCCTTTTTTTGAGGCGATAGTTTTTAGTGTTTGCTGATCCACATAAATCCATTTAAACCAACTGCCTTTGGTGCTTCTATATTCGTACCTAAAGCTTACTTCTCCAAAGTACCCCTTTGCCGGGAATTCAATTTCCTGGTAAAGGTAAGACAGGTCTGAACTATCAAATACCAGTTGCCCGCCTGGATTAAGCAGCGCTTTAACTTTCTCTAAAAAGGAGGTAAGACCAGCAATTGTGCCTGTTAAGCCAATGCCGTTCATCATAAAAAGCAAGGTATCATAAGTATCGGCGGTGTATTTGAGGATGTCGCCTTCCATTGCCTTTTTTAAACCACGCTTTTTCATAATATCAACCGCTGCAGCAGAAATATCCATGCCGGTAATATCAAAGCCACGTTGTTGGAGTATCAACGCGTGACTTCCAACTCCTGCGCCCACGTCAAGCGTTTTGCCTTTGCAAAGTTCCATTGCGCGCAGTTCCAGTTCAGGCATTTCCTCCTCATCCCTAAAGTAGATATCCACTGGCATCTCTTCAGGATCATCATAAGAATTGTGTACCCAAAGGGTTTCTGCAGGCGGTTTTAAAAACTGATCCTTTAAAGCTTCACCAAAAACGTCCATTGGACAAAGATAATTTATATTTCATATTCCTGATGGTACTCAGGAATGGCAACATGTTCAAATCCCACCTCTTTTAACCGCACAGCGAATTTCTGCTGCACATCATATTCGCCATGTACCAGAAACAATTGCTTTACTAATTTTGGGTCCTGACAGGAAAGAAAATGTAAAAGATCTTCATAATCGCCATGGGCACTCATAGACCTGATGGACTTCACTTCAGCCGCCACATCATAATCATCGCGAAATATCCGTACCGATTTCTTACCGGCCATTAACCTGCCACCCAAAGAGTTCGGGTCTGCATAGCCAACCATCAAAATGGTGTTTTTACTACTGCCAATGTTATTTTTAATGTGGTGCCTTATTCTTCCCCCTTCAGCCATACCAGATGCAGAAATGATGACGCATGGTCGCGGGTCGTTATTCAAAGCCTTAGACTCTTCCACACTTTCAATAAACTGAAGGCCTTTGAAGCCGAAGATGTCGTGATCCACCTTAAGCACTTGCTTAACGCCACTGTTGTAAACTTCAGGGTGACTTTTTAACACTTCAGTAGCCTGAGTGGAAAGCGGACTATCTACATAAAATGGCACATCAGGTAATTTATGCTTCAATTCAAGACCATTCAAAGCGTAAAGAAGCTCTTGCGTACGGCCCACGCTAAAAGCAGGAATGATCACTTTGCCTTTCTTAACCTCACAGGTATTCTTGATAATTTCAAGCAGCATGTCCTCAATAGGATCAAGGTCCTTATGCAAAGAATCTCCATAAGTAGATTCCATTAAAATATAATCTGCTTGTTCAAAGCGCTGCGGACTTTTGAGCAGGAGATCACCATAGCGGCCAACATCACCACTAAAGGTCACCTTAGTTGTTTTGCCTTCTTCAGTTATGGTAAGATGTACGGCAGCACTACCAACTATGTGCCCGGCATCCGTAAAATGTAAGCTTATCTGATCGTCCAGTTGAAAATCTTCATTGTAATCGACAACTTTAAACTGACTCAATGTTTTGATCACATCATCCTCTGTATAAAGCGGCTCCTCTAGTTCATCATGCTCTTTTTTATGCCTGTTCATATATTCAGCATCCTGTGTCTGGATCTTTGCAGAGTCCATTAACAGTATTCTAGCCAGATCCATTGTAGCGGGGGTAGCATAGATATTTCCTTTGAAACCATCTGCCACCAATTTTGGCAATAAGCCGCAATGGTCTATGTGCGCATGAGACAAGACCATGTAAGTAACTTCCGAAGGATCAAAGCCGAAGTAACCATTTAACTTATCGGTTACCTCGCCCATGCCCTGGAACATTCCGCAGTCTAGTAATATTTGGTTTTTGTTTTTTAAAGTAATCAGGTGTTTACTGCCGGTTACAGTACGTGCTGCACCATGAAAAGCAATCTTCATTCAGTAAACTATGCCTTAATGTTTGCTATGCTGTCTTTAAACTTATCAGCTACATCTGCTAGTCTATCCTTAGAAGAATCTAACAGTTCGCAAAACCAGTCTGCTACTTTGTCTTTAACATCATCAGATTTACTTGACGATAAAATTAATGCCACTGCTGCACCAAGAGCAGCACCTGCTAATACACCTGCAATTATTTTTGTTTCCTTTTTCATCTTCTTATAATTTGTTATAAATACTAACAACAATGACACCGAATAGTTCTGGGAATGACTATATTTATAAAGATGCTGAAAATTTTATCCTACTTAAATATTGCTTTTGCGATACTTTATTTCCTGCTCTACCTGCTGAATAGCACTGCTTACGCGATGGCTGGAATAGCGGTGGTCATTGTTTTCAATTCGCTAGTGCTTAGAAATATAGAGCAAGGTAAATCCTTTAAGTTGGTGCATTTTATAATTGGTGCTACCAATGTTTTCTTTGCGGCATTCCTGGTGCTGTGGGTAACCCACGTTATCTTGTCTTCCATTCGGTATAATTATTTTGCCAATACCTGGCTTTACATCCTAATAACCATACCCTTCGTTATTTCTATCGGATTACATTTCATCCTGGTCTTTTTGAAATACAGACAAGGCGTAGTGCATTGAGTTTAACAATCATGATTATAATTTGTAGTGTTTATTGAAAAAGTTATAAGTATGATTATAATTTAGCGTTATATTTGGTTTAGTTATAATTATAGTTGTATTGAGTTATGAACAAGATTCCTTCAAATCTTATTGTTAGACCAACTTATATTGAACGGTTTAAACCCTTTATAGGTAAAAATCTTATTAAGGTAATTACCGGTCAGAGGCGGGTAGGTAAAAGCTATTTATTATTTCAATTGATGAATAGCATTCAAGACCTAGATAAAAATGCAAATCTGATCTATATCAATATGGAAGATTTGCAATTTGATTTCATAAAAACAGCCAAGGACCTGAACGACTATGTGTTGTCCAAGACGAATGCCGATCAACGTAATTATATATTTATAGACGAAATACAAGACATTGCCGATTTTGAAAAAGCATTAAGGTCCTTATTGCTTGATGAAAATAATGACTTATATGTTACCGGGAGTAATGCTAAAATGCTATCCGGCGAACTGGCTACTTATTTAAGCGGCAGGTATATAGAGTTTCCGGTATACAGCTTGTCTTACAAAGAATTTCTATTATTTCACAAATTGGCAGACAGCGATTTAAGTTTATCACATTACTTTACTTATGGTGGTTTACCATACCTAATCAACCTTCCGTTAAATAACCAGGCGTTCGAATACCTTAAGGGAGTCTATTCAACCATTATATTTAGAGATGTGGTAGCTAGATATAGTCTGCGTAATAGTGTTTTCCTGGAGAAGCTAGTTTTGTTCCTGGCGGATGCAATAGGGAGTCTTTTTTCAGCTAAAAGAATTAGTGATTTCCTAAAGTCTCAACAAATAAATATAGCCCCTAATCAAATCCAAACCTATACTAGCTATTTAACAAACGCCTACATTGTTCACGAAGTAGGGCGGTACGATATCATTGGGAAAAAGATTTTTGAAACGGGTAGTAAGTTTTATTTCGAAAATACAGGAATTAGAAACGCAATTATTGGCTACAAGCCTAACGATATTGGAAAACTGCTCGAAAACGTGGTATACAATCACTTGTTATACCTTGGTTACACCATTAAGGTCGGCTCCATAAACACCCAGGAAATCGACTTTGTCTGTGAACGAAATGGCGAATTCAGGTATGTACAGGTTGCGCTAAAGTTAGACAGTGAAAAAACTATAGAACGAGAATTTGGCAACCTGCTAAAGATACCGGACAATTACCCAAAAATTGTCATCACCAATACCCATTTTGAAGGCAATAGTCAGCAAGGCATCCTCCACATGAACATCAGGGATTTTCTGATGGAGGATAACTTTTAGCAAGTTGGTCTTGAAAGCCCAACCAGCTTTTAATACGTCAATGAACTAATGCTACCGGCTATCGCAGCTGGCAGTTTAAATTTAACTAGTCGACTAATTAAAAAATTGAAAATGGAATACTTGCCTGGTATTTTTTGCTGATCAGCGATGGCGGAGTATATTCCAGATGCCTACAAATTGTTGGGATTTACCCGATAGGCTGGTATAATTGTGGCTTATAAAAAGCTCGTTTTATTACAAGTGCAAATGTAAGAAAAATAGTTGATATTTCCAAATAAATTTTGGCATTATTTCGAATTAAACTCTTTGATTTACAGCGCTTTATGTCTATTGATTGTAGCTATAATAAGACTGGTTTTAAACCTTAATTATCGCTTGTTTTGGTGCTATAATTAAGCGTGGATTCTAGTGACATTTTATAGAGGGATGCCAGCAGTATGTGGTAATAATATCTCGTCAGTGTAGGGGTAGAGCTGTGCAGCTACCGGCAATACTGATTAAACCTTTTGAGGGGTTCTGTTTTGGGTTTACTCGTGTTTTGTTCGTGGTATAGTCGCGGTTTGTGCGACTTAAGGTACCTCATACACGAAGAAACCACAACTAAATTACGGTTAAACTACCTTTAAGCCGAGAATGATGCCAAACCAATGGTACAGTTGATTTCCTAATATTTTCCATAGCACCTACATCGCTTAGAGCGCCTTTCGTGCAGGCTACTAGGTATCTTGGAGCACTAGAGGTACCCTTTTCCCCTCCAAAGTACGGCTAAAGGTACTTTCAGTCCTATAATACCCCTGTGTAAAATAATGTCATTATATTTATATAGTTAAACGTTTTCAATATGACAAAGCAAGAATTGTTAGCGCAACCATATCACAGATTTTTTAAATTAATGAAAATGTTTTCAAAATTGAGTCTCTCATTTAGATTTGCGATCTATTTACTTTTAGTTAGCTTATCTTGTCATGCGCAAAAGCTTTATCCGTACAAGACTATTGATAGACATTGTAAAGATTGTGATGAATTTACTTATACCGGAGGGATGTTGGGTTTTCACCTCAAGCCTATAATAGAATCAAAAAACGAAATAGAAATTCGGCTATATACCGCGAGTGAACATGGAAGTAGGTGACGAGCCCTTTTCCCAGGCCAGATTCTGTAAAAGGGATCTATCAATGGGAGGTATACCCCTATAAAAGATTTCAAATTTTAGGAGAAAATCTTGATTCCATATACAAAAATTTGATTTCTAAAAAAGTTTTGGCCTTGCAAGACCAAAAAAATCTTTTGCCAAAATTTGGTTACTACAGGTCCTTTTGGGTCGAAGCTAAAGTAGACAGAGTTACAACGGAATCTGACTTCGATAACCCTGAGCGATTCGCATACCTATACCCGAATTTGGAGGAAAAATTTAGAGAATACCAAAGTATTGTTTCTATTTTTAAATCTTTGAGCGATAAATTTTACCCGACATATGCTGCTTTATTTTTTAAGCAATTATAATGTTGTCCCTTAATTCAAAATTTCTTGTTTAAAACATTTCCTAATTCCCATTAATTAGATAGTAAGGAATGCGGACCTACCTGCTTAAAAATTATTTCTAAATATTAGTGAACTATTTCTGAATTGCCTTTAATCGAAGGGGTTCATCGGCACATCCGAAAGAGTAGCTCAATAGTTGATAATTCTTTTGATTAAAAAATTGTTTTTATCGCGTACAATTTTCAATGTCGTCCAGTTCCCTAATTTGTCCATTAAATATTTGCAGGAGATTCTCCACTGTTCTACACCGTTCTCATTAAGCCTTTTTTGCTCAATCAAATTACCGTACTGGTCATAAGAATAACTATTTGACCATTTGATGTGGTTGTTCATCGCATAGACTCTATCATTGACTACATTTCCTTTTAAATCACAGGTGTAATTGGCATAATAACTTTTCGAAAGCGTATCAGGGATTAACACATTTTTTGATAAGAGATGACTTTCCAGATCGTATACAAACTTTTCTTCGAAATTTAGCGTGCCATCCTCTGCATATTGAACACGCTGTTCAACCAACTTCTTTACATTATACAAATACCTGGTTAACGTGCTGATTGAATCATTTGTTTCTTTAATGGCTGTCCTATTTCCCAAAACATCATAAAGGTATTTTTTAATAGAATATTTGTCCTTTTCTTCTACTAGCTGATCATTTTCGTAACGATAAACAATCGTGTTCTCCACAACATTGCTGTCAATAGTATCAAATATGATCTGCTCAATTAGATTGCCTTTAACATCAAAAGAGAAAGTGCTTTTTTTTATCAGCACCGGCTGACCAGAGCTTTGATCAAAGCTGCTTTCCGTAAATGAACTTATTTTGCCAGCAGGTATTTTAATTTGCAAATTAAATGGATACTGAGCAAGATAGGTCTCCAATGCAATATAAACATGGTCAACAAAAGGATCACTTTTACTAAATACGGTTTACTTAACTTCATAATAGGCCACTTGTCTGCATAAATATCCTAAATTATTGATCCCCTCAAAGACCACCTCATATGTACCAGGTTGATCTGAGTTATAAAAATCAAATTCAATTTTATTACTGCCATTCCCAAGCAGCTTAGGGTTCCAATAAACTGCAGTCCTGTAGTCATTCATAAATTCAAATTGACCGGAGCTATAATCCGGTAGAAAGAAAGAATGAGGTTTGGTAAAACCTAGAGGAAAATAGTTAGTAATATTCGGAGTGTACAATTTTTCTCTCTTCTCTCTTTTTTTAGTGATAATTAAAAGAGACGGTCCACCTAACATCGTTTGTATTGCCAAATTGTTGGTCACAACTTCTATCTTTCCAATATCCATTGGTTCCAACACATTATTATCAAAAATATCTCTGATTTCATCAATAGTCATAACTTTTCTGCCATCTAAAAATACTGTCATTGCAGAGTCACGATAGAATGGATAGTAATTCACGGATTTATATTCCTTGAAGATAATGCTGTGAAGCATTCCCTGTAAACACTGACCTAACGATGCGCAATATTCTGCGTCCCGAATAATATAGGTTTGATCCGAATGGCCATCTGGCACAATATTTCCATATTGCTTCGTATAGGTTACCTCTTGCATACGTTGTGCATTGATTTTAACTTCTTTTAAGTTTCTGGATTTTGCGGCTATGTAAAGAGGTGCTTCGGTATCATTCTGATCCATATCTAGCAACGTCATATTGAGTTCAGGTTTACTCGGATTTAAACTCATGCTTACACGCGCAACCTCATCAATTGAAATTATTAATCGATCTGAATTATTTGCCAGCCTGCCTTGAACCGTGAACCGTGTACCCTGACTAATCCTTATACCATCGAAGGCAAATTTTCCAGCTCCGTCAGATTTGGTTTCTTCCATGATATTACTATTCAGGGAAACCATAATCAATTTTGCATTAACGGCCGGCCGGCCATCTAAAGTCGTTACTTTACCACTAACGATTGTCTTTGCTTTCTCAACGGTAAAAAGTTGATCTATCGCAGCACCTCTTACTTTCTTGTATTTATCAAGTTGTTGAGTTAGCATCAGATTATCCAATGCTTTTCCTCTCTTCTCGTCACGATCCAAAAAATAATAGTTAGGCTCTTCTATGTAGCCTTTTAAATCCGCCGAAAGCAACAAACTGGAAAAAATAGTCACTTCATTTTTCTTATTGTTTTGTAAAGTATCCAGACGCGTTACGGTAACGCTAAAGCTACCGTTCAATTTCGTTTGATCTATCGATTCTACGGAAACCTTCACTAGCTCTTTCTTTAAAAACGAAGGCTTGTTCAGCTTCAATTTTGCAGTCAACACCTTATGGTTCTTTACAAAAATGGTTCTGGAATTGACCACTGCATTCTTGTTGATCAATTCTACTTTCGACACGCCCATCGGAAGGCTGTCTAATTCAATCTCAATATTAGCCTCTCCTGAAATCAATTTTATAGGTTTTTGATAAACAACTGCTCCCCCTGAACTAATCACTACACTTAAATCTTTATTGTTGCTTAAACTGGGCTCATTCGTCCGCACTGAAATCAGTTGATGGGTATCCTGCAGGCTACAACTTAATTGATAAGCATCCGTTCTAGCCTTTGGAAGCTTATAAGATATTTGCTGGCCACTTGGCAACTGAACATCAGCAGTGTAATCTACTCCAGCTTTAGTATCAATTTCAAAACTCCCTATTCCTGCATGTGTTGTATTAATATTACTGATTAAATGACCCTCCCCATCTACAACTTTACCTGTTATTGCCAAACCTTTTCCATTTTGTCCCACTGCTCTAAAGCCTATCTTATTTTTAACACCGGCAAGTAAGACTCCACCTTCCGGCAAGAACTGAACATCAGATTGTGACCACTTTCCAAACAATGGGAAAGTTTTAGTGATCACACCCCCCCGCTTTTGTTCTACAAAAGATTCTAAATAGCTGTCATCCAGATTTATTTTACCAGATTTCTGTACCTCGACCATTATATTGCCCAATGCATCAGTTTTGCTTGTGCCTTTAGATATCAGCTCTCTTTCAGAAATGATGTTATAACGAATTTGCTGTCCCGATAAGGGGGCGCCATCTAATCCTTTATAATTAAGTTTGACCAATATTGAAGATTGATTTCCCTTAGTTACAAATTCATAGTTAGCTTTTGCTTTAATTCCTTTTACAAAATACCCGCGAATGAAAAATGATTTATCAAAAAAGTAACTAGGATCATTATTTCTCATGACCTGGGTATAAGCCCGAAGCCTGAAAGCGCCTTGTTGTATTTCGTTTTCCAAAACGATATCCCCAAAACCTACTCCTTTGTTAATGGGTACTTTAATGATTCTCTGTACAGAATCTTTTTCGTTAATCAATTCAACATAAACTGATTCGCTATGATTGCTTAGGCGATTGTCTGGGCCACTGGTAACATAAGCCTTAAACCAAAGGGTATCTCCAACAGTATAATTCTGCTTATTGGTTTGGATGTAGACCTTTTCATGAACTGTAGGATCTACAGACTCCTTAGGAGCGTTTTTTACGAAAATAAATAAAATGATAATAACGAAAAACCGGAGAGCTATCATATGAGAGTTAATTTAGTAAAGGGGTAACGAAAGCAAAATACGAAAATGTTATCAATGGTAACGACTTATCAGGAATAAAAATATTTTGCATTCTGCCGGATGAGCTAATTGTTAAATAGTAGGAATGCAAGTGTTAAAACATACAGTACCTGTAAAGCCAAGCTTAATTATTTCAATGCAGATGGGCCTGGTACTTATAAAGTGATAGTTAAGGGGATTAATTCCGACGGGCAAATCGGGCGACAAGTATATCTGTATCCTGTGGCATTAAATTAATATCCGATTGTTGTCCCCTATTTCCATTTCTGAATTGCCTTTAATTGAAACCAAGTATATCTCTTTTGTTATGACGCCTCTGAAAAAAATAGCAATACCTCTTTTACTCCTTTTTATTTTTAGTGCTTTTGTTTCCAAAGATGAGGATCCTTTAGACAGGCTGGTCGCTTCACTAAGGCAATGGACAGATACCCATCCCCAGGAAAAGGTTTACCTGCATATGGATAAACCTTATTATGCATTGGGCGATACGATTTGGTTTAAGGCGTATGTAACTACGGGCAGCAGCCACCAGCTTTCTGCCATTAGCGGGGCATTGCATGTAGACCTGATCACTGAAAAGGATTCTATTGTACGATCTTTGAAACTTCCTCTTTCTGCCGGAATGAGTATGGGTGATTTTGTACTGGAAGATGAGCTGAGGGAAGGCAATTACAGAATAAGGGCCTATACACAATGGATGAGGAATGCCGGTGAAGATTATTTCTTTGACCATACGTTTACTGTCGGCAGCCCAGTTAGCGAGGAAGTTATAGGCAGATCAGATTACCGTTATCAAACTGTTGACAATAAATCTGTACTTACTGCCACCCTTCAATACACCGATGAGGAAGGTAAACCCTTATCGGGAAGAAATGTGGCATACGACATCATGATTGATCAGCAAAGGGCCTATAGCAAATCGGCTAAAACCGACCAGCAGGGAAATATTACAGTAAAAATTTCAAATGAGAACCAGGCAGACTTACGTGGTGCCTATATCCGTACCAGAATAGTTTCAGAAACAGCAAGCGGAAAAAAGGAGGTAACCAAAGATTTCCCGATTAAAGCTGGCTTGGCGCAAAGCGATGTTCAATTCTTTCCCGAGAGTGGGAATTTAATAAACGGGGTGACTAGCAAGGTGGCTTTTAAAGCTATCGGAATTGATGGTGCTGGCATCATGGTAACAGGCAAAATACTGGACAATGAAAACAAGGAGGTAGCAGACTTTGAAAGCTTAAAGTTTGGAATGGGCAGCTTTAACATCATCCCTGAGGCAGGGAAAACCTACACGGCAAAAATCAGGTTTGCTGACAGTACCGAAAAGATGATGCCACTGCCCCCGGCACTAGATGAGGGTTATGTGCTGAGTGTCTATCAACCCAATAAAGACAGTATCCTTGTTAGGGTAAGTACCTCAGCTAAGACCCTGGCGGCAGTGCAAAACTCAGTTAACCTGAGTATCATTGTACAATCTGGAGGCGCAACAATCAATGCCTCACCTGTTAAAATCAGCAGGCAGATCAGCTCGTTCTGGTTGGATAAGAGTGCCTTCCCCACCGGGATAGCACAGTTTACGCTGTTCAATGCTGCCGGGGAGCCTCTGAATGAGCGGATTGCTTTTATCAGGAGCAAGGACCAGATGCAGCTGAGTTTATCGACAGCAAAGAAAACTTACAAAAGCAAAGAAGCTGTGGAGCTGGAGTTGGATGCAAAGGATAAAGATGATAAGCCGACAGTGGGAAATTTCTCGGTAACAGTGATTGATGAGAGCAAGGTGCCTTTTGAGGAAGAAAGGGAAAGTACGATCTTTTCGAACTTGTTGCTGACTGCGGACTTGAAAGGATATATTGAAAAACCTAATTATTACTTTACAAAGGATGATGAGAAAGTGAACAAAGCATTGGATAACCTGATGCTGACACAGGGTTACCGTAGGTTTAGCTGGAAGGAAATTGCCGGTAGTACAGCAAACAGTCCTCTGGAATCAAACGCCAGCATAGATCCCAATACAGCCTACCTAACCAATGCGATGTTCAAACCGGAAGGCTTGGGTATCGACATTACTGGAGCGGTAAAAACGCTGGGTGGCAAAGCAGTTCCTAATGCCAAACTCATGCTTTTGGCTACAAAAGTGGGAATCCTTCAAAATGCTACTGCCGATGCAAATGGCAGGTTTAAGTTTGAAGGATTGGTGTTAACCGATAGTATTAAGTTTGCTGTACAGGCACGAACGGAGAAGAATGGTACCAAAGTAGAATTGGTCTTGGATACTGTTCCACAATTATATCTGTCAAAGAACAAAAATATTGCTGATGTAAATACTAACATAGCAGGTACAATTATAGCATACATTGATAACAGTAGAAAGCAGGATTCTATATACGAAAAGACGGGCCAACTAAACAGGGTGCAGCGACTAAAAACGGTTCAGATAACCGCACGAAAAATACCAGACCAAGTTTACGCAACACAGGGTGCGGTAAGAATTGGAGAAGGGCATGCCGATAAAACAATTGATATGAAGAATCAAAAGCCCTTTGCAAATTTGGGTATCTTCTTACGGGGCTTAATGCCTAATGTTAAATTTGATCGTTTTTATCCAGAACCTCTTAGGCGCCTGTTTATTGACAATTACCCACATTTCTATGATTCGCAAACCAAATTGTTTGTTCCAATGAAAATTATTTTAGACGGAAGGGAAATAAGAGAAATGGAAGCTGCAGGGGTATTTGATAATACCACCCTTGAAGCCGGTGATATTGCTAAAATAGAACTCGTATTAACAAATAGAGCGCTGATCAATGTACTTGGTGCCCCTGCCATTATGATTTATACTAAAAAAGACAAAGGAAAAGGTTACAACCCCAACATCGCTAATATTTCCCCGAAAGGATTCAATAAAGTTAAAGTGTTTTATTCACCTAAATATGATCATTTAAACGCCGATAGCGAACTTCCGGATCTTCGAACTACCATCTATTGGAATGCGAATGTTAAAACCTACAGCACCGGTAAAACTAAACTCAACTATTTCAATGCAGATGGCCCCGGTAATTATAAGGTAATCGTGGAAGGCATCAATGCAGAAGGGGAAATCGGGCGACAAGTGTACCTGTATTGTGTGGTATTAAATTAATATTCGATTGTTGTCCTCTATTCCATTTCTGAACTGCTTTTAATTAAAACTGTCTATAACGGTGATATCACCGTAATGACTGGCCCAATGATTACCGTATTAGACATCTTATCGAAGGGGTTCATCGGCAGATCCGAAAGATTACCAAAAACAATTGTGCTTTTTCTGAACTTAATTAAGTTATGGTTGCTAATACCATTAGCTCAATAGTTGATAATTCTTTTGATTAAAAAATTGTTTTTATCGCGTACAATTTTCAATGTCGTCCAGTTCCCTAATTTGTCCATTAAATATTTGCAGGAGATTCTCCACTGTTCTACACCGTTCTCATTTAGCCTTTGTTGCCCAATCAAATTACCGTACTGGTCATAAGAATAACTATTTGACCATTTAATGTGGTTGTTCATCGCATAGACTCTATCATTGACTACATTTCCTTTTAAGTCGTAGGTGTAATTGGCATAATAACTTTTCGAAAGCGAATCAGGAATTAACACTTCCTTTGATATTAAATGGCTTTGTAAATCGTACCCAAACTTTTCTTCGAAATTTAGCGTGCCATCCTCTGCATATTGAACACGCTGTTCAACCAACTTCTTTACATTATACAAATACCTGGTTAAAGTGCTGATTGAATCATTTGTTTCTTTAATGGCTGTCCTATTTCCCAAAATATCATAAAGATATTTTTTAATGGAATATTTGTCCTTTTCTTCTACTAGCTGATCATTTTCGTAACGATAAACAATTTTGTTTTCAATAACATTGCTATCGATACTATCAAATATAATCTGCTCCCTCATATTTCTCTTAACATCAAAAGAGGTGGTACTTTTTTTAATCAGCACCGGCTGACCTGAGCTTTGATCGAAGATGCTTTCCGTAAATGAACTTATTTTGCCAGCAGGTATTTTAATAGGGATATTAAATGGATACTGAGCGAAAGTAAATGCCCAATGCATGGTGAATATAAAACACAATGGAATGCTTTTTGCCAAATACGCTTTATTTAACCTCATAGTAGGCGACTTGTCTGCATAAATATCCTAAATTATTAATTCCCTCAAAGACCACCTCATATGTACCAGGTTGATCCGAATTATAAAAATCAAATTCAATTTTATTACTGCCATTCCCAACTAGCTTAGGATTCCAATAAACTGCAGTCCTGTAGTCATTCATAAATTCAAATTGACCGGAGCTATAATCCGGTAGAAAGAAAGAATGAGGTTTGGTAAAACCTAGCGGGTAGTAGTTAGTAATATTCGGCGTGTACAATTTTTCTATCTTCTCTCTTTTTTTAGTGATAATTAAAAGAGACTCTCCACCTAACATCGCTTTTAGGGCTAAGTTTGTTCTAACAACTTCTATCTTTCCAATATCCATCGGATCCAATACATTGTTATCAAAAATGTCGCCCATTTCATCTAAGGTCATTACTTTTCTTCCGTCTATGAAGACATTCATCGGTACCGGATCACGCCCGAAAGGATAGTATCGCACGGACTTATTCTCCCTAAATATCACCCCGTGAAGCATACCCTGCAAACACTGACCTAAAGAAGCGCAATGTTCTGCGTCCCGCATAATATAGGTTTGATCTGCATGTCCGTCAGGTACAAAGTTCCCAAATTGCTTCGTATAAGTTACCTCTTGCTTAAGTTGTGCATTGATTTTAACTTCTTTTAAGTTTCTGGATTTTGCGACTATGTAAAGAGGTGCCTCGACATCATTCTGTTCCATGTCTAGCAGCTTCATATTCATTTCGGCCCTGTTGGGGTTTATGCCCATTGTCATTGGATCGATCTCATCAACTGAAATAATCAACCGATCTGAATTGTTAGCCAACTTACCCTGAACCGTAAATCTTGTACCCTGATTTATCCTTATGCCATCGAAGGCAAATGTTCCAGTTCCGTCAGATTTGGTTTCTTCCATGATATTACTATTCAGCGAAACTATAGTCACTTTTGCATTAACGGCTGGCCGTTCATCTAAAGTCGTTACTTTACCACTAATAACAGTCTTCGCTTTCTCAACGGTAAAAAGTTGATTTATCGCAGCACCTCTTACCTTCTCGTATTTATCAAATTCTTGAGTTAGCATTAGATCGTCCAGGGCTTTCAATCTCTTTTCTTCACGATCTAAAAAATAATAATTAGGCTCTTCTATGTAACCCTTTAAATCAGAAGAAAGCAACAGGCTGGAAAAAATAGTCACCTCATTTTTCTTATTGTTTTGCAAAGTATCCAAACGTGTTATTGTAGCGCTAAAGTTGCCGTTCAATTTCGTTTGATCCATCGATTCTGCAGAAATCTGCACTAATTCTTTCTTCACAAATGCAGACTTGTTTAGCTTCAGTTTGGCAGTCAAGACCTTTTTGTTGTTCACAAATATGACCCTGGAATTGACCACTGCATTCTTGTTGATCAATTCTACTTTCGATACGCCCATCGGAAGGCTGTCTAATTCAATCTCAATATTAGCCTTTCCTGAAATCAATTTTATAGGTTTTTGATAAACAACTGCCCCCCCTGAACTAATCACTACACTTAAATCTTTATTGTTGCTTAAACTGGGGTCATTCGTCCGCACTGAAATCAGTTGATGGGTATCCTGCAGGCTACAACCCAATTGATAAGCGTCAGTTTTGGCTTTTGGAAGTTTATATAACATTTGCTGGCCGTTGGTTAATCGGACATCAGCAGTATAATCTACTCCAGCTTTAGTATCAATTTCAAAACTCCCTATTCCTGCATGTGTTGTATTAATATTACTGATTAAATGACCCTCCCCATCTACAACTTTACCTGTTATTGCCAAACCTTTTCCATTTTGTCCCACTGCTCTAAAGCCTATCTTATTTTTAACACCGGCAAGTAAGACTCCACCTTCCGGCAAGAACTGAACATCAGATTGTGACCACTTTCCAAACAATGGGAAAGTTTTAGTGATCACACCCCCCCGCTTTTGTTCTACAAAAGATTCTAAATAGCTGTCATCCAGATTTATTTTACCAGATTTCTGTACCTCGACCATTATATTGCCCAATGCATCAGTTTTGCTTGTGCCTTTAGATATCAGCTCTCTTTCAGAAATGATGTTATAACGAATTTGCTGTCCCGATAAGGGGGCGCCATCTAATCCTTTATAATTAAGTTTGACTAATATTGAAGATTGATTTCCCTTAGTTACAAATTCATAGTTAGCTTTTGCTTTAATTCCTTTTACAAAATACCCGCGAATGAAAAATGATTTATCAAAAAAGTAAGCTGGATCATTATTTCTCATGGCCTGGGTATAAGCCCGAAGCCTGAAAGCGCCTTGTTGTATTTCGTTTTCCAAAACGATATCCCCAAAACCTACTCCTTTGTTAATGGGTACTTTAATGATTCTCTGTACAGAATCTTTTTCGTTAATCAATTCAACATAAACTGATTCGCTATGATTGCTTAGGCGATTTTCTGGTCCACTGGTAACATAGGCCTTAAACCAAAGCGTATCTCCAACAGTATAATTCTGCTTATTGGTTTGGATGTAGACCTTTTCATGAACTATAGGATCTATAGGCTCCTTAGGAGCGTTTTTTACGAAAATAAATAAAATGATAATGATGAAAAACCGGAGAGCTATCATATAAGAGTTAATTTAGTAAAGCGGTAACGAAAGCAAAATACGAAAAAGTTATCAATGGTAACGACTTATCAGGAATAAAAATATTTTGCATTCTGCCGGATGAGCTAATTGTAAAATAGTAGGAATGCAAGTGTTAAAACATACAGTACCGGTAAAACTAAACTTAACTATTTTAATGGAGACGGGCCTGGTAATTATAAAGTGATAGTTAAGGGTATTAATGCAGAAGGGCAAATCTGGTGACAAGTGTATCTGTATTCTGTGGCATTAAATTAATATTCGATTGTTGTCCCCTATTTCCATTTCTGAGTTGCCTATAATAGAACCAAGTATATCTCTTTTGTTATGACGCTTCTTAAAAAATTAACAATACCCTTTTTACTACATTTTATTTTTAGTGCTTTTGTTTCAAAGGATGACGATCCTTTGGACAGACTGGTTGCTTCACTAAGGCAGTGGACAGACATCCATCCCCAGGAAAAGGTGTACCTGCACCTAGATAAGCCTTATTACGCGTTGGGCGATACGATTTGGTTTAAGGCGTATGTAACTACGGGCAGCAGCCACCAGCTCTCTGCCATCAGCGGGGCGCTGCATGTGGACCTGATTACCGAAAAGGATTCTATTGTACGATCTTTGAAACTTCCCCTTGCTGCGGGCATGAGCTTGGGGGATTTTGTTCTGGAAGATGAGCTGAGGGAAGGGAGTTACCGGATAAGGGCCTATACACAATGGATGAGGAATGCCGGTGAAGATTATTTCTTTGACCATACGTTTACTGTCGGCAGCCCAGTTAGCGAGGAAGTTATAGGCAGATCAGATTACCGCTATCAAACTGTTGACGATAAATCTGTACTTACTGCCACCCTGCAATACACCGATGAGCAAGGTAAACCCTTACCGGGAAGAAATGTGGCATACGACATCATGATTGATCAGCAAAGGGCATACAGTAAATCGGCTAAAACCGATCAGCAGGGAAATATTACAGTAAAAATTTCAAATGAGAACCAGGCTGATCTGCGGGGAGCGTATATCCGTACCAGAATAGGTTCAGAAACAGCAAGCGGAAAAAAGGAGGTCACCAAAGACTTCCCGATTAAAGCTGGCCTGGCACAAAGCGATGTTCAGTTCTTTCCCGAGAGTGGGAACTTAATAAACGGGGTGACTAGCAAGGTTGCCTTTAAAGCTACCGGAATTGATGGTGCGGGTTTAGGGGTAACAGGCAAAATACTGGACAACGACAACAAAGAGGTTGCAGTCTTTGAGAGCTTAAAGTTTGGGATGGGCAGCTTTAACATCCTCCCTGAGTCAGGGAAAACCTATACGGCAAAAATCAGGTTTGCTGACAGTACCGAAAAGCTAATGCCGTTGCCGCTGGCAGTAGATGAGGGTTATGTGCTGAGTGTTTATCAACCCAATAAAGACAGTATCCTTGTTAGGGTAAGTACCTCAGCAAAAACCCTGGAAGCAGCACAAAATTCAGTTAACCTGAGTATCATTGTACAGTCTGGAGGTGCAACAATCAATGCCTTTCCAGTCAAACTCAGCAGGCAGATCAGCTCGTTCTGGTTGGAGAAGAGCGATTTCCCCACCGGGATAGCGCAGTTTACGCTGTTCAATGCTGCCGGAGAACCACTGAATGAGCGGATTGCTTTTATCAGGAGCAAGGACCAGCTGCAGCTGAGTTTATCGACAGCAAAGAAAACTTACAAAAGCAAGGAAGCTGTGGAGTTGGAGCTGGAAGCAAAGGATAAAGATGATAAGCCGACAGCGGGAAATTTCTCGGTAACAGTGATTGATGAGAGCAAGGTACCTTTTGAAGAAGAGCGTGAAAGCACGATCTTTTCGAACTTGTTGCTGACTGCGGATTTGAAAGGATATGTTGAAAGGCCTAATTATTACTTTACTCAGGATAATGGCGAAGTGAACAAAGCGTTGGATAACCTAATGCTGACACAGGGTTACCGGAGGTTTAGCTGGAAGGAGATTGCTGGTAGTATAGCAAAGAGTGCGCTGGTATCAAACGCCAGCACAGACCCCAATACAGCCTACCTTACCAATGCGATGTTCAAACCGGAGGGCTTAGGTATCGACATTACCGGAGTGGTAAAAACACTGGGTGGTAAAGCAGTTCCTAATGCCAAACTCATGCTGATGGCTACAAAAGCCGGAATACTTCAAAACGCTACTGCCGATGCAAATGGCAGGTTTAAGTTTGAAGGACTGGTGTTAACCGATAGTATTAAGTTTGCTGTACAGGCACTGGACCCTAAAAAAGGAAATAAAGTAGAACTGGTCTTGGATACTGTTCCCAAACTATACCTGTCAAAGAACAGGAATATTGCTGATGTCAATACGAACATAGCAGGTACAATTAAAGCATACATTGATAACAGTAGAAAGCAGGATTCTATATACGAAAAGACGGGGCAACTAAACAGGGTACAGCGACTGAAAACGGTTCAGATAAGTGGAAAAAAAATAGATCAGGTTTATAAAACACAAGGTCCTTTAACAATTCCAGATGGGCATTCGGATCGAACCATTAATATGGGAAACGAAAAGGTTTTTGCGAACTTGGGTATATTCTTGCGTGATAAAATGCCAAACGTGTCCTTTAGACCATACATACCAGAACCACCAGGACCAATTATTGCCGATTATCCTTACTCCTATAATCCTATGACCCAAAATATAGAGCCAATGAAAATTATATTGGACGGAAGGCAACTTAGTCCAGGAGAAGCAGGTGGTGTTTTTGATAATCGTACAGTTGATACTGAGGAAATAGCCAAAATAGAGCTTGTAAAAGACAACAGAGCACTCATCAGTTTACTTGGTGCCCCTGCTATTTTGATCTATACTAAGAAAGATAAAAAGTTAGGATACAACCCCAACATCGCTAATATTTCCCCGAAGGGATTTAATAAAGTAAGAGAATTTTATTCCCCCAGGTACGATCGTCCTGGTAACAATACTGATTTTCTTGACCTTCGCTCTACTATCTATTGGAATGCAAGTGTTAAAACGTACAGTACTGGTAAGGCCAAGCTTAATTATTTTAATGGAGACGGGCCTGGCACTTATAAAGTGATAGTGGAAGGTATTAATGCCGATGGGCAAATAGGGCGACAAGTGTATTTGTATTCTGTGGCATTAAATTAATATTCGATTGTTGAGAATTAGATGTGGAGTAATTCTTATCCAGTGAACTCTATTTTCTTCAAAACTTTTTTCATGTGTTTCTCTACAGAAGCAGCACTAGCGGGAGTATAAAAGAAGTACAAAGTGATATCAGCTCTGTTTTCTTTATGAATAAAAGCAACCCTGCATTTTCCATATTGATTAATATACCGCCCCTCTAGTGGCAAGTCATAATAACCAGAAACATCAGCATTGTATTTTTTTCGGGTTACCATTAATGAGTTTCTAGTAATCGGATATTTTAAAGTATCGCTCCTTGTTTTCAGATAATTTTCATTTGTATTATGAATGAAACCGAACTTTTTCATTATGTTAAAATACGCCATAGTTGTATCAACCACGTCAATACTAAAATAAATAAAGATGCTATCCTTTAACGCTCTTAACTGGTGTCGAGAGCCAGAGAGTAATATTGGGCCAATCATCGCATTATGTGGTCGGTATAATTGTTCGTATCCATCTGGAACATTGTAAGTTATTTTTTGCTGATCTAACTGTTTCCGGAAAATGATTCTTTCCGCTACAGGATCATCTTGAGTTATTTGAGCGGAACAATTGTTAAAATATAAAAGGAATAAAATCAGAATTAATGATAATTTCATAAAGGGTCTAATTGCAAGTGCAATATAGCAATCATTAATTCCAATTGATAGACAACTCTTTAATTTGAAACTCACAAGCAAGGCCAAGCCTTAACTGAACGACCGAAAAGCAACTACTTTTCTTTGAAAAGGCTTAAAGAACCGTCATCATCTGATTTCAAAAACAGTTGCTCATTTGTGCGCTTTAAGATCTTATACTTAACAATCTTAGGTTCTATGTAATAGGTGGTCGTTTGAACCATAGTTGCAATCAAATCATAGTGGGCACCCCTCATACGAGACACATCAATAATTATGGAATTAGAATCCCGATTTTCCAAACTGATATACCCTATAGAACTGTGGTGTGCCAACCAAATTGTTCCAGTACCGTCCTTTGCTGACTCAAAAATTGCTATAGGATCTCCTTCCCTATCCCTAAGGGTTAGTGTGCCTTTAAGTACAGCGTTACTCTCATCTACCATTTTAAATGAAACTATAGTTTTTGATAACGCACCTGCCCTATACACTAATGAATAATTTGATGAATCTCGCCCAGTCATTATTCTCTGGTATTTTAAAGTAAGAATCCCTTTATGAACAGTATACTTACCTTGTCCGAAATATTCTTGCCCCTCTACAGATCCGCTGTGCTTAAAAGTGCCATTGGAAAATGTAAGAGATTGTGTGCCTTCTGTTCTCAGTTCGGCAAATTTGCCAGATAGCTTTTGACCTACTGCAATTTGGCTTACTAATCCAAAAATTGCTAAAACAAGTAATTGAGTCCTTCTCATAATTTATTTTTAAGCTATCAAACTATATGCTGTGTTTCGACCACCGCCTGTTTCTTTTTCCAATATGCCCTTTTCTATAAGATCTTGTATATCCCTTAATGCAGTATCGGGAGAACTTTTTGTCATCTTCGACCATTTTGTACTGGTTAACTTTCCGTGAAATTCATCAAGCAATTTGCTAACCATATATTGCTGGCGGTTATTTAATGAAACGTCCCGGTTCTTCTCCCAAAAATGAGTTCTGTTTAAAATTGCAGCTAAAGTCTCTTCCGTGTGGTCCATAGCGTGAAATAAGCAATCCAAGAACCAGCTCAACCAACTGGTGATATCCAGATCACTTTTTTGTGCTTTTTCCAGCATCTCATAGTAGGTAGCCTTTTCCATTAATACTTGTGCTGACATGCTGTAAAAACGTTGGGATGTTCCGTCTGCGCGAGCAAGTTGCATATCAGTAATAGCTCGGGTTATACGACCATTGACATCATCAAATGGATGGATAGTAACAAACCATAAATGTGCTATTGCTGCTTTCAATACCGCATCTGTAGTAAGTTCAGCGTTAAACCATTTTAAAAATATATCCATCTCAAGGGGTAATTTTTCCGCTTCGGGCGCTTCAAAATGCACCTTCTCTTTTCCCATAGCTCCTGAAACAACTTGCATTGGGCCAGCTTCTTGGGTACGCCAGGCTGCTACTGTGATTTTATGCATACCGCTTCTTGCGGTTGGGAATAAAGCAGCGTGCCAATCGTATAATCGGTCTGCGGTCAAATCATCAGCATACCTCATGGTTGCATCTAACATCATTTCCACCACTCCGTCTACATTTCGATCGGTAGGTACTGCTCCAGCTATTTCTATTCCCAGCCTGCGTGCTATCGAAGATCTTACTTGGTTGGTGTTAAGCTTCACGTCTTCTATCTCACTGGATGTGGTAACGTCTAATGTCAGGGTATCTAACACTGCATTCTCCTGCATTTTAAAACCGGCGGAACTCATTAACCCCAATATACGTCCCTGCCGATGTCTTACTTCACCTAAACGGATCTGTAACGCTTCTGTGTCCCAAGTGAAAGAAGGCCAGTCTTTTAATTGATGGATATACATGGTTTTGGCAATTATGCGGTAAATATATTTATTTTTCTCCGCAAATTTGCGGAGTTTAAAACACTTATTCTCCGCACAACATCAAATAAGTAAGAAAGCTCTTAGGTTTATTACTACGCTTTGGCGTATTTCTGAGCCAATGTATTCTTGAAATTTACTGCTCAATATTGCTATTGCCTAATTATTGTTGTAAATTCAATCCGAAATACACACACGAAAATGAAACTAAATATAAAATCTCCTGTAATAAGGATTGCTGCAATTGCAGTTTTACCACTGATGTTTTTGGGTTACACTTTTAAATCACCTATGGTATCTACTCCTAAATGGAAACAGATGTTTGATGGAAAGGACCTTAAAGGGTGGGATGTGAAGATCAGGAAACACGATTTGAATGACAATTTTGGAAATACATTTAGGGTAGAAGATGGTAAAATTGAAGTTAGATACGATCAGTATACTGATTTCGATAAGCAGTATGGTCATCTTTTCTATAAAAAGCCTTTCTCTCATTATTTAATTGGAGTAGAATATCGTTTTGTTGGTGATCAGGTTAAGGGTGGCGAAGGTTGGGCCTTACGCAACAGCGGGATCATGATCCACGGGCAGCTTCCTACAGAAATGAAGAAGGATCAGGATTTTCCAAATTCAATTGAAGTACAACTACTAGGAGGAAATGGAGATGGTAATAGACGATCAACTGCCAATATTTGCACGCCGGGTACACAGTTTGTAAAGAATGGTAAAGTGATTAAAACACATTGTGTAGATTCTAATTCGGACACGTTTAATGGCAACCAATGGGTACGTGCTGAAGTATTAGTCTTGGGTGATTCTTTGGTGGTTCACTACATCAATGGTGTAGAAGTTTTGCGTTATCAGCGTCCTCAAAAAGATTCTAAAGGAAATGAGGAAGAAGGCGAATTGTTAAAGGGAGGTTCTATTTCATTGCAAAGCGAAAGTCACCCTATAGATTTCAGAAAAGTAGAGATTATTGATCTTGAAAAATATGCTAAAGATCCGGCTAAGCTGGAAGCGGTTATACAAAAATTGATGTCTGTAAAGAGAGTTCCTAAGCAGTAATTTTTATACGCTGGTTCTTATATGAAATTCTTTCCGGTATTTATTTTATCGTTTCTGCTGCTGTCCCTACTTCCTTTTATATGGAACCAATTTTCATTTATTGAAGCAGGATTTCCATTTCCTTACTTGGAAAAAGTAAGCTATGTGGGTTCTTCCGGCACCGGAACAAGGGTCTCTTTCATAGTGCTAAATTTAGTATATGATTTGATTTTAGCTATAGGTTTTGCATGGATAGTAATTAAAATATGGTCAACCATCAGAAATAAGGGATAATGTATGAGTGTGGGTTAAAGGACCGTCACTCGGGCAGTATGTAAATATTTAAAATGCTACAGGAAGAGCCAAACACGCCAGCGAACGTTAGCTAAACCCACCACGTGCCTTTATTATTTATATTTTAGGCCTTTAATTATATCTTCTAACACGACTTTGGCTTTAGAATAGTCTTTTGGGTTATATTGAACAAAACCTATAATACAAAAATCTTCGGCTGGATTTACAGTCACAAAGCGAAAGACATTCAAACCTTCTGTAATTTCATTAATTATCGCAACGTCCTTACCATCGATGGTTTCAATTTTTGATGAATAATTTTTGTTGTTTTCGTTATTATCATCAAACCCTAATTTTAGGACTTTTAGCTTGCCTTTTTCTTTTGGCATTTTAGCTGAGTTTATGAATACGACGATGTCATCAACGGTATATACCTTTCCTGGGTTATACAGTATATTTCGTATTATGTATTTCGTCTTACCAAATCTTTCCGCAGCGAGCTTTGGGATGTTTTCTCGAGAAACTTTCAACATTGTTTTAGGCAGCTGTAAAGTCACTGAATCTAATAATGTAATACGTTGCGCTGTGCAACTAATGCTTAAAATAATTAAAGTAAAGAATAATATTATATTTTTCATTTATCAAGTTTTAATTAACAAGTTTTTTGATCTACTGCAATATTATGATCATCGCATGAGCCAGTTACGAAGAAATCCAAAAAACTCATGTTGATGAATTTTTACCATGTCCATTCATCTTTTTCAAATTCATTGGGAAAATCAGCTAAAAGAAGATTATCATCTCCAGCGGCGTTCATCATTTTTGCCGCTTCTGCCCATCCCTGACGTGGTTCAGGCTTAATAAAAATGTTTTCATTATTAATTTCAAGTTCTACAGTAGATTTATTGGTTAGCTTTAATTGCCTCAAAAGTATAGAGGGAAGTATTATTCCCTGACTGTTTCCTATATTTATAATACTTGTTTTCATGATATCAACTGAACACGTTTTAACTGCGAGGTGGATTTGATCTTTAAAAATAGACATGTTATTAAATATTTCCATCAAACTAGACGTTAATACAAAGTTTATTTTAATAAAAAATTAGATATGAAAAATGTAAAATCAAAGTTTATTTGTTTCTCTCTTCTTGTCTTACACCTTCAGGTTTTTCCCCAGAAATTACCTAAAGTTCAGATGAAACCTTTAGGTATCCCAGTAAATTTAAAAATTGATGGAAAGTCAAAAGAATGGCAAAATACCTTTCAGGCATATAATCCTAAGGCTGAGATCTTCTACACACTCTCGAACGATAAAGATAAGTTTTATCTAATTGTGCAGGCTCAGAATATAGAAACTATCCAAAAAATTATCTACGGAGGAATCAGTCTGATGATAAGCACTTCTCATTTGAAGACCGACACAGGAAATTTTGAAATAACGTTTCCCAGCTACACGAAAAGTTATTCTAATTGGATGATAAATGTGCAAGACATTAACGAAATAAAAAAATACATCAAGTCGAAACCGTCTACGGTTGACTCGTTTGTGAACATTAGTAATAAGCAGATAGATACAAAATTTAAACTTATTGGTGTTGCTGGATCGAAATCAGCCAATGATAGTTTAATATTCGTATATGATAATGAGGATATTAAAGTTAAAGCAAAGTTTGACAAAAATTTATTCTACACTTATGAGTTGACATTCCCTTTAAACCTAATCCGGGATTTCGATGATGATACGAAGCAATTTCTTTATAGAATTAGAGTGAATGGTGCGAGTTATCGAAATGTCAATATTATGGTTGACTCCGAAAGGGGAAGAATCTTTATAAAGGGAAAAAATATCGACAACTATGTTTGGCCCATGACGACAAAATATTTAGGCCTTACTTTTCCAACAGAATTTTGGTCGTTATATACATTACATAGATAGTGGTAAATTAATAACATGATCGTTTATCCGAGGGCTCTATTTGTTTAAAAAGTATTATGCCTTACCGACGGCCTGTGAAAAATATATCTACCATCTCATAAATCAACCCGTTGTAAATTTTATATGCAAAAAAATGTACCTATAATAACATTAATAATCTTTCTCCTTAGTCTGGTGCATAACATTTCATCAAGTCAGGCTCAGCAAAGACTTCCTACCTTCGCATTGGGCCTGCCGGAAGCAGATACAGCAGCCAGTTATGTAAGTTCAGTCTTTGAACAAAAAATCCCTGATTCGGTTCAGATAATAGCACTAGGTGAAGTGAGCCATGGTAACTATGGCCCGATTGCCTATAAAACTGCAATGATCAAATATTTAATAAAAAAAAAGGGATTTCGAAAAATTTTGTTCGAGCAATCTGATCTTATGGGGTTAAGAACGATAAGAAACTATTTGAACAACTCAGGTAGAACTGATACTACATACATTTCTAGTTGGGTAAGAAAAGGCATGTTCACTCAGGCTGGTACATCTGGTTATTTGGATTTATTTAAGTGGATAAAGGATTATAACCTGCAGTACCCAAAAGATATGGTAGAAGTTATGGGTTTTGAGATAGGCACAGAAAAAGGCGCAATAGACTTTATCCTCAATAATTATATTATACCATTTGATGTCAAAAAAAGTCAGAGCATCATATATAAATTGAATGCGAATATCTCTGATGCGGATAAAATTTTTTTAATTCAACGTTGGTTTGGCGATAATCAACTAGCGCTTAAAGCACATTTAAGTATACAAAGTTTTAAATGGTTACAATACTACATTAAAAATGCAGTCGGTGGGGTGAACTATCTTAAGAATAGGGCCGTAGATACAACTAAGAATTCAAATGTATCAAATTTACATAGAGATAGTCTTTTGGCTGAAAACGTCCTTTTTCTTAGTGGAAAAGAAAAAACCATTGTATCAGCACACAATGCACATGTAATTCGAACACAGTGGAAATATATGGGAACTTATTTGAATCAATTTTTTAAAGGAAAGTATTATGTCATTGCAACGGACTTTTCAACTCTTGCGTCTGCAGAGGTAGTTAAAAAACAAACATGGGAGGTTCCGATTTATATAAACTTAAAAATTAAAAGTGACCCTTTTAGTGCAGCAAGTCAAATTCTAAAAAATTATGGCATCTCAAATGGTATTTTTTTTAGTCAGGACCTTAACAAAATGAAAGTTGGAAATGCTACAAATGTGATTGATGCGTACGGAGCTCATTTGTTCTTACCTTCCTTTGAAGGCTCATTAGATGCGTTGGTGGTATTTGATAACATTTTCCCAAATAAATAAAGCAGCTTAGTTAAATAATCCAAATGAAAAAGCTTTCAATCATATTCCTATTCCTTTTCCTGTTTAGCCAGGTTCGTAGTCAAAAGATCCAAGCGATATCGTCTTTGAGCATCAACGAAGCTATACCCAAATTTGAAAAGCTATCGGATTTTAAAAACTTAAACTCGGTCAAGCTTTTGGGAATTGGTGATGTGGGGATGTTCTCAAAAGAAACCAAAAAAATCAATTTCTCTTTTTCGGCTTATTTGATTAGTAAAAGGCAATTTAGAAATATCACATTGCCCGTTGATGATTGGCAAATCCGCCCGTTAAATGCTTATTTAATATCTTCTTCTGCTCGCGATACATCTGAATTGGATACGCTTGTCAGTAATATTTTTACTTCCGATTATCAATATAAAAATCTGGAGTTTAAGGCATTTCTACAATGGGTAAAAACATATAACATTAATCACCCACTAGAAATGGTGAACCTTTTTGGAGTCGCGTCTTCAAACACTATACCACCGTCTTATTTTTTATCAGCTTACATTTATCCGGTTGATGCCTCAAATGGGCAAAAATTAAGTGCAAAATGGAGCGACGACAATACCCCAGACTCTTTAGCATATGTTGATATCAGAAAATGGGCTGAGAGTCAGAAAGACCTGCGAATCTCTAAGCTGAACCAAGATTTAATTTCCAGATGCGTTGAAGATTTGTCACATAACAATTCAGTATTAAAACTCACACCTTTAGATCAAAAATTTTCCCGGGATCAGCTAAATGGTATAAATAGATATGTTGCAAATCAAATTCTGAAAAAACTAAATAAAAAAACAATCTTTTTAGGATTGAATAAAGCGGTAGTCAAGGCAAACTTGGAGTCAAATTTCGTGATAGACCAGCTTCAGTATTCCTCAATTGGAAATTATCTTAAGATTTCCTTAGCAGGAGGCTACAAAGTTTATGTGACTGACTTTGCAGTCGAAGCAAATTTACCTGTTGCTGATTTTTCAACGCAAAAAATGAATATACAGAATGCCACAGGCTCGGATCAAGCCAAGGGTGTTTATCGTGGGAACGACTATGTAGAACCTACAGAAAAATTGAACCTTTTAAAAGGTTATAATCCAGCATATTTATCGGCATTTCCAAGTTTGGATAGCAGAATTATTGTTGGAAAAGATCAATATGTTTTTGACGGGCTATTCATTTTGTCAACGCTATCAGTGGTAAGCCTAATTTATTGAAACGCATTCTAAAATATTTCAATTCATTATTTGTCACAAATCTTGTCTAAATTTATTACCTTAAATTGGTATAAATAGGTTTTCCTGAATCCATTTTATTCTTTTGCTTTTAATCGCCAAGACGTTATGCTTAGTTTATTCAATAATAGAATAGAGTTTATTTTTTGCTTGATGACATTCATTAGTGCTACATCTGCTGCACAAACCGATTATGCACATAGAAAGATTAATTCTCCCGCTCTAAAAGAGAAAATAGATACTTATCAGAATTATAAGCATTCTTTAGAAACGAAATTTGAAAGTCGGTTGGGTACGGAAGATTTCGATAAGATATACTCGGAATTGGCTGTATATTTTATCACGAAAGATGATTTTTATAGGGCGGATACCTTCATTAAAAAGATTAGGTCAAAATTTATCTTAAAGGAAACCTATGTTAGACTTGTAGGTGTTTTGGCTAAAAATGACAGTAACCTTCCGTTAGCGTGTTCTTTTGCTGAACAAACCATCAAATTGGCATCATTTGAAAAGCAAATGCTCAACGAGCATATTTTCGACAAAAAAGATTGGGAAGAAAAGCTAAAGAAAAATAAAGGAAGTCTAACAGATGTATATGCAGAATTATTACATAGAGAAGGAAAAATAGAGCAGGCCATTCGCCAATCAGAAATTGCACTAGAACTCAATGATTTTGATCCGATAATTAAGACCCACATGTTAAAATTCCTAGTGGAAAATATGCAATACCAAAGAGCATTGGATTTGGGAGCTGGATATGTGAAAAGTGACCAAACATCGGAGCAAATAAAGACTTTTATGCTGGAATCTTTTGAAGCAATTAACAATACATCAAATGGATTTCAAAAATACTATAGTGAGCTATTAGGCATAGCAAATCAACAGTATGCATTACCGATAAATAGAATCATCAATTTTAAAAGCATCAATTTCTCATTGCCGGATATTTATGGTAAAAATGTCACACTCTCTTCTTTAAAGGGGAAAACTGTAATGCTATATTTTTTTAATACAAACAAGGATAATCCCGAACTGGTAGACTCTTTGAATAGTTATTTTGATCGACTCGCTTTTGAATACAAAGACACGAAAGACATTGTTTGCCTGGGAATTGATGTAACAGCAAGTATTTATAATGAGGAGAAATCCAGTCAGGAGGCAAGGGTATCCTTTGTTAAGAAATGGCTTAAAAGTCGCTCATACTCCTATCCAGTGTTATTTGATAAGTATCATTATGATCGCTATTTCAGTAGGAATTGCTATTTTCAGGTTGCAGACAATTATAGTTCAAATGACGTTGGACAGTTTTTCATACTAGACAAGACGGGAGTCGTAAGATATAAATCTTACCCCCCATCTATTAATCCAAATTTTGAAAGGTTTAAAAGAGAGGTGGTTTTAGCGTTATCTCTTTCTAAGTGAAATCTATTACAGCTTTATAATTACTAATCCTGTTATTTATATACACCAGAATATCCAGTTAAAAAGAAAGTCTCAGAAATCAAAGGCCTTGTATTAGTAAGTGATTTAATGGCATTAAGATTTACAAAGAATTAATCGATTAACATTTTATGTAAAGCATCTTTTAAAAGACCTATTTCACTTTTAGATAGCTTCCCTATTTTTGACCCAATACGAGCTCTGTCTACTACTTTCATTTGATCTGTAGCAATTGACGCATGCTTATTGGAAATAACGCAGGATATGCGCCAAGGATAGTTTTTAATAGTAGATGTAATAGGTATAATGATCAATGTCCGTAAAAATTCATTCATTTCATCAGGGCTTACGACTACGCATGGTCTTGTTTTTGCCATTTCACTTCCTTGAGAAGGATCTAAAGAAATCCAAAAAACCTCATATTGATGAATTTTCACCATGTCCATTCATCTTTTTCAAATTCATTTGGAAAATCAGCTAAAAGAAGACTATCATCTCCAGCAATGTTCATCATTTTTGCCGCTTCTGCCCATCCCTGACGTGGTTCAGGCTTAATAACAATGCTTCCATTATTAATTTCAAGTTCGACAGTAGATTTATTACTTAGTTTTAATTGCCTCAAAAGTACTGAGGGAAGTATTATTCCCTGACTGTTTCCTATATTTATAATATTTGTTTTCATGTTATAACTAAATATGTATTTTAAAGGCTAATATACTAATTTACGTTATAACATCCGCACGCAACCTGATTTTTTTCCTAATCCGTTTTTTTCGTGAGCTTTCAAAAGGGCAATTCCTCTATTTTTTCCCTAAATCCTCCTGCAAAAGAAATGCAGTGTTCTTTTGTTCACTTTCTTATTTTAGCCCCAACACAAAGACAGAATAAATATTCCCTTATTTACAGGTGTTGCACAACACTCCTATATGGAGTTAAAACATTAGCATGATGACTATAAATGGGAATCAGCCTTTAAACAACTTCTAGCCAAATCGTGTTGGTGTTGAGATGGTATTGAGTTGGTGCAGTGTTGATACAGAGACGGTATTTTTTACCCTGCATATCCCACTTTTCTAAGCGCGATGTAAATAACATTTATCTGGCAGGGAAATTAACGCCACAAATATCTAAAAATAAGCGACAACCCGGTAGAGCCGTTGCAGACAAACTGGCCTAAGAATTTGCTAGTGGTGGATTTAAGGAAATTAATGCCCACCGATCTTGAAATCTAAAGAAAAGTTACATATTGCTGTTGATTTTTAATCTCTCAGATGGGTATACCAATTTTGACCTTTTGGAAAAGGATTGGAATGCACAGGCAAAACGTCTAATAGAAGAAGTTAAGCAAGGAAAGTAATTTTTCTGCGTATTCACTTTTTTTCATCAAGTGTTTGACAATTAAAGATATTACGCTATCTTTGCAGTCCCTAAAATTAGGGGGAATAAATAATTGTTTAACAAATTAAATACAAGCAAGTGAATACGTTAAGTTACAAAACTGTCTCTGCCAATGCAAAAACTGTTAACAAACAGTGGGTTGTTGTTGACGCACAAGGCGAGATTTTGGGGCGCTTGTCATCGAAGATCGCAATGATCATCCGTGGTAAAAACAAGCCTGAGTACACCCCACACGTAGACTGCGGCGATAATGTGATCGTTATCAATGCAGACAAGATTAAGTTGACCGGAAACAAATTCGCAGAGAAGATCTATACTTCTTACACGGGTTACCCAGGTGGTCAGCGTTTCATTTCTCCTAAAGAGTTAATGGCGAAACATCCAAAACGTGTTATCGAAAAAGCGGTACGTGGTATGTTACCTAAAACTAAACTTGGTGCTAAATTATACACCAACCTTTATGTTTATGCAGGTACAGAACATCCTCATGCAGCACAATCACCAAAAACCATTACACTTTAATTAAAGAAGAAATGTCAGTTACTAATACTTCAGGAAGAAGAAAGACTGCTGTTGCTCGTATCTATTTAAAGGACGGCAGCGGCATCATTACCGTTAACGGTAAAGATCACAAAGAATATTTCCCAACCTTGCCACTACAATACATCGTTAATCAATCATTCACAGTATCTGAATTGGTTGGTCAGTATGATGTTAAGGTAAATGTAGCAGGTGGTGGTGTAAAAGGTCAGGCCGAAGCAGTTCGTTTGGCTATTGCAAAAGCTATTGTTGAATTAGATGCTGAGAAAAAACCAGCATTGCGCGCTAAAGGGTTAATGACCCGTGATATGCGTATGGTTGAGCGTAAGAAACCAGGACGCAAGAAAGCACGTAAGAAATTCCAATTCAGTAAACGTTAATCTTAAGGAGACAAAACAATGGCAAGAACTACATATCAAGACTTATTGGATGCAGGTGTACACTTTGGTCACCTTACCCGTAAATGGAACCCAAAAATGGCACCATATATTTTTATGGAACGCAATGGTATCCACATTATAGATTTAAATAAAACTTTAACTAAAACTGAAGAAGCCGCTTCTGCGATTAAACAAATCGTAAAATCTGGTCGCAAGATCTTATTTGTGGCTACGAAGAAACAAGCTAAAGAAATTGTTGCTGAGCAAGCAAAAAAAGTAAACATGCCTTTCGTAACTGAACGTTGGTTAGGTGGTATGTTAACCAACTTTGCTACAGTACGCAAGTCGATCAAAAAGATGGTTACCATCGATAAGATGACTAAAGATGGTACTTATTCAATCCTTTCTAAAAAGGAGCGTTTAATGATCCAACGTGAGCGTATCAAATTGGAAAGTTTATTAGGTGGTATCGCGGATCTTAACCGTTTACCAGCTGCTATCTTTTTAATTGACGTTAAAAAAGAGCACATTGCTGTTAGCGAAGCGTTGAAATTAAACATTCCAACTTTTGCAATGGTTGATACCAACTCTGATCCTTCAAACATCGATTTCCCAATTCCTGCGAATGATGATGCTACTAAATCTATCTCTTTAATTTGTGATGTAATTATCAAAGCAATTGAAGAAGGTTTAGATGAGCGCAAACGTGAGAAAGACGAAGAAACTGAAAAAGAAGCTGTAGCTGCTAAAGCTGCTGCTGATGCTCCGGAAGCTGCTGCTCCTGGTTCAAGAAGGAAAAAAGTTGAGGCTGATACCGAAGAAGGTACTAGCGAAGAAGCTTAAAATAATATAATTTGGGTTGTATGGTGCGTTGCAGGGTTTACTTACAACAATACTGTACAACCCATAATTTTTAAATCATAACTTAAAAAGAACTAAAATGTCAGTACAAATTACTGCTGCAGATGTAAATAAATTACGCCAACAAACCGGTGCCGGTATGATGGATTGCAAAAAAGCATTAGTAGAAGCAAACGGAGATTTTGATGCAGCCGTTGATTATTTACGTAAAAAAGGCGCTAAAGTAGCAGCTTCCCGTCAGGATCGTGATTCTAACGAAGGTGTTGTTATTGCTAAAGCTACTGCTGATGGCAAACGTGGTGTTGTTGTTGAATTAAACTGTGAGACTGATTTCGTTGCAAAAAATGCTGATTTCATTGCCTTAGCTAACAAATTCACTGACCTTGCGATTGATAAAAACCCTGCTACTTTAGAAGAACTTTTATCTTTAGAAGTTGATGGTCAGAAAGTTTCTGATATCATTATTGAAAACACTGGTAAAATTGGCGAAAAGATCGGTATCTCTAAATTCGAGACTGTATCTGGCGAGAAAGTTGTTCCTTACATCCACGGTAACTACCGTTTAGGTGTGTTGGTTGGTTTGAACCAAACTTTTGACGGTGTTGAAGAAGCTGGTAAAGATGTTGCAATGCAAATTGCTGCAATGAACCCTGTTGCTTTAGATAAAGGTGACGTTGATGCGACTACAATCGAGCGTGAAACTGAAATCGCTAAAGAAGTAATCCGCGCTGAAGGTAAGCCTGAAGCAATGGTAGAGAAAATTGCTGCTGGTAAATTGAATAAATTCTACAAAGACAGTACTTTGTTAAATCAGGAATTTGTTAAAGATTCTTCAAAAGACGTTCGTAAGTTCTTAGACGATACGGCTAAAGGTTTAACCGTTACTTCATTCAAACGCGTACAATTAGGATCTTAATTACCAATTGAATGTTATAGGAAAAACGCCTCCCGAAACGGAGGCGTTTTTTTTATATTTGCCCTATGCTGGCAATAACCAATTGTAAAATATTTAAAGATGATTTGTTGTTAACCGATCATTCTATTTTAATAGCTAACGGTAAGATCACCGCTGTTAGTAGTGATTCCATCCCTGCTCATTATACCATTGTTGATGCGAAAGGTTGTTATGTTAGTCCGGGCTTTATAGACCTTCAGATTTATGGATCTGGAGGGGATTTGTTCTCTGCATATCCTACTGCCGATACCCTCAAACAAATGGATCAGGAACTGCTTAGCAAAGGTACTACTGGGTTTTTAGCCTGTGTGGCTACTAATGCTCCTGAAGTTGTCGCGCAATCTATCGAAGCGGCAAAGGAATACCGAAAAGATGCTGTTGGTTTTTTAGGACTTCATTTAGAAGGGCCTTATCTTAATCCCAAACGGTTGGGTGCACACATCGAAAAATATATAAAGAAAGCAACGATTGATGAGGTAAAAAGATTGGTTGAGGATGCGGATGGTGTAGTTAAAATGATGACTATAGCCGCTGAATTGCAAGATGATCATGTACTGGCCTATCTGGCTGATCAGGATATTGTCCTTTCGCTGGGGCATAGTGATGCTACATTTGAACAGGCCAATAGCGCATATCAAAAAGGCTTTACCACCACTACACACCTATTTAATGCCATGCCCTCTATACATCACCGGTCGCCAAATTTACCCTCAGCGGTACTGAACCACCCTACTGCAATGGCCAGCATCATTGCAGATGGATGCCATGTAGATTTTGAAATGGTTAAGCTGAGCTATAAGCTCATGGGCGATAGGCTTTTTCTAATTACAGATGCGGTTACGCCATGTCATATCGGGCCGTATCAGCATCAGCTTTCGGGTGATAAATTTATAACGCCCGGCGGTACGCTATCCGGCTCAAACATCACTTTGGTACAGGCGGTGCAGAATTGTGTGCATCATTGTGACATACCTCTTTCTGCTGCATTGCGGATGGCAACTTACAATCCAGCAAAATTAATGGGATTGAACACGCAAAACGGCAGTTTGTTTGCGGGGAGTTTCGCAAACCTGGTGTTTTTAGATGAAGATTTAAGATTACTGAAAGTTTATGTTGCGGGGGTTGAACATTTGGGCATCAGAAATTAAATAGCTATTTTTGAGGCCATGAAGTATAAAAGGATCCTGCTAAAGTTAAGTGGCGAATCGCTAATGGGCGACAAGCAATACGGAATTGATAACGAGGTTGTAAGAAAGTACGCCGAAGACATTAAAGCTGTTCACGACGAAGGTCTTGAGATCGCTCTTGTAATTGGAGGTGGTAATATTTTTAGAGGTCTTAGCGCAGAGAAATCGGGAATGGAAAGGGCACAGGCTGATTACATGGGTATGCTTGCTACGGTCATCAACAGCATGGCGCTTCAGGATGCATTGGAGAAAGTAGGCTTGAAAACAAGGTTGCTTACTGCCATTAAAATGGAACAGATTTGTGAGCCTTTTATTCGTAGAAGAGCGGTTAGACACTTAGAAAAAGGGCGTATCGTTATTTTTGGCGCAGGAACAGGTAATCCTTATTTCACAACTGATTCTGCAGCTGCGCTTCGCGCCATAGAAATTAAGGCTGATGTGGTATTAAAAGGAACACGTGTTGATGGTATTTATACTGCAGACCCGGAGAAAGATCCTGCAGCGACAAAGTATGATGAAATCTCTTTTAAAGAGGTTTATGCTAAAAGCCTGAATGTAATGGACATGACTGCATTCACCCTTTGTGAAGAGAACAAACTTCCGATTATTGTGTTTGATATGAACAAAGCCGGCAATTTTATGAAGATTGCTAAGGGAGAAAAAATAGGAACATTAGTTAGATAAATTTCATTATGAATGACCTCATAAACAAACAATTACAAGATGCCCAGGCAGCAATGGACAGAGCAATTTTGCATTGCGAGTCTGAACTGACAAAGATCCGTGCAGGAAAAGCTTCTGCAGGAATGCTTGATGGTATCATGGTTGACTATTACGGGAGCGCAACTGCGCTTAGCCAGGTGGCAAGTATAAATACTCCTGATGCCCGCACGCTGCTTGTACAGCCTTGGGAAAAGTCTTTATTGGTTCCAATTGAACGTGCAATTATGGAGGCCAATATTGGCATTAATCCACAGAATGATGGTATTGTAATCAGACTAATGGTTCCGCCTTTAACAGAGGAAAGAAGAAAAGACCTGGTTAAAAAGGTAAAGGAAGAAGCAGAACGTGGCCGTATAACGGTACGTAACATCCGTAAAGATGCCAACGAAAAAATCAAAAAGCTGAAAGGCGAAAGCGTTTCTGATGATGAAATCAAAACTGGCGAAGCTGAAGTTCAAAAAATAACGGATGCCTATATCATTAAAGTTGATAAGCACGCCGAAGTGAAAGAAAAAGATGTAATGACGGTTTAGGTTACATTATAATTTTTAAGTAATATAAAGGGAATGAAGCAAATGCGTCATTCCCTTTGTTTATTTTTGATAAATAACCCTCTTAGGATTAACCAGACAACTAATATTTAATGAAATTACTTTTTAGCTATTTAAAGAATTACAAGAGCCTTATATTTTTGGCGTTGTTTCTTGCAGCGGTCAACCAGATCTTTTCTTTTCTTGATCCTTATGTATTTAGGCTGATCATCGATAAGTACGTCACCAATTACAAACATTTTACCACTCAGGAGTTTATTAGGGGTGCTGGTGTGCTGATCCTTTTGGCAATGGGCGCTGCGATGGTATCCCGAATTGCTAAGAATTTTCAGGATTATTATGTGAATGTGATTACCCAAAGGTTAGGTGCTCAAATCTACTCTGATGGATTGGCGCATTCTCTTGAATTACCTTACCAGGTTTTCGAAGATCAGCGTAGCGGAGAAACGCTTGGTATTTTGCAAAAGGTTAGAACTGATACTGAAAAGTTAGTGCAGGCAGTAGTAAACGTTTTGTTTACCAGTGTAATCGGGATTATTTTTGTTACGGTATATGCCATAAACGTTTACTGGGTTATAGCTGTAGTTTATTTTTCTTTTATTCCGCTGTTGGGATTTTTAAGCTCTTTTTTGAGCAAACGTATTAAAACCGTTCAGAAAAGTATTGTCGCCGAAACCACCGCATTGGCGGGTTCTACTACTGAATCTTTAAGGAATATTGAACTGGTTAAAAGTTTGGGTTTAGCCAAGCAGGAGATTGGCAGGTTAAATACCACAACTATTAAGATCCTGGGGCTGGAGTTAAAGAAAGTGAAATACATTAGAAGCTTGAGCTTTATACAAGGAACTTTTGTAAACTTATTGAGGAACGGTCTACTCTTTTTGATGATGTACCTAATCTTTGCCGGCCGGATTAGTGTTGGGGAGTTTTTCTCTTTATTTATCTACTCCTTCTTTATTTTCGGTCCGCTACAGGAGCTTGGAAATATCATCAACGTATATCGTGAGACTGAGGTTTCCCTTGGTAATTTTGAGCGCATTATGTCGATCCCGAAAGATAAGAAACCAGATAATCCTGTACCGATTGACCAGATTACGCAATTGGAGTTTGATGAGGTTGGATTTAAACACCAGTCTGCTTCTACAAATGCCTTAAACAGGATCAGCTTTAATACCAGGATTGGGGAGACCATCGCTTTTGTGGGTCCTTCAGGCTCTGGAAAAACAACACTTGTAAAATTATTGGTTGGACTTTATGATGCCAAATCTGGCGAGATCAGGTACAACGGAATTGTCAGTAAAAATCTTGACCTCGATATTCTAAGGGAAAAGATTGGCTTTGTAACGCAAGACACTCAATTGTTCTCCGGAACCATTAGAGAAAATCTCCAGTTTGTGCGGCCCAATGCTACTGATGAAGATTGCCTTCGGGTATTAAATCAGGCAGCCTGCCAGAATTTGCTGGCAAGGGCCGATAAAGGTTTAGATACCGTTATTGGAGAAGGTGGCGTAAAGGTTTCTGGTGGAGAAAAGCAGCGATTGTCTATTGCGCGTGCACTTCTGCGTAATCCAGATATTTTGGTATTTGATGAAGCGACTTCTTCGTTGGATTCTTTAACTGAAGAAGAGATTACTGCAACTATACGTGATGTTTCTGATATTGCCAATCACATTACTATTCTTATTGCGCACAGGTTATCCACCATTCGCCATGCAGATAGAATCTATGTACTTGAAAAGGGTAATGTAATTGAACAAGGAACACATGATGAGCTGGTAAACCAAAATGGTTTATACTATGCCATGTGGAGACAACAAATTGGTGAACGCGAAAGTGTTTAGTTAGCCAACTGAATTAGTTTGTTCGTTAATTTCCTGAAGACTCAGTTTTGTTAGTTCTTTTGTTTTGAAATAGGTGATGCCGGCTATAATGATGGTCATGCTGCCTCCGAAGACTACTGCGGGCACGGTTCTCATTAGTTTTGCAGTAAGGCCTGATTCAAATGCCCCAATCTCATTAGATGAGCCAATAAACATGCTGTTTACTGCCGATACTCTGCCACGCATCTCATCTGGTGTAAGTAGTTGCATAATGGTTGATCTGATGATGACGCTTACGCTATCAAATGCACCTTCCATAAACAGGAAAACCAGGGTAAGGTAAAAGCTTTTGGAAAGCCCATAGCAAATAATGCTGCTGCCAAAACCGACAATTGCTATCAGCAGGTTTCTCCATGGTTTGTTCATAGGAGAAAATACCGTCATGGTGAGCATGGTTAATACTGCACCCAGAGAAGCCGCCGCACGCATTAATCCCAATCCTTCTGAACCTACCTTAAGAATGTCATTTGCAAATACAGGCAATAAAGCTACTGCGCCTCCAAAAAATACAGAGAACAGATCCAGACTCATAGCACCTAACATCATTTTGCTTTTGAAGACAAATTTGACACCCTCCGTCAGACTTTTAACAATACTCTGTGCAGGTATAAATGTTGGCGGGTGTGGTTTTAAAAAGAAAATACAAACCAGTGCTATAGAGATAAACACGATGATTACGAAATAAGTAACGGTAATTCCCTCGTAAGCATAGAGCAATCCACCCGTCATAGGGCCTAAAATAGAAGCTGCCTGCCAGCTAGAGCTGTTCCATGTACTGGAATTTGGATACAATTTTTTAGGGACTATCTGCGCCATCAGGGAGAAGGTTGCCGGACTAAAAAAGCCCCGTGCTATTCCAATTCCAAAAACCATCAGGTACATGATAGGGACAATTGAACTTGTCGGCACGTATTGATGCATTTGTTTTGTAGTGGCGATGAACATAACCAGTGAGCATAGAAAAACACCAGTAAATACTTTTAATAGTAATCCTCTCTTTTCAGATTTATCTGCTATATAGCCGCCGTACAAAGCAATGCTAATCGCTGGTATTGCTTCGCAAAGACCTACCAAGCCAAGTGCCAGTGGGTCATGAGTAAGGTGGTAGATGTGAAAGCCGATAATAACAGCCTGCATTTGGTAAGCGAAAGTGAAGAAAAAGCGCATACCCAGGTAGGAACGAAATTCTCTGTAAAGGAGCGCGGCATAAAAGGGGATGGGTTGTTCTGCGGGATCAGTATTGTCCAAAGGGATAAAATTTTAGACAAATGTAGAGAGTTTACATGACTTTATCGTAAAAATCAAGGTAGGCATTTCTCATATTATCAGCTTGGTTTATTGCTGATGAAGCTGCTATACCGAAAATTCCTGTGGCCATTAGTTGATCGATATCATCAATAGTAACTCCGCCCACCGCAAGTACTGGCAAATCAATTTGCTTTTCTTTTAAAATCAGCATCGCATCTGCATATCCTTTAATGCCCAATAGTGGCGCATTATTGGGTTTTGTTGTGGTTGTTTTAAAGGGGCCAAAGCCCGCATAATCTGCACCCTGCTTTGCTAGGTGGAGTAATCCTTCTACCGTATTTGAGGAGCCGCCAAGCGTTATTTCCTCCCCAAGTTGCGACTTTAGTAAACTGAAATTGGCATCCATATCTTCGATGTGAAAGCCCTGAATATCGGCCTTTCCGTTAAATTGGATGTGATCTGTAACGATCAGGGTAGCTCCCCAATCGTCACATAAATCAGCAATCACATTGATATCTTTAAGCAGTTCATCATCCCCCTTTGTTAAACACCTGTACTGGATCCATTTAGCACCTGCTTCACAAGCAATCCTAGCCTGCTCGGTGTGCGTATGTTGTTCAATATCATGTGTAATAAAATGGAGCTTCTCGATGAACTTCTTCATGTTTTAAAATTTGAGGTTAAGCGAAAGTAGGAAATTTGTTCCTGCCTGCGGGAAATAAAAGTTTTCTGTAGTAACCGAACTTTGATATGCATAGCTATAAGTATAACCATTGCTCTCGTATTTCCTATCCAATATGTTGTTTACCAGCAAACCAATGTTAACATTTTTTAACCCTTTAAAGTTAAAGTCATACCCCAACCTGGCATTGTTAACCCAGTAGGCATCCAATTGTCTGCTGCTATTTTGAGTATTATCAATAAACTGCTTGCTTACATATTTTGTTTGGATAGCCAGCGCAAGGCCGCTTGCAGGTTTATAGACCAGCTCTCCAAATAATACAGAAGCCGGAGAGAATGAAATATCTGGATTGGCATAATTGGTAGCTATGATGTTCACTACGTCACCATTATCATCATACTCTGAAACATAATCCACATAATCCTTAATCTTGTTTTTACTGAATGCGGCGTTTGCATTAACTGCAAATTTAGGATTGATGACGTAAGAAGCCTCTAACTCAATACCGGCCCGGTAGCTTTTAGCCGCGTTTTGACGGTAGGCGTCAGCAAAATCATTGATCTCTCCGGTAAAAATCAGTTGGTCTTTGTAGAACATTCCATAGGCGGTTGCACCAACATTTAACGCGCCATACATATAACGATACCCCAACTCCACATCATTTAACCTTTCCGCTTTTGGTAGCAGACCTGCCCTGATATTGGTAAAGTCATCACGGTTAGGTTCTTTATTCGCTACACTGAATGAGGCATACAGGTTACTTTGTTCGTTGAATGTATAAGTTGCACCAACCTTAGGATTAAAGAAATCATACTTATTGTTGAAATCCAATGGTATCAGGTTTTTATCATTGCCACCAATCTTGTAATCCACTTTTCTGTACTGAAGGTCCGCAAACAAGCTTAGTTTTTCTACAGGAGCGTAATTCACTTTACCATATACATTGAAATCGGCTTTATCTCCTTTGCCATCAAAATAGTGGCGGAAATTATCACCGGTAGAAGCATATTGAGCCCAGATTACTTGTCCGTAATGCTTGCCATTATACTGGTTATAAGCGCCACCAAAGACAAAGCTCAGGTTAGATTTTGCAGCATAATTCAAGGCAAAAGTTGCACCGTAGAAAGCATTGTCCAGCCATCTGCGGCGAACCAGGTCTGATTTGCTTATCGTTGTTGCACCGATAACTACATTTGGCAGACCATATTTACTGAATTTATCGTCCGACTTAAATTCTTCAAAATATCCTTTCCCGTCGGTATAATGCAAAGCTCCATTTAAAGATAGCTTTTCATTTAACTGTCTGGCATATAAAGCCTGGTAGTGTGTTTGGGCGTAATTGTCGTTCTGGTCTTTGTAAGTAAATGAATTGTAGGTGCGGCTATTGGAATTCAGTAAATTTTGTGCGTCTGCATCTGACAGGTAATTCCGTGCGATATAGGCTTCCATTTCTGCCTGGTCTCCATTTAAACGCGACTCAGGAACGCCGTTCCAAGCCTGGTATGTCTTTTCCGTTCCTGAAAAGATGTTTACTCTAAATAAGTCCTTTTTACCGTGGTAAGCACCTGATAGGAAAAATGACCTTAGATCAGAAGCAGCCCGATCAATAAAACCGTCTGATTTGATGCGGGATAATCTCCCATCGAAACTCCACTTGTTATCAATCAACCCTGTGCCTATCTTAACCGTGTTTTTTAAGGTATTGAAAGAGCCATAAGTATTGTTGAGTTCTGCGTAAGCCTTGTCTGCAAATGACGCAGTTTGGATGTTAAGGCTTCCGCCAAAAGCACCTGCACCATTAGTGGATGTGCCTACACCACGCTGAATCTGTATATTGTCTACAGAGGAAGCAAAGTCGGGCATGTCTACCCAGTAGGTACCCTGACTTTCGCTATCGTTGTAAGGAATGCCATTTATGGTTACGTTTACCCTGCTGGCATCGCTACCGCGAATTCTAATTCCGGTATAGCCTACACCTGCACCTGCATCAGAAGTGATCACCACGCCTGGCGTGTTGTTTAAAAGAAAAGGAAGATCCTGTCCGAAATTGTTTACCTCTAATTCTGCTTTACTGATGTTTTTATAGGTAGCGGCAGATTTAGTTCCGGCCCTTGTAGCCTTTACAATGATCTCGTCAAGTTTGATGAGCGTATCTCTTTTTACGCTAACAATAGATTTGTTTTGTGCATGAATTAAAAATGGCACAATCAGCACAGCAAGTGTTAAGATTAATTTTTTCAATGTTTTACATTTTTAAGTTAAACCACTGTAAGTAAGGGGTACTTACAGCCCAGTTAAACTCCATAACTCCAATCCCTACGCCGGCATTATCCGGATCAGGTGCATATATCTTTTAACAGATATAATGGGTATGTTCTCAGCCCGTTTTTGTGTTTTTTACAAAACAAGGCACCCCTTTTTGATGGGGCAAATGTATATAAAATTTTTAAACCAAATAATATTTTGTATTAAGTTGTCTTTAAAAACCGCTCTACTGCAGCTATTGCATTGCTGGTTCGATCTTTTATGCCCCTAACGACTACATAATTGGCATTTAGAGCCTTTAACTCCTGATGCCAGGTGTTTAAAAAATGCTGTCTTTTATGTGGGAAATCCCTTAGGGGATCTTCCTGCCATGGCAAATCTATATCCATAAGGAGGTAAAGATCATAATGGTAAACCAGCAATGCATCCAATACAATTGATGGTGTTTCACCAAATACCTCATCACTCCAGATCTTAACGGTGATAAAGGTGGTGTCGCAAAAGATGAGTGGCTTTTCTGCAATAGCGAGAATAGCATCTTCAAGAGCCAACTGTCCGTGGAACATGTTTACCTCGTCCTGTAAATTACAGGGTTCAGTTAAGGCAGCGCAATAATAGCGTGCATACTCTGGTACCCATAAGGTATGGTAATGCTTTGCGAGTTCATGTGCAATGGTAGACTTTCCGGTGCTTTCCGGACCAACGATGGCTATTTTTTTAATTTCCCTGTTCACGGTATATTTTTTTCCAGTCTAAATATCCTATTGTGGCAATGTAAATATAGAGCGCGTACATGATGGCCGTTGCATATAAATCTTTAGAGATGTAAACGCCGACGTAAATAATGTCAACAAAAATCCAGATGAGCCAGTTTTGCAATACTTTTCGCGCCAGGAAAATCAGTGCAATTACGCTGCATGCCGTGCAAAAACTGTCGATAAAAGGAAATGAGGCATCGGTTTGTTTGTGTAAGACGAGTCCAATAATCCCGGTAAAAGCAAAAACACCAAGAATGAAAAATAGGATTTCTTTTCGAGTAATCTGACTAATAGGGGTGGACAGTTCTGGGTTATTTCTGTTCTTGCTCCAATAGTACCAGCCATAACAACTGGTAGCCAGAAAATAAACCTGCAGGCCCATATCTGCATATAGCTTGGATTCTAGAAAGATGAAGATGTAGATGACTACACTAACAATGGCTATAGGCCAATTGTATATGTTGTTTTTTGCGGCAAGCCACACACATAGAATTCCTGTAAAAACACCGCACCATTCCAATGCACTGGTTTGAAGAAACAATTGCTGGAAACTATCCCTTAACACATCAATCATAAATCAAAAGTAACGAACCTTCGGATTTCTGCAATAGGGTTGTGCTCAATCTGGAAAGAATAGCAATAAATATTACTGGGTTTTAGGAATAGAAGTAAAACTTAAGGATGTTTTAATGCTGATATCAGCAGTTGTATTGTTTCTAAGCACATATTCCATTCTAACACTAATACTGCTGCCTTTCACATAATTATCCAGAAAGCGGGAGTTGTCGATATCCAAAACCAGATCAGAACCGATATTTGCTTGAACATCATTTCTTGAGGCTACCATAACCTCACCACTGCTACCACTGGAGATAAATAACTTAACAGATTTGAACATACTAAGACTAGTGTTTGCAGGGTTATAGGCCGTCAATTTTGCAGAGGCGATTCTCACCTCTTTGATGTAATTGGCCCCATTCTGATTGCCAAAAACCTGGTCTATACTAGTGGCAGACGAGCTTGCTGAAATGGTAGTGCCGGTTTTGCCTGATGCCGGAATTATAATATTAGCCGTATAGGGTAGGGTAGATTTAATGATGGACTGTACAGTTGCACAGCCGGCTATTGCTAGCGTGGCGACGAAAACAAATGGAAGTAATTTTTTCATAAACTGGCTATTGCAAAAGTCGTTCCAACTGTTGTTAAAGCGGCTTATCTCCTTTTTTAAAAAATACCTGAATTATAATGTGCAAAAGCGTAACTTTGCATCCCGACAGAAGAGTCGGTGATCTATGTTGATGATCAATATATCTCCCGGACGATTCTGGCTATAAATAGATCATTTTATGCCAAAAGACACCTCCATACGCTCAGTACTGATTATCGGATCTGGACCCATTATTATTGGCCAAGCCTGCGAATTTGATTACGCAGGATCCCAGGCAGCATTATCCTTAAAAGATGAAGGAATTGAAGTTTCTATTATCAACTCCAATCCTGCTACTATTATGACCGATAAGGTTATTGCAGATCATGTTTATCTCCTACCATTAACAGTGGCTTCTATTGAAGAAATTTTGATAGAACGTAAAATTGATGCTGTATTGCCTACCATGGGCGGTCAGACAGCCTTAAACCTTTGTATTGAGGCAGAAGAGCATGGTATATGGGAAAAATACGGTGTCAGGATAATTGGCGTTGATACCGCTGCAATTGAGAAAACTGAGAATAGGGAAGCATTCCGCCAGTTAATGGTAGATATAGGCGTAGGTGTGGCACCTTCAAAGATCGCCAACTCCTTTCTGGAAGGTAAAGAGGCTGCACAATCAATTGGATACCCGCTAGTTATACGTCCTTCTTACACGCTTGGCGGTTCAGGTGGCGGTTTTGTTCATAAGAAAGAAGAGTTTGATGCAGCACTGAAACGTGGTTTAGAAGCTTCTCCAACACATGAAGTGCTGGTAGAAAAAGCAGTTTTAGGCTGGAAAGAATATGAATTGGAGTTGTTGAGGGATAGTAATGACAATGTGATTATTATCTGTTCTATCGAGAACTTTGATCCAATGGGTATCCATACAGGAGATTCAATTACTGTTGCACCGGCCATGACCCTGTCAGACCGTTGCTACCAGGATATGCGTAACCAGGCAATAAAAATGATGCGTGCCATTGGTAATTTCGCCGGGGGCTGTAACGTTCAGTTCTCTGTTAACCCGGATAACGACGAAATTATTGCGATAGAAATTAACCCAAGGGTATCCCGCTCATCTGCGCTGGCAAGTAAGGCAACCGGATATCCTATTGCGAAGATTGCTTCTAAATTGGCAATTGGTTATAACCTTGATGAGATTGAAAATCAGATCACTAAAACAACCTCCGCATACTTTGAGCCAACGATAGATTACGTAATCGTTAAGGTGCCAAGATGGAACTTTGATAAGTTTAAAGGTGCCAATATGGAACTAGGCCTGCAAATGAAATCTGTAGGTGAGGTAATGGCAATTGGTCGCAGTTTTATAGAAGCATTGCAAAAAGCTTGTCAGAGTTTAGAGATAGGCAGGGCAGGATTAGGCGCAGATGGAAAACATAATAGAAGCATTGATGAGATTATGTACGGTCTTGAGCATGCCAGCTGGAACAGGTTGTTTCTAATTAAGGATGCCATGAGTATGGGCGTTCCATTAGAGTCCATCCGTAAGGTTACACGTATTGATAAATGGTTCTTAACACAGATCCAGGAATTGGTGAATCTGGAAACAGAAGTAAAACGTTACACGCTGACAAACATTCCGAAGGAATTCTTATTTACATTGAAACAAAAGGGATTCTCTGATATCCAGATTGCTTACCTTTTAGGAAATGTAACTGAAGACGAAGTATACGACAGAAGAAAATCTCTAGGGATTAGTCGCGTTTACAAAATGGTTGATACCTGCGCAGCAGAGTTTGCCGCTCAGACACCATACTACTACTCCACATTTGAGGATGAGAACGAATCTATCCCATCAGATAAAAAGAAGATCATTGTTTTAGGATCAGGACCTAACCGTATTGGACAAGGAATTGAGTTTGATTACTCTTGTGTGCATGGTTTACTTGCCGCAAAAGAAACCGGGTTTCAAGCCATCATGATCAATTGTAATCCTGAAACGGTTTCAACAGATTTTAATATGGCTGATAAGTTATACTTTGAGCCGGTATTCTGGGAGCATGTTCGCGAGATTATAGAACTTGAAAAACCAGTAGGTGTTATTGTACAACTTGGTGGTCAGACTGCACTTAAGATGGCCGAAAAGCTTCATGAGCATGGAATCAAGATCATTGGTACTTCGTACAACGATATGGATGTGGCGGAAGACAGGGGCCGTTTCTCTGATCTGCTTAAAGAACTGGGTATTCCTTATCCAAAATATGGGGTTGCAGAAAATGCGGAAGAAGCAATTGTAGTGGCCAATGAAGTAGGCTACCCAGTATTGGTTAGACCAAGTTATGTACTAGGTGGACAAGGGATGAGCATTGTTATCAACGATGAGGACTTGGAGAAAGCTGTAGTAAAACTACTTGGAGATCTTCCTGGCAATAGGGTATTGATTGACCATTTCCTGGACAGGGCGGAAGAAACAGAATCTGATTCTATCTGCGATGGTGAGGATGTACATATCGTCGGGTTGATGGAGCATATTGAGCCAGCAGGTATCCACTCTGGAGATTCGTTTGCTGTATTGCCACCTTTCAGTTTATCTGAAAAAGTCATTAGCGATATGGAGGCTTATTCCAAGAAAATAGCGAGGGCATTAAACGTTATTGGTTTGCTAAATATCCAGTTTGCTGTTAAGGATGAAAAGGTTTATGTGATCGAAGCGAATCCAAGGGCATCCAGAACGGTTCCATTTATCGCTAAAGCTTACGATGTGCCTTACATTAACATCGCTGCAAAAGTGATGCTGGGTGTAAATAAATTGAAAGACTTTACTATTGTAAGGAAACTGGAAGGTTATGCAATAAAGGAACCGGTATTCTCTTTTGATAAGTTTCCTGAGGTAACTAAAGAATTAGGCCCGGAAATGAAATCTACAGGAGAATCTATTCGATTCATTAAAGACCTGGAAGATCCATATTTCAGAAAGTTATATAAAGATAAGTCCATGTATTTGTCTAAATAATAAAAAAAGTCCCGAAAGGGACTTTTTTTACAACTAAGATTTCCCCCAGATTCTGGTATTGAGGTCTAGCTCTTTGATGATGCCATACATAAATCTAATTACTCCCAGATCTTCCTCAAGAAATTGCCCGTCTAGCAGGCTTTTAAAAACGGGTGGTTCAAAATAATCTTTAGATAGCGGGAAGGCCATATAAACATAGCTGTCTGTAAATGATACCGAGATGGTGTCTTTGCTTTTATGATTCAGCTCGCATAGTCTTTCCATCATTGCGGGTGTTAGGATATACCTTGCTTCTACCTGATCAGTTGAATAGGTGACAAATGTTTTGCAGAAATCGGGACTCTCCAGCTTTACCAGTTCCTTATCCGATGATGAAAAGATGCTTGCTTTGTCAGATATCCAGGCACCTATAGCCGCTCCAAAATCCTTTGGGCGTACTACTGTTGTACCATTAAAATTCTTATTAAAATCTGCGCAGAATACGATGCCTTTTAGAATGGTATGCCAGTGCTCCTGTCTGCCGTTTTTTGTTTGCGTAACCGTTTTGTATTCTGCATGTACCTCAGAAAATGAAAATCGGGTATTACCAGCACTGCCCTGAACTTGATCCTGACTATTGTAACGATCCGGCCGTTGTGTAAAAAGTTGAGATGAAATGAAGTTTCCTTCAGATAGGCCACTTTCATATTTTAGCTCCAAACTGTTGTCTATAGATTTCAGTGCCGCACCTATAACCCGCTGCTTAAACTCATGACGGTATTCGCTGAATTTTTGAGATGCTTTACTAAAGATGATAAAGCCTATAATCAGCGTAATTCCACCTGCAATTGCACCAGCCAGGAGCAAATCACTTAAAATAAATCCAGCCGCAACAAACAGAACCCCCGTCCCGATAATCAAGTAACTCTTCAACTTAGCAGATGAAACTTCCTTGCGTTGAACTTCTAATTCAATTAATGTATTTTGAAGGGTAGAGGCGATCGTTGTATCGGACATTTAGCTATTAAAAAGAGATTTCGCACTGATATTCTGACGCTCCTCTTCTGTACTGGACAATACAGCTATAGATTGATAATTTAACATGCCCGCAAAAAGGCTTCCCGGAAACATCATAATGGCATTGTTATAGTCAGTAACAGAAGCATTATAAGTTCTTCTTGCCGCTGCAATTTGTTCTTCACTTTCTGTCCAGGTACTTTGTAAGTTAATAAAGTTCTGACTGGCCTTTAGATCTGGATAGCTTTCCACACTCAACATCAAACTCTTTACCCCGGCGCTAAGTTGTTTGTCCAGGTCTATTTTTTGCTCAGTGCTTAGGCCGGCGTTTCCTGCCTGACTTCTCAGTTCTACTATTTTTGTCAGCGTGGCAGATTCGTGGAGCATGTATTGCTTTACAGTTTCCACAAGATTAGGAATAAGGTCGAACCGTTTTTTAACCATTACATCTATTGCAGAAAAGGCGTTTGTTACCTGGTTTTTTTTACCAATAAGAGAATTGTAAAACGTAATACCGAATAGTAGTATTACAATGAGAATAATGGCTGCGATAATCATAGTATCAGATTTAGTGATACAGCTAATATATAAATTATTAAGAAATATATGAATAAAGATAATTGATCTCTATTTATCCAAATAATTCAGAAAATACGTCTTCAATTTTACTGGACGCCTTGATTTGGATACCGAATTTATTCTTGTCCAGCCCTTTCATATTAAATGCAGAAATGAATATCGTTTCGAAACCAAGCTTCTCTGCTTCCAATATTCTTTGCTCAATTCTATTTACTGCTCTAATTTCACCAGATAGGCCAACTTCGGCAGCAAAACAGGTTTTTGAAGAAATAAATATATCCTCATGTGAGGAAACAATAGCTGCAAGAATGGCCAGATCAATTGCAGGATCTTCTACCTTAATCCCGCCCGCAATGTTTAGAAAGACATCACGTGTGCTCAGTTTAAAGCCACAGCGTTTTTCCAGTACTGCCAACAGCATATTCATTCTCTTGGTATCGAATCCATTTGCAGAGCGCTGAGGCGTTCCATACGCAGCTGTGCTCACTAAAGCCTGTGTCTCTATTAACATCGGCCTTGCGCCTTCAAGAGTAGCAGAAATTGCAATCCCGCTGAGTTCCTCATCCCGCTGAGATAATAGTATTTCTGATGGATTGGAAACTTGCCTTAACCCGCTCGCATGCATGCCATATATACCCAATTCCGCCGCTGCGCCGAACCTGTTTTTTATGGCGCGCAGTATTCGGTAAACATGGTTTCTGTCTCCCTCAAACTGAAGTACAGTATCTACCATGTGCTCCAAGATTTTCGGACCAGCAATTGTCCCGTCTTTGGTAATGTGACCGATCAGAAATACAGGCGTATCTGTTTCTTTGGCAAAGCGCAACAACTCTGCAGCACATTCTCTTATTTGCGATACACTGCCTGGTGTGGATTCTATGTGTGCGGAATGAAGTGTTTGTATAGAGTCTATGATGAGTACATCCGGAGCAGTATGTTCTATCTGTTTAAAAATATTTTGGGTAGATGTTTCTGTTAAGATAAAGCAGTCTGCCGTTGGATTAGTTGTTATTCTTTCCGCCCTCATTTTAATCTGGTGTTCGCTCTCTTCTCCCGAAACGTATAAGATTTTCTTACCAGAGATGTTTAGTGCCAATTGTAGCATTAATGTTGATTTACCAATACCTGGTTCTCCACCAATAAGGATAACAGAGCCGGGGACTATTCCGCCACCTAATACCCGGTCAAGCTCTCCATCTCCACTTGGCATTCTCTCTTCCCTTGTGGTTTGAATATCTGTAACCTTAGTCGGCTTATTAACCCGTTGAGTTTCCGACGGACTTTTCCAGGAGGGGACTTTAGCTGGAGTTTTTTCAACTACTTCTTCTACAAAAGTGTTCCACTGCTGGCATGAAGGGCATTTGCCTAGCCATTTTGCAGATTCGTAGCCACAACTCTGACAAAAGTATGCTGATTTGATTTTAGCCAATTGATTTCAATTAAAAAACGTTTACGAATTTAGGGTATATTATAATAAGTTGTAAAAATAAACAGGCCCGAATTCATTGAATTCAGGCCTGTTTAATAAAGCTCGTATTTTATAATTTGATTTCTTCGTCTTTTGAAGAAAGGAAATGAAATTCATTTAGGCTATAAGAAGATACCGAACGGATCTTAACACGCTGTCCGAATTTGAAGAACCATTTCCACTGTAGAGAAATGATTCCTTTTTTTATGTAGGCTTCGATGTAAGGGTGTACACAAAGCGTAATATTTTTTTCATTTTGCTCTTGCAAAATATAGGTCAGATTGTTTTCTATGTCATCCATTAAAACAATGCTAGCCTTAATCTCTCCTGTACCTTCGCAAGTTGGACATTTTTCGCTGGTTACGATATTCATTTCAGGTCTTACCCGCTGGCGCGTAATCTGAACGAGTCCGAATTTACTTGGAGGTAATATGGTATGCTTTGCACGGTCCAGCAACATGAGGTCTTTCAGGTAATCAAAAAGGATTTTCCGGTTGGTGGCCTTATGCATATCGATAAAATCGATAACAACTATTCCGCCCATATCCCTCAATCTCAATTGTCTTGCAATCTCCTTTGCCGCTTCCCTGTTTACCTGTAATGCATTTTCTTCCTGGTTCTCTTTGCTTGCTGTTCTATTGCCGCTATTCACGTCAATAACATGAAGTGCTTCCGTATGTTCAACAACAAGATAGGCACCACCCGGAAGATTTACCGTTCTACCGAAGGAGTTCTTAATCTGCTTTTCAATGCTAAAGTGCTCAAAAATATGCTCTTTATGCTTGTAAAGTTTTACAATCTTTTCCATCTCTGGTGAGATTTCATGAACATAAGAACGGATGTCTTCGAAAAGTCCGGCATCGTTTACATACACATTTGTAAAGTCGGAGCTAAGAATATCCCTGATCAAAGTAGATGTTCGGTCCATTTCTCCCCATACTCTTTTAGAAGGTTCAGCATCGGGTAACTTCTTTATAAAGTTTTCCCATTTGTCTACTGAATCCAGCAAATCTTTCTGAAGTTCAGCAACACCCTTGCTTTCTGAAACAGTTCGGATAATTACACCAAAGTTCTTAGGCTTAATACTTTCAATAATCTTCTTTAGTCGATTACGTTCCGTATTGCTTTTGATCTTTTTAGATATGGAAATTACATTGGAAAATGGAACCAGTACGATATATCGGCCTGCAATGGAGAGATCAGAGCTGAGCCTCGGGCCTTTTGTTGATATTGGTTCCTTAGCAATTTGTACCGGAAGCACGAGGTTTTTGCTCACTACTTCAGATATCTTGCCGGCTTTGTTGATATCGCCCTCTAACTTAAAATTATCTAATAGGGTTCCACTAACGGAGCCATTACGCTTAATTTTAGTGAGCTTAATTAAAGACTGAACTTGCGGCCCAAGATCAAAATAATGCAAAAATGCATCCTTTTCATAACCAACATCAACGAATGCGGCATTTAGTCCGGGCATAATTTTCTTTATGCGGCCAAGATAAATGTCGCCTACGGCGTAGTTATTATTGATTTGTTCCTTATGAAGTTCTACAAGTTGCTTGTCTTCAACTAAAGCGATGGTCACTCCCTGAGGAGTGGAATCTATAATTAGTTCTTTTACCAAAAGCTACAGAATTAAAGGCTTACGCCTTATTAACACGTGGACAAAAACGCAAAAAATTGCGCCCAATAATTCAAGATAAGCTCTGGAATTATTGGGACACTAAACTAAGAAAAACTATTTTTTCTTATGTCTGTTTTTTCTAAGGCGTTTTTTACGTTTGTGCGTAGCCATTTTATGTCTTTTTCTTTTTTTACCGCTTGGCATAATTTTTAATTTAAATATTTTTATAAATCTGTTTATTAACGTTTATTTTTTTAATTCGATGATTTTTTCATCGATAAACTTAGAGAGCGTTGGGTTAGCTGCTAGCTTTTTACTTTGCACATAGGCATCAATAGCATCTGCTTTTTTGCCAAGGTTCTCATATGCTGTTGCTAAATAGAAATAAGCATCGGGAGAAGGCTGAATTGCAATGATCTGTTTAAACCGGGTAATTGCTTTATCAAATTGTCCAGATTTAATCGCAAAGGTTCCAAGGCTCATGTTTGCTTTAAGATTCTTCGGATCTTTCTTTACCACATCAAGCAGCATCGCTATACCCTGCATAGGCATACCCATACCATTTACAATGGTAATCCCCATTCCTGTTTTTGCCTCCGTATTTGTAGAGTCAAGGGCTATGGCATTGGCGTAGGCAGCATTCGCTTTCTGCAAAAGTGCAGGCTGCAATAAACTATCACGCGTATTGTCGTAAGCCTTTGTCAGCTTGTCTCCCGCATTAAGCCAGTTTTTCAGCGACTTATCTTCGTTTGCATAAAGCTCAAGATATAAAGAACTTGGAATAATTTGTTCTACATCATCCCATTTCTGTGCAAGAGCTTTTGCTGCAGCCGCTTTTTCAGTGCTGGAGGCTTTATCGTAAGCTTGTTCTAAAGATGTAATCTCAGCAGCAATACTTGGACTTATTGCATTTTTAGCAGTGGCTGAAACTTCTGCAAGATTTATAGCCATTGCTGGTTGTGGAGTCATCTGCCCACTTGCAGCAGGACCTTTGACATTTGCTTCTTTGGGTTTTACCAACCCTTTAATATCCCGTGTAAACAAGAATCCTACGAGCAGGAATACTGCTCCTATAATTAATGATTGTTTTAAACGGGTATTCTTTAGCATAACAATTAGGCTTCTACGCTTGCTTTCTTAGTGTTGCTCTTTACTTTGTCTACAAAAACTTTAGCAGGCTTAAAGCTTGGTACAAAATGCTCAGGAATAATAATTGCTGTGTTTTTTGATATATTTCTTGCAGTTTTTTGTGCTCTCTTTTTAACAACAAAACTTCCAAAGCCTCTTACATAAACATTTTCTCCACTGATCATGCTCGTCTTGATCACTTTGAAAAATGCCTCAACGGTTTCCTGTACATCTACTTTTTCAATTCCTGTTTTCGTTGATATTTCTGAAATAATATCTGCCTTCGTCATATTTTATGTTATTTAAATTATTGTGCGTGTTAGTATTATAAGTGTTTTGGGGTTGCAAAAGTATTGCTTTTTAACGAGATAGGAAAATAAAAGATGAATTATTTGTTGCGCCATCTATCAGGCTAATGCAAGTTTTATAGAAAACCAATTCAATAAGGCCGTATTTTTGTTTTTATGAGTTTCCAGACCGAAATTATTACCTGGTATTTACAAAATAAGCGGGATCTTCCATGGAGAAATACCAGAGATCCTTATGTAATTTGGCTTTCTGAAATTATTCTTCAGCAAACCAGAGTAGAACAAGGATTGCCTTATTTTATCAGGTTTTTGGAAGCGTTTCCAACAGTAACTGCATTTGCATCGGCAACAGAAATGCAGATTTTGAAATTATGGCAAGGCCTTGGATATTATTCGAGGGGAAGAAATATGCTCTATACCGCACAGCAAATCGTTGATCAGCACAAAGGTGTTTTTCCTAGTCGTTATGAGGAGCTGATGCTGCTTAAGGGCGTGGGTGATTATACTGCTGCGGCCATTTCTTCTTTTTCTGCTGATGAGCTGAAACCGGTGTTGGATGGCAACGTATTCCGTGTGTTATCCAGGTTTTTTGGTATTTCTACACCTATTAATAGTACTAATGGAAAGAAGGAGTTTATAGCGCTTGCACAGGATCTGATCGTCGGACAAAAGCCTGCTATTTATAATCAGGCTATTATGGAATTTGGTGCATTGCAGTGTAAACCTAAATCTCCCAATTGTTTTGTTTGCCCAATTCAATCTGGCTGTTATGCACTTACCCATAACCTCGTAAATGCTTTACCAGTCAAAGAAAAAAAGTTAAAAAAGCGGATTCGGCACTTCAATTATTTTGTCTGTGTTATCGAAGGCCAGATTTTAGTGCACCAAAGAACAGGGGCTGATATCTGGCAGGAAATGTTTGATCTGCCGCTTATAGAGACGGAAAGCATTTACCAGGGTGACTTTAAGGTCTTTAGCAATCAAGTAAATAATAGGTTCGGGGGCGACGTAAAGCTTACCCATTTGGAGCAAAAAAAGCATTTGCTTACCCACCAAACTATATATGTTGATTTTTTTGCTTTAGATAATTATATCATTAACTTTAATCAGAATGCTGATATAAAATGGGTCTCTTTAGGCGAATTTGAACAATTGCCGCAACCAAAGGTTATAGCTAATTTTATAGAAAAGTATTTTTCTAACCAATTATAAAAAAACGAGAGTGCATGTCAGGTATTAACAAAGTTATTTTAGTCGGGCATTTGGGTAAAGACCCGGAGGTAAGACATTTAGACGGGGGCGTTACCGTAGCCAGCTTCCCTTTGGCCACTTCAGAGACTTATAACAAAGACGGAAAGAGAGTTGAACAAACCGAATGGCACAATATTGTACTGTGGAGGGGACTTGCAGAAGTAGCCTCTAAATATTTACAGAAAGGTAAGCTGGTGTATATTGAGGGTAAACTGCGTACCCGCTCTTTTGAAGACCGGGAAAAGATAAAGAAGTACGTGACGGAGGTAGTTGCAGAAAACTTTACCATTCTGGGCAGGAAAAGTGATTTCGAACACACCCCTTCCACTACAGAAAACAGTACACCTAAGAGTGAAGGCGATTATCTGGATAGTGATCCTTCAGGAGATTTGCCTTTTTAGTTTTTAAAAGACACCATATAAAGGGCTCAGGCATTAAACCTGAGCCCTTTCTGTTTTATTCTACAGTAACAGATTTTGCAAGGTTCCTTGGCTGATCAACGTTACAACCCCTCATTACCGCAATGTGGTAAGAAAGTAGCTGCAGTGGAATGGTAGCCAACAAAGGAAGAAATGCTTCACTGGCATCAGGGATTTCAATACAGTAATCTGCCATTTTCCTAACTTCTACATCGCCTTCAGTTACTATGGCTAAAACGATACCTTTTCTTGCCTTTACTTCCTGAATATTGCTGATTACCTTCTCATAAGATGAATTTTTTGTTGCAATTACTACAACAGGCATTTCTTCATCAATAAGGGCAATAGGCCCGTGCTTCATCTCTGCAGCAGGATAACCTTCTGCATGTATGTAGGAAATCTCTTTTAATTTAAGCGCGCCTTCCAGTGCAACCGGAAAACCGCTTCCTCTACCTAAAAATAAGCAGTTTCTTGAATCTTTAAATTTAGAGGCAATCTCTTTAATCAGAGAGTCTGATTGCAGTGCTCTTTCAATTTTATCAGGAATGTTGTCTAACTCGGTAAGCAATTCTGCAAGTTTAGAGGTGGTTACTGTACCCCTTTGCTGAGCAAGATGGAAAGCTATTAATGTAAGCACGGTCACCTGCGCGGTAAAGGCTTTTGTTGATGCCACACCAATTTCCGGTCCTGCGTGTGTGTAAACACCCGCATCCGTTATTCTTGGAATAGATGCACCAACAACATTACAAACGCCAATTATGGTTGCACCTCTTTCTTTAGCCATCTCTATGGCAGCCATGGTGTCTGCTGTTTCGCCAGATTGGGAGATCGCAATTACAATATCTTTCTCTGTAATAATCGGATTTCTATACCTGAATTCCGAAGCATATTCTACCTCAACAGGTATTCTTGCATATTCTTCAATCAGGTATTCTCCAACAAGACCCGCATGCCATGAGGTTCCACAAGCAACAATTATAATTCTTTCTACGTTTTTTAACTTATGGTCATACTCGCTCAATCCACCTAGTTGTACCCTTCCCTCATTTGGATAGATCCGTCCCCTCAAACAATCTCTTACAGACCGTGGTTGCTCATTGATCTCTTTTAGCATGAAATGCTCGTAACCTCCTTTTTCCAGCATCTCCAACTTAAGCTCCAGCTCTTGGATATATGGAGTTTGGACCACGTTGTCTAAACGTTTAATCAACAAATCGTCACGCTTTACAAAAGCGATCTCATTGTCGTTCAGGTAAATTACATTCTTCGTGTACTCCACTATTGGCGTTGCATCTGAGGCAATGAAATATTCCCCCTCACCTACACCAATCACCATCGGACTTCCCTTCCGTGCCGCAATAAGCTGGTTAGGCTGGTCTTCGTCCATTACAATAATTGCATAGGCACCATTAACGCCTTGAAGCGCCAAACGTACTGCTTCCAGCAAGTCGATCTCTTCGTTTTTATAAATCTCTTCTATCAGGTGAATTAGGACTTCGGTGTCGGTGTCACTATTGAATTGGTGACCTCTGCTCAGTAATTCTTCTTTAATGGTTGCATAGTTTTCTATGATCCCGTTATGGATAATGGTGAGTTTACCGTTGTTGGAGGTATGCGGATGAGAATTCCTGTCAGACGGCGCACCATGTGTTGCCCATCTGGTATGTCCTATACCAATGGTACCACTCAAGTCCTTTCCTGCAGCAAAGGCTTCCAGTTCTATAACCTTACCAGCCTTCTTATAAATGCTTAGTTTATGATCAGCTATCAATGCAATGCCTGCACTATCATAGCCTCTATATTCCAGTCTTTTTAGTCCCTTAATGATCAAAGGCCATGCATCTCTGTGACCAATATAACCAACTATTCCACACATATATTTATGTCTTAAAAAAATAAATCCTCCGAAAGTAAATAGTTTCGGAGGATATAAAAGTACAGTTAATGAAATTATCTAGTTTACTTTTGTGTAATAGATATTTAATTTTATTGCCTTATCTCCTGTAACAGGATTAAAAGAAGATATAGAAGATCTTGATGGCGAAAGAATACTAGGCGCTAATGCAGTCTCATCATATCCCATTACCGACAAATATGTTCCATAATCTTCCGTATTGCCATCTATCAGAGACTGAAGATAACCCGTAAGTACAAATACATAACGCTTGTTGATGGCATCATATTTTCCGCTTACCAAGGGATCGTCGCCAATATAATTATGGTTAGCTGCATTAACAGAAGAAGGTGTATAATCTATTAGGTTAACCCTGTTTCCTGCAATATCATTTCTGTATAGCGCCAGCTTTCTTGCCGGAGCAAATGGCGATACATCAGAGCCAGAAGCGATGTTTACAATCAGTTCTGCCCTATTTACCACAATTCGTGAGTTTGTTCCAGTTCCTTTTACAGTGGTTGCGAAGGCTGACAAGTCAGGAAAAGAAAGCTTGGTTCTTAAACCTGTAAGGCCCTGCAGGTAACTTACGCTATAAGGTGTTGCCGGATTTGGATTATTTAATTGCGTTTCTACAGGCGTGCCAGTATAATCATGCTTTATTGTTGCCGCTACCCTTCCGGAAGTTGCCGAAATTGGAAAACTCACACCAACAGTATCCTTAGAAACCGAGTTGGTGATGTCCTTCTTATAATAAACTTGTAAATTGGCATTTGATCCCACAAAATCGATCATCAGAATTCCTCCTTTACCAGTTGCTGTAGCCTTATCCACGCTTACTTGTAAGCCTTTAAAAGCAGCATAGAAACGAGAATATTTAGCAAGAGTTATCGAATCCAGATTTAATATCTGATTTTGGATAAAATTATTGTCAAGTTTAATTCTCAGTTCAGGAACAATGGTACGAATTGTATCTGGCTTGCCGACTCTGATGTCATTAACCTTAACTGGTGTGTTCGGACTTATCTTAGCTTTAAAAGTCCCAATAACAGGAGTTTCAACAGCGAACTCTCTATCACTCGAAAAATTTGTTTGGAAAGTGATGTCTTCTTTTAACTGCTGAACTTTAAAGCTGTAAATAGAAGTTGCAGTATCACCATAAAATTCATTTATCGCCTTTGACGAAGCTTTATCTATACTTATTTGATAAGGTAAAACTAAGATGGCAGAATCAATGATAGGATTTTTCCCGAAACTATAACCTGTTGCAGGTAATGATATAGCCATAGAAAGGGTAGCTTCGGTATCTCCAAAAGTAGGATCGTCATTAATAAAACCTAGCGGATGCCTTGTTTTGCCCAAGGTACTTGTAGGCAGATCCTTTTCTGTAACTGTTTTTACGGTAACGGTGCTATTGAGTGTTCCCTTAGTAGAAAGGGTAGGATCAAGTTCAAGACCAATTGTATTCGCGTCTTTACAAGAAGACAAAAGAAAAAGACCTATCAACAGGGTCAATAAGTCTAGTTTTATAAATTTCATATTTAATTAACTGAGTTTATGCTATTGTAACCAATTCTTCATCCGAAATCTCTTCATATAAAGCATAGAAGTTTTCGAAATTATCGGTTAAATTAAAAGCTAAAGTTGGTTTATTTGAATCTTTAACAAATTTTAACACATCAGAATTGATCTTTTCATCAGCTAATACTACTGCATCCGAGTAAGTTATAGCTCCCATATGTAAGGCAGCGCAATCTGCTTTTTCAAACACCTTGGTGTCTTCCACGGTCATTCCACTCATTACCGCTTTTTTGTATAAGTCAGTATTTAGCGTCTCAGTAAAACAATCTTCGTAAACAGAATATACTACTTTAGAGTTTTTAAAAGTAGGGTCGTTTTTATACGTAGTTTTAATATATGCCGGAACAAGAGCTGTCATCCAGCCATGGCAATGAACAATATCCGGAGACCAGCCTAATTTTTTAACGGTTTCAAGCGCTCCTTTGCAAAAGAAGATCGTTCTCTCGTCGTTATCTGCGTAAAACTTGTTCTCCTTATCCCTGAAAATATATTTGCGTTGAAAATAATCTTCGTTATCAAGAAAATAAACCTGCATGCGGGCAGCAGGAATAGAAGCAACTTTAATGATCAGCGGGTTATCATTGTCGTCAATAATGATGTTCATACCCGACAAGCGGATTACCTCATGTAATCTGTTCCTTCTCTCATTAATGTTCCCAAACCTTGGCATAAGAATACGGATCTCAAATCCTTTATCCTGCATTGCCTGTGGTAATTGACGGGTAATTTCTGAAATCTTTGTGAGTTCAAGGAAAGGCGACATCTCGTGGGTAACAATCAGTAGCTTCGTTTTTGCCATCTCCATATTCGTAAATAAAAATTTATGTTAAAGAAAAGATAATCAAGGGGCAAAGGTAAGGAAAATAATAACATTTATCAAGATAATACGCAAGATGTTTTGTTCGGAATATATAAATAACCAACTTTACTCCGTTAAATTTTATAAGCTGGTTTGAAAGTTATCAATACTATTGCAGCGTTAAAGGCGCTGCTAGGTCCAATTAAATTGGCTCAACAAAAAATCGCTCTTGTCCCAACAATGGGCGCACTTCATAAAGGCCATGTTTCCCTTATTGATATCGCCAGGCAACACGCAGATTTCATCGTGTGCAGTATTTTTGTAAACCCAACGCAGTTTACAGACCCTAAAGATTTGGAGAAATATCCCCGACCGCTGGAACACGATATAGAAATGCTGAGGGCCGCAGGTTGTCACTTTGTTTTTATGCCATCGGTTAATGAAATGTATCCCGCCCCCGAAGAATGGCACATAGATCTTGGTCCGGCAGAGTTTCTTTTAGAAGGAGAATTTCGTAAAGGGCATTATCAGGGCGTAACTCAAATTGTTAAAAAACTCTTTGATGCAGTACAACCTGACGTAGCCATGTTTGGTCAGAAGGACTTTCAACAGGTGTTGATGATCCGCAATATGGTAGCCAAGTTTAACCTGGATATTGAACTCATCTCTTGTCCGATTATCCGAGAGGACGACGGGTTGGCCATGAGCTCCCGTAACATTCATTTAAGTGCCGCCGATAGGGCACATTCCCTGGTTTTAAATGAAGCGCTCAGCTTTGTGAAAGAAAATTTCCATACCCTATCTATAACAGAACTGCTGGATAAGGCGCGGGAGATAATAACCGACAGGGTGGGTGTGGAGCTGGATTATTTTACCATCGCACACCAGGATAGCCTGCTTCCTGCTACAGATAAAAATGAACCTAATTTAGTCGCCCTGGTGGCAGCAAAGGTCGGTCAAACCCGTTTGATTGATAATATGCTACTTTTTTAAGTAACTTTGCGGTATGATTATCGAGATATTAAAATCGAAGATACACCGTGTTAAAGTAACACAGGCAGAACTTAACTACGTAGGCAGCATTACCATAGATGAAGATTTAATGGATGCCGCAAATATTATTGCAAACGAAAAAGTGCAAATTGTTAACAACAACAATGGCGAGCGTCTTGAAACCTATGTGATTAAAGGCGAACGCGGTAGTGGAACCATTTGTTTAAACGGAGCAGCAGCACGCCGGGTGCAGGTAGGAGACATTCTGATCATCATATCTTACGGTTCCCTGCCACAGGAGAAAGCCAGAAACTACCACCCAATATTGGTGTTTCCAGACGAGAATAACCGCCTTTTAAAATAAGTTTATCCCTTCATTTCAAATATTTACTATGCAACCATAGTAAATCCACTGCTATTCGTTAAATTTGGCTTAACTTATTATTTCAATAATAAAATTATGCTATTTCAATTAACTGAAGAACAATTGATGATCCAACAGGCTGCAAGAGATTTTGCACAACAAGAACTTAAGCCTGGAGTGATAGAAAGAGACGAGCATCAAAAATTCCCTGCAGAACAGGTTAAAAAGCTTGGAGAACTTGGTTTTCTTGGTATGATGGTTTCTCCAGAATACAATGGCAGCGGCATGGATGCCATCTCTTATGTTTTGGTAATGGAAGAATTATCCAAAATAGATGCGTCTGCTTCAGTTGTTGTTTCTGTCAACAATTCTTTGGTGTGTTACGGTTTAGAAGCCTACGGAACTGAGGCACAAAAGGAAAAATATTTAAAGCCTTTGGCTGCCGGAGAAAAGATAGGTGCTTTCTGTTTATCGGAACCCGAAGCGGGATCTGACGCAACTTCGCAGCAGACTACAGCAGAAGATAAAGGAGATTATTACCTCTTAAATGGCACAAAAAACTGGATTACCAATGGCAGTACAGCCTCCACATATTTAGTAATTGCACAAACTGACCAATCGTTGAAACATAAAGGGATCAACGCTTTTATTGTAGAAAAGGGGATGCCTGGTTTTACCATCGGACCTAAGGAAAACAAGATGGGCATTCGTGGATCTGATACCCATTCCTTAATGTTTAACGATGTAAAAGTTCCAAAGGAGAACAGAATAGGTGATAATGGTTTTGGATTTCAATTTGCCATGAAGACTTTAGAAGGCGGTCGCATCGGTATTGCAGCCCAAGCTTTAGGTATAGCTGCCGGGGCATACGAGCTTGCATTGGCTTATTCCAAAGAACGTAAATCTTTTGGTAAACCGATCTCAGATCATCAGGCCATCGCCTTTAAGCTGGCAGATATGGCTACCAACATTGAAGCAGCACGAATGCTGGTTTATAAAGCGGCCTGGCTTAAAGACCAAGGCCTTTCTTATACCTTGGCCGGATCTATGGCTAAGCTGTATGCATCAAAAATTGCCATGGACGTGACCATCGAAGCAGTACAAATTCACGGAGGTTATGGTTTTGTTAAAGAATATCACGTAGAACGATTAATGCGCGATGCCAAAATTACCCAAATCTATGAAGGCACTTCTGAAATACAGAAAATTGTTATTTCCAGAGATATTCTAAAATAAATTAGCTTTTTCCCGATCCTATTAAACTGCCTAGTATTGCTTTAATCAAGGCAATTGCAATAGCCAATATGGCTGATGCCAGGAAACCTGATGTACTAAAACCCTGCATTACGTTGGCAACCAACATGATCATCAATACGGAAATGACGAAGGACATTAAGCCAAGCGTTAAAAAGTTAATAGGAAAAGTAAGCAACCTTAGGATAAAACCTATAGTGGCATTTGCCAATGCGATGAGCAATGCAGCGATGATTGCAGTGCCAAATCCATCTACAACAACACCAGGTACTATCCGTGCGCCAAGAAATACAGCCAATCCCATTATTAAAATTTCAATTATCAGTCTCATATTGTTTAGTTTAGTGGTATGAATAAAGTCTTTACTAAAGTAGCTGTTTTAATGTCTTGCTGTCTTCTTGCTTGTTCGTCTTCAAATACCAAGCCATTGTCCATCCAGTTTTCTGCAGATAGTTCTACAATTATAATCAGTAATATTGACAGACCCGGCTTACTCCAACTTAAAGATCTAAATTTAACAGATTCTTCTTACTCAGAATTGATATCGGTGCTTCAAACACCTACAGAGCTGGACTCTTCAATTAGAGAAGAACCAATTGCAGGTAAATATATCGTGTCAGATAGTAACATCGTTTTTTCGCCTAAAATGCCTTTCGTAAAAAACAGGACCTATTTAATTATTACCCACATCAACGCGAAGTTTGGTGATGCTGAGCAAATAGTTAAAAGTTCACTTAGTACAGGGATTAAACCTCAGGAACAACTACTCAAGCGTTAAGGATAAATAGCTTAATAAACATTAGGTTTTCGCTTTATATTCTAGCAATTTTAATACAATAATTACACATTCTTTATACAATGGTTATACAATCAAATATTGTTTAAACAACGATTTATAAAAGTTTAAAAAAAATTAAAAAATAGAATTGTATATTTGTCGTAAGATAAGCTAAATATGGGAAAAGTAAGTGGTGGAGTTAATGGTCCTGTATCTGGAAAAGTTGGGGCTGCAGTTTTTTATACCCTAAATGGTGAAAATTTTGTACGCTCATTACCTGAAAAAAGATCTGGTAAAAAGACGATTAAAGAAAAGGCCAACACAAGTGGCTTCGCCAAGGTGCAAAGCTTTATGAAGCCGATTAAAGAATATGTGGGTATTGGTTTTAAAGGATATGGTTCCAAAACAGGCGGATACAAAGGTGCGGTTTCTTACGCCTTAAATAATGCGATACAGGGGGAGTATCCGGACCAGTTTATAGATCCTGAAAAGGTTAGGGTTAGTGGCGGCGAACTTCATTTCCCTGCTTCTGCGACCATGGTTTTGGATGAAGACAATGTTTTACAGTTTACCTGGACCCCAGAAGAAGGAGAAAACGGGAATGCCTATGATCAGGTATTTATGCTGGCCTATTCACCCGAAGAAAACAATTTGCTTTCTGGTAAGAAAGCCGGACAACCAACAGGGGCTTTCAGAATGGCTGGTAAAGACAGTTTGCAGTTGAATCCAGATAAGAAAGCCTTATCATATCATGTATATATGGGTTTCGTAGCGAGGGACCGCTCTTGCCAGGCACATAGCTTGTATATGGGAAAGGTATCTGTGCCAGCCCGATAATTTTATTTTGTGAAAAAATTTATTATATTTGCACAATAATAGTGGGCAAGAGGGGGCAGATGTCCCCTCTTTTCTGTTATTGTACAATTGGTTATGCAGATAGAAAGAAGAGTTACAGAGTTAGTGGAAGAGAAAATCTCTGACAGGCCGGAGCTGTTTTTGGTTGAGGTAAGAATGCTGCCAAATAACAAGCTAATTATACATGTTGATGGCGATGAGGGTATTAATATTCAGGACTGTGCAGCGATAAGCAAGCATGTTGGCTTTCATTTGGAAGAAGAGAATACCATTGAAAAAGCCTACAATCTTGAAGTGTCTTCACCAGGAGTTGGTGAGCCGCTTAGGTTAAAGAGGCAGTATGAAAAAAATATCGGTCGCGAGGTTGGTATTAAGCTTACCGGTGGCGAACAGAAAGAAGGAGAATTGCTTTCTGTGAGTGATGCGGGCATTATTATAGCAGCCAAAGTAAAAGAAAAAGGTAAAAAAGTTCAGTTGGTGGAAACCAGTTTGAATTTTAGTGATATAACAGAAACAAAGGTTTTAATTTCATTTAAATAAAAATGAGCAATATTAATTTAATCGATTCATTTCAGGAGTTTAAGGACTTCAAGAACATCGACCGTCCGACGGTGATTAGCGTTTTGGAAGAGGTATTTCGCAGCATGCTGCGTAAAAAATATGGTACCGATGAGAATTGTGACGTGATTGTGAATCCTGATAACGGGGATTTGGAAATCTGGCGTACGCGGAAGGTGATGGAAGATGGATTCTCTGAAGACGATGACCTGGAAATTGAGCTTGCCGAAGTAAAGCAACTTGATGCTGATATGGAGGTTGGGGACGATTACATTGAGCAGATTACCTTAGAGAGTTTTGGTAGAAGGGCAATTTTAGCGGCCCGTCAAACTTTGGTTTCTAAAGTTCTTGAGCTGGAGAAAGATGAGATCTTTAAGAAATATAAAGACAGGGTAGGTGAAATTGTTACTGGTGAAGTTTACCAGGTTTGGAAAAAGGAAACCCTTATTCTGGATGATGAAGGCAACGAATTGTTGCTGCCTAAATCTGAGCAAATCCCTGCAGATTATTTTAAAAAGGGAGATGGCGTTCGTGCGGTGATTCTTAAGGTTGATATGGTTAATAGCACACCTAAAATCATTATTTCTAGAATTGCACCTGAATTCCTGCAACGTTTGTTTGAAATTGAGGTTCCTGAAATCTTTGATGGTTTAATTACCATTAAGAAAATTGTTCGTGAACCAGGTGAAAGAGCTAAAGTTGCTGTTGAGTCTTATGACGACAGGATTGACCCGGTTGGGGCATGTGTGGGTATGAAGGGCTCGCGTATACATGGTATCGTTAGAGAACTTAAAAATGAGAATATTGATGTAATCAATTTTACACAGAATGTTTCATTATATATAACAAGGGCTTTGAGTCCGGCAAAGATCACTTCGATCAAACTGGATGACGAGACCAAGCACGCTGCGGTATATTTGAAGCCAGATCAGGTTTCATTGGCTATCGGTCGCGGGGGTCATAACATTAAACTGGCAGGTAAGTTGACAGGATATGAAATTGATGTTTACCGTGAAGCTGGTGAAGAAGATGAGGATGTGGATATCGAGGAATTCTCAGATGAAATTGACAGCTGGATCATTGATGAGCTTAAGGCTATCGGTTGTGATACGGCGAAGAGTGTTTTATCCCTTTCTATTGATGAACTGGTAAACCGCACCGATTTGGAAGAAGAAACAATAAAAGAAGTAATAAGTATTTTGAAATCAGAGTTTGAATAACACAAAAACTGGCTGTTTAAACGTGAAATAAACAAGAATAAACGTTACTTTTGTATAAGAATTAAAGAAAAATAGGATAATCAATGTCAGACGACAAACCAATAATTTTATTCAAAGCAGTTAAGGAGCTTAACGTAGGGATTGCTACGGCTGTTGACTTTCTGGAAAAGAAAGGCTTTTCTGTGGAGAATAAACCTACTACCAAGCTCTCTCGCGATATGTACAACGCGTTGCTGAAAGAGTTTCAAGGCGATAAGATCGTTAAAGAAGAGGCCAATCAGATAGTTATTGGTAAAATTCGTCGTGATGAGCCAGAGGTAACAGAGAGAGTTGCTGAAGCACCTAGAAAAAATATTGAATTTGAGAGCGAAGGTATTTTAATTAAGAACCTGAGTTCTTCTGCACTTCATTCAGAGCGTATTAAGGAAGAGGCACCAGTTAAACCTGTTGTTGTTACTCCTCCGGCGCCGGTTCCGGAACCAGAAGCGAAAGCAGAAGAGGGTTCTTTGCCAGGTGTTAAGATAGTAGGGAAAATCAATTTAGATGACCTGAACGCTAAGTCACGTACGGTTAAAAAGGAAGAAGTAGAAGCTCCGGCACCTGAGCCAGTTGCTCCTGTACAACAAGAAGCACCAGTTGAGGTAGCTAAAGAAGAGAAACCAGAACCGGTGGCTGAAGTTAAGCCAGAGCCAGTTGTGGAAGTAAAGCCTGTTGTGGCCGAAAAGCCAGTAGAAGAAGTTAAGCCTGTGGAGAAACCTGCAGTTGTTGTGGCTCCTGTTGTAGCTGCGCCTAAACCTGTTGAACAGGAGAAGCCAGTTGAAAAACCGGTTGAAAAACTTGAGGATGAGGTCATAAAGGCACGTTCTATAAAATTAACCGGACCAAACATTATTGGTAAGATCACTTTACCGGTAACGCCTGATCGCAAGTCTCAACCTGTAGCCTCGTCTGCAGATAGTGCAGATGCGAAGAGAAAGCGTAAACGTAAAAAAACACCTGGACAACATCCGGGACAAACAACCGGACAAAGTACTCCAAATCAGCAGGGTAATCAGCCTGCACAAACTCCTGCAAGACCTGCTGCGCCAATTGGTAACAGACCAGATTTTAGGAATAATACGAACAATACGGCAAACAGGCCTAATTTTAGGAATGCCAAACCTGGAGCTCCGTCAGGAGGTCCTAAAGAAGAACCTACAGAAAAAGAAATACAAGATCAGATTAAAGCAACACTTGCACGTTTAAGTGGGGCAGGTAAATCTGGTAAATTCGCTCAGCGTGCTAAGTTACGTCGTCAAAAACGTGATGATGTTGCCTTGTCTGCAGATGAGGCGGCAATGGAGCAAGAGCTTCAGTCTAAGGTATTAAAGGTAACAGAGTTTGTTACCGCTAACGAGCTTGCGACCATGATGGACGAGCCGGTTACCAAGATTATTGCCACTTGTATGAGTTTGGGAATGTTTGTTTCCATTAATCAGCGACTTGATGCAGAAACATTAACTATTGTTGCGGATGAGTTTGGTTATGAAATTCAGTTTGTAAAACCAGATGATGAAAGCGACATTCTGATAGAAGAAGAAGATACGGAAGATGATTTGTTGCCACGTGCTCCTGTTGTAACCATTATGGGTCACGTTGATCATGGTAAGACATCTTTACTGGATTATATCCGTAAAGCAAATGTTGTGGCAGGTGAGGCCGGTGGTATTACCCAGCACATTGGTGCTTATATGGTTACTACACCTACAGGTAAGCAAGTAACCTTCCTGGATACGCCAGGTCACGAAGCCTTTACGGCGATGCGTGCAAGGGGTGCCAAGGTTGCAGATATTGCAATTATCGTTATTGCTGCAGATGATGCGGTGATGCCTCAAACAAAAGAGGCCATTAACCACGCACAGGCTGCGGGTGTACCGTTGGTATTTGCATTTACTAAGATTGACAAACCGGGAGCTAACTCTGAAAAGATCAGGGAGCAACTATCTACCATGAACATCCTTGTTGAAGACTGGGGAGGTAACTTCCAGTCGCAGGAGATTTCTGGTAAGAGTGGTTTGAATGTGGAACTACTTTTAGAAAAAGTATTGCTTGAGGCCGAATTGCTTGATTTAAAAGCAAATCCTTCTAAGCGTGCTACGGGTAGTGTTATAGAAGCTACACTTGATAAGGGTAGAGGTATTGTTACTACTGTTCTTGTACAGGCAGGTACACTTAAAATAGGTGATCCGATTTTAGCAGGTAGTTATAGCGGTCGTGTTAAGGCACTATTTAACGAACGCGGACAAAAAGTTGATAAGGCAGGACCATCTGTTCCGGTACAAGTACTGGGTATGCAGGGTGCGCCAACAGCTGGTGATCGATTCAATGCATTAGAAAGTGAAGTTGAAGCAAGAGAGATTGCTAACAAGCGTTTACAATTAATGCGTGAGCAGGGTCTGCGTACTCAGAAACACATTACATTGGATGAGATCGGTCGTCGTTTGGCAATTGGTAATTTCAAGGAACTGAACTTAATTGTTAAGGGTGATGTGGATGGTTCAATCGAGGCACTATCTGATTCATTGTTGAAACTTTCTACACCAGAGATACAGATCAATATTATTGGTAAAGCGGTTGGTCAGATCTCAGAATCTGATGTATTGCTGGCATCAGCTTCTGATGCGATCATTATTGGTTTTCAGGTTCGTCCTTCGCCGGGTGCAAGGAAGCTTGCTGAAGCGGAACAAATTGATATTCGTTTATATTCCATCATTTACGATGCAATCAACGAGATCAAAGCTGCAATGGAAGGTATGCTTGCTCCTGAGTTTGAAGAGAAGATTACTGCCAATGTGGAGATTAGAGATACCTTTAAAATCACCAAGGTTGGTACAATTGCCGGATGTATGGTACTTGACGGAACAATTACAAGAAACAGCAAGATCCGCATAGTTAGAGATGGGGTAGTTGTTTACACGGGCGAGCTTGCTTCATTGAAACGTTATAAAGATGACGTGAAAGAAGTTGCAAGAGGCTACGAGTGTGGATTGAATATTCATAATTTCAATAACATTGAGGTTGGTGATATTGTTGAGGCTTACGAGCAAGTAGAAGTTAAGAGGAAATTGTAAAATAAATAGTTTTTGATTGAAAAGGCTGTCGGATAATTACTATCAGACAGCCTTTTTTATTTTGTTATAAAAGCAGGGTTTTAGATGGAAACGGAGACTGATTTTAGAAGAGGAACTAGTTTTGGAAATAAACGTTTTTGTTACCTTTGTTAAACACATTAAGGGTTGTGAATGAAGTTAGCAAAAAGTATTAGAAAAATATTTAGAAGTAAAAAGAAAGCTTATAGCGACTTTCTGAGCAACTTATATAACACCAGCTATGGTAAAAAGGTACTAATTAGCTATATCACCCATCCATTTATTGATGAAAATAATTTTACACATCAAAATCATTTAACGTCACACATCGTTGCTGAAGTATTCTCTGAATTGGGATATGACGTTGATGTTGTGGATTACCAAGCCAATACTAGTGTAGCTTATGATTCCTATGCTATAATCTTCGGCATGGGGATAAATTATGAAAAGTCTTTCTACAGTCGGGATCGAGCGATACCCAGGATTCATTTTATAACAGGTACGCATGAACACTTTCATAGTGCATGGGCATTAAAAAGTGTTCGTGATTTTTTTAAGTTAACCGGTGTTTGGCTGCCAAGGGAAAGCAAAGGGATAACTACCAGTAATTATTATGCATGTTTTGATTCTGACTTCTCGATAATCCTGGCCGGCGGACTAGTTTACGAAGATTTCAAATCAAGGTATGTTAACAAATTATATTCACTAAACAATAACATTCTGGGTGCATTTAGTAATTTTAAACCTAAGCAAATAGAGGATAGGAATAAGAATTTCCTATACCTGAGTGGCACAGGGCAAGTGCAAAAAGGACTTTTCTTAGTCCTAGAAACCGCCCGCATAAGAAAGGATGTAAATTTTTACATTGTAGTTTTTCATGTTGATGCGCTTATAGAGGAATACTACCATGAATTCCTTACTTCTGCTCCAAATGTATTTTTAAGTCTAAACCTGCGGATGGATTCGATTGAGATTAAAACCATCGTAGAAAATTGTACGTACTCTATTGCTCCGAGTTATGTTGATGGTTTTCCGGGTGGAACCATCGAACCGATGTCTGCCGGACTTGTGCCTATAGTAAGTAGAAACTGTGGCTTTCCAAGCGAGGACTTTATCATAGAAATTTCTGATTTAACTGTAGAGGGTGTTGGTAAGGCAATAGATTGGGCCCTTGCGCTTGAAGATAACGTTTACCTAAACTATAGTTTAGCAGCAAAGGCTTATATACATGAAGGCTTTTCGGTTAGCAGCGTAAAAAAAGAGTTTACAAAAATATTGGAAACGGAATTAAAGAATGGTCATCTCGGTTAAATATCAAATGTTTGCATATCTATAAGACGTTTGTATAGTCCGTTAAGGGACAATAACTGAGAATGGTTTCCCTGCTCTTTTATTTTCCCATCATGTAATACAAGAATAGTGTCTGCATGCTGTATCGTACTTAATCTGTGCGCAATTACAATTGAAGTTCTGTTCTTCATCAGGTTATTAAGGGCATCCTGAACAAGCCTTTCAGACTCTGTATCTAACGCAGATGTGGCCTCATCCATTAGCATGATTGGTGGGTTTGCTAATACAGCCCTTGCTATGCAAATGCGTTGCTTTTGTCCACCTGATAACTTGTTGCCACGATCTCCAATGTTCGTGTCGTATCCGTTTTCTGTTTGCAGAATAAATTGATGGGCATTGGCGATTTTAGCTGCATTGATCACTTCTTCGTCTGAAGCGTCAGGTTTTGCAAATGCAATATTATTAAAGATGGTGTCATTGAACAGAATGGATTCTTGATTTATTGTTCCCATTTGATGTCTGATGCTTTCTACAGTCAAATCTTTATAATCATGATCATCTATAAAGACAGTGCCAGATTTGGGGTCATAAAACCTGGAAATGAGATCCATTAGTGTACTTTTACCTCCGCCAGAAGGACCTACCAATGCAATGGTCTGGCCTTTTTTAAAGGTAAGATTTACATTGTCCAACACTTGCTTTTCTCCGTAGCTAAAGTTCACATTTTCAAATCTAATACTGTCTTTAAATTCCGGTAGTATTAAAGCATCCTCTTTGTTGACCAGTTCTGGTTTGGTATCTATTAACTCTAAAACCCTAACACCTGCGGCTATACCAGAATGTATGTTGCTGAATGAATCAGTAAGTGATTTGATTGGCTGCATTACTTGTGAAAATGTAGCTATATAAACCAAAAACTTTGCAGGAGTAAGATCTCCTCTTCCCTCGAGAATCATGGTGCCTCCATATAATACGATAAAGACCACGACTAATACACCCAATGTTTGTGAAACTGGCGAGGCAAGTTGTTGTCTTCGCGCCATCTTTCTATTCAAATTAGAATAAACTATGTTCTCGCTATTAAATTTATCTTTGATCCTTTCTACTGCATTGAAGGCCTTTATAATTCTTATCCCGCCTAGGGCCTCATCTAAAAAACCGATCATTTTGGCGAAGCTTTCATGAGACTCCTTTGCTTGTTGTTTTAGTCTTTTTACTATTTTGCTAATTATATAGCCCGAGATCGGTATTACCAACAACGAGAATAAAGTAAGTTTAAGAGAGATAGATAGTAAAACTGCTATATAAAAAATCAATTGAACAGGCTCTTTAAAAATAACTTGAAGGGTATTCGTTACTGTTCCCTGAACTACCTGAACATCAGAAGCTACTTTTGAAATGATGTCGCCCTTTTTTTCACTATTAAAATATCCAACATGAAGGTCCATGACATTGTCGAACACCGACTTTCTGAGATTAAGTAAGGTATGAACTCTCAGATCCTCCATAAAACGTTGGGAAAGATAACGGAAGAAGTTGGCTAGAAACACTGCAATTATAATAGCTAAACTTACGATACGTAAAGTATAAAGTTCTCCTTGATTCTTAATGGTAAGATTAATGTAGTCGTTAAGACGGCCAACTAAGTCAAAAGAAGATGCTTTTTGAAGTATTACCGCTGACGCAGTAGTGGTATCAGAAAATAAAGTAGTTAACAAGGGGCCAAGTAAGGCAAAGAGAAACGTGTTGAAAAATATGGCAAATATGGTTGCTATGAAATAAGGAATGGCGTATTTTTCAATAGGCTTGGCAAATGAAAGTAATCTAAAGTATGTTTTCATTAAAATGATTAAAAATGCTAAGTTAAGCATTAGATTTGATTGCACATCAGGCACGGGAATTTGGCAATGGAAAATGAAACTAACATTAGATAAATGATCACAATAGTTATAGCCACTTATAATGCTGGTCTGGAGATAGCAGATTGTTTAGCATCAATTTTTAAGTTGGCTATTGAAGATCTGGAAGTAATTGTAGTGGATGGAGATAGTTCAGATACTACTATTGACGAGATAAAGAAATTTGAGCATCCAGGTCTGAAATGGATCAGTGAAAAAGATAAGGGTATTTATGATGCATTAAATAAAGGAGTAGAAATGGCTTCTGGTGAGTGGATCTATTTCCTGGGATCTGACGACCGCCTTTTAAAAGGCTTTAATGAATTGCTGACAAAATTAAAGGACCCAACGAGTGTTTATTATGGGAATAGTAAACCATATTATAAGAGTGTGCCTAATGATGCCTATGGACTTCTACAAGGTGAATTTTCCAATTATAGATTGGCAAAGTATTGCATGAATCATCAATCTATAATATATCCCAGGTCTGCATTTGACCTTTACGTTTATAACTTGAAATATCCTGTTTTAGCAGACTATGCATTTAATATCAGGCTATGGGGAAATGATAAGTTTATAAAGAAATTCTATCCTATGGAAATTGTTAGCTACAACATGTCCGGCTTTTCTGCAGAGACAAAAGATACATCTTTTAATAAAGATAAGCTTAGGTTGATTAGAAAGTATATGGGTTTAAATATCTATTTAAGATTGTTATTTAGGGCTATTAAAGACAAGTTAAAGCGATGAGAACTCTTTTATGACCTTAACTCTATGATCTATTTTTTTACCTTTTAAAGGGAGCAAATAGAAAATGGTGTCTTTTGCGATGCTTTTTTTAGACTTATTGATCGTAAAAAGCAGCATCAATAATGAGGTAATTAAAAGATAAAGGGACATATAGGGTTTGCCTTTGGTTTTGTACTTCATCCGTAGGGCGGTGTGGTATTTTCTTAGAATCTCATCAGAGTTTAAAAAGCCCTGCAAGAGTTTATCCCGATAGGAGTTTTCAATCCTTTCATCAGATATAAAATGATGGTAGGTCAACGTGCCATCATAGTAAAGTCGGTAATCCCTCAACGAAAGTCTTAAGCAATATTCTGTATCTTCTGAAGATAAGATGTTCTTATACTTTTCATCGATTAGAAATGAAGGGTGTTTTTCATAAATTTTTAGATACACTGATCTTCTTGTTGCCATACCCGCACCCCATAAATATTTTCTAGGGTTTAAAAAGCCGGTTGATTTTGCTTGGGGACCAACGGCATATGCATATTGATATTTAGCAAACCAGTTAGGTAAGGTTGTGCCAGGTTTAATGGCAGGGAAACCGAACCCACCTAAGGCAGAAATTTCTGGACTTAAAAATAATGTTTGAAATACCTTTGCCACATAGTCACTAGCCAACCAGTTATCATCGTCACAAATAATAATGTATTCATAGTTTGCTGTGGAAACAGCCTTCTGTAAAGCAAATAGTTTTCCAGGCTGACTTTCTTTTACAATACTTAAAGGCAGAGGTGTATGTTTTTCCCATTCGGCTTTAGCGATTTCAATGGAGTTATCTGTAGAACCATTATCTGCCAGAATTACTTCCCAGTGGATCTGATCTGGAACGATTTGATTTGCAAGATGGTTGATGGTTTCAGTAATTCTTTCTGCACCATTAAAAGTACATACAATAACAGAAACACCTGTGTTGGCCATGTTATGTTTCTTTGTAGCCGACGCTTGCATAGGTTGATTTTTCTGAAATAGTTTTTCTATAAATAATATCATTAGGGCCAGTATTGGCTCTTGAATTTATTTTATGAAAAATATGAAAACACAAAGCGGCCATTTTAAGTCGTTTTCGCTTGACGCCCGAATGTAATAGTCGCGCACCAAATTCATAATCCTCGCCACCCCAGCCTTCAAATGTGTTGTAATAGCCATTTATTGCAATGTAGTCTTTTCTCCAAAAAGCAAGGTTACACCCTTTGATGTGATAAGGATTGGAGGGGTCTAGTAAAAATATTTTAGTTAAAAGAGGAATTCTGATTGCATTGAATCTGCTGTATAACCCAGTTGAAAAGAAGGATAAATTAATTTGTTTTGACTTTAAAATTTCATTTGCTTTTTTTTCTTCAATCATTGCACGGCTTCCTTGTACAAAGTAACCCTTTCGCGCTTCCTTTATATGATCCTCAATAAATTTGGGGTGAAGAATAATGTCGCCATCTATTTCTATAATATAGTCGGATTGAATCTCTTTTACAGCTTTGTTTAGGATAAGGCTTTTTCTAAATCCATTATCTTCATGCCAAACATGCGTAATAGGGACACTAAGTTTTTGTTGAAAGGACAAGATTATTTTCTTTGTATCCTCACTTGAACCATCATCAGCAATTATAATCTCATCTGGCATTTTTGTTTGCTGAGTTAGACTAGCCAAAACTAGCTCTAGAGCTTGAGGCCAGTTATAAGTAGAAATTAATAAGGCAACGCTTGGTTGATTTTGCATTAAAAAATTTGAAGGATGAAATGCAAATTTAGTAGTTTTAATGGTCTAAACCTAGTTGTCCAATTGGTGGCCCAAGATATATGACTAGCGCTACATTAGTATTACTTGGTGTCGAAATCATTTTAGGCAATTCTATCATAATTTTTGTATTCAGCCAGGCGAATGCCCGTTAGCTTGTAAAATTTCTCAAGTAGTCGTCTTCTCAGGTTTAATTTTCTTTTAAGTTTTGTTGGATCAAAATTAAACTTCCAGTTTGCATCTTGAATTCTCTTTTTCATTACCTGGGGTTGAGTATTTGAATATGCGATAAGACGGTCTGCGTTTCCATAATCAAATTCTGCGGTTTCTGGCACTACTTCAATTTTTGCATTTTCATCATAGAAGGTATTAAAGTTCTGCTTCTTTCTAACCAGTCCAGCTGGGGGTTTGACCCATCCATAATGGTTGATGTGCGCATCGATCAGTTTCACTTTTATTTTTCTTCCATTTATACGAAACCCTTGTGCGTCTCTATAGGATTGTACTTCTAAATTTCTTCTCAGAATTCTTATCTCCCTCCTATACCATCTCCTTGATTCAGCAATGAAATCATAAGAACCATAGAAGTGGTTATATTTAAATAAAAGCCCTTCTATTTCCTTTTTATTTAGACAGATTTCCATCTCTTTTTTTATAAGGGGAAGATCCATTTCATGAATGGCTTCATCTCCCTGAATATAAAATGCCCAATCGGCATCTTTAGAAATTGCATTAAAAGCTTTGTCTGTTTCTGCTGCGAAAACTGCACCTCCCTTTTTTAAAGATTCGTCCCACGTGGTATCAATTATTTTGATTTTAGGCGAACCAATATCTTCGATCAGTTTTCTGGTTTCATCCGAGGATTTACCGATGGCGACTATAAATTCATCGCACAAAAGGAGTATGGAAGTAATGGCCTCCACAATTGGATAATCGTTTAAAACGGCATTTCTTATGAATGTGAATCCAGCTACTTTCATTGTTTTATGGAGAACCGAGGTTTTAGTTTGTGCTTTTTTCCAGTGCTCTCCTTTTTCATAAAGCAATTTGTTTAAAAAGTATTTAAATTTTAAATGACCATTATAATCAGTACCCTCCACTCTGTATTTAATATCAGGGTTGATTTTTATGCATTCCATGATTGCTTTGGTATAAGCACTTGGCCCAGTCATTTTATGCACATCGTTAGGGAAAGAGTTGTTTTCCAGGTTTTCAATGACAATCTCCATTGTCTTTACTAAGAAGGGGTGGTTTGGTTCAAATATTAGTGCCCATTGAACATATAGATCGGGATTTCGTTCTGTGGATAATACAGCAACATCGGTTTCCTTAATAAAATCTGAAAGTTTACCCTTAATATCACTGTCAATATCAAGATAAACCCCTCCCTTTTTTGAAAGTATAGCGTACCTGAAAAAATCTGCTTTAGCGGCACCGATCTGTATTTTTTTATAGAGGGTTAGGATATGGCTATTGAATTCTCGTGCAATAAAATCTTCAATCCTTTGATCATCATAAAATTCGTAGATATACTCCGGGTTTTTTTTTCTAAATCTGGCAACATGCCATTTAGTAAGTGCGGGCAAAGATGCCGACTTGAAGGTTTGATGAATTATTTTAGGAATCGGCATTACAGATGATTATTCGGCTAAAATATCAAAATAATAAATAGAAGAAAGAAGTGTCTATAAAACTGGACTGGATACTGTATTAGAATATACATGTGTATTTATTCTTGTAAGTTAAAAAAAAACTGCAAATTGTTATGTTTTTATGTATGTGGCATTAATTACTATTAAATTTGACTTATTATGGCATTTTGCAGAGTTTGGAACGGAGTTTGTATAGTGTTTTGAGAAATTAAAAATTTGTTTATTTTTGCTACACAAAAAAAATACACAATTAAAATTTGTTTAACCTTAAAAAAGAAAATTATGAATTATTCTACTTTAAAAAAGAGTCTTGCAGTTTCTTTTGTAGCGTTACTGGGAGTTTCCTCTCTAGCTAATGCTCAAGATTCTACTATGACATCTTCTTCTGCCAAAGTATTTGGTGGTAGAGGTCAGTACAGAACTTGGTCTATTGGAGTTAATGCGGGTGTTTTATCACCGTTCATTGCTATCGGCGGATCAAATGATTTTACTAACTGGGATCCTACTTTAGGTTACGGTGTTTCATTGAGAAAACAATTAGGTCATGCATTTGGCTTAGAAGGTAACATTTTCCGTGGAAAAGTTTCTGGAACTAATCAAGACGCTCCAGGTGGAATTGTTAATGGTATCAAAGATTTCGAAACTGAAATTGGTTACTCAGCTGATTTAAGAGGTGTTGTTAATGTTGCAACTGTTGATTTCTTACGTCGTGAGAATTCAGTTAATTTCTTCGTAACAGCTGGTTATGGTTTGATCGCTTATGCTCCACACCCTAACACTGCAAATCCTGCAACTGATTGGAAAGATAAAGCTGGTAATGACCACAACAACAAATACGTTAAAGAAGCTTATATCCCAGTTGGTGCTGGTATTAAGTTTAAAGTTTCTGAGCGTGTATCATTTAACTTAGGTTATACTATGCACTTTCTTGACGCTGATAACTTTGATGGAGTTTATGCTAAAGCAACAACTAAAGACAAATTCTCTTATGGATATGCTGGTCTTGAGTTCTCTCTAGGTTCTGGTGCTAAACCAAACTTGGATTGGGTTAACCCACTTGCTTTAATGTATGATGAATTGAAAGATCCAACATTACGTCAAGAAGTTGAAGCTTTGAAAAACCGTGTGTCTAACGTAGAGAAATCTATCGAAGATTTGAAAAAAGATACTGATGGTGATGGTGTTTCTGATCAATTTGACAAATGCCCTGGAACTCCAGCAGGTACTGCAGTTGATGGTTCAGGATGTCCTCTACCTAAAATGGTAGAAGCTGCTATGCCTATGGGAACTGCAACTGGCTTTGAAGCAATCCAATTTGAATTTAACTCTTCAGTTTTAAAAACTGAAGCTTATCCTACTTTAGATAAATTATCTTCAGTATTGCGTGAAAACGGTGGTAAAGTAGCTGTTAATGGTTACGCTTCTAGCGAAGGTACTGCTGCATACAATATGAAGTTATCTAAAGACAGAGCTAATTCTGTTAAAACTTACTTAGTAAACTCTGGTGTTAACGCTAGTCAAGTTGCTACTAAAGGTCTAGGTGAAGCTAATCCAATTGCTTCTAACGATACTGAAGAAGGTCGTATCCAAAACCGTCGTGTTGAGACTGCTAGAAACTAGTATCTCCTAACATAAATTATAAAAAGAGGGCTTCTTAACTGAAGCCCTCTTTTTTATTTTTAAATTTGCGTTAAACCATAACATAGTTGTAATCATGAATAAAGTAATAAATACTACGAATGCTCCAGCTCCAATCGGCCCATACAGTCAGGCGGTTATTGCAAATGGTTTCTTATTTCTTTCCGGACAAATTCCTATTAATCCCGAAAATGGAGAAGTAGTGACTTCAAGTATCGAGGAAGAGACCCATCAGGTGATGAGAAATATTAAAGCTTTACTAATAGAAGCTTCTTATGATTTTAAGGATGTTGTGAAGGCAACTATTTTTATATCAGACATGAGTCTGTTTGCCAACATCAATGAAGTTTATGGATCTTATTTTCAAAGTAATTTCCCTGCCAGAGAAACAGTAGCTGTTAAAGGCCTGCCAAAAGGAGTTAACGTTGAAATTTCCATTACTGCATACAAGAGCTAATTTTGCCCAAACAACAACTAAGGCCTTTTTTTCATGAGCTATGTTCTTCGCTATATGGGGCTTTTTTCCAATTCCTTTAAGAAACCTTAAGGGATATCCTGCAACAGAGATTCTATATTATCGAATTTTCACTTCACTTATTTTCGTGCGGTTTGCTATATTAGTTTTTATGAGGAAGGAGTTAAAGAAGGATATTAGTTATTTTTCGGCATCAACAGTTAAAGAGGAAAGAAGTACTATACCCTCGGCTTTTTGGTTTTGGGAAAACATTATTGTTGTCGCTACAATCTTCACCATATTGCCACTGTTTCTTAGCCTATACGCTTTGATTGGGATTCCATCATCCACTTTTGGTATTATCCTTTACATAAATCCAATCATCGCTTTTACTTTAGCAATGGTGTACTTCGGCGAAAAGGTTGACACGCATAAGTTAGCTGCATATTTTCGTTTACTACTATCTGTTTTTAATTGGAGTATAATAAAAGATATATCTACATTTAAGCACAATAACAGATAGCATTTTGTTTGCTGACAGCTTAGATACTGGAATAGAATTTTTAAAGGGCGTTGGACCTAAGCGTGCCGAAATCTTACAAAAAGACCTCGGCATATTTTCTTGTGAACAATTATTATCACACTATCCTTTCCGATATATAGATAGAACCAGGTTTTATAAGGTTAATGAATTAAATTCTGATCTTCCCTATGTACAAATATTAGGTCGTATTACAAACAAGGAGCAGGTTGGTGAGAAGCAAAAAAAGCGAATTGTGGCTCGCCTTACTGATGAAACGGGCGCTATAGAGCTTGTGTGGTTTCAAAGTTTAAAGTGGGTAGAAGAGCATGTCATAAAAGGAAAGGTATATATCATATTCGGCAAGCCTAACTTGTTTAATGGTATTTTCAGCATTTCACATCCGGAGGTAGAAAGCTATCCCCGACAATTTAATATCGCTGGTAATTTAACCTTACAACCGGTTTATCACACTTCAGAAAAACTTAAAAAGGTTTTATTGGATAGCAGAGCAATACAAAAACTTCAGAATCAACTCCTTGAACAGTTCATCAGTCAAATAAAGGAGACTATTCCGCCTTATATACTTGAAAAAAATAATTTGGTAAGTAGAAAGGAAGCTTTATTGAGTATTCATTTTCCTAAAGATTTACAGCGTTTAAAGTCGGCAGAGAGCAGATTGAAGTTTGAGGAATTACTATTTATCCAATTACAATTATTAAACAATAAACAGCAACGGGAATTACGATTTAAAGGACATGTTTTTAAGTTGGTAGGCAATTTTGTCATTACTTTTTATAAGGAACTGCTTCCATTTGAATTTACGGATGCCCAAAAGCGGGTGATTAAGGAGATACGATTAGATACACAAAGAGGTATACAAATGAACCGGCTTGTGCAGGGAGATGTTGGCAGTGGCAAAACTGCGGTGGCGCTTATTAGTATGCTTTTAGCGAACGACAACGGTTACCAGGCCTGTATGATGGCCCCTACAGAAATACTTGCCCGACAACATTTCCAATCGGTCATCTCCCTTTTAGATGGAAAGCTGGTGAATGTTGGGATACTTACCGGGACCTCTACAAAGAAGCAGCGAACCATAATCCATCAACAGTTGGAAGATGGAACTTTGGATATCTTGATTGGTACTCATGCTGTGATAGAAGATAAAGTGGTATTCAAAAATCTTGGCTTAGTTGTTATAGATGAACAACACCGTTTCGGCGTGGAACAAAGGGCTCGCCTTTGGCGAAAAAATGCTATCCCGCCACATATTCTTGTAATGACAGCTACCCCTATCCCTAGAACGTTGGCGATGACGCTGTACGGTGATTTGGACGTGTCTGTTATAGATGAATTGCCTGCTGGAAGGAAGCCAATACAAACGTTACATCTTTATGAGGGACAACGATTGAGGATGTTTGGTTTTATGAAACAAGAAATTGCTAAAGGAAGGCAGGTATATATTGTATATCCATTGATTAAAGAAAGTGAAAAACTTGATCTTTTACATCTTGAAGCAGGAATTGAACAGGTTAGATATCAGTTTCCGCTGCCTGATTATCAGATTAGCATTGTTCATGGTAAAATGCACAATTCGGATAAGGAATTTGAAATGCGCCGGTTTGTAGAAGGTAAAGCACAAATTATGGTTGCAACTACCGTAATTGAGGTAGGTGTTAATGTTCCCAATGCATCAGTGATGATCATTGAAAATGCAGAGCGCTTTGGATTGTCTCAATTACACCAGCTACGAGGTAGAGTTGGCAGGGGTGCTGATCAATCTTACTGTATATTGATGTCTGGCAATAAACTTAGCCGAGAGGGCAAGCTTCGTTTGGAAACGATGGTGAAAACAAATAATGGATTTGAGATATCAGAGATCGATCTGCAATTAAGAGGGCCGGGAGACTTATCCGGAACTCAGCAAAGCGGTGTTCTGGATTTAAAATTAGCAGACCTGGCTACTGATCAGCTTATACTTCAGCGGGCACGGGAAACAATTATGGATGTGCTGAAAGAAGACCCACACCTCACAAATCCTCAAAATTCACTTTTCAAGAGTTTTATTGATAAACGAAGTAGAGGTATAGCATTGGATAAAATTTCCTGATTATTCCTCGTCACTCCCTGGCAAAGACCCAGTGCCTGAATATGCTCCTTTTCTAATGATTGGCGTTTTCATATATTTATAAAGGTCGTCAAGATGTAATAAACTTCCATTGGTAAGATTTCCAAGGAAAATGATAACTATGTCTTTATCGATATCTCTCACATAAATATGTCTGAATCCGTGCCACCAACCAGTGTGGTAAACAACTTTTCTACCATTCTCACCGTCAAATATTCTCCATCCGTAACCATAGTTAAAATGACCATTTATAGGTTTATTGTGCCCTTTATAGGCCGAATCAAGACTTTGTTTGGTAAGCAATCTTCCGTTTTTTAATGATTTATCGTATAACACAAGATCATGAAGTGTGCTATAAATCCCTTTATCACCAACAGGCCCGTCAAGGAAATTCTGCACCACCGAATACCTAAATGTACGATCGTGTCCAACTACATCTACAGGAATCTTGGGGTAAACCGTGGTGGAATAGACGTGGGTATGTTTCATGCCCGCCGGTTTAAAGATGTTTTCCATCATATAGTCTGCGTATTTCTTGCCGGTAACTTTTTCTATAATTGCTGCCAATACCATGAAATTAGAGTTGTTGTAATGGAATCTTGTATCGGGTTTTGCATACCGGTTAGGTTTATACTCAGCAATTAAGTTCATCACATCAAGATTACTCATTGCCTTTTTCTTGTCTTTCCAAATGCCATCTGTAAAGTATACATAATTCATCATTCCGCTTCTATGGGAAAGCAATAGCTTTACAGTAACTCCCTCATAAGGAAAATTGGGATAAAACTTTTTTACATCATCAGTAAGGGAAATCTTTTTTTGTTCAACAAGTTGCATGATCGCAGTCCCAGTAAAAGTCTTGGTAATAGAGGCAAGTTCAAATTCTGAATTTATTTTTAAACTGTCCCTATGCAGGTAATCTGCCCATCCTATCGCTTTTTCATATAAAATTTTTCCGTTTTTTGCCACTAGCATGTTACCGTTAAAGCCATACTTTTTATGTAGGTTGTAAACGAAGTCTGCTATCCATTTGTCGCCTTTGGCTGGGTTATATACTAGTAATAGGCTATCTGCTTTATCATCATTTGCAGTTCTTTCTTTGCTTAGTTTTTTTAGTTCCTCGGTTTTCTTGGAGTCAGGAGAACAACTAAGTAATAGAATTGATGCCGTTAAGGCAATGGCTAAAGTATTGCGATATATCATGAAATAGATTGTGTTCAAATAAAGCTGGAAAATTAAGGATATAAACCCTTTTAATTTAAAAGAGTTTTAAACATTCACATTTTCATTTTTTAAATTGTCAAAATATTCAATCGTGTTAAATATCTTACATAATTCCAATAGTTTCATTCTCAAAAGGCTTAAATTTGATCCGAATAATTAAATAGCGATATGAGTTTTAGAATAGAGCATGACACGATGGGCGAAGTACAGGTTCCATCAGATAAATACTGGGGCGCACAAACTGAACGTTCAAGGAATAATTTCAAAATCGGACCAGAGGCTTCGATGCCAAAAGAAATTATTCATGCTTTTGGTTATTTAAAAAAGGCTGCTGCTTTGGCCAATACAGAGCTTGGAGTTTTAAGCAAAGAAAAGGCAGATTTAATTGCCAATGCATGCGATGAAGTAATTGACGGAAGTCTGGATGAACAGTTTCCACTTGTCATTTGGCAAACTGGATCTGGAACGCAGAGTAATATGAATGCCAATGAAGTAATTGCAAATAGGTCTCATGTTATTAAAGGTGGAGCTCTTTCTGACGATAAAAAGATATTACATCCAAACGATGATGTAAATAAATCTCAATCTTCAAATGACACATACCCTACAGCTATGCACATTGCAGCATACAAACAGGCTGTAGAAATCACAATTCCGGGGCTTGAGAAGCTTCGTGGCACTTTAAATTTAAAGGCTATAGAATTCAAAGACATTGTTAAAACGGGTAGAACCCATTTTATGGATGCCACGCCTTTAACTTTAGGACAGGAATTTTCTGGTTATGTGCAACAGATCGATAATAGTGTAAGAGCTATAAAAAATGCACTGGTTGTTGTAAGCGAACTTGCTCTGGGTGGTACTGCGGTAGGAACCGGTCTAAATACCCCCAAAGGATATGATGTACTTGTTGCGCAAAAGATTGCTGATCTTACAGGCTTACCGTTTGTAACTGCACCAAATAAATTTGAAGCATTGGCTGCGCATGATGCGATGGTGGAACTATCTGCTGCTTATAAGCGCACTGCCATATCGCTTATGAAGATAGCTAATGATATACGAATGCTAAGTTCAGGTCCTCGTTGTGGCATAGGGGAGATTATCATTCCTGATAATGAGCCGGGTTCATCCATTATGCCTGGAAAGGTAAATCCAACTCAGCCCGAAGCTATGACTATGGTTTGTGCACAGGTAATGGGGAATGATGTAACTGTAGGCATTGGTGGCAGCAATGGTCACTTTGAGTTAAACGTGTTTAAGCCTGTTATCGCTGCAAATGTTCTTCAATCAGGCCGACTTATCGGAGATGCTTGTGTCTCATTTAACGACAAATGTGCAAATGGTATATTGCCTAATCTACCAGAAATCAAAAAGCATCTTCAAAACTCCTTAATGTTAGTAACGGCCTTAAATCCACATGTTGGTTATGAAAATGCTGCTAAGATTGCAAAAAAAGCACATAAGGAAAACAAAACGTTAAAGGAAGCTTCTGTAGAATTAGGATTACTTACCGCTGATCAGTTTGATGCATGGGTTCGTCCAGAGGATATGGTAGGCAGTTTAAAGTAATCGCTGATTATGCCCAAGCTTTTAATTGTCTTTTTGTTAATCATTTGTATTATTACCTCATGTAAGCGGCTGCCGGATATTCAAGGAAAAGGTGCATCTTTTTTTCAAGGGGTATGGACCCAGGATAGTATAGAGAATTTAAATACATTATTAAGTTTTACACAACATAAGTTAAAGATCTCCTGTGATTCCTTCTATGTTGATTTAATAACCCACTCTAAGGTTAATTACTATTCAGACTCATGTTTTAATAATGGAGTATGGAGGGAATATGCCAAGGGAACCTATGAAGTAAAAAATGATACCATTTTCCTAACGGGAACGTTTACCAAACAGAATTATAAGCAAAAAATCTCAGGATGTTTCCAAATAGGACAATATATAAAGTCCTTCAAAGTTTTAAAGTCTGAAAAGGACAAATTAAAACTTGAAAGTACCGATAACCAAAGAATTATTAGTCTCACTTTAAAAGAGCATATATTGTGTATTCCAAAAGCACTTTAAATTAAGAATAAATGAAAAGATATATAAAAGCACTTCTACTGATCATTGCAGCTTATATGCCATCTCAAGCTGGAGCATGGAGCATGTTGGGTCATAGGATTGTTGGTCAGATAGCAGAAAACCACTTAACTTCAAGATCTAAAAAGGCAATAAGGCTAATTCTAGGAAATGAAAGTCTGGCAATGGCCAGTAACTGGGGAGATTTCATTAAGTCAGACTCAAATTATGATTCTCTATATAATTGGCACTTCGTAAATCTTCAATCTGGGCTTGATAAAAAAGATTTATTCCAATATCTGGACACAGAAAAAGATGCAAATGTTTACAACAAATCGTTGCAATTAATTAGCATTTTAAAAAATAAGCACACCACCTTAGAACAAAGAAAATTTGCTTTAAGAATTTTGGTGCATTTAATAGGTGATCTCAACCAGCCAATGCACGTTGCTCATAAAGATGACTTAGGTGGCAATAAAGTAAATGTAACCTGGTTTGGAGAAAAGTCTAATCTACATAGAGTTTGGGATGATCAATTAATTGAATACCAAAAATTAAGTTACACAGAATATGCAAAGGCAATTGATTTTTCTTCATCACAAGACATGGTTTCCTGGAAATCAAAATCTCTATATGATTTTGTTTATAACTCTTACTTAGTCTGTACTAAGATTTACGATAATACAAAGCCAGATTCTAAGTTAAGTTACAAGTACAATTTTGATTTTGTTGATACACTGAATAGACAATTACTTACTGGAGGCATCTGTTTGGCAAATATTTTAAATGATATTTACAAATAGAAATTCCCTTCAGTCTAAATTAATCTATACACCAAACTCCTTATCCAGGTATTCTGTCACTTTACCAATAGCATTATCAATGGTATCGCTTAGAATAGTAATGTAGGAACCTGGTTTTGCAGTCGCCATAATATATTTAAAACAATCGGAGCCATCGTTATTAATGGTGACTTCTTTAATTGGTTCAACTTGCTTGATTCCGGCAATTAATAGGTCTATCAGTTCTTGTCTTGTTCTGCCACGCAAGTATTTTTCTTGGCAGATGATGATACGGTCGAACATTTGTGCAGCAATTCTCGCAGTTTCTATAATATCTTCATCTCTTCTGTCTCCGGTTCCTGATATTACTCCAACATGCTCTGTAGCTTCAATAGACTTTAGAAAGCCCTTAATTCCATTAAATCCATCAGGATTATGCGCAAAATCTACCAGCACCTTAAATTCCTTAAATTTAAAGATATTCATCCTTCCTGGAGTTTGCGCTGCTGAAGGAATGAATGTCTCTAACGACATCTTAATATCTTCTATCTTATACCCATATAAAAATGTTGCTAAAGTTGCAGCTAATACATTCTGAATCATAAAATCGACGGTGCCACCAAATGTAAGAGGTATGTGTGTTACCTTTTCCACCCTTATTTTCCATTCGCCTTTTTTGATGGTAATGTATCCGTTTTCGTAAACAGCGGCGATTCCACCTTTTTTTCCATGCTCAACAATTATTGGATTGTTTTCATCCATACTAAAGTACGCTACATTACAATCAGCGTTCTCAGCAATCCTAATACAATACTTATTGTCAGCATTTAGTACAGCCCAGCCTGATCTTTTTACTGCACCAATTACTACCGCCTTAACGCGGGTAAGATCGTCAAGGGTATTGATGTCTGATATGCCCAAATGATCTTCCTGTATATTAGTCACCACCCCTATATCGCAACTGTTAAAGCCTAAGCCGGCTCTTAATATTCCGCCCCGGGCAGTTTCCAAAACAGCAAATTCTACTGTAGGGTCTCTTAGGATAAATTCAGTACTAATCGGGCCAGTGGTATCGCCCTTCATCAGTTTAGTGTTTTGTACATAAATCCCGTCAGATGTAGTAAAACCAACGCGTGTACCATTGCTTTTCACTATATGTGCTATAAGTCTGGTTGTTGTGGTCTTTCCGTTTGTTCCGGTAACCGCAATAATTGGTATACGGGCAGATTTACCTATCGGATAAAGCATATCTATAACAGGTGCAGCAACATTTCTGGCCAGCCCCTCGCTTGGTGCCAAGTGCATTCTAAAACCAGGGGCAGCGTTCACCTCTAGTACTACACCGCCGTTTTCCGGCAGGGGCTGTGTAAGGTTTTCTGCCATAATGTCTATTCCGCAAATATCTAAGCCAATTATCCTTGAGATCCTTTCAGCAATAAATATATTTTGTGGATGTACAAGGTCCGTCACATCTATGGATGTTCCTCCTGTACTTAAATTAGCCGTGGACTTTAGGTACACAACCTCACCTTTCTGTGGTATAGTTTCTAGTGTGTAGGATTTTTTCTCCAGTAAATCCATTGTATCACGATCAACCTTTATTTCGGTTAGTACGTTTTCGTGTCCATAGCCACGTCTCGGATCCTCATTTTCTTTATCTATAAGTTGTTGTATAGTACTGTTATTATTACCTGTAATATGAGCGGGAACCCTTAAAGCAGCAGCCACCATTTTATGATCTATAACTAGTACTCTAAAGTCGTAACCTGTAATAAATTTTTCAATAATGATCTTTCTTGAATAGTTTTTTGCGTATTCAAACGCAGCTTTAGCTGCCTCATCGGTTTTTACGTTAATGGATGCACCTTTACCATGATTTCCATCAAGGGGCTTAAAAACCAATGGATACCCTAGTTTTTTAATCGTAGCAGGCAAATCTTCAATGTCAGATAAGGTAACGCCATTGGCAACTGGAATTGCTGCATCTTGTAAAAGCCTTTTAGTTTCGTCTTTATTGCAGGCAATATCAACCGCAATACTGTTTGTACGCTCCGTCATTGTTGCGCGGAACCTTACTTGATTCTTGCCATAACCTAGCTGTACAAGTGAGCTTTTGTTTAGTCTTATCCACGGGATGTCTCTGGCAATTGCCTCATCAACAATTGATCCTGTACTTGGCCCAAGACGCTCCAACTCTCTAAGCTCGCGCATTTTTTGTATATCGCCCTCCAAATCATAATCTATTCCGTTGATTAGTGCTTCGGCTATTCTTACTGCCGATTCTGCAGCGAACATTCCTGCTTTTTCTTCTAAATAACTAAATACAACATTGTAAATGCCTTCTGTTTTTGTACTTCTAGTGCGTCCAAATCCGGTATTCATTCCGGCAAGTGTTTGGGTTTCTAACGCAATGTGTTCAATAACATGCCCCATCCATGTACCGTCATTTACCCGTTCCAAAAAGCCGCCGGGAGCACCTTTAGAACACCTATGAGTAGACAATGAAGGGATAAGTTTTTCGATCCGTTCTCTGAATCCATCTATCAGATTTGTCGGCAGCTGCTCAAGTTCCTCTAGGTCAAGCCTCATCTGTATTAGCTTTTTTCTTTTAATTGACCAAATATTTGGCCCTCTAAGGGCTTGAATGCTTAAAATTTTCATTAGAATGACTTTGTTTTGTGGATAGAGATTTGCGAGGTCAATTTAAATAAATTAAAAGCCAATTTTATTCCCCACAGCCAATAATTATTAAAATTATAGAAGTAATACTTAATTGCTAATTATGGCTTAATATTCACAAAAAATCTTAATTATTATACTAATGAATATATCTTTGGAAAAATTGGAAATTTAAAGGTTAATAATGACTCCAAAGGGTAAATTAATTATTATAGGTGGTGCAATAAACACTGGAAGTTTTACGGAAACTCAATTTGGACTGCCACAAAATATGAATTTTTTCGAACGTGGTATTTTAAAGAAAATTACTACGGAGTCAGTAAAGAATACAGAGTCCAGATTCGAAATTATTACTACAGCATCTCTGGTTCCTGAAAAGGTTGGTGAAGAGTATATTAAGGCTTTCTCTCAGCTTGATGTACATAATGTTGGCATACTTTCCATAAGTAGCCGTGATCAGGCCAATTCACAAGAGTTTTGTGATCGGGCAAAAGCTGCAGATGTAATTGTATTCACAGGAGGAGATCAGTTGCGATTGTCGTCAATATTTGGAGGTACCGGTTTTCATCGGATATTACTGGATAAATACCAGAATGAAGAAATTGTTATAGCAGGTACCTCTGCGGGTGCAGCGGCGAGTTCAAAGAATATGATTTATCAAGGGAGTAGTAAAGATGCCCTGCTTAAGGGTGAAGTAAAGATCACTGGCGGACTAGGATTTATTGATGACGTGATCGTAGATACTCATTTTGTTCAACGAGGTCGAATTGGCCGCCTTTTGTATGCCACAGCAAGTAATCCAGGTATCCTCGGTATCGGTCTTGGTGAAGATACAGGTTTGTATATTTCTAACGGAAATAGAATGGAAGCTATTGGAAGCGGGATGGTTATTTTAGTAGATGGCCGTGATATGGCAGATACAAATCTTACCGATGTGGAAATGGGCCAACCTGTATCCATTAAAAACATGATAGTGCATGTGATGTGCGATGGCGATATATACGATTTGTTAGAGCATAAACTTACGATCCATCACCCTAACAACATCTCAGTAGATTAACAATGAAAGTAATTATCCATGGCGGGTTTTTTAGCGAATCTGCAACCAACCAAGAAACAAAAAGAGCAAAACAGTTGGCCCTTAGGGATGTAGCAAGTAAATCCTTTGAGTTTCTACAGTATCATACTGCAGTTGAAACTGTAATTTATGCAGTGAGTTTATTGGAAGATAATGAGCTTTTTAATGCTGGTTTTGGCTCGCAATTACAAAGTGATGGAAAGGTAAGACTTAGTGCATCGCTAATGGATGGGAAAACGCAGAAATTTAGTGGTGTTATTAATGTTGAAAATGTTAAAAATCCTATAAAAATCTCCGGGCAACTAATCGCATATGATGATCGGGTATTAAGTGGTGAAGGAGCTCTTCATTTTGCGAGGGAGCATGGGCACAAATATTTTGATCCGATTACTCCACAGCGACAAGAAGAATTTGAAAAGAAACGTAATCAGCTGGAGCGTAAAGGGACAGTTGGATGCGTTGCTTTAGACCAAGACGGCAGTATTGCTGCTGGAACATCAACTGGTGGTAAGGGTTTTGAAATTCCCTCTCGCGTTAGCGACTCTGCCACTGTAGCTGGCAATTTTGCAAATGATTTTGCAGGAATTTCCTGCACAGGTGTTGGCGAAGATATTGTTAACGCTGCCTTGGCTGCAAAAATAGTTACTAGGGTTTCGGATGGAATGTCTTTAGCAGATGCTTGTAAGAAATCATTTGAAGAACTGAAACGTTTTGGCGGCTTTGCCGGAGTAATTGGAATATCGAATACAGGAGATATTGTTCATGTCGATTCTCATCCAAATATGGTTTGGGCATTCAGCGATGGAGATATAAAGGTCTTTGATTAATCTTTTTTCCATATCTTTATAGCATGAGAAAGAGTTTGTTAGCTTTTGTGGCGTTATGTTTTGCAGCCAGGTCAAATGCTCAGAACACCCATTTCTTGCCACAATCCTCAACCGGTGGGGCTTCAATTAATATTGTTGCTTCTAGTTTAGATGAGAATGAGGGTAATGCTTACTTTGTCGAAGCAGAAAGAAACGAGCGAAAAGGGGACCTAAACGAAGCAGTAACTATGTTTGGGAAAGCGGCTTTCGAGTACAATAGTTTAAAGCAACTGGATCATTATGGCGCCGCCCTCCTTCGTTTAAGCAATGCACATTATTTGTTAGAGCACTATTCTGAGGCCGAACAGGTTGTTTTAAATGTTGCAATTAAAAATTATTCTAAACTTGGCAGTAAAGGTGGACTAATTGATAGTTATAGCCAGCTGGGTAAAATCTATCTCGCGGTAAATAAATATACCCAGTCCATGTGGTTTTATACACAACAAGGTATTTTGGCCAAGCAAATCGGCAACAGTAGTGCATATATTGATTCAGTTATAGGTATCGCAAAGGTTAAAATCCGTAAAAAGGAATATTCTATGGCCCAAAAGGATCTGGATCGAGCTGAGCACCTTGCTTCAGGATTAAATGCAAGTCAATATAAAAGTAAAATAAGAGAAGCGAGGGCACTAATGCCAGTTAAAAACTTGATGAAAAAGTAATGTAATTGGTTAACTTTGCTAAGTTTACAGAAAAGAGACAGTAATAATACTGTCTCTTTTCTGTTTATTAATGAAATTGGTATCATATTAGTATGTAATTAAAAAATGGATTTTAAATTAGTGAAAGAAATGTTGAAAAGAATGTTTTTGGTAATTTTTACCGCAGCGGTCCTCGCATGTCAGGCAGCACCAAAACCTCAGGAAATGGTTAAAGGTGTTAGTAATATTATGCCAGATGCAAAGCAAGCTTTAGTTTGTAAGGAAATCGTAACCCTTATCGAAAATTATAATTATAAGAAGATGAAAGTAAATGATTCTATCTCTTCTGTGGTACTTGATAAATATATCAAAGACCTTGATCCTTCACGCAATTACTTTACTTCTGCTGATATTAAAGATTTTGAAACCTACCGCTTTAAGCTGGATGATGATTTCCGTAACGGCGATCTAAGTGCGCCGTTTTATATCTTTAATGTTTATTTAAAAAGATACAATGAATGGATCGACTACAGCGTTGCTCAAATAAAAGCTAAATATGATTTCAATGGCAATGATAAGTATGTTTATGATCGTGAAAAAATGCCTTGGGCTACATCTTCCTCAAATCTAAACTCATTATGGCAAAAACGTGTAAAATATGAGCTTATTAACTTGAAGATTGCAGGTAGTACTGATGCCAAGAATATTGAAGTTCTAACTAAACGTTATGCTAATCTTAAATCGCAGGTGTCCAAAATAAATAATCAGGACGTATTCCAGACTATAATGGACGCATTTACAGAAAGTATTGATCCACATACAAACTACTTCAATCCATCAAATGCGCAAGCATTTAGTGAAGATATGGCCAGGTCATTTGAGGGGATCGGAGCAAGACTACAAATGGAAAATGAGGTACTTAAAATTGGAGAGATTATTCCTGGCGGCCCTGCTTACAAAAGCAAATTATTGAATACTGGCGATCGGATTATTGGCGTTGCTCAAGGCAATGGTGAATTTGAAGACATTACCGGTTGGAGAATTGAAAATTCTGTTTCTAAAATTAAAGGTCCAAAGGGCACGACTGTTAGGCTGAAGATCATTCCTGTTGGCCAGGAACTTTCTGCGAAACCAGTTATAATCGCTCTTGTGAGAGAAAAGATTGTTATGGAAGATCAGTCAGCCAAGAAAAAAGTAGAAACTATTAAATCTAATGGTAATACTTATAAAATAGGAATAATTACCCTTCCGGCTTTTTATGCGGATTTTGCTGCACTGAGACAGGGGGATAAAAATTATAAGAGTACAACACGTGACGTTAGCTTATTAATAGATACGCTTAAGAATAAAGATAAAGTGGATGCTATTATTATGGATCTAAGGTCTAATGGTGGTGGATCTTTACCCGAAGCTATCAATCTTACCGGCTTGTTTATAGATAAAGGACCAGTGGTTCAGATTAAGGATCTTAGAAATGATGTTGAAGTTGATAGAGATACGGTGTCTGGTGTTGCATGGGATGGTCCTTTCGGAGTGATGGTTGATAGACTTAGTGCTTCTGCATCGGAGATATTTTCCGGTGCGATACAAGATTACGGACGTGGAATTATCTTCGGAACGCAAACGTATGGAAAAGGAACAGTGCAGTCTTCCATTAAAATGGACGATTTGGTTAATCCTTCTATACTTCAGCGCCTTGCTGCATTAGTTGGCAAAAGTGGAGCAAAAACTTCATCAAAAGAAAACCCTGATAAACCTCAGTTGGGCATTATCAATTTAACGATGGCTAAGTTTTATCGTATCAATGGAAGTAGTACTCAACATAAAGGTGTAATGCCTGATATTATTTTCCCTTCTCTTTATCCTTTGGATAAAATTGGTGAGGATACCGAGAAATCTGCCCTACCATGGGATACTGTAAATAAATCTGATTTTATACCTGTTGCAGATCTTTCTGCTACTAAAGCTGAGTTGGTTAAGCTACATGATCAAAGGATGGCAAATTCTTTGGATTATAAAATCCTTCAGCAAGATTTGTCTGATCTGAAAAAGAGGGATTCTGAAAATTCGGTTAGCCTTAATGAAACAAGGTTGAAAAAAGAACGAGATAGTTTAGAAGCTAAATCATTGTCAAAAACAAACTTGCTTAGGGCCTCAAGAGGATTAGCACCCATAAAAAAAGGTGATAAAATAGTTAAAGAAGAAAGCTTTGATTTTATACAAAATGAAAGCCTTAAAGTTATGGCCGACCTTATGCAACTAAAGCATTAAAATCGCAATAAAAATGGGGCTTTTAAAGCCCCATTTTTATTGCGATTTTTTTGCAATTTGCATAGACATCATTTCTTTCAGTGTTTTATTCATTCCCTCGGTTGACCCATCAAGAAAAATTACGTTTCCATCACTGTTCTCAGAAAAATGCTTAATTGACTCTGTCCACATGGTAAAAAGTATGACAGAAATATCGAGATTTGCTTCCTCCATCTCCTGGGCAGCTTTGGTCATTCCGTGTGCTACCTCTGCTCTGAATAGCGCAATACCCTGACCTCTTAACTGTGCAGCTTCTCTTTCAGCTGCCGCAGCAATTTTAATAGCATTACCGTCAGCTTCCGCTCCTTTTGTTTTTGTTATCAAAAGTGCTTGTCCCTCATTTTCTGCTGCGGCTTTTAGATTATTTGATGCAACTACACGGCTCATTGATCTCATGATTTCTTCATCAAATGTAATGTCATTTAACTGCAAATCTTGTAAATGGTATCCCCAGCTTTCTAATACAATGTCAATTTGCTCTTTTACATGCAGCACAATTTCATTTCGCTGGGCAAGAACATTGGCCTGTTTTTGAGTAGCTACGTATGCGCGGATAGATCCTTCAATGGTTCTTATAAGTGCTTGCATTAGATTGGTTGAATCAACAAATTTAAAGGCAACATTTTTAATAGTCTCTTCATCCTGATTGAGTACGGAATACAGCAGCATAGCCTTAAAGTAAACGTTTGCCTGATCCTGAGTTACGGCCTGAAAGGAAAGTTCTACCGATCTGTTTTGAATTGATATTCTGGATTGAATGTTTTCAATCAGTGGTATTTTAAAATTTAAACCTGGCCCGAGCTGTCGACGGTATTTACCGAAAACAGTAATTACCGCGATTGTTCCTTGTTTTACAGTCACAAAGGAACTAAGAAGTACAACTAAAGCAAACAATAATAAAGCGTAGAAAAAGTATTCCATGATCATTCAATATTTTTGGTGATAAATATTGAAGATACAAACTAATTTGTATTAGGCACAGATATTGCAATAAGAATTTATATATAAGAAAATCAATTATGAACGTTAAACGTACCTTCGGAACTATTTTAACTTTACTGGGAGTTATAGGATTAATTTATGCTGGATATGGCTTTACTCAACATGACTCTGCAACTAGGCAACTAATAGTTTTTGGAATTATAGGAGCTGTTTTTTTCTTTACTGGAGTAAGTCTTGTAAGAAATACAAAAGACGAAGCTTAATCAGCTCTTTGGCGAATTGTTGTTCCTTCGAAAACTAATCTATGACCAGGAAAATCTGCATCAGTAAGGAATTTCATTTTTTTGAAAGCGGCATGAGTTGGATCAATCTTTAGTCTGCTGATTTTATCTTGTTTCACGGACATATTGAGGCGGTGATAAATTCTCCATTAGGCTTAATTTTTAAATTCAACAAAGGAGCAATTCCATTGGAGCCACTCAGGTTAAACATTCCATAAGCGCAAAAATTGCCAAGGCTATAGGCGATAAACCGATTTTTGTAGACTTCCACCGCACGTGTAACATGTGGGCCGTGTCCAAGAACTACGTCAGCACCTGCATCAATAACTGCATGTGCAAATTTGTAAATATTGCCGCGGTTCTCCTTATAAAAGATTTCATCCTGTTTCAGTACATGTTCGAATTTAGAACCTTCACCACCCGCCGTGAAATGATACAATAACGACGTCCGACAGCGTTTTTAATTTTGAAACCAACTCTACTGCACCTTCAATGTCAGTTATCTGCAGCGTGTTTTCATTTGGTGCAAATGCGCAAAATGCATATTTAATGCTATCTTTTTCAAAAAGACTATAAGGATGGAAACGTTGACCGGCGAACTTTATATCAAGTGAATCTAGTATCTCAATTGTTCATTTTCTGCCTGTGTTTTCAAAGTCACCAATGTGATTATTAGCGATACTTAAAACGTTAAAACCCGCTTCTTTGATAATGCCTGCATATCTTTCAGGCATTCTAAATGCAAAACAGCTATTGCTTAATGTATCTTTACATTTAGTAGATTTGCCCGTGTCTAAAAGACACCCCTCTAGATTTCCGAAAATAATATTTCCTTTTAATTGGTTAATGACATTTTTAAAACTATGAATAGCGTCATCCTTCGGTAAGTTTATTTTTGAAGGATAAGCAGAGTCCAACATGATATCTCCCACAGCAGAAATGGATATGGTATCTGTATTTAGGGGCTTAATAAGATGAGTTTCAGAAGCGGCTTTTTTAAGCGTAATATTAGAAACATTTCCTATTGTGAAGCCTAGGAAAATGTGTATTGTTGGAACTACAATTAATAAGTGTTTACTCTTCGACAAGCTCTTCTTTCAGACCTTCTAATATTCTACCGCCTTTATAAAAATACCTAGAATAATAAGGCTCGTTAAGATTGCTGATTACTACGCCACGTGAAGATGATGCATGAGCAAAGCGATTGTCGCCTAGATATATTCCAATATGAGTAATGCTTCTGCTCTTTATCTTGAAAAATACAAGGTCACCTTCTTTTAGTTCATCCTTTGGAAGTGGATTAACCATGCTAAAAATATCGCGGGAGTTTCTTAAGATCGTCGTGTTGAAAACTTTATCGTAAATAGCCTTGGTAAAAGCAGAGCAATCAATGCCTTTTTTAGTTTCTCCTCCAAATCTGTAAGGAGTTCCAATCCATTCGTAGATAAATTTGTAAAGTTTAATGTTAGAAGTAGCGTCAACTGCAACTCCCATTACCTGGGAGAAATATTGCGATGCTAAGTTGTCAGGATCTTCCAGTTTACTGGCTTCTTTTGTATTAGTTTGTGCATTTAAAGCCGTTAGGCCGCACAATACGATACATATAGACAACAAAAACTTTTTAATCATGTTATACTGTTAAGTTTGGGTTATAAGACTTACACTTAAACGTACACCACTAGGGGCTTATTGTTTGAGAAGCAAACATATGTATTTTAGTCATTTTATGCAAATCTATAGAGATCATAATCAATAATTATTAATATTTTAATATTAGGAACGTGTTGTGCGATTAAAATAAGAGAATAAAAAAGTTGTGCATAATACCTCGCTTTATGCCATTCTGCGCTAAGGTCATGCATATCCAACAAGTTAATCTTTAATGAGCAGGATTCAAATCACAAATCAGCCCTTGCAGGTGCTGTTTACCATCGTTTTATATGGCTGGCAAAAAGATAAGGGTTCTAAAGGGGTACAGAGGAGTTGAATAGGACTTTACCTTCTTCTCAAGTCCTGTCAAAGTCCTATTTTTATGCCACCCATAAAAGAGCATTGTAGGAGGAGTATAAGAGCGAGTATATCTATGATTGCTCAAATTCTTTCCTCTCACGGGTTAACGTTTACGATGCTATTGATAAATACATTAATAAATACCTGTTATTGCTGGCCAAAAAACTAAAATAATATAGGGTGTTCGGCACCAAGATCAATACATTGTTAGGCGCTGTAACCTTACTATGTATTTTACATCATTTTCTTCGATATATTCCAATAAAAAAGTAGATTTGCTCTCATAAATAAAATCAACACACCAACAATGAGTGCAGTAGAAATTAATAAAGATACCTATCTGAAGTGGTTTGAGTCGATGCTGCTGATGCGCAAATTCGAAGAAAAAACAGGGCAGCTTTACGGGCAACAAAAAATCCGTGGATTCTGTCATTTATATATTGGTCAAGAGGCTGTAGTAGCCGGAGCTCTTTCTGCATTGCAGAAAGGAGATTCTATGATTACTGCATATCGTGACCATGCCCATGCTTTGGCTTTGGGGGTAAGTGCAAATGAAATCATGGCTGAGATGTATGGTAAAGCTACAGGATGTTCTAAGGGAAAAGGTGGTTCAATGCACATGTTTAGCAAAGAACATCACTTCTATGGTGGTCATGGTATTGTTGGTGGCCAGATTCCATTGGGGGCCGGCATTGCCTTTGCAGAAAAATACAAAGGTACTACCAATCTTAATGTTTGCTATATGGGTGATGGTGCTGTTCGTCAGGGTGCTTTAAACGAAGCATTCAACATGGCTATGCTTTGGAAGTTACCTGTCATCTTTGTTTGCGAAAATAATGGATATGCAATGGGTACTTCAGTTGAACGTACTACGAACATGACCGATATATATAAAATTGGATTAGGATTTGATATGCCATGTGCTCCTGTTGATGGTATGGATCCGGTAGCTGTCCATAATGCAATGGACGAAGCTGCCCAGCGTGCAAGAAATGGCGAAGGACCAACCTTCCTGGAGATGCGTACTTATCGTTACAGAGGTCATTCCATGTCTGACCCAGCAAAGTACCGTACTAAAGATGAGTTGGAAGAATACAAGGCAAAGGACCCTATTGAAAGTGTTAGAGAAACGATTTTGAGTGAGAAATATGCAGACCAGTCATGGATTGAGGAAATCGAAGCTAAAGTAAAACAGGTCGTTGATGATGCAGTTAAATTTGCTGAAGATTCTCCTTGGCCAGATGCTTCTGAATTGTATACTGATGTGTATATTCAACAGGACTACCCGTATATTAAAGATTAATTTTAACATATTCAATAGATAGTATATAGAATGGCTGAAATAGTTAGAATGCCCAAAATGAGCGATACCATGACCGAAGGGGTGATGGCGAAGTGGCATAAAAAAGTTGGCGATAAAGTGAAAAGCGGTGACGTGATGGCTGAGGTAGAAACTGACAAAGCTACTATGGATCTTGAATCCTATTGGGACGGTACCGTATTATATATTGGTGTTGAAGAAGGTAAAGCTGTTCCTGTTGATGCAATTATTGCAGTAATAGGAAAAGAAGGCGAAGATTATAAAGCGGCTTTATCTGCTGAAGGTGGTTCTACCGAGGTTCCGGCCAAGGAAGAAAAATCGGAAAGCAAGCCTGCTGAAACAAAAGAACAAGCCGTTAAAGGTGCTGCTCTTACTGATGCAGATATTGAAAAACTAGGGGTAACTGTAGTTCGTATGCCTTTACTAAGTGATACCATGACTGAAGGTGTTATTGCAGAATGGCACAAAAAGGTTGGTGATAAAGTTAAGAATGATGATATCCTTGCAGATGTGGAAACCGATAAGGCAACAATGGAAGTAATGGGTTATGCAGAAGGAACTTTATTGCACATTGGTGTTGAAAAAGGACAAGCGGCGAAGGTTAATGGAATCATTGCCATTGTTGGTCCTGAAGGAACAGACATCAGTGGAATTTTAAGTCAGGGAGATGGTCCGGCAAAACCAGTTGCAGATAAAAGTGCTGATGCTCCTATAGCTGAAAAAACTCAGGCTAAACAAGTCGAAACAGAAAAGCAAGAAGAATCTCATTCCTCTGATGATCGTGTTAAGGCTTCCCCATTGGCAAAAAGAATAGCTAAAGATAAAGGAATTGACCTAAGCCAGGTTTCTGGAAGTGCTGATGGTGGTCGTATCATTAAAAAAGATATAGAAAACTATAAGCCAGCCGCTGTTGCTCCAGTAGTTTCAAAGGAGGCTCCTGCTGCAACTTCAGAAAAAGTAGCTGCTCCACTTCCAGTTTATATTGGTGAAGAGAAATTTACCGAGAAACCGGTAACTCAAATGCGCAAGGTGATTGCTAAACGCTTATCTGAAAGCTTATTTACTGCTCCTCACTTTTATTTAACAATGAGTATAGATATGGACGGCGCTATTGCCGCCCGTACTAAGATGAATGAGTTTGCGCCTGTTAAAATATCGTTTAATGATCTTGTGCTGAAAGCAGTATCAGTTGCTTTAAAACAACACCCTAACGTTAACTCCTCATGGTTGGGTGATAAGATCCGTTATAATGAGCATATTAATATCGGTGTAGCAGTTGCTGTAGAAGACGGACTGCTTGTTCCTGTTGTTCGCTTTGCTGATGGTAAATCTCTTTCAAGAATCTCTGCCGAAGTGAAGGATTTCGCGCAACGTGCAAAAGCTAAAAAATTGCAGCCAGCTGATTGGGAAGGTTCAACTTTTACCATATCTAACCTGGGTATGTTTGGTATTGATGAGTTTACTGCAATAATTAATCCGCCTGATGCTTGTATTCTGGCTATAGGTGGTATCTCTCAAGTTCCTGTTGTTAAGAACGGAGTTGTTGTACCCGGTAACGTAATGAAAGTTACTTTAAGTTGCGATCATCGTGTTGTTGATGGCGCTACAGGATCTGCATTCCTTCAAACATTGAAGGCCTTGTTGGAAGAACCTGTAAGATTGTTGATCTAACATAAAAGATAAGAATTTAAAAGGTTGCCAGATCAAAAGTTGGCAACCTTTTTTTATGCCTTTTAGTTTTTGTACTTTTGCATGCATGTCAAATATCAAACCTTCTTTAGCTAAAGGAACCAGGGATTTTTCTCCGCAGGAGATGATCAGACGCAACTATATTTTCGATACCATTAAAAGGGTATTCAAGAAATATGGTTACTCAGAGATTCAAACTCCAGCGATGGAGAACTTATCTACCTTAACTGGTAAGTATGGTGATGAAGGCGATAAGCTGATCTTCAAAATTCTGAACTCGGGAAATTATCTTTCTAAGGCCAATTCCACTCACCTGTCTGATTTAAATTCAAATGCCTTAACTAGTTCTATTAGTGAAAAAGCATTACGTTATGATCTGACAGTGCCTTTTGCAAGATACGTTGTTATGCATCAGAATGATATCACGCTGCCTTTCAAGCGTTTTCAGATTCAGCCGGTATGGCGCGCCGATAGGCCGCAAAAAGGACGATACCGGGAGTTCTATCAATGTGATGTGGATGTTGTCGGTTCGCCAAGTTTACTTAATGAGGCAGAATTTGTTCTTATTTATCAGGAGGCATTGGGCAATCTTGGTTTGAAAGATTTCACTATTAAGATCAATAACAGAAAAATCCTTTCGGGCATTGCAGAAGTAATTGGAAAGCCTGGACTGATCATTGATATGACAGTTGCGATAGATAAGTTGGATAAAATTGGACTGGATGGGATAATTAAAGAGCTTCTTGAACGTGGATTCACGGATGATGATATAGTTAAACTTAAACCTGTAATTCTGTTAGAGGGCAATAATGATCAGAAACTGGAGCAACTTAAGTCGGTACTTTCTTCTTCGCCAACAGGACTGGCAGGTATTGAAGAGATCGAATCTGTTTTCAGGTATGTTTCAGGGATGATTGGTTCGGATACTTTATCTAAACCCGATCTAGAGCTCGACATTACCTTGGCTCGGGGACTAAATTATTATACAGGATGCATTTTTGAAGTAAAAACCAACGAAGTAGCCATGGGCAGTATTGGTGGTGGCGGACGTTATGATGACCTAACTGGAATGTTCGGACTAAAAGGTCTTTCTGGTGTAGGTATTTCTTTTGGTGCCGATCGGATATACGATGTGCTTCAGGAACTTGGACTTTTTCCAGAATCTGCAATTGCGGGTACTACGGTGCTCATCAGTAATTTTGATCTGGCTGCAGAAAAATACGCTTTGCCTATTTTACTGCAATTAAGGAATGCTGGCATAGCTGCAGAACTTTATCCTTCCTCAGCAAAGTTAAAGAAGCAAATGGCTTATGCGGATGTAAAGACTATTCCTTATGTAATGCTTATTGGTAGCGACGAAATGCAAAGTGGTAAATTAACCTTGAAAAATATGAAATCGGGAGATCAGCTGCAACTATCAATTGCTGAAATCATTGAATTACTATTCGTTAATTCTTAGCAATGTATTTCGATAAATTGTCCATAGCTATTTTTTTAATTTTTCTTTTAAAGTAGGGGGTCCAGCCAATTAGTAGGCCCGTGTTGCCAAATGCTTGTTTTGCCCAGCTGTAAAAATTAAATTCATCACGGTGCTTTAAAATTTTGTCATCTTTAATTATAAACGAGGCATTGATCTTATTGACCACCCTCTTGCCCGTGCGTGAAAAGGTGTAAGTTGCTTCCCAAGAGGCGCTCCCGCTATTTTCATCTGCCCAAACGTCTTTAAAAATTAGGTCCATGTCTTTTCCATTCTTGATTAACATCTCCCACATCTTTTTAACTTCCAATGAATTTAATCCCTTAAATATCGAATCTGTAAAACTGGCATTATCATGATAACATGCCTGCATGGCAGAATAGTCTTTCTTTTTAAATGCGGTGTAAAAATCAGTGATCAGGGTTTCGTTCGTATTCATTTTTGATGAAGCTAAATATGATTTTTTTTACCCTAATATATAAAAAACAAATTAATAGCTTTTTCCAGCCAAAATGCCCTCAATTCGGTCTAACAAATCATCTATATCAAATGGTTTTGCTAAAAACCCATTTGGTTTAAATTTTCCATGCTCTACATTCTCAGCGGTGTACCTTGCAGATATCATTAACACTGGAATTTCACATGTTTTATCGTCAGACCTAAGCTGTTTTAACAATTCTCTTCCATCCGCATCTGGGAGCATAATGTCAAGAATAATCAAATTAGGGCCAAAGGATTCAATATGACTCATCATATCTGCACTCTTATTAAGGCCGCTAACTTTATAAGATTCACTTTGCAGGATCAGCGTAATCACGTCTAGTATTGCATGATTATCTTCTACAACAAGTATGTTTTTGTAAATTGGTGAGCCTTTAGTCAAAATAGAGTACTTAGTGGAGTACAAATATATTTAAGTGTTTTGATTTGTTTATATATTTTTTAAAATTTATAAACAGATTATTGCAAATCCAACTTTTGAAAAAAAATGTAGTCTTAAATGAAACCTTTTCAACTAAATGTAGTCTTAATAATAGTTTTAGTTTTAGGTTAAGAGGGTATGATTGTGGCGATTGTACCCTCTTTATATATGAGGCTGATATGTTGTCGTATTAACAACTGCTTTTAAATCTTGCAAAATGGAATATAACCCAAAATTTGTACGGTTCACATAAATAAAATGCTTTACCCCCCTAGCTTGTTTAAACTCTGGCATTTTGGATATTTTTTCACCATAGTTATATAATTCCTTAAAAAAATCAGGGTTGTCAAAATTAAACGTTTTACTGGTATAAGGCATCGCAAAAAGCTTAATCATCTCCAAATAGGATTTATAGTAAAACTCTACTTCTCGCTTACTATCATCCTTGTGTATCATGCCTAGCTTCCTGAAAGCATCAATGGTTTTAGCCTTGTCTAATATTACGTCGCTTGATATTAATGAAAAAAAAGGCTTGTAAAAATCTTCCGGTAGTTCCTTAATACACCCAAAATCAATCACACCTAATTTTTCATCAGCCGTAATCAAAAAATTACCGGGATGAGGATCAGCATGTACCGCTCTAAGCTCATGTTGCTGAAAGTTATAAAAATCCCAAAGGGCCTGCCCAATCTTATTCCTTAACTCCTGCGAAGGATTGGTCTTCAAAAATTCTTTTAAGTGCATTCCATCTATCCAGTCCATTGATATGATACGCTTTCCAGAAAGCGATGGGTAGTATTTTGGAAAAACAACATTTGGTATGTCTTTGCAAGCTTCCGAGAATTCAATAGAACGTTTTACCTCCAACTCATAATCTGTTTCTTCCAACAGGCGTTCTTCAACTTCTTTTATATAAATGTTAAGCTCTGTTTCGCTCATTCCAAGTAATCTGAAAGCAAAGGGTTTTACCAAGTTCAAGTCCGAAGAGATGCTATCTCCAACTCCTGGATATTGGATTTTTACAGCCAATTTTTTTCCACCCAGTTCTGCCTGATGAACTTGCCCTATTGATGCGGCATTGTTTGATTTTGTATTGAATTTATCATAAATCTGTTCAGGAGTCTTTCCAAAGTTTTTTGTAAAAGTCCTTACAATGAGCGGGCCTGATAGTGGCGGTGCATTATATTGCGACTGAGAGAACTTATCTACATAAGATTTAGGCAATATATTTTTATCCATACTCAACATCTGCGCAATCTTGAGTGCACTTCCCTTCAGTTCACTTAACGAATTATAGATATCGGTTGCATTATCTTCATTTAACTCATCCCTATTTAAAGCATGGTTAAACAGTTTTTTAGAGTAATGTTTTATGTAATTCCCTCCAATTTGTATACCTGTTTTAACAAATTTTGCTGAACGCAGTGTTTTTGACACTGGGATGCTTTTTTGCTCCTTCATTTATTAAAACCTCATTTTTTCTTTAAGGCCGGTGTTTCTAGATAAAAATTTCCCATATTCCAGCAGATTGTCGATCGGTGAGTGCTGAAATAAGTCGAAAGTTACATTGATGCCTTTTTCAATAGCCTCGTCGGTTTTTTCAAATCCTACACTATCATCACCAATCCAAAATTTAACTATGAAAGCAAATTGCAGCCAAAGTGCATCTTTATATTTTTTGCTAAAGAACTTTCTATCAGCTAGCTCACCAGTTTCTATTCCTGTGTTTATAATTTCTTCTGCAAAATTTTCAAATATCGATTTTACTCCAGAAAGTATAGCGGGAGTTGCAAAGCTAAGGCCAGCGGGTTTTATACTGTATAAGATAAAACTGCGCTGTTTCTTTAATACTTCTACATAGCTGTAAAAAAAAGCGAGTATCTTTTCCCTTGAGCTATACTGCTGCCAAACTTCCTGTTGTTGTAAAGTATCGATGGTTTCAACAGTAAGGTCTACCCATATTAGCTTTTCGATGCTATCAAATGAGGCATAAAAATCGTAGAAATCAGATTCTGCTATCTTAAGCTTCTTAGAAAAACTGTATACAGATTTTGGCCGTTCATCATTAGTGAGTACATAATTAACGTACCCATTTTTTATTTGTTCTGCAGTTGCCATTCTTTTTTATCTTAGTAACGTTAAAATGAAATACTTAGTTCTTGTTAAATGTAAAGTTAACGCAATCTTCCGTCATTAATTGGTGACATAGGCCAGCTTTGTGGAAGAAATTTCTAATTTCGTTGCGTATTGAAATACAATAGGAAACATATCAAACAAGTATTTGCACTTTTACTGCTCGCGGTATTTGCTTTTGCACTTATTCCTTTAAGTATTTTCCATAACCACCATCAGGAAACCAAGGTAAGTTGTACAAATGGGGAAGTTAAGTGCATGCATAAACAGCATGTGAAAAGCAATGCCGATACTTGTGTTATCTGTTCGCTACATTTCGAAAAAACCTATTGCCGTAACGATTACTATTTTCAAGTTTTTCTGCAAAAAAGGCAGCATACACCACATTTTTATGAGCTTTCAACTGCTTACACTGAGCTCATCGGCACTTCGCTTCGTGGTCCTCCACTAAGCTAATTTCCATTAACGGCCAAATATTGCCGCTATTTCCAATCAATTATGTTTTCTGAACAGGCAATTGCCTTGTTCCACCATTTATTTTTAATTCAGTTTATGAAACATTTACATTTTTCACTGGTTTTTTTATTATATATACTATTTTCTGGTACAGGCTATGCTGCATCTTTAGCAGATGTTACAGGTAAAGTCACCGATGCCCAGAGTAACACTTCACTTAGTGGTGCTACAGTTTCCATTCCAGATCTACGCAAGTCTGCGTTGACCAACGATAATGGAGAATTCACAATAAAGAACCTTCCATTCAGGGGCAAATTCCTAGTTCAGGTTAGTTATGTAGGTTACAAGAGCATTACAAAAACTGTTGATTTTTCAGTGTCAGCTAATTTAACCTTTGCCCTGCAGCCAAGTGTTATTGAAGGCCAGGAGGTGGTTATCACAGGATCGGGCTCCAGTTCAGATAATCGCAAAAACAGTACTTCAGTTGCCACTTTAAACAAATCTCAGTTATTATCACATCCCTCTACTAACTTGATGGATGCCATATCCAGGTTGCCTGGGGTTGCACAAATCACTACTGGTCCTTCTATTTCAAAACCTGTAATAAGGGGTTTAAGTTACAACCGTGTTGTTACTTTAAGTAATGGGGTTAAGCAACAAGGACAACAATGGGGTGATGAACATGGTATTGAGATTGATCAGTATAGTGCAGATCATGTTGAAGTATTAAGAGGGCCCGCAAGTTTAATGTACGGCTCTGATGCACTTGGTGGTGTTATTAATATCCTGGATGGCCTACCTGCTCCAGAAGGCACACTTAGAGGAGAGTTCCTTACAAATTACGCAAGCAATAATGGTTTGACTGGTAGTTCACTGATGTTGCAGGGTAATGAGAATGGTCTTGTCTATAAAGTTCGCGGAACTTATAAAAATGCATATTCTTACCAAACACCTACCGAATATGTGCCCAACTCGGGTTTCAATGAAACGAATTTTGAAGGCCAAATTGGTGTAAACCGCAAATGGGGTTACGCACATTTGGATGCCTCAAGCTTTCGCAACAACATCGGTTTTTACGAACCGGTACGAAATGCCGATGGACAGCTGACCGACCAGGATGGAAATCTATTTTCTGATGCGCAGAACAAAGATCGATCACTGGCCTTTCCTAAGCAGGATGTGCGTCATTATAAGATTGCATTAAACAGTAACATCATCTTAGGCGATGGAAGCTTAAAAGCAACATTGGGTTATCAGCACAACCTGCGCAGGGAATTGGAATCCGAAGGTCCTGAAGGTTTAGCTTTGTTCCTAAACAGCCATACTTATAGCTATGATCTTAAATACTCATTGAAAGATTTCAATGGATGGGCGCCAGTTGTCGGTCTTTCAGGAGAATTTATCAACAGCCTAAATACAACTGGTGGCGCTCAACTCATACCCGATTATAATTCAAGTGCACTTGGAGGTTTCGTGTTCATCAAAAAATCATGGGAGAGCGATAGCTTTAACGCTGGAGCAAGGTTAGATTACCGGAAAATGGATGGTAAAGCATTTAGTGGTGATGCTGAATTCTTTGCTTTTTCCAATACTATTTCTCACATCACGGGAGCGGTTGGTTATACACATGAATTTAATGAGGCATTAAGTTTTAAGTCTAATGCCGGAAGTGCATTTCGCGCACCTAACATTGCCGAACTATCTTCTAACGGTGTGCACTCAGGAGCATTTCGGTATGAGGTGGGTAATCCATCGCTAAAGCCAGAACAAAGCTACCAGCTGGATGCTTCTTTTGAGTACCAGAGCCAATACATCAGCGCTTCGCTGGGTGGTTTTGCAAACCTTATCAACGATTATATCTATTACAATACAAACGGTACTACCATCGCTATAGATAACGGTAATGGCAGCACAAGAGATTTTCCTGTTTATAATTTTGTGCAGAACAACGCTTTCCTCCGCGGAATAGAGGCTTCTTTAACTTTGCACCCAGTTAGCTTTATTCATTTTGAGAATGGATTTTCCTATACCAGAGCAACCAATCGCAGTATTAAAACGTCTTTGCCTTTTATTCCTGCGGCAACCTTAAGGAATGAGCTAAGGTTTGAACCAAAGATCACAGGTACTAATAATTCCTATTTTGCAGTTGGTATAGATAACTTCTTCAAACAGGATAAAATCGATAGTTTTGAAAGTGCATCCAGCGGCTATACTTTATTAAATGCTTCTGTGGGTACCACGATACGGTTGGGAAAATCACAAGATATCACAGTTTATGTTGCCGGCCGTAACCTTTTAGACAAAGCGTACTACGACCATCTAAGTCGTTTTAAGCCTGGCAGATTGAGCGATGAGGATCCAACACTTGGTATTTATAACCAGGGCAGGTCAATTACATTCGGATTAAATATCCCTTTTACAGTAAAAAAATAGTCAATCATTGCTTCAAAAATCCCGTTCCCTCATCAGAACGGGATTTTTGTTAAATAATGGTTAGCTTAGAACTTTAGTGCCTTGTTGTTGTTTATAATTTAAAGTCATTATTTCATGTTCAGGAAAATCTTATTCCAGTTATCGCTTATTATCTCCCTCTCATTCGCTTTATCCCATAGCTCATTTGCTCAAAAGGCCGATACCATATCTACAACTTTAGAGGGGGTTAAATATGCATATCCTGTTCAATATTATCCTATTCATGCCGAGGGTCAAGACCTAAGGATGGCTTACATGGATGTAAAGCCAACTCAACTTGCAAACGGCAGAACGGTCGTTCTTTTACATGGCAAAAATTTCGCAGGCTACTACTGGACAAATGTCATCAAGGCATTAACTAGTCGCGGGTTTAGGGTTGTTGTTCCAGACCAAATTGGGTTTGGCAAGTCTTCAAAAGCAATTATTCATTATAGCTTTCATCAACTGGCAAAATGGAATAAAGCATTGTTAGATACGCTTGGTATAAAAAGAGCAAGTATCTTAGGTCATTCAATGGGCGGGATGCTAGCCACCAGATTCGCTTTACTTTATCCTGAAACCACAGAGAAGCTCCTCTTGGAAAACCCGATAGGATTGGAAGATTACCGCGGTTTTGTTCCTTATATCACTACAGAAGATCAATACCGCACAGAACTTAGGGCTACCCCAGAGAGCATCCGTAAATATTATCAAACTTCTTATTTTACGGTATGGAAGCCGGAGTATGAGGAGCTAGTTCGTATAGCAGGTGGGATAACCAACAGCGGAGATTACCCTATGGCAGCCAGAGTGGCGGCCATGACCTATAGTATGATTTATGAACAGCCTATAGTATATGAATTGTATAACATCAAAGTGCCCACCATATTGTTTATTGGAAAGGAAGACAAAACTATAATCGGCAAGTCATTGTTAAGTCCGGATCAGCAGGCACTGCATGGCCAATACAAATTGCTTGGCAAGCAAACTGCTGCTAAAATTCCTGGCGCTAAAATTATCGAGTTTGAGGCATGCGGACACATACCTCATATCGAGGTTGCAACAGAATTTACAGTGGCTCTGCTAGGGAGCCTCTAAAATTTCTAACTGTATCAGTACTTGTTCCTGGCTTACAGGATAGGTTACATTATTTACTATGCTTTCATAAATCGCATCAAACAAAGGCAGGTAGCTTCCTTTTAAAGATGGTACTTCTTCGACAGTGCGGTTGCCTTCGTCGTCAATCAATGTTAGCTTTCCCTCGCTTCCAGGCAGCTCAATTCCATAGCCCACTTCAGTCAGCTTCATGCCTTTCAACAACTGCTCCTCTTGTGTGTCAGATCTCTTTTTATGTAAGGATCCATTCTCGCCATGCAACACAAAAGCGGGCAGTGGATCAACGAGCAATAAATTGGCGTGTACAAATACATTAACGCTATTTGGATATCCCAAGTGGATCGAAAAGTAATCATCTACTTTCGTTCCCTTCCTGTTCTTTCCAAGTATTTTATGGAATGTATCTGGTTTGCCGAATAAGCTAATTGCCTGATCAAGCAGGTGCGGACCAAGATCATACATTAAACCACTTGCTGCATAAGGCTCTTCTTTAAAGGTTTTAGGTCCTATTGCAGTACGGTATCTATCGTACCTGAAATGTACTTCGTTTAATTTTCCAAGTCTCCCACTTTGTACTATATCCCGTACAGCAGAAAAATCACTATCCCAACGCCTGTTCTGATAAAAGAAGATCTTTTTTCCTGTTTGGGCAGACAATTTAAAAAGTTCCGTTGCTTCTGCAGCTGTTGCTGTAAGTGGTTTTTCAACCAATATATGCTTACCTGCATTTAAAGCCTTTGTGGCATAATCGTAATGCGTAAAGTTTGGGGTATTGATAATGATAAATTCTATCGCTGGATCATTAATTGTTTCATCAATGGTATCATAACTAATAATACCAGGGTAATTAGTAGCAGCCTGTTTGTGGTTGCGTTCTGTTATTGCGTGCAGTTTAAAACCTTGGTGTGCGTCGATGAATGGTGCATGAAATACCTTGCCAGACATTCCATAGGCTAGTATACCGGTTATAATTTCTTTATTCATAGGGATAAAAATACTAAAACACTTTACTAAAGCCTACACTAATTTCAATAAAGCTGTCCTCTAATTGTATCTTTGCACTATGAAACCTGCAGAAATACATGCAAAGTGGAAACTATTGCAAACCAAAATCTCAACCGAGTTTGACTCAGATGTTCCTGATCTTAAGGTGGTTCTTTTCCTAATAGGTGTACAGGAGCTGGGTAAAGGACCTGGCAAGTACAGTAAACGTCAAAAGGAGGAACTAATGCACATCGCTACCTGCAGACTCCTTAGCGAAATGGGCTTTTATGAGCTTGAAGGTCTGGATCAGGATGGTTGGCCGCACTGGACATTGGTAAAGCCTGTTCCATCCTTTGCAATGATGGAACAGGAACTATTACTTAAGTCGCTTGCCATTGCGTATTTTGATGATATCTATCAATAAATAAAATTGCATAAAAAAGCCTGGCAGACCGATTCTGCCAGGCTTCTATTTTCAAAGCCAGATTTTATTTTCCTTGTGCTTGCGCTTCTTTTTTCAAAGATTCATTTGCAACAATAACCACCTCAACCCTACGGTTTGCAGCTCTTCCTTCTTCTGTTGCATTGTCAGCAATTGGTTCAGAAAATCCTTTGCCAATTGTTACTAAACGTGATGACGGAACACCCTGAGAAACCGCATAAGCTTTTACAGCTGCTGCACGTTTTTCAGAAAGGTTCATGTTATATGATTCTGTGCCTTTGTTATCGGTATGGCCAATTACTCTAATGTCGGTACCTGGGTACTGATTTAATGAGCTGGCTAGTGATTTTACATTGGTTTTAGCCTGTGCAGTTAAGTTTGCCTTATCAAATCCAAATAGGATACCACTATCAAATTTCACAATAATACCTTCGCCTTCACGAATTACTTCTGCATTTGGTATAGCCGTTTGGATTTCAGCTGCTTGTTTATCCATCCGCTTTCCAATAAAACCGCCGGCGGTACCACCTACAGCAGCACCAATAACTGCCCCAACTGCTGTATTACCAGCTTTCTTACCTATAATAGCACCAATTATACCACCTGCTGCGGCACCAATTCCTGCACCCTTTTGTGTTTTTGTTAAACTATCACATCCTTGAAATGCCATTGCGCTCATAGATAACGCGATACTAAAAGTTGCTATTTTAAATTTTGAAGTCATCATAATATTAAAGTTTATTTTCAATGTCGGTAACTCAAACGTAATGCCAGTTTTTGACTTTATTCAGAAAAATATTCTTCCAGCTCCTTTAGCGAATTTTCATCGGTATGGAAATCTTTAATTATTATGCCTTTTTCTACCAGTACAATTCTGTCGCAAACATCGGTAATGTGGTTCAGGTCATGACTGGATATAAACGTTGTCATCTTCCTTTCACTTTTCAAAGATTTCAATATTGTTTTTAGCCTGATCTGTGTCGTTGGATCCAGATTAGCAAAAGGCTCATCCAATACCAATAATTCAGGACTTTGCATCAATGCCGCTGCAATTCCAATTTTGTTTTGATTACCCTTACTGAAATCACGAATATATTTCCCGCTGTTCAAGATCTCCCCGTTAAAGAATTCTTTATATTTTTCTAAATAGGCCGTCACATCCGCAACACTCAAGTTGCTTAAGCTGCCGATAAATACAAAGTACTCTTCAGGTGTAAGATAGTCGATCAGGAAGCCTTCATCCAGGTAAGAAGCGGTGTAATTCTTCCAGTTATCACTACTCATTACGTTTTCATTTTTAGAGATCACTTCGCCTTCAGTTGGTCTGATCAAATCCAGCAGCATTCTGAAAAAGGTTGTTTTTCCTGCTCCATTGTTTCCAACTAGTCCAACAGTTTCGCCTTCTCTAATCTGTAAATCTGGTATGTTTACAACAGTTTTGTCGCCATAAACCTTCCTTAAATTCTTAATTTCTAAAATCATAATTATTCCCTAAAGCCTTCAGCTATTTTATAACGTTGTTTTTCAAATTTTTCTGTAATATAATTTACCCAAAATCCGCGCATCAATAGCATGATCAGCCCAAATAGTGAAACCGCGATTAGCCCGATGTATGGTTTATTCATGATGCCAAAAGGAAGGTAAATTAATAGTGGCGTCAATGCATACGGAAACATCAGCAACCATTGCGTGGCACCGCTTCCCTGGTAGTTAAAGGTGGTGCTTTTGGTTATGTCCAGTCTCTTATAATTCAGGGTTGCCAGGTACAATACCACAACAGTTCCAAAACCGATGTTGTACAGGTAAGCCGCCAAGTGGAGCAGCAATAATTTCGGACTCAAAAACCCATAAAAGCTAGCCAGCAGTGTAATTACCGTACACGAAATGGTAAACAGTAAAAATTTGGCTTTTATGTAATCCTTAAAATTAATCTTGTTAACAAGCAGTCCGTCAAAGTGTGCGCTTTGCCAGGCAAACATAAACTGTCCGTATATAATGATGGAAATCCCGGTCATAAATATGGCTCCAAACATCATTGTTCCAAATGAATCACTGGCGATGGGTTTTTCCTTATAAAATATAAAGCCGTAGAACAAGAAAAAGAAACCCATAATAACTGCCGATCGGGGTCTTTTGTGTCTCAAGATCAATTTCAGTTCCAATGCAGCCAATTCGCCGACTTTACCAAACCTATTTAGAAAGGCATAGTCAGTACTTACCTTTTTTTCCTGGGCGGTACTTAACTCTTCAGTGTATAGGTTCCTGCGCAGGTAGCTAGTATTCACAAAGAAGATCAGCACGCCAGCTAAGGTAAATCCGAAGCCCAGATATGGGTATTTTGCAATGCCCTGAAATATAAAATCAGAACCTGCCATGATGGAGATGATCTTGTAGTACTCCATTGCGGCAAAGCCAGCAATAACTCCCAATCCTGCTGCAGTGTATAACGCGTTTGAAACAGATTTTCTTTTTAAGTACAGTACCAGATAATTGTTAAAAAAGGCGAGTGAGAGGATAGATACAGTGAACATCAGTGTTGCAAATCCTCCATAGGCCGGAAGAATCTTTATAAAACAAAAAGGAAAAAAGATAAAGAATGGCCAGAGGTTAAAGGCGGAGAATAACGCTTTGACGTTCAGAAATTTAATGATCTGATTTTTGGTTACCTTTAAATGGAGGTAAGGGACAATACTCAGCGTAGGTAATTCCTGTAGCTGAAAGCGCATTACAAAATCCAATGCAAAATAATAAAGGATCAGTCCGTTAAAGCTATGTAGCGAGTTTTGACCCGGAAACATTTGCTCCAAAAATTGAGACATGAAAAGCCCTATTGAAATTGCAATTCCTAAAAAGTAGAGCATAAAAAAGCCTAGAACAAGTTGTGCAGCGATGCTGCCATTTTTATTTCTCGACCGCCAAAATGATTTCCACTGATGGCTTAAAAAGGTGCTTAGCATATAGTTTCGTAGTTATTCTTCAATGTAAAAATATGATTTATTTCTGCCCGTATTGTTACCTCAGTAATTGTATTTCTCTTTCCAGTTTTTTCTTAGCTTTTCCCTCAGCTTATCCTCCGCAGGGTTCTTTCCTGGGTCATATAGTTTTGTGCCACTCAATTCATCCGGTAAATACTCCTGCGCAGAAAAATTGCCTTCATAGCCGTGGCTGTATTGGTAATCTTTGCCGTAACCAATGTTCTTCATTAATTTGGTGGGTGCATTCCTGATGTGTAAGGGTACAGGAAGGTCGCCCGTTTTTGCCACCAAAGCCTGTGCAGCATTAATAGCCTCATAAGCAGCATTACTTTTAACAGAGCTGGCCAGGTAAGTTACGCATTGCGAAAGAATTATTCGGGCTTCAGGGAAACCGATCACATTAACTGCAGAAAAGCAGTTGTTTGCCATTAGCAACGCATTGGGGTTCGCATTTCCAATATCTTCAGATGATAGAATGACAAGTCTCCTTGCAATAAATAACGGATCTTCACCACCGGCAATCATGCGTGCAAGCCAATATACAGCAGCATTTGGATCGCTACCGCGGATAGATTTTATAAATGCAGAAATGATGTCATAATGTTGTTCTCCAGCTTTATCGTACATGGCCAGATTTTGTTGGGCATGGGCCAATACATTCTCATTGGTTAGCACTACCTCATCGCCACCAATACCATTTATTGCAATTTCTAATACATTCAATAGTTTGCGCGCATCTCCGCCAGATAAACGGATTAGGGCCTCATGCTCCTTGATTGTGATCTTCTTTTGCTTCAGGATCACATCTTGTTTAATAGCAGTTTGTAATAAACCTGAAAGTTCTTCTTCGCTTAGCGATTTTAGAATATATACTTGCGAGCGCGAAAGCAAAGCCGAGATCACTTCAAAAGAGGGATTTTCAGTAGTCGCGCCTATCAGTGTTAACAGTCCGCGCTCTACAGCACCCAATAGGCTGTCCTGCTGAGATTTGCTGAAACGGTGTATCTCATCTATAAATAGGATGGGTAATCCCAAGAAACTGTCCTTTAATTGTGCCGCTTTATCAATCACCTCACGGATGTCTTTAACCCCGGAGTTGATGGCACTTAAGTTAAAGAATGGGCGATCCAGTGTTTGAGAAATAATATAGGCAAGCGTAGTCTTGCCTACACCCGGTGGGCCCCAGAAAATCATTGATGGAAGTTGCCCGCTTTGAATGGCTTTACGCAACACTGCATCCGGACCAACAATGTGTTTTTGCCCAACATACTCATCCAGACTTTGTGGACGCATCCGTTCAGCTAATGGGGGCAAATTTTGCATGAAAGTAAATATACAGAATATTTATTCTGTCTTTGGAGTACCGCCAGCGGTTTTAGGTTTTTTATTCCAGAATTTTTTCTTTACTGCACCGGTAGGCTTTGGCTTGCCTGTAGTTGATGTAGAAGCTGTTTCCACAGGCGCGGCGCCAAGATTCTCTGGCATCGGTATGCGATCTATTTTCTTTTCAATCAGCTTTTCTATACTTTCCAGTTTTCTTTTGTCTTTTTGGTTTACCAGCGTAATGGCCGTTCCTTTTGTAGAGGCTCTTGCTGTTCTGCCTATGCGGTGTACGTAGTCTTCTGCATCATGCGGCACATCATAATTAACCACCAAATCAATTCCTTCCACATCAATCCCTCTGCTTAGTACATCTGTACCAATCAGAATAGGGAGTGCTTTATTCTTGAATTTTAGCAATGCCGCTTCTCTTTCTTTCTGTGTAAGATCCGAGTGGAAAGCCTCGGCTTTTAAGCCCAGATTTCTAAATACTTTGCCCAGGTTTTTAACCTTTTCTTTCGTTGAGGCAAAAACGATGATACTTTTATAGTCGCCTGATTTAAGAATCTGCGTAAGCAACGGGACTTTTTGGTCGTCATGCGCCATATAAATCTGCTGATTAATTCCTTCAGCGGGTTTAGACAAGGCAATATTTATTTGCTGCGGATCTTTTAAAAGTGTGGACGCCAGCTTTCTAATTTTAGGAGGCATCGTTGCGGAGAACAATACAGTTTGACGAACCTGTGGTAAATACCCTACAATTTTCATAATGTCATCGTAGAAACCCATGTCCAGCATTCTGTCCGCTTCATCAAGAACCAGGTGTTTCAGCTGATCCAGTTTTAGCAATCCAGAAGAAAGGTGCGAAATCAATCTGCCGGGAGTAGCAATAATAATATCCACCCCTTCACGCATCGAGCGTTTTTGTTGCTCATAGGCGATACCGTCGCCGCCACCATAAACCGTTAAGGAGCTAATGTTGGTAAAATAAGATAAAGCTTCTACCTGCAAGTCTATCTGCTGTGCAAGCTCCCTTGTAGGGGCCAATATCAGGGTGTTGTTATGTCTTTCGGGAGTTTCACTAATCATATTCATGATCGGCAAAAGATAAGCTCCCGTCTTTCCTGTTCCTGTTTGCGCGCAGGCAATCAGGTCTTGTTTATTTAAAATAAGTGGGATAGCCTGTTGTTGTATGGGTGTGGCGTTGCGAAATCCCATTGCCAGTAACCCCTCGTAAAGGTCGGGGTTAAAATTAAAATCTTTAAAATCCAATGTACTTTTATTGTTAGTTTTATGCTATAAAAGTAACCTTTTTATTTCGCTTTATACTTATCTGCATATCCGAACACTTTTTGGAGCAGTATAGAACTTCTGGAGCCAATGTTGTCCCTTATTTTTAACTCTTCCTGTGCTACCTGCAAAAACATACCGTCTATTGCTTTTTGTGCAACATAGGAGGATAGATCTGTTGAAATCGGATTAACCAACGGAATCCTGTTGTAGGCATTAGCCGCATCACCCCAGTATTTGGTAGCGCCTACTTTACCTAAACTGTTTGCTATAACCGGTCTAAATTTTTCCATCAGCTGTGAAGTGGTTACCCTTTTAAAATAAGTAGTTGCCGCATCTTTATTTCCTAGCAGGATATTGGTCGCATCAGCAATGGTCATCTGTTTAATAGCAGATATAAATATAGGCTTCGCCTCTTTAGCGGCATCTTCCGCTGCGCGGTTAATGGTCAGGATCACATTGTCAGCAAGCGAAGAAAGTCCTATGCTTCTTAGTGTTTTCTCTACTTTTTGTGCTTCTGGAGGAAACAGGATTTTTACAGCAAGGTTTCCCAAAAAGCCATCTTTTGCAGAAAGTTGATCGGCACCATTGGCGGTGCCGATCTCTAATGCCTGCTTTATTCCCAATCCCATCTCCGTGGTTGTTGGATTGCCAATGGGTAACTGTTTAAGGATGTTTCCCAATTGCGCCTGACTTTGTACGTCACAGCTGCTCAGGCTTGGTAGTATTATGATAATGGCTAAAAAAAAGCTAATTCTTCTCATTGAGTTTATTTGTCTGCTCAGTACTAAGCAAATCTTTGGCCAATAACTTTGCAGACTTCGCTAATTTGATAAATTCCGATCGATAACCTTCGCTATCTTTGCCTTTTGCTTTTTCTGCGATACTTATTAAATGCGCGTAACTTGCATTTTGCTTATAATCTGACTGTTTCAATAGCATACCGAATTCCACTACAGCTGCACTGAACCTGAAATTGTCAGAGGTCTTATCAAAAGCCAACTTATTATCAAGCACTGGTTCAGAAATTAACTTGCTCACGTTACCATCTGGTTGCTTGTATCTCAGTTTAACCGTCATCAATTCCATGCCATTTCCCTTCAGTATTACAGGTCTAGCCGGCTCCTTCTGGTATTTTAGTTCATCCACACTACTAGAAAAATTGCTTTTCACACCAACAGGGATCACCTCGTATAGTGCAGTTACGGTATGCCCGGCACCAAGTTCACCGGCATCTTTCTGGTCGTCATTAAAATCGCGCGCTTTCAGCATCCTGTTCTCGTAACCTATCAGTCGGTATGATTGTACTTTAGCGGGGTTAAATTCAACCTGCAGTTTTACGTCCTTTGCTATGGTAAAGAGCGTACCCCCAAATTCATTTATCAGCACTTTTCTCGCTTCACTAATGTTGTCTATATAAGCGTAATTCCCATTTCCTTTGTCGGCTAACTTTTCCATTTTACTATCCTTCAGGTTACCCATTCCATAGCCCAGTACCGTTAAAAATACACCACTCTTCCTTTTCTGTTCTATCAGTTTCTCCATCTCACCATCGCTTGATGAACCCACATTAAAATCGCCATCTGTAGCCAAGATCACGCGGTTATTGCCGCCGTTTATAAAGTGATCACCCGCTATTTTATAAGCCAGTTCAATACCTTGCCCACCAGCAGTAGAACCACCTGCCCTCAGTTCATTCAGCGCTTCTTTTATCTTTACCCGTTCATTCCCAGGGGTGGATGGTAATACCAAGCCCGCACTTCCTGCGTAAACAACAATAGCTACATGGTCGTTCTCCCTAAGCTGGTCGGTTAGCATTTTCAAAGAAGAGACCAGTAACGGCAGTTTGTTGTAATCGTTCATCGAGCCAGATACGTCTATCAGAAATACAAGATTGGATGCAGGAAGCTTATCCGTCGGCACTTTCCTGCCCTGCAGTCCAATCTTTACCAGCTTGTGGTTTGTATTCCATGGAGCGTCAGCAATTTCTGTGCTGATATGAATTGGGTCCTGTCCTTTGGGTTGCTCATACTCGTAGTCAAAATAGTTGACCATCTCCTCAATACGCACTGCATCAGCCGGCGGTAGGGTACCGTTATTTATAAATCTTCTCAGGTTACTATAAGCTGCGGCATCCACATCGATAGAGAAAGTCGACAGTGGGTTGTCCAGTGCATTCTTAAATTTATTCTCGTTGGTGACCGCATAGCTTTCTCCGTTTTCTAGCCCTCTTATATTAACCGATCCGCGCATGCCAGGCGCACCAGTGTTGTTCTGAATTTTCAATTTACCAGTACTTACTCCTTGTAACAACTGCTCCACATTTCCGACAGGAACATTCTGAACTTCTTTGCCGCTAACCATGTAGCTGGATCCGTTACCACTTTCTTTTGTCCTTTTCACATATCCTCTGACCACAACCTCATCTTTTAATGCATTTTTTGTCTCTTCCATTTGCACATTTATCACCTTTTGTTTGGCAATCTTAACAATTACCGTATTGTAAGAGATATAAGAGAATACCAGTTCTGTAATAGAAGGGTTAATAGAGATTTGATAATTTCCTTTTGCATCCACGGTGACCTTTACTTTTAGCGGCGCGCCCTTTTCAACCACAGATACGTATGTGCCCACCATAGCGGATCCTGTTTTTTTGTCTGTAACCCTTCCTGTGATGGTTCTTTCCTGGGCTGATACTTTGAAGCCGGTGATCAGTAGGAAGATGAATAGCGATAGATTTAGATTTTTCATAAAAGTTATATTTGCTTACAGGATGTAGACTTTGCTTAATTTCCATAAGAGTGTCAGAAAATATTTTTATACTTGGACTCGATATCCGCTCAAAACTTTGAAATTCATAAAGAACAATTCGCGCATACAGGAACAGGACGATGCAGAACTGATCAGCAGCTACAAATTAAGTGGCAGTCTGGATGTATTGGGCCAGTTGTACAACAAATACATGCACTTGGTTTTTGGGGTATGCATCAACTACCTGAAAAATGAGGAGCAGAGCAAGGATGCTGTGATGCAGATTTTTGAGGAGCTGATTGTAAAGCTAAAGGTTCATGAGGTGCAGAACTTTAAGAGTTGGTTGCATGTACTTACCCGCAACCATTGCCTTATGGCCATTCGCAAGCAATCAAAAAATGAAACAGTCTCATTGGAAGAAACTTTTGTGGAAAACACGAATTTTGTGCATCTTGATATGGATGATACAAAGGAGCGTAAGCTTTCTGTGATGGAGGGGTGCATGGAAAAGCTGCCTGAAGAGCAACGGGTTACGGTTGATCTCTTCTATTTGCAGGAAAAGTGCTACAAAGAGGTAGCCGACATGACCGGGTATGATATGCTCAAAGTAAAGAGCTACATCCAAAATGGGAAAAGGAACTTGAAGATTTGTATAGAGAAGAATAGTGGTGAATAACGATTGGTTAGATATAGCGGTTTTAGAAGATTACCTTGATGGTAAGCTTGATGCCAAAACCATGAATAGGGTGGAACGAGAGGCGTTGGAAGATCCTTTCGTGGCAGAAGCACTTGCAGGGCTTAGCAATTCTCCGCGACGCTCGCTGGAATCCATATCCATATTGCAACGCCAGTTACAAGAAAGGATAGCACAGCAACAAAACACCAAAAAACAATCGGTTATTACCTGGCAGCGACTTAGTATCGGATCTGCTGCTGCAGTGATGTTCATTACCGCAGGGGTTGTCTTTTGGATGAAGCAGAGCAATTACCAGCAACTACAGAATAAAAATAAGCAAGTGGAAGTGGTATTGGCACCAAAAGCCACTGCTCCAGATGCTTCACCAATTGACTCTGCAATAATTGCCGGCAGTCAGGATCTAGCCGTAAACAGAAGCGTCAGAAAAGCAAGAATACAGGCTGAGTCAACACCGGGTGCAGTTGTTACGGCTGCTGAAGCGACTGCCGATATCTCGCCTTCTGCTATTGCTTTTTCTGCTCCAGTTAATGGAAGGCTCAATAAAATCTCTGCTTCGAAAATGGTGTCCCGTAGCATGACTGATACTTCGGCTTTTCTAAGAGGGATAGTAATTGATTCTGTTACCAAAGAACCGATGGTAGGTGCATATGTTTCAGCCAAGGATGCAAATGGCAACTTGAAAGTTTTAACGACCACGAACAAATTGGGTGAGTACGAGATCAAAAAAGACAGCGCCATAGTTGGAAAAGATCTGGTCTTTAGCTATATTTCTTATGATAGTTTTATCCTTGCAGCCAGTGGTGATGTTAGAAATGTAATGCTTCGCGAAACCAAGAATGATCTTAAAGATCAAGTGGTGATCAGGGGATATGTGAAAAGAAACAAAGAAAATGCTACCGGATCCAGCTACATTGTTAGTGGTAAAGAAGTGCAGGATGTTCCTGTAGGACATGTTGAGCAGTTGCTGCAGGGAAAGGTTGCAGGATTAAATATCCAAAACAATACCGGTGCACCTGGACAAAGAGGAAGCATAAATATAAGGGGCTTAGATACAGTTAGTAGTCACCCTAAAGATGGCTGGGACCACCTGTTTATGTACATCGCCAGCAACAACAAGTTTAAGGAAGAGCCGAGATTGGGCAAAGCGGTACAACTGTCTTTCTCGGTTAAGGAAGACGGTACGCCTACAAAGATTAAAATTGTTAAAGGGATTGCTAAGAAATATGATGATGAGGCCACCCGGCTAATTGCAGAAGGGCCTAAATGGAGCCCCGGTAAGCCAAACTCCAAACCAAATTTCTTTACTGTTAATTTCTAAAAGAAAAGATGAATAATTGCATATACGAGGCAGGCAAGTACAGCAGATACAGGGATGGTCAATACCCAGGCCCATAAAAGACTTACCGTAACGCCCCATCTTACAGCAGACACTCTTTTAAGGAGGCCTACACCTACAATGGAACCTGTAATGGTATGTGTAGTAGAAACTGGAATACCAAAATGCTCTGTAATACCTAGGGTAACTGCACCTGCCGATTCTGCAGCAACACCTTCAAAAGCATTTACTTTGGTAATCTTTGATCCCATAGTTTTAACAATCTTCCATCCACCACTCATGGTGCCCAATGCAATTGCAGCATAACAAGAGATTGGTATCCATTCGGGCATTGCATCGCCACTATGTAATACATTAGAAGCAACCATAGCCACATAAATGATACCCATAACCTTCTGTGCATCGTTACCACCGTGGGTAAAGCTCAATGCTGCAGAAGAGACCAGTTGTAAGCGCTTAAACCATTTTTCGGCGACCGAAGGTCTAGCATTCTTTGATATGTGTAGAATAATAATGGAGATGATCACAGAGATTGCCATACCAATTACAGGAGCAAGCACAATAAATGCTACCACTTTCAGAATTGGGGCCAGGTTAATGGCCGACATTACATTTGCGCCTAAAGAAGCTGCTTTGGCCATACCCGCACCTGCAAAACCTCCAATCAGCGTATGCGAAGAACTGGAAGGTATACCAAACCACCAGGTAAATAAATTCCACATAATTGCGGCAATTAAACCTGCTAAAATCACTTCAAGCGTAATGTAATTTTCAACTACGGTTTTGGCAATCGTGTTTGCAACTTTATGATCCGTAAAATAAAAGTATGCAGCAAAATTAAAAAGTGCGGCCCAAAGTACGGCCTGAAAAGGAGAAAGCACTTTTGTAGAAACAATTGTAGCAATTGAATTCGCAGCATCATGAAAACCATTGATATAATCAAAGGCAATTGCGAGAACGATTACAACAACCAGTAAGGTAGTTACCATGTTTTTTTAATGTTTAAGCGTTCTTAACCAAAATAGATTCCAGCACATTTGCTGCATCTTCACATTTGTCTGTAGCCATTTCAAGCGTTTGAAGTACTTCTTTTTGCTTGATCAATTCAATGGCATTGGTTTCAAACTCAAATAAGCGTGCTATAGCCAAGTTACATACATAATCAGCTTGGTTTTCACCACTGTTGATCCGTACACAAGCATCAGCGATTACCCTGATATTTTTAAAGCTTCTCAGTTCTTTGATCGCTTTTTCAAGGTCAATGCACATTTCTACCAGCAATTCTGCCAGTTTAATCATGGCATCGTTGATAGTGGTGATGTTATACAATTCAATGTTAGTGGCAGATGCGTGTATATAATCAGCAATGTCATCAACAGCACTAGCTAGTGCATGGATGTCTTCCCTATCAAACGGCGTAATGAAATTCTTGCTCAACTCTAAAAAAATAGAATGCGTAATGTCATCACCTACATGCTCCAGACGCTCAATTTCCTTAATATGTTCTTTTCTTTTTTCAAACTCAGTGGTTGTTAAAGCCGAAAGTAAAGCCTCTGAGATCTTTAAAACGTTACTACCTGCCTGTTCGAATAACGGTTGGAATTTTTTATCCTTGGGAGTGAAGAAACTGAAAATACTGTTCATCTTGTTAAATATAATATCATGCAAAAGTATGAGTACAATGTTAACTTAATGTTAAGTGTTAATTTTTTTGAATTTTCTTAATATGTTTAAGTGCTCTTTTGCAGCGTGAAAGCAAAGGTTGTCCCGATTTGCAGCGTACTTCTTACCGAAATAATCTGTTGGTGCGCCTCCAATATATGCTTTACAATAGCAAGACCTAATCCCGTTCCTCCTTCTTCTCTGGACCGGTGCGTATCTATGCGGTAAAAACGTTCAAAAAGTCTTGGTAAATGTTTTTCATTAATGCCAATCCCATCGTCAGTTACCTCTATTAGGTATTGGTCATGCAGTTCAAATATCTTGATTGCTGTAGAACCGTTTGTCTTTCCGTATTTCAAAGAATTCTGTACCAGATTAATCATTACCTGTCGAATCTTTTCACGATCTGCATTTACCATAGCAGGAGAAGTGTATTTTTCTTTGAAGGATAGTTTGATGCCTTTGTTTTTGGCATTATCTTCCAAACCCTCCATTACTTCCTTCGTCAGCGTAACGAAATCGAATTTTTGGTAATTAATAGGAATCTCCCCGGTTTCCAGTTTAGAAATAGAATCAAGATCGTTAATTAGGTAGCTCAGCCGGTCAACATTATTGGCTGCTTTTTTCAAAAACCTGGCTGCGGTTTCCGGATCATCAGTAAGGCAGTCCTGCAGGGTTTCTATATAACCTTGAATGGCAAATAGTGGAGTTTTAAATTCGTGCGAAACATTGGATAAGAACTCTCTCCTGAATTGCTCCTGTTTCTTTAAAAGCTCTATTTCACGTTTCTTGGCTCCCGCCCATTCTTTTACTTCCTGCTCCACATCATTTATCGGGTCCGCACTCACATATTCTCCTAATGCATCTTTTAAATCCTTGCCCAGCTTAAGGTTGTGGATCATCTTGTAGATTAATACGATCTTAGAATAGATATATTTTTCCAACAGGTAATAAAATACAATGAAACACGTAAAAAAGGAAACGCCAAAGGAGATCAGCATATAATACCAGCTCTGCTGGAAGTAAAAATTTACCAGGCCAATAGAGAGGGCAACAGCCAGAGAAGTGATGAGTACCAGTACACTTAATTTCATGACAGCAAAATACGGGATTAATTGCTATTTACCCTGTTTTTCAGTAAGATATTTCCAGTATCTTTTTGGTACATACCGCACATGCAGTTTAGTATTTTTTCTTGCTACAATGTTGGTGCTTTTAAAATAATCAAACCACAGTGCAGCAAATTGACTTTCCTTTTCTGGCAATTCTTCAGTTGTGGGCTTAGTAAACTTCTTTATCGCCTCCTGATCTAAGTAAACCTCTTCCATTTTTTCAAGATCATAGTAAATACCATAATGTCTTTTTATGTCGTAAATGATCCATTTTTGATCCGCATACCTGTTTTTAAAGTGCATCATAATCAAAGGAATTACATTAAAGTCCGGGTCAATGCCGCAATAGAATAGGCCGTCGGCCGACTCTCTAAACCTAATAAATGCTTCCATCCTGTGTTTTTCACGTTCTACTTTTTTGGCAAGTTGTGAAATGGCCAATACATGTTCATTGCCAAAATTTGTCTCCGCACCCTTACCCTGTAGGAATAGGTAACAGCTAAACTCAAAGAGGTGGGTAAATGCTTCGGGAAGTTCTGAGAGAAAGGCGCAGTAAAATCTGCGCGTCCAGCTGCCATCCAATTTTTGATGGAGGCCTTTCCAAACCCTATCGGCTTTAACCGGGTCATTGTAAATCCTCAGAGGCTGCACAAAGGCATCAGGCTGGCATTGTTTATCTAATTGTAAGATTACTTTGCCAGGCTTTCTTTCAAACCATTCAAAGACCGCACAAAGCAGTCCTTCCAGGCTTCCGTCTATTAGATAGATTTCGGCTACAGACATTAGAATAAACCCAGTTGCCTGGTGTCGGTTTTAATATATTTACTCTGGCTATCTGCCAGGATAAAGGATTTGATCTGTGTATTCTGGTAATCTTTAAGCTGGTATGGCGTATCTGCACAGCTTATAAAATACTTTGCCCGGTTATAGGCAACACCTATTTTTTTAAGCTGATCAATGCGTAGCTTACCAAATTTCCTTGCCTGAACTATTTTGAGCGCAGAAGTAACCCCAATACCAGGTATGCGCAATATCATTTTATAAGCAGCCGTGTTTATGTCCACAGGAAAAAAATGTAGATTTCTCAACGCCCAGCTTAATTTAGGGTCTATATCAATATCCAGATGCGGATTGGCATCATTCAGTAATTCGTTTACATGAAAACCATAAAAGCGCATCAGCCAATCTGTCTGGTATAACCTGTTCTCCCTAATTAGAGGTGGTTGTGATCCAAGAATAGGCAGACGATTGTCGTTACTAATTGGAATATAGCCTGAGTAATATACCCGCTTCAGTGAAAAGTCTTTATAGAATGCTGCGGCGGTTTGCATAATTTCCTTGTCCGTCTCTGCAGTTGCACCAATAACCATTTGGGTGCTTTGGCCTGCGGGTACAAACTGTGGGACACTTTTGATTAGCTTCTTTTCATCCTTGAACTTTACAATTTGGTTTTGGACGAAGCCAAGCGGTTTAATCACTTCAACGTGGCTTTTTTCCGGTGCCAATAACTTTAGTCCTGATTCTGTAGGCATTTCTAAATTAATGCTCATGCGGTCTGCATACAACCCTGCTTCCATTAACAGTTCTTCACTTGCACCCGGTATGGTTTTTAAGTGGATATAGCCATTAAAGCGCTCTTCCAAACGTAGTTTCTTTACCACTTTGAGCAGGCGCTCCATGGTAAAATCTGCATTCTTAAAGATGCCTGAGCTTAAAAATAGACCTTCAATGTAATTTCTTCTGTAAAAGTTCATGGTTAGGGACACGACTTCCTCAACCGTGAAAGCAGCGCGTTCAATGTCATTGCTTTTTCGGGAAACACAAAAAGCGCAATCAAAAATACAATGGTTTGTCAGCAGGATTTTTAATAAGGACACACAGCGGCCATCTTCTGTATAGGTATGGCAAATCCCCGAAGCGTGACTGTCGCCCAAGCCCTTATTGTCGTTCTTTCTTTTGCCGCCACTGGATGAGCAGGACACATCATACTTAGCGGCATCCGCTAAAATATTTAACTTTTCTCTTAGACGCTCAGACATTGAATTTTGTTTACTAACAAATATAGTAAACAAACTAAATAAATTAGCTAAAAAGATATTCCTGCAGGCTATGAAATAGGGAAGGGCGGCTGACCGGCTTCTTCATAAAAGTGCTCCAGATAACTGAGCATGAAATCATGGCGACGGGAGGCCATTGCGCGAGCCTTATCGGTTTTCATCAAATCTTTAAGCAACAACAGTTTTTCATAAAAGTGATTGATCGTTGGTGCCACCGTATTCTTGTATTGTTCCTTAGTTTGATTTATCGCAGGTTTTATCTCCGGATCATACATCAGCCTATTCTTGTAACCCCCATAAGTAAAAGCCCTGGCTATCCCAATGGCACCAATGGCATCTAATCTGTCGGCATCCTGTACAATATCCAGTTCTTTAGAAGCAAAATTGACTTTACCCAAGGAAGCTTTGAAACTCATGTTTCTGATAATATTTTGCACATGCTGTATCTGATGCTGTTCCAATCCTAAGGTTAATAGAAAATCACCAGCAATTGTTGGCCCTATTTCCTCGTCCCCATTGTTGAATTTGCTATCAGCAATGTCGTGTAACAATGCTGCAAGAGAAACGATTAATAGATCGCCTTGCTCCTCAGCATTGATCTTCAAAGCATTTTTGTACACCCTGTCGATGTGAAACCAGTCGTGTCCCGCTTCAGCATCTGCCAGCCTGGTCTTTACAAATTGTATGGTTAGATTAACAATTTCCTTCATGGGGCGAAGATACGTTGATCTAGTGTGAAGAAGGAATAAGCTTTGTAATATCCAAATGATTTAAAGAAATTATCAGGATCATTTCTACTTCCAGAATTATAGCAATTTCAAAAGTCCTTTCGAGGGTTAATTTGCTATAACCCAATTCAATTTTGCTATAAGCATTTTGCGAAATCCCTAATTTTGCTGCAAGGTAATCTTGAGTATAGTTCCTAAAGGCTCTTATTTTCCTAATATTCTCCGCCACTATTTTTGTCTTCTTCCCCTTTTGGTCAACCATGTATGCTAGATTATTCTAATTCAGTTTAATAAACGAATTATTTAAAATTTTGGTTTTTTGCTCCAATTTCTAACCGGGGGAGTAGCAGAAATAAGTTACTATAAATCTAGTATGGGGATTTGAATTTAATCTCTTGGATCTGCTCTTCTGGTGCCGTCATACAACTCGTATTCCAACATCCGGCAATCCAGCTTTCCATTATAAAACTCAATCTTACGTGCGGCTTTAAGTCCTATTTTTTTGGCAAGATCAGGATTACCTGTAAAGATGTAACCCGAATAGCCTTTACAATCCTGTTTCATAAAATCGCCAATACGCTTGTAGGTCAACTCCAATTTAGAATGCACACCTAAACGCTCTCCATATTCAGGATTGAACACCACAACGCCTTTTCCGCCTTCCGGTACCTGAGTATCAGCAAAATCGCATACTTCAAAAGTAATGAGGGTATCTACGCCTGCAGTTTTAGCGTTTTTGCGACTCACATCAACAGCATCCTCAGAAATATCTGTGGCGATAATCTGCAAGTCAATATTTTTAATGACCTGGTCTTTCAGGATTCTTCTTTCTGCAAAGAACACTTCTTCATCGTAGCCGATAATATGCATAAAACCGTAGTTCATTCGAAATAAACCTGGTCTCCTGTTGGTCGCCAGTAAAGCCGCCTCTATGGCCAGTGTTCCAGAACCGCACATGGGGTTAACGAATGGCGACTTGCGGTCCCACTGACTGCTCATCACTACACTCGCGGCCAGGGCTTCCAGCATAGGTGCTTTTCCTGGTATTTTGCGGTATCCGTGTTTGGCAAGGGTTTCACCAGAAGTATCCAGGAAAATGTCTGCATCATTGTCTTTCCAATACAAATGTACCACGGCTTTATTGGCATCAGAACCAGAGTTTGGTCTGATTCCTTTTTTGTCCTTAATGCGGTCAACTATAGCATCCTTTACCTTTAAATTGGCAAAAAGTGGCGTAGTGATTGTTGGATTATCTACATTGGAAGTTACCGAGAAATAGCCCGAGAAATCGATCAGGTCTTCCCATGGCATCTCTACAACTTCACGGTATAATTCTTCAGGATCAGCTGATTTGAAGCTTTTAATACAGTAAAGAATCTGACTTGCACACCTCAGGTTGAGGTTGAGTTTTATGCACTCAGAAAGTGTGATATTCAATTCCACACCTGTAGGGAAATCCCTAACAATGGTATAGCCCAGGGCCGAAACTTCATCCTGTAAATAAGGTGAAAGACGTTTATTACAGGTGATGATCACCTTACTTTTTGTGTGGAAAACTTGCATAGTAATTTTGCGAAGTTATCAATAAAAATATAGAGATTTGAACTTCCTAGTATAATAAAATAGTATTTGATATGGAAATTAAAGGAAAAGTGCACGAAATTGGTGCATTACAGCAGGTGAGTGAAACATTCAAGAAACGCGATCTTATCGTAGAATATGCAGAAAACCCAACTTATCCTGAATTTATCAGGTTTGAGGCTTTACAAGATAAAACCGGGTTGTTTGACAGTTTAAAACAAGGAGATGATGTGGAAGTTTCATTTAATCTTCGCGGTCGCCCATGGACTGATAAAACTGGTAAGACTTCCTATTTCAATAGCCTTGTGGTATGGCGTATCAATGCATTAACTAGTGCTGCAGCGGAAGCAACACCACAATATGCACCTCCTGCTGATTTAAGTAATGCTCCAGGAGAAGATGATGATTTGCCTTTCTAAAGACCTTTTTTAAATAAACAAATAGTAGCGGTGCCGCCTTCCAAAAAGAGGGCGGCATTTTTTATGGATGCGTTTTGTTAAAAGCACTTTGTTTTTAACTTTAAGCTATAATTAGGGTTAAGCGGCTCGTTGGTTTGAATCAATCGTTGCGCACCAGTATTGGCAGGGCAGGCAATATTGTTTGGCGCATCGTAAATCAATCCGGCTTTGCTGTCAACCAATTCCTGAGGCACATAAATTTGTGTTTTGGTAACCGAATATCCAGCAGGAATAAATCTAATGTAGTACCCGTCAGGGTGTAGCGACCAGGTACCGGATGGGAACTCATTGTCTACCACCGATATCATTCCCGCAAGCATGGCATAACGTTCTATTTCTTCATAGGTGGAGCTTCCGGATGCCGCTAATCTGCGAATGTTGTTTTCAGCTTCAAATATAGCTTGTATGGGCTGCGGCAACTGGGCTTTAGCTTTTTCCATTAAACTTGCGGGGAGTATGCCAAGTGCTCCACCTTCTAGTTTTAATAAGAGGGCTGGGGTCAACAAAGTAGTTGCTGTGAGCTTAATTTGCGTGTTGTAATCAGCGAAGCGTGTTCTGGCGATGATGGCCCACAGCAATACCTGAATATCGTGTTGACTTACATTGCGGTGAGTTTCTCCACTTTTTAAAATGGCAATTACAACATCCTGTTTTGGTCCGAGTACAGGAGCCAGCATGTAACCATCGCCATTGCTAGGGCCACGTGTGCCTGCTTGCAAACAATAACTCTTATTTGTCATTTCATAATAGCCTGCGCATAATTTGAAGCCTCCGCCAGGTGCCTTAGGTAAAAGGTATAGTGGTTGCGCAGTTTCTCCATCACGAAAAGAAGGTGGTTTTTTACCGCTGACTTCTACATCCTTAAAATTAGTGGTGATGGCGGCAGGTTGCTTAATAATTTTATTGAGACTGCCGCCGGCCAGCTCAGCACCTTTGTCGACTAATATTTTGCCGAGTCCGCCAAACTGAGCTTGAGCCAGAAAGGTGATTCCGAAGACTAGGGAGAGCGATAAAATAACTTTTTTCACAGGATTGCGCATAGATGGAAAATGGAATAAGAATCGTTTTTTGACAGTTTGGTATGTTAATAACATTTTTTTGGCTCCAAAGTTTTAAAGAATATGGCCTATATGTGTGCCACGCCTTTAAAGCGTTTTAATTCAAAGCCTTATCGGCTTTTAATACGTCAATGAACTATTGCTGCCTGCTATCACAGCTTGCAGTTTACATTTAACTAGTCGACTAATTAAAAAATTGAAACCGGAATACTTGCCTATTGTTTTTTGCTGATCAGCGATGGCGGAGTATATTCCAGGAGCCTATAAATTGTTCGGTTCTACCCGAAAGGCTGGTATAATTGTGGCTTATCAAAAGCTCGTTTTATTACAAGTGCAAATGTAAGAAAAATAGTTGGTATTTCCAAATAAAATATCGGATTTTTTCGAATTAAATATATTGATTTACAGTAAGTTAAGTATGTTTTTTGCTCCTATGAAAAGTCTCGGTTTAAGCTTAATTTTTTCGGCTTGTTGTTGCTGTAATTAGTGCCGGAATCAAGCAATATCATATTCGGGATCGCCGGCAAACTTCTTAACCAGGTGGACCCTTGTTGTGGGCGAATTAAGAGCAGGAAAGATTTTTAAATTGCGCCATTACAGCAGCAACGCTGTGCATCTTCTTATAAAAATGATAGCGCCTTTGGAGTGGTTCCATTTTGGGTTAATTCCGGGTTCATTTGGGTTTCCTTCGTGGATTAGTCGCAGTTTGTGCGACAAAAGGTACTTCATACACGAAGAAACCACGACTAAACCATGTTTAAGCCGCATACAATCCGAGAACGATGGCAAACCAATGGTGCAGTTGATTTCCTAATATTTTCCATAGCACCTACATCGCTTGGAGTGCCTTTCGTGCAGGCTACTAGGTATCTTGTAGCACTAGAGGTACCCTTTTCCCCTACAAAGTACCTGTAAAGGTACTTGCAGTGCTACAACACCCCTGTTGAAAACTGGCAGTATGATTGGCAAAATAAATGGTTTCGCTATTCCTCGATGTATTAAATTAATAGTCACAGAATGATTTTATTACGAATGGTCGAAATGAAAAAAACGAAATACGTCTATATGGCGGTATATGAATGGACTTTCCATCAAAGAGTTAGCCGAACGTTTAACCGTGAATACAACTACAATTCAAGGATGGGAGCAAGGCAAACATTTGCCGCATCAAGAAATGATGAACTTGGTACTAGGACTCATTAACATAAAAGCCACTCCCTAAAGAGTGGCTTTTATTAAATTTTTGATATCTAATTAACTATAGGAGCAGTCGTGGTTAACAAAATCGGCGGGATTAGTATAATCCCTTTTCCATCTTGAATAATAAAATCTGGCCATAGTGTAGCAAAGCTATTTAAAAGACCATAGTCTTTACTGATAACATCATCAGATGACTTCATAAAAAGCAGAGGGACAACCAGTATCTTGCTTTTGTACTGAGAAAACGTTGCCGCTCCCATTTTCCTTATACCTATTGCAATCCTATTGGTTGAATAGAACGTTTTCATTCCTTGCTCTATATGGTTCGGAAAATAAACAGAGTCAACCAAGCCGGTTCTCCCTACTGAAATCGAGATCGACGTAATAAAGGCCGCATTCTTAGGGATAGCTGAAAATTTCCAAGTATCAATGTGTTCGTAAATAGACCATTTTATAGACTTGGTAATCAATGACATATCGGTTTTTACGTTCCTTTTTGAAGAGTGCTCAATTTCTCCAACTTGAGAAAAAACATGAAGAAACGGCGAACAAAACAGCAGTGTTAAATAAATCTTTTTCATGACTATCTTTTAAATAAATATCATTCAATTGGGCCAATAAATCCCTGGCAAAATGTCCTTTTCTCGGACCTGCTCCAGGTGGCGGAGTCCTCTTGTGTCTATCGAACATTGTCTTTATCAACGCGAAGTCACTTGTGGTGATAATCAACATGCCGAATCCCCATCGTTAATACTTGGGGTTTTAAAACAACAACCTCTGTCTCATTCTCTACAATAAAATCTGGCCAGATGATCGGAATGTTATTCATTAAGTTGCTTCGCGGTACAATGAACTCCGAATCATCATTCGTGAAAATTACCGTATAGAGAAGAGTTTTATTCGCAAACCTGGCCAATTTGGCTGGCTCAATTTTCTTAATCTCATCTGCAATACTTAACGTTTGATACCATTTAGCCATTTTTGTGGGTATATTGTTGGGAAAATATACGCCATTCACTTTTCCTCCTTTTTCTATGTTTATTGCGATTGATGTTATGACAAATTCAACAGGATTTGCGGATACTCCTTTCTTGTAGATCTTTATTTTATCTAGTATAGCGATTGTGATTAACTTACTGACTGATACTGCGGAGACGCCCCATTTTTGATCTGGAATCTTTTCGACAACCTTCAGAGAATCTTGTGAAAACGCTGTGTGCGATGTCATGAGAACACATATGAATAATATTAGCTTTTTCATCAATGCGGGGGTGTTACGGGTGGGATTGTATCGGCGGCGTATCTGGACAATAATGACCTTTTCTCGGAGGAGCGCCTGGTGGCGGAGTACGCTTACTCCTGTCACCCATGACACGGATAGAATCTTTAAAAGCTGAATCTAGCATATCATATTCTTTTATGGATTTCTTTTTCGTACTCTGTAGTCCGCCCCAAGCCATCAACCGCGCCTCCTGCCAAGTCAACTCGGGGAATGCTGTAACCACTGCCCTTTCAGCATGGCCACTGTATGGCACTTAAAGATAGGTATAATCTTTAAAGAAGTTAGAATAAATCAAACTCAAATTGCCTAAATCGATATATGAATTTGAGGTTTACTGTGTAGGGACGATTATATTATTTGCCAGTGCATGTTGTACTCGTTTAAAGAATGGTTAGCACAGCTTTCTTAAAGCCGAAGAATTTCGAAACATCCATGTAGTGTCAATTTTTAAAGATTGTACCCTCACCCGTATGGCAGCATGGCTAATTAAAATAACCAATATAAAATATTTTGTCTTCATGATTCAAGTTAATGGCTGGCCGTTCGCTTTAACACCAACTGTCGCACCAGCCTAATCGACAGTTGGTGTTCGTACCGTATTTTTTGTAAAACTATCCCAAACAAGATACCCATCGGCAAAGGTTTAAGAAACTAGTTTTATAGGGAATGAAATACTTAAGTAGCGCAGAAAAACTCCTATTCTTCGTATGCTTTTTACCTGCCTCGTTTTCTAAAAAATCGGAATGAGGTTCCAAATAATACTTTCTCAATGAACTAGACATGGCAACTGTAATTTTTCAGACAAATCTGATTGTAGCTTTAACAGGTAAAGTTTTTAACCTTAATCTTTTTCAACAGCGTGAGTAAGATCTAGGAAAGATACTCCTGATCTATACCCCTTCTGCAACAGCCACGAGGGAATAATGATAGCACAATAAGACTTTATATAGCCGATGGTCACCTGACAATTCTAACTGATATACTTTAGCCAAGTTATAGAGTATTTGAAATTTAATTTTATCATTCGTACAATGATACGTACATTTGAGTGTACAAAATTGTAATTATGAAAGCAGTGACTATCTCGTCCCTGAGGACGAACATGAAAAATTACTTTGATGAAGTAAGTGCAACAGAAGATATTTTGATTATTCCACGCAATAATAATGAGGATGATGCTGTAGTGGTAATTTCTATTAAAGAATATAATGCCCTTACTGAAACTGCACATCTAATGTCAACTGATGCGAATCGTAGACGTCTTGAACGTTCTATTGACCATCTAAATCAAGGTAATACTAAATCGTTTACTCTTGAAGACGAAATTCCAGTGAAAGCATAAGGTATGAATTTAGTTTTTACACCTGAAGCCTGGGAAGATTTTGAGTATTGGATGGATAATGATGAAGAGGTTGAAATAAAGATTAGAGAGTTGTTGAAAGAAATTAAAAGAACTCCTTTCCATGGCCTGGGTAAACCTGAGGCTTTGAAGCATAATTTAAAAGGCTTTTGGTCCAGACGTATTACGGGTGAGCATCGCCTAGTTTACCAGATATCTGGAACTAAAGGGAAAGACCAACAGTGTGCTATTGTCCAATGCCGATTTCATTATAGTGATGAATAGTCAATCTAGATCAATTTGGTATTCGATGTCTAATTTGAACATAAATCAGTAACATAATACTGTGGCTTTTTCCAGCTGGATCGGAATAAAGCCCTGTTTAGGTGTGGAATCCGGACGTTATTTACGTACCCAATAATTGAATTTACTAAAGTTTAGCCCTTTGTCCTGGCAGTAGCCGACCTGGCTCAACCCACTATTCTGCCACTCTTTTACTGGCATCTAAAGTCCAATTATGCAGTAAAATAAATAGTATATAATATTTGACAATACTTTTCAAAGACGCTATTTACCGAACGCTTAAGATGGTTAATAGGGCGAATTTTGGAAACCAATAGAACGGATAAGAAATAAATTTATGGCTGGGATACATTATTTCCCAGCCGTAAAAAATTGAATCATTTTACAAGTTCAATCACTCCTAAATTATCATGAATGAATTTTTCCATTTCAATCGACGATTGATTCTTGTAAAAAAAGACCATGTAAATTTGAAAGTTTTGTTGAGCAATGTAAACCATTCGGTGATTTGTAAATTTGCCCATATAAGACCTGGCCATTTTCGCTGAAAATTCAACACCATATGTAGCATTGTACTTTGCTAAATCTGCTTTGCTCAAGTAATGATAAGTGTTTTTTATACTATCCACGTGCGAGATAAACCCCATTTTAGCATTACCTACAAAATCGAACATCTTACCCTGAAATTTCCAAGGAGGAAAAATGCTTAATCCTATCGCGATGCTAGTATCTTTGTTAACTATTACTTTAAAAAAATTGGCAATCCATCTATAGTTGATATCAAGAAAAAGTCCTTTTTCTGCATTCGAAATTTTTACAGTGGAAAAGCCAATTGGCGGATTGTATCTTAAATGAGCTTTTTCTAAGCTGCCATTAAAAGCATTTTCAGACATATTGTCTTTCTGCTCAGTTGTATAAGTCGAGTCTAAAGAAAAAGTCTGCGCATTTGAAGGGATACTCAAGCAAAAAAGCACTATTAAAATTAATATAATTTTCATATGAGAGTCATCAAGACGGAGCAAGATGCAAACACTATTACATCTAGTAAAAATAAGTTTTCTCATTTCATCATCGTAAGTTGGCGAAAGTATAAGATTTATTCACCTTACATAAATTTTAACTTTTTTAACACCTTTAAAACTATGGGCAAACTAAATTAAAATCATAATTTATAAGGTAGTCTCAAAATACGATAAATAAAATAATTTTTCATGAATTCGTTCTGGCTAAATTCATGAATTCGTTTTAACCGCTACAAATAGCCTGGCTTCTGATCCAGATTAATTATCGAAAAAGGAGGGCTTAATAGTAATCTAAAAGATCCTGACCCAAAAATGCCTGATAACTGTTATATCTGAGAAAGTATCTTTTATGAAGGTATTAGGATAACTGTTTCTTGCCAGTGGTACTTTTGATATGTTCAGGAAATATCTGTAATTTGAGGCCTTATAAACCAAATTCGATACTCTTATCGACCTAACGCTTCTTAAGTATGAAAAAACTATTATTTCTTATCTGTCTGCTCTTGTCAGTCTATGTCTCATCTGCGCAATCCAAAGAGACCACCTATACAGGTACAATAAAGGGCTACTCCAATAACATGGGTTTTAGAACTGCACAACTGCTTGTCAATAACATAGTAACCGGCAAGCAGGAGGTGTATTTGATTGAAATACAGTCTGACGGTACATTTTCCGCAAGGTTTTCCCTGCTCCGCGGTCAGGAGTGTTTAGTGACTTTCCCATTTTTTTATACCTACGTATATTTTGAACCTGGTAAAAATCTAATACAGGACTTTGACATCGCCGATGTCCCTAAAGTAACCTCCGTGTTTAAGGGTGATCGCAAATTGGCAATAATCAATAATGACATCAATAAGGTGAGGCCAATTTTATTGGATTACAATTATGATGTTTTGTACGCTGACATATACCAATTAACGCCGGAGCAATACAAAACCTATACTTTAAAGCGCATGGAGCGGAAGCTCAGCAAGATTGATAGTGTGGCAAAGAAGGAGGGCATGGGAAAAGTCGGCATTGAACTGGCCCGTCAAAACATACAATACCAGACTGGCTACGACTTGATCCAGTATAATTATATGCTGGAAAATGCCTACCGCACAAAAAATAAACTATCGTTTGCCAGCAAAAAGCCAGTGCTAATTCCGGTAAGGTTAGGTGTCGGCTACTATGATTTTTTAAAAGGAATGAAATATGATAGGGCAGCAATGGCGTCATTTAATTATAATATGTTTATAAACCAACTCATGTACATACATCCAATCTATGACAGAATTAGGCGCGAAGACTATATTAAGGAAATGAAGAAGCTTAAAATTCTAGATTCCGTAGATAAAGACATTAAGTTACCAATAGAATACTACGAAACCGCAACCACGCCTGGGGATTTAGAGAAAGCAAGGCCAATTGTTTTGAAAGGGCTTTTAAACAGGGAAAGCTCATTGGGACTTGATTTAATGTACCTGAGGGCCGTATCAGCGGGGATGGATGCTGAGAAAGATACTTTGTCTGCTGCGCAGTTTGCCGATCTAAAGTCGAAGGTAAAAAACAAGTTTCTTCTGGAGGATGTGGTGCATCTCAATGAAAGGATCAAAGCAAGTATCAGAAGCGTTAAAACCCAAACAGGTTATACCTACAATGAATCCCCGACAAACACGCCGGGCGATAGCTTGTTTGTAAAGCTAATGGATAAGTTTAAAGGCAAAGTAGTGTTTATTGATTTTTGGGCTACCTGGTGCGTGCCCTGTATGAACAGCATCAAGGAAATGGCCCCATTGAAAGAGGAACTGGCACAAAACAAGGACATTGTGTTTCTGTACATCACCAATCCATCTTCGCCAGAAAAGGCCTACCACACCGTAATGCCTGGCATCAAGGGAGAGCATTACCGTGTAACTAATGATCAATATAATTTATTAACCAAGCAGTTCCAGATAACCGGCATACCTCATTATGCGCTGGTTAATAAGCGTGGGGGAGTGGTTGATGGACATTTTCGATGGAGCCAGACAGATGAAATAAAAAAGCGATTGATGGCTTTAGCGAATGAGTAAAATATCACCGATTTGAAGAGGAGATGGATGTTAATGCTTGTAATTCTGCTGTAGACTTGGTGAATGTTGGTTTAAACGTTCAAAATTATTTGGTAGTGCATTATACCATTACTATATTTGTAATAACAGAACCCGTTTGCATACCGTTAGAACTGCATTCGGGTCATTTTTTTTATGCCAAGTAACAAACCTGCCTACAGCATTCCAGATCAGATCCTACTTTTACAAAGCCGTGGAATGATTTTTAAAGAGGAAGCTACAGCCAATCAACTCCTTTCTAATATCAGTTATTATCGGCTCAAGGGTTACTGGTGGGACATGCAGGACAACTTAAATAGTCATACCTACAAACCGGATACTTATTTCGAAGACATTATAGATCGGTACAATTTCGACCGTCAACTAAGACTTATCCTTTTTGATGGTGTTGAACGCATAGAGATTGCATTAAGGACAAAAATGATCTATATATTATCTCTAAAGTTTGGAGGCCTTTGGTATTTTGATCCTTCAATATTCCAAAATAGAACGATCGAAATCAACGGAATAATTAAAACACCGCACTTACACACCGTTGCTGAACTAACAAAAGAATTCAATCGGAGTCAGGAAATATTTATCAAAGATCACAGAACTCGTTATCCTAATATTCCAGCAGATGCGTGGAAAATTTTAGAAGTGGCTTCAATGGGCTGCTTGTCAAAATTATACAAATGTCTAAATGCTCAACTTCCAGAAAAATCAAAAATAGCCCAAGAAATGGGCTTTAATATACATAGTGAATTGTCTAGCTGGCTAGAAGCGATAACATATTTAAGAAATATTATTGCTCATCATTCCAGGCTATGGAGCAGAACAATGGTCAAAAAGCCAAACAATTTAAATAACCCAAAAGGTCTATGGTTTTCTAGCCCTCTATTGACAGTACAAGAAAAAAAGATTTTCCTGATGGTTTCGGCACTATTGTATATGTGCAATCAAGTGACTCCGGGGCATCATATCAAAGACAAGATTTTACAGCTTTTTTTAGATTATCCAAATGTTCCAATATATAAGCTTGGCTTTCTAAATCACTGGAAAGAAACTCCCATTTGGAAATAGTTAATACCCTTACTGCATCTGTGACTTATTATAGAAACTATCCCAAATAGGCTCACTACGTCGTTAGACTTTTCCCACTAGATATTAAATATAGTTCTTAATGTAATTCTCAAATACTCATCTCAATTCTTATCAAAAAACGGTCTTTTTTTAATAATCCAAATGTTAAAAGGCAAAATGTCGTTGAAGAAATTTTGCAACTTATTATTAAAGTTCACATAAGATTTTAACAAATTTCATTCTGTCTTTAAAATTAAATTTGATTATCGATATGTGTTATATCATAGCGTATATTTTATTTATGTAGATCAGTCCATTGTCTAATACGGTGGTCATTGGGCCAATTAAAGGTCACCGGATATTCTTGAGATATTTCTCCAGAATATCTGACATAGCTGGTTTTCAACAGCAAATAATTATATTTGAGAATAACCATTATAGTTATGAATCGATTAATGCTCAGTCTTTTAGTTCTTCTATTCCATCAAAGTAGCTCCGCCCAAAGCTTTAATTTTTTTCAGCGTAAGGCAGACTCCCTGGTAGCTGCTAATAATCTTGATAGCGCGACTACATATTATGATCAAGCCATTAATCTGATTCTGAAGAATAAAGAAAGTGTGGATCAGCAAGTTTGGTTTAATACTTTGGTAAGTGCGGGAAATGCGCATAGCAAATTAAGCCAAAAGCTTAGTTCTTCAAGTGGCATTGCACAATATTATTGGAATATGGCTTATGGAACAAAGGGAGAGCGGTTAGAAGAAAAAATAGAATTTTTAAAGGATATGGGTGTTAAAGATCTGGTTGTCTATTTTCCACACGGGGGGATGACTACTGAGTATGTTCTTGGCGGATGTAGCAATAATGAAACTAAATTCTTGATGTGGGTGTTCGGCTCGAAAACGTTTATCCAGAAGTTTGATGATTGCTATTCCTACAAGCCCTTTGCTATGGAAAAATCTCCTTTTGCAAGCTTTTATCTGAAGCATAAGCAACAGATATATCATGAAAAGTTAAAGAGATTTAAAAGGCTTTCAGATAGCGGAATTTATGACCTAACATTTATTACTGAAGGTAAAACAGTGTATGAAACACAGTTCCATGAATACGATCTTACTGATCCTGACCCGGGCAAGAAAAAGCGACCTATAGAGGAAATTAATATACCGATTCTCGATTATCAAAAAAATATGGAAACTCAGCTGAGTAAACTTATACCGATGATTCGTAACGAGATTAATAGATATCTTAATCGTATAAATGCTGGTGAAAATTTATCTGCTGTAGGCAAATTGTAATTTTTTGAGGTTAGCTCCTCCAAATATCAGGTAAATTCAGTTAAGAAATATGATCTGAAAGATATGCCTGAGAACTTACTTAATTACCTCAATTTCTTTAACAAGGAAATCACGCTTTACACCATACCTTAGATATTTACTGATAATCATTTGAGCCTTCACCTTTACTTTAGGCGTAAATTCATTCCCCCAAGAAAAAACAAGAAAGCCGAGTTTCCCATTGTTCCCCCCGGCTAGTGGAAGAAATATAGTTGTGTCACCGATTTTAAATGCAGCGGTAGTATTGGTAGTATCCCAATTAAGTTTTGGATGCTGGTCTTGGAATTGCATAAAACGATCTCTTAGAGAACCTTCAATCTCCCGAGCCTCCCCTCCGTACTTGGCAACAAATTCAACTTCGGTATTGGAATATCCGGAATCAGGCAATAATACAGGAGTTTTAAGTAAGGAGTCTATATTACTTCCGACCAACTTATTTCTTGTGGATTGACAAGAGGAATTCATGAAGCAAAAACATGCAGCCATACCTACTAAAAGCATTCTCATAACGTTTCATTAAAATTTTAAAGGCAGAAATTACCCTGATTTGCCGAACGTCAACACATAGGCAGAAACGTTCATACAGGGTAACTTATAATGCAAGTTAAGATTCCATTACATAACTTTGTTAAGTGATCCGTAATCTATAAATTGTGAGGTATTAATATATGTCTGCAACTACTTCAATCAAAATATTTCTACTATTTCTTTTTGTTTCTTTTCAAGTGTTATTCGTTAATGCGCAATCTTATTTTAAGATCGAAGGTCGGGTAGTGAATGAAAAAGGAGAGGTGTTAAAATCAGCAACCGTTTTTATTAATGGGTCTCAAAAGATTACAGTAACAAATGCGGAGGGTAAATTCAAATTTGAAAGGTTAGAAATTGGAACATTTCCTTTAGTAGTCAGAACGTTAGGTTACTCCTCCTCTGTTCAAGAGATACAGTTAGTTAATAAAGATGTGTTTCTTGAAGTTGTTTTGAAAGAAACAAGTGACACGCTGAAGGAAGTAGTTATTGGTTCTAGTGATGATCGGGACAAAAATTACAAGCTGTTTAAAAGAAGTTTTTTAGGAATATCAAAAAACTCTAAAAATTGTAAAATACTCAATGATAGCATAATAAACTTTGACTTTAGTAAAAAAGAAGGGGTACTTAAAGCATCAACAGACGATTTTCTAGTTATAGAAAACAGGGCTTTAGGATATCGAATTAAGTACTTGCTTAAAATGTTTCAATATAGCTCATTGACAGACGTTACTCTTTACGATGGCCAAGCTGTTTTTGAAGAACTTAAGGGTACAGAAAAAGAACGACGTAAATGGCAAGAAAGCAGGAAAAAAGCTTATTACGGATCCCTCATGCATTTCTTTCGCTCAGTTTACCAAAACACAGTACTGAAGGAAGGCTTTTTAACTCATCACGTATTCTCGACACAATTCTATGAGGCAATGCAGGCGAAAGACCTAAGTATTGACCCAAGACCGGTACAGTTTGACACCCTAGTTTATATTGTTGATTCAGCATTTGTATCCTTAAAATTTAAAAATGAGCTGTATGTCCATTACAACCCAAAGGAGGCTTCTAGAATTAAATTAGATGCAAAAATGGAAGCTGAGACTATTTTATTGAATTATGACGGTTCCTTACTTAAGCTTTATTTAAACGAAGCATTAATTGATAAAAAAGGCAGTCTCGGTCATTTCAATACATTTTTCATCGAAGGCTTTTTGGGAAAAAAGAGGCTCGGCGACCAGTTGCCTTTTGAATATTATCCGACTTATGATTAAATTCTTGATTAGACAGTGCTTTGAATGTCTCTTTAAGTAATTCAACTCACTATGTAGGCTTCCTCAAAAATGTACATATCGGTTTTTACTTAAATACCTGGAATTTATTGCTATTACTATTTTTTAGTAGTTAGTTACGAAAGGAATAAATTGCTTATCTTTATGCCAAAATAGTTTCATAACATGCTATAGTTTTTTTATTAAAAATCGTACTCTAACTTATTGTAACTGATCTCTGTTACTGTAACTAGGTCTCGTTCATCATAGGTTCCTTAAGTTTATGCAGCATTATAATTCCAATGAAAGATATAGAATCTTTAAAAAGTGACCTAAGTGCAAAGGTAAATAATGTAACTGTGGCCACTGAAACCCTTAAGGCATCTGGTTACATAAAGGAATGGCCACTTGAAAATTATATTGCTTGTCTTGAAGATGCTTTGAAAGCTACTTTGAAGCTTTATGATGAAATAGAAAGGTAAATTTATTAATTTTTAACTTGCTCAAATGAAACATATCATACTAATAACATTGGTTTATTGCTTTTGTGTAGTTAACGCCACCCAAGCTCAGCAAGACCATTCTCCAAATTATTCGTTTAACCGTAAGCCCCTAAAAACGGATACCTATGTACAATTGCCTTTAGGGAGTATAAAAGCAAAGGGCTGGCTATTGAAGCAACTCGAACTCCAAAAAGATGGATTTACAGGGCATGCAGAAGAGTTGTATCCAGGAAAGGATGATCTGGGTAAAGATGCAGACTGGTTGGGAGGCACTGGGAAAAGCTGGGAAAAGGCACCTTATTACCTTAAAGGGCTTGTTGCCCTTGCTTATACATTGGACGATAAAAATCTAAAAGATAAAGCAAAGAGTGGTTGGATTATACATTACAACATCAGCAGGAAAATGGACTTTTCGGCCCGGCAAACATGCAGGACTGGTGGCCAAGAATGCCTTTTATGTATGCCCTACAAAGCTACTATGAAGCTACTAATGATAAAAGAGTGATTCCATTTTTATCAAGATACCTGAAATATGAACTGGAAAATATTGATAAAGATCCGCTGAAGGAATGGGGAAAATCACGAGCTGGTGATAATATAGAAATCGCGCTGTGGGTTTATAATAAGACCGGAGAAAGTTATTTATTGGAATTGGCTGAGAAGCTAAAAACACAATCATACCATTGGGCCGATATCTTCAATAAAAATCAGTTTGATTATTTTGGTAATGATTATCAGCCAAAGCATATGGTAAATGTAGCGCAGGCGTTGAAATTTCCAGCGATTTACTCACAGATAAACCATTCAGCATACTATAGTGATGCATTGGAAAATGGCATCAACCATCTTCTTTACCACAATGGACAACCTCATGGTCTGGCATCTGGTACAGAACGCTTGTCAGGTAAGAGCTCCGTACAAGGGGTTGAGACTTGTACCGTCGTAGAGTGGATGCAAAGTTTAGAAACAGCCTCAAGAATTATACATAGTGCCGAAATTGGTGATCAACTTGAAAAGGTAGCCTTCAATGCCCTTCCAGCCCAGTTTAGCAAAGATTTAAAACAACATACCTATTATACATTGCCCAATCAGGTCATCAGCGTGCCAGGACAACATGGTTTTAACCAAGATTACTCCAATAGCATTGTTCCAGGACCATATTCTGGATTTCCTTGCTGCAGGTATAACATGCACATGGGCTGGCCTTATTTTGTGAAAAATAGTTGCATGGCAACCCCCGAAGGCGGCTTGGCAATAAACACTTATGGTCCAATGGAAATCACTGCGATGGTTGCTGGTAATAATAGGATAAAAATTGAACAGGATACCAACTATCCATTTGAAGAGCAGATTCGGTTAAAAATAGTAACTATCAAAACTGTTTCGTTCCCATTGACGCTAAGAATACCTGGGTGGTGTAAAACTCCACAAGTTAAGGTAAACGGCAAGCTTGTAACAGGAGTTAAGACAGGTGAATTGCATACTATAAACAGGATCTGGAAAAACAATGACAACGTTGTTCTTGATTTTCCGATGCACCTAATGGCAAAGAAACAGGTGAATAATGCAGTTAGTATCGAACGTGGTCCAATTTTGTACGCTTTGAAAATAAAGCAAGCTGAAAAAAATATTAGAGAATTTGCTGTGAAAGGATTCTATGAAACAGCAATAACCCCAGCATCGCCTTGGAATTACGGTTTGTTGTTAGACAACGTTCAGCTTGATAAAGAAATTCAGGTTAAAAGAACTTCAATGCCTGAAAATCCATTCGTTCAGGAGCAAACACCCGTTCAACTGGTAATTAAAGCTAAGCAAATACCATCTTGGACACTTGACTATAACAAGACTGCTTCCTTTGATGTTCCATATAGCCCGATGACTTCCAGTGAAAAAATTGAAGAAATTACTTTGGTGCCGTTTGGATCTGAAAACCTTCGGGTCAGCATTTTTCCTACAATTGGAAAGCCTAACCTTATTACTCAGACTTATAAGGAAACATTCGATAAAAATACCGCCAAAGGTTTGGTAATCTACGGGGGAGCGTGGTTCTATAAAGATAATGCCATTCATGCAGCACCCAATGAAGATGGGCGGACTGGAGCTGGCACGAAGATCATTGCGACTGCTACTAAGTTTTCTGACTTTGTCTACAATGCTGATGTATCAGTGAATTCAACGGGAGACGCCGGACTTTTGTTTAGGGTAAATGATCCTGCTATCGGATCTGAAGCCTACCGAGGTTATTACCTTGGATTTAATGCAGAAACAGGTCGGATTGAGCTTGGCAAATCAAACGGTACACAGTGGACAGTCATAACCTCGGCTAAATATGCAATTAAAGTCAACAATAAATTTGCTGTTATGGTGAAAGCTTTTGGCGACAAAATAGAGGTATTCATAAATCGAAGTGATCAGCCCGTTATCTCTGTTCGCGATCAAGAATTTAAAAGCGGAAGCATTGGGTTAAGGTCATACAATGCTTTGGTCAGTGTTGATAATATTGATGTTATTAAATTATAAGCTATACTTCTAATACTTGTTTACAAAAGCTGTGCGTTTGCCCTATCAATCAGGTCTTTTGATTTTTCCAGTTGTTGTTTCTGGATTCAGTGCTGTTAAACGTGACATTGTTTTAAAATTATTTTGTCTTCATTGACAGTACAAAATTGCAGCTTATCTTTTTTATCGAATGGATGAAGGGAGCTTTTTAATGGATTTTCAATCCAGGAGGAAAATTCGGTTTATCATCAAGATAAAGCGGTCTTAAATAATATGAGTACTGGCATGGCAATCCTATAAATAATTTTACAACGGTAATCTTACAAGATTTTTTGGGTTATTTAGGGAATACAAACATCGAAATTGCGCTTAAGTGCAATCGATTTGTCTGTTAAAATATGTTAAATAACCTTTAGTATATTAATGCTTCATTAATTTTGGTATACTGATATGAAAAAAAGAACCCTTTGGTTGATAACTGCCCTGATGACCATAGCTTTGCTTGGTGTATTTGTCATGCAGCTTTATTACATCAGAGAGGCCTATAACTTGAAGTCGCAGCTCTTTGAAAATGATGTGAACGAGGTACTTAATGCCGTGGTTAATAAGGTTCAGAAGCGTTACGCAGCGGTACATATAGACCAGAAACATTTACAGGTTAAACAACAAAAAGAGCGGGATTTTAGAGATAAGGCCCAACAGATTGTCGATTTTAAGGAAAACTTTCAGGATCTGGAAGCCAAACGAAAGTATGCGCAGGAAAAAAAAATAAATAGCGACCTTAACAGACGGGATAGTTTACTAAGTATTAACCTCTCTAATCCTACGGTAATAACCGAGGAAATATTTCAGCAAATCTCCGCCAAAGACGCCAAAGGGAAGTCACCTTTACAGGTGCAGGTAGATTTATACAAAGACGAGTTTGGTAATGTACGCGCAAGAATAAACCAGACCATTATATCATTAAAACGACCCTCTACTTTTTCTATGAACAGTAGCGATATACCAGATAGCATCAGGTACATTGCTTTTGATCCAACTACGCTAAACCCAATTGCTTTTACACTGGAAAGGGTGAGGGCAGAAATGGCTACAAAATTTAAGATTGAAGATAATATAGCCCAGCAGGAATACAAAGAGGGTTTAAAGAAATTAATGGAGGATACATTGGTGTCTGATCCCAGTAATCTGAATTATTTGGCGGACCTGGAAAAGGAGATGAGACAAGTCTACGTCCCAATCAATCAGCGTGTAAATCGTGATAATCTGGATACCCTGCTTAAAAAGGAATTGCTAAATCGTAACATTAGCCTGGTTTATGATTTCTGGTTAAAGACTGCGGATAAGGACTCGCTTGTTTACCGAAAGGCCTCTAATGCCATTGATGAGAATTTACCGGGCAATACGTTTAAGACTACACTTTTTAATAACGAAATATTTGGTGATCCCGGGATATTGTATGTCAGCTTTCCGAATAAGAATGGTTTGATATTGGGTAATATGTGGACGACCATGGCTTCGTCTGCAGGGTTATTGTTGGTGCTGGTATTTATTTTTGCTTATACCATTTATACCATATTACAGCAGAAAAAGATATCTGAAATGAAAACGGATTTCATTAACAACATGACTCATGAGTTTAAAACGCCTGTAGCTACTATTATGATTGCTAGTGAAGCGCTCAAGGATCCGGAAATAGTGGAAGACAAAAAGCGGATAACCCGGCTTGCGGGTATCATTTATGATGAGAATGTAAGGCTGGGCAACCATATTGAACGTGTGCTTAGCATTGCACGCCTGGAGAAAAAGGAACTTAAGCTGGAGCATCAAGAGGTGAATGTGAATGACCTGATTACGGCAGTACTGGATAGTATGCACCTCCAATTGGAAAAGAAAAATGCTGCGGTTGAGCTTGATCTGGATGCCATTGATCCCATCATTTATGGAGATGAACTGCATTTTTCTAATGTGATCTACAATTTGGTAGATAATGCCAATAAGTATAGTTTGGAACAGCCTCATATCTCCATCAAGACTGTCATAACCTCAAGATTGTTAATTATTGAAGTGGCAGATAAAGGAATTGGGATGACTAAAGAGCAGTCTAAACGGGTATTTGATCAATTTTACAGGGTGCCAACCGGTAACCTGCATGATGTAAAAGGATTTGGCCTGGGGCTAAATTATGTTCAGGATATTGTTACGCAAATGGGCGGAACTATTAAAGTGCATAGCGAAAAAGATAAAGGAACCACATTTATTATAAACTTACCGGTTAACTAAATTAACAGCACATGAAAAGAATTTTATTGGTAGAGGATGATCCAAACCTGGGACTGCTGTTGCAGGACTACCTGCAGCTCAAAGGTAAATTTGATGTAGTACTTTGTGTGGATGGAGATGAAGGTCTCCGTGCCTTTACCAAACAAGATTTCGATCTGTGTATACTGGATGTGATGATGCCAAAAAAGGATGGATTTACACTGGGTAAAGAGATTAGAAAGATTAATGTTCATGTGCCTATTATTTTTGCTACGGCAAAGGCCATGATGGAAGATAAGGCGTCTGCGTATGATCTGGGTGGCGATGATTATATTACCAAACCTTTTCGTATTGAAGAGTTGCTGTTAAGGATAAATGCCTTGCTAAAGCGTGTTCAGAGTAAAGATGGCATGGATAGCAGTATATCACAAACCAATTTCCAGATTAGTGAATATGAGTTTGATTATACTGCTCAGCTCATCCATTTTAGAGGTCAGCAACAAAAACTATCAACCAAAGAAGCAGAGTTATTAAAATTGCTCTGTTTAAAAAAGAATGCAGTGCTTACCCGCGAGGAGGCTTTGTTGAGTATTTGGCATGACGATAATTACTTTAACGGGCGCAGTATGGATGTGTTTTTGAGTAAACTAAGAAAGTACCTGCGTGAGGATCCAAAAGTTGAAATTCTTAATGTGCATGGTAAAGGTTATAAGTTACTGGTAGGCTAAAGCATAAACGCCTTAAGCGCAGTTTTTCCATAGGCTCCCCAATCTTTTAATGCCCCGTTTATAATATCGCGCAAGCCTTTGTTGTCTGTTGCCTTCCCTTTTAGTGGGGGCTTTACGGCTGTAGCTGATATGGATTGGTCAGTAACTGTCTTGGCAAACCAAGTGATGTTCTCATGGGGTAAAGCTACACCCAATATCATGCCGGGCAGACCTGTAAAAGATTCTGGTCCGCCTGATACCGGAATCTTGTCTGTATAAAATGCGACTACATAAATTGAATCGAGAATAATAGCATTTGCCCTGCGGCATTCGTAGCCTGCAATGGTGCGGACCTCGCTTGTGAGTTTCCAGTTGATCTTTCTTACACTGTCTTTCACCAGGAAAGTTTCTTCGTATACTTTTTTCTGCGCCACAAAAGTGCCGGTAGAAAGATCTGTCTGGATGACGCTGTTTTGCTTGATCATCGGGTCGTCGTTAAAGCCCCGTGATTCTGGCTGGGTAGTAGGGGTATATAGTGTCTTGTCTTTGGTAAAGATGAGTGTGCTGTTGAGTACTTTGAACTGGGGGCTACTCTTGATCTGTGCTTCATAAATCTCTCTCATGAAACCATCTTGAGCGTTCTCTAAGGATTTCTTAAGGAGGCCTTGCACATTGATGGTTTTCTCAAAATCAATTGTGCCTTCAAAGGGAAATCTAACATTTTGTGCCCGGACATTATTTAGCATGGCAAAAAGAACTGCCGTGATGAGTAATATAGTTTTTTTCATAATGAGGTTATTTTTTTGGCGCAGCACCCATTTTGTTGAAATCCCAGCTGATGGAGCCCATGAAGTAGCGTTTGATGGTGGTGAATTTGCTTTGGGTAATCATATTGCCACTTGCATATCGGGTGAAGCCGTTGTTCTGATTGAATAAATCATTGGCCTTTAAGCTTAACCTTAATGCCTCTGTTTTCAGAAATTTCTTACTGATACCAGCGTTAATGATAAAGCGTTCAAGCCGATCATTAAATGCTTGTGTTTGGGCTTTATAGGTATATACCCCATCAGAATTAAGTTCTATTTTTCCTGGAAGGTAGAAGTTGAAATAATAGTTGGCATCTAAGCCCCAGCCCTTGCTGCCTGAGTTTTGTAACGATGAAACGATAGTAGTGTAAGCCGGACCCACTCCAGCGCTTAAGCTGTATTTTTTTTCTTTATTCTTTCTCATATAAAACTTCCCATATACATCCGCATAGCGGGACTGGTTAAGGACATCGTTGACCATATTGTAACTGGTATTGCCATTACCATTTAGTTCCAGTCCTAAATTTATATCCAGGGCTTTAATTTTTTTATCCGTTGAGGCGTAGAAGTTGAAACTGGTTGGATTCTTATCCTTGATATTAATGGATTGATAGGTGGATTTACCTGCAGCATCTGTATTCGTACTGTTGGTAATGGAGTTTGTCTCTACTCCGTAAGATGCACTTATCCAAATGCTTTGTTCTGTAAGGATTTTATACGCGCTATAATAAGCATTTATATTATTAGAGAAAGAAGGGCGCAGATTGGGATTGCCAAGTGTAATGTTTAATGGATCGGTGTTTACCCGGATTGGCTGTATCTGACCAATTTGTGGCTGATCTGTGCGGCCGGAATAATCTATGCTGATTGATCTTTGTTGGGAAAAGCGATATTGATAGGATGCTTGCGGGTTCCAGTTGATGAAATCTCTTTTGAACGACTGGCTCGTATAGCCATCCGTCTGGTTGAAGCTTACCGCGTTTAACTTGGTGCCCAGCCTTATTGTGGTTTTCTCTTTTCTGTAATTAAAGTTGGCACCACCCTGATTGCTGAGCTGATCAAACTGGTAATCATTACTAAAAAGCGGATCAAGAATGTTATAACTGCCAGATGCCGACTGGTTATAAGATTTTCTGTTGGAGTTGGTATTGTTGATGTTTAGTCCATAATTAAGCGTAAGGCTAATTTGTTTTGTTAGCGGCTCTGTGTAGGTCAGGTTGGCATTTGTAACCGAACTTTCGGTGTTATTGGTTTTATATTGATTGATGTGCTGTGTGCTATCTATGATGCCTGCAGTATTGAAAAATTGATTGGTAGATAGTAAGTTGCCTCCGGCATCACTCTTGCTAAGGGATTGCTTGATGTTTAATGAAATGGTACGCCCTTTTTTCTTGTGTTTTTTTGTCCACAATACGCCTGCGTTGAACAGTTGCTGGTCTTCGTCATTATTTAAAAATCGTGAGCCCGTATTGAGTAATGTACTATCTCCACGGCGGTTGGAAGAGCCAAATTGATCGTTGGTTTTGCTATTCCTATTTGTCCCATCAATTGTGAATTTTAGGGTAGAGGTGGAGTCTATACGGATGGTATAGGTGGCATCTAGCTTTTGCCTGAACATTTGGTTGTCAAACAGCTGGTCTGAATTGTTATTTAACAGTCCTGTTGGTAGGTTGTTTTGTGTGAGGGTATTCCTACTACCTTTTACGCCTATTGATCCTATTTTGTAATTGGTATTTAGGGAATATTTATCGCTGTTCCATTTATTCTCATAATGTAGCCCGCCTACCTTAGCTGTTGGGATGCCCTGACCATTGTAGCGCCCGTCCCACGAGTCTAGTTCGTCTCCTCCTTCCATATACATCATAACATCGCCATCTTCTGAAACTTCGGTTACCGCGCCTGAGCTACTGTATTTGCTATTGTCGTTCCAGCCAAGCCCCACGGTACCGGTATTGCCTGTAATTCCGTAACCGGAAAAACGTTGTTTACCTTTAAAAAGGTTGAACATAGCCTGGGCACCATAAAATTTATCAGTACCTCCAGAAACTTCCAGTTTGCCAAAATATCCATTCTTTTTATCTTCCTTGAGTTTGATGTTAATGGTTTTGTCCTTTACACCATCATCGATGCCGGTAAAAGTAGCCTGATCGCTTTTCTTGTCGTACAGTTGTACTTTGTCTACCATATCTGCCCGAAGGTTTTTGGTAACTAAAGTGGGGTCATCACCAAAGAACTCTTCGCCATCTACCAATACCTTATTGACTGTTTTGCCTTGTGCAGTGATCTTTCCGTCTTTATCAATGGTGATACCGGGAAGTTGCTTTAGCAGATCTTCCACCTTATCATTGGCTTGTATGGTATAGCTACCTGCATTGAACTCGGTGGTATCGCCCTTTATTTTTATGGCTGCAACTTTACCTTTTATAATTACGCCCTGTAAGAGGGTTGACTTGAGCATGAGGTTTACCTGTCCGAAATCTCTCAGGTGCTTCACACTGTCCAGCGCAAACTCTTCTGCATAATCTGCATAGCCAGGATAGGTGATGAGCAAAATGAATTTACCGGCCTTCAGATTGGGCAGAGAAAAAATACCCTCGGCATTGGCACGGGTAAACCCGACTAACGTTGAATCTTTTTGGTTGATGATGGTAACTGCTGAATTGACCATTTTATAGGTAGCAGCCGTATCAGTTACTGTTCCTTTAATAGCATAGGGATTTTGAGCGAATATGCAGGTGCTGACTAGGAAACTCAGCAAAAAGAGGGATAGTGTCTTCATAAGAGCATTTGGTTACGCCAACTAAGTTATAACTAAAGGTTTAGTATTAAAGAAAATTAAATGTTAAATCTTGTTAAGAATTGTTAAATGATGCTGGAAACAGGAGTTTTATCTACTTTTGCTTTATGCTTAATTCTGAAACTGCCAATCCTGCCGAGCTGGCTGCAAGATTTGTAAATTATACCTCTAAGCACATTTTTTTAACAGGCAAGGCAGGAACCGGTAAAACTACTTTTCTAAAAAGTTTAACTGAGCTTACGCATAAAAAGGCTGTAATAGCTGCTCCTACAGGTATTGCTGCAATTAATGCTGCAGGTGTAACCATACATTCGTTGTTCCAATTGCCCTTTGGAGCCTACCTACCAAAAGCTCCTGATGCAGAAGGCGACCACTACAATCAACAGTATAGCACAGCCAAATCAATTATTAGGCACCTGCATATGACTTCTGTAAAACGGAAAGTGCTTACAGATATGGAACTGCTGATTATTGATGAAGTGAGTATGCTGCGGGCTGACTTGTTGGATGCGATAGATATGGTGCTTCGTTACATAAGAAAGCGAGGTAACGAAGCTTTTGGAGGTGTTCAGGTGTTGTTTATTGGCGATTTACACCAGCTGCCACCGGTAGTTAAATCGGCAGAATGGAATTTGCTTGGACAGTTTTATAAAAGCGCATACTTCTTTGATGCGCATGTGCTGCAACAGAGTCCGCCAGTTTACATAGAGCTTGAAAAAATATACCGGCAGGCAGATGACGTGTTTATCGGTTTACTGAACAATTTAAGGAATAATACCGTGAATAATGCGGATATGGCCTTACTGGAAAAGCATTACCATGCTAATTTTAAAGCGCCTTTAGATGAAAAGTACATTACGTTAACTACGCATAACAATAAGGCCGATGAGATGAATAGGAGAAGTTTGCAGGAACTGCAAACCAGCTCATCTATGTATAAGGCGAAGGTGGAAGATGAGTTTAGTGAGTTTGCCTTTCCGGCAGAAGATCTATTGGAACTTAAGTTGGGTGCCCAGGTCATGTTTATTAAGAATGATCCAAGTGGTGAGCAACGGTTCTTTAATGGCAAAATAGCCACTGTTACCAGACTTAAAAATGATGTGATAGAAGTGCAGCTGGAAGGAGAGGCGACAAGGATCATAGTGGAGAAATATACCTGGAAAAACATCAGGTATACGACTGATAAAATATCAGGAGAGATTCAGGAAGATTTAATTGGAACTTTTACACAATACCCATTAAAGCTGGCCTGGGCGATTACGGTGCATAAGAGTCAGGGCTTAACATTCGAAAAAGCAATTATTGACATTGGGAATGCCTTTGCCCCCGGACAAATCTACGTGGCCCTGTCGCGTTTAAGGTCGCTGAAAGGACTTGTGCTGACTTCCATGATCTCGGGTGCGGGGATACGGCAAGATCAGCATGTGTCGTTTTTCTCAAAAACCAAACCCGATCAGCAAACGCTGTATGACCAGGTTGAGCGAGAGAGTGAATTGTTTTTGAAGACCTACTTGATGCAAAGTTTTGACTTGGCGGCGCTAGATAATTATGTATATGAACATGTTCACTCTTATACCAAAGACATCAACAAATCTGCGAAGCAGAAACACCATAAATGGGCTGCTAAGCTATTGGTATCTGTAATAGAAGTGCGGAAAAATGCAGCGAAGTTTCTAGTACAACTGGATCGACTAAGTAAAGATTTGTCCCCGGTAGGAATGCGGCATCTTGTGGAGCGGGTTAAGGCTGCTGAAGGTTATTTCACTCCGCTGATGCATGATTTCTCTGAACATATTTTTGAGCGCATGGAACTGGTGAAGCAAGATAAGCAGGTATTGGAATTTTTAGCCGAACTGTTGGAAATGGAGGCGTTATTTTACGATTGCTTTAAGCGGATGAAGAAAGCGCCGGCTCTGCTGGAAGCTGTGATTGAGAAAAGAGATTTTAAGCGTGCTGATACGGATGCACTGATAGATGTTTCAACAAGAGGCAAACGCATGCTTAGGGTATTTGCAATGGAGGGGACAGTTGATTTTACAAAGAAGAAGGTACCCAGGGCAAAAGCGACAAAATCTAATAAGACTACTGAAGGAAAGGAACCTAAACAAGATACCAAAGAACTTTCCCTGGAATTGTTTAAAGAAGGAAAGAACATTCGACAAATCGCTGCTGAACGTAAAATGGCGGAGGGAACCATTGAGGGTCACCTTGCACATTATGTAGCGAAACAGGAGATTGCAGGGAAAGACCTGATTGGGTCTGGCAAGCTGGATCAGATACTGAAGACGATAAAAGAATTGAAGACGATCCAGATGAACGCCATTCGGGATAAGCTAGGGCGAGATTATAGTTTCGGTGAGATCAAGATAGGGATTGCTGAGCATCTCGCGGAAGGGGATGATTAAAGATCAAGCTCCCCTTCGAAAACCTTTTCTGCAGGACCACATAAAAACACATTTGTAAACTGAGTGCCATTGTAATCGAATTCGATGCGCAAATTCCCGCCAAGCACTTTAACAGGGGTTTTGATATGACCAGGTATTCCTTTATGCTTCGCCATCGCTAAAGCCACAGCAGTTGCACCCGTGCCGCAAGCATAGGTCTCGTCTTCAACACCGCGCTCAAAAGTCCGTACAAAAAGATGATCGCCTTGATCTTCTACAAAATTGACGTTAATGCCTTCTGCTTTGTAAGTGGGGTTATTTCGGATTTCGTACCCGCTATGGTAAACATCCAAATGTTCAAGATCTGTAGTTTCTTGAACATAATGTGGCGATCCAGTATTTAAAACGAAGGCATCCCCGTCGCGGTTAATGGTATCGATGTCTATCATCTGCAGGTTTACCCAATTACCTGCTTCTGAAATTTTGGCATAATGCGGACCATCCACTGCCAGAAAGTTTGTTTCACGGTCTATTATCCCAAGGTGTTTGGCAAAAGCTACGATACACCTGCCCCCATTGCCACACATGCTGCCCGGCCTGCCATTGGCATTAAAATAAAGCATTTCAAAATCATAATCAGGATGGCTAGTCAGAAACATTAACCCGTCGGCACCCACACCAAAGCGCCTGTTACACAATTGTGCAACACGATCATAATCAATATCTTTAATAGATGATTCCCGATGATCAATCAGGATAAAATCATTGCCTGCGCCTTGGTATTTATAGAAATGTATATTCATTTTAGCTAAGCTGGACTATTTAACATAATTTAACAGAAATGATGACCTTTTGAAGATGCAAATATCGTTAATATGGTGTTAAATTTGAATAAGACAAAGAAAATAAGTTGGTGTTAGCCTGCTTATGTGACTTAAAGCTGTTAATAAGAAATAACACTAAACAATATATAAATGAAAAGAATAGGATTAATAGTGCTGGCTGCATTTATAGGAGGTGCGGCTGCAATTGGTGGCTATAAATTATTAGAGCCGAGAAACGAACAACTTTCATTTGCTGAACAACAACATGTGCTTTTTGCCAGCGACCCGAAGGTCTCCTCTGCAGGCACGATCGACTTTGTTGAGGCTGCGGCATCGGTTTCGCCTGCGGTAGTTCACATTAAAACATCATATGGATCAACATCAGGTGAAGGGAAAGGTGATTCATCGCCAATGGATATGTTTGAAGATTTCTTTGGCAATGGCGGAAATAGAAGAGGACAACCTACACCCAGAGCTGCGTCTGGTTCTGGAGTGATCTTAACACCTGATGGTTATATTGTTACCAACAATCACGTAGTGGAAAATGCGGACAAGATAGAAGTAATCCTTTCTGACAGAAGAAAGGTAAGTGCAAAAGTTATCGGGAAAGACCCGAATACGGATTTGGCGTTGATTAAAGTTGATGTGACTAACCTTCCGGTAGTGAAGATGGGTAATTCTGATAATGTGCGCGTTGGAGAATGGGTATTGGCAGTAGGATTTCCACTTGATTTACAGACTACGGTTACTGCAGGTATTGTAAGTGCAAAAGCGCGCAGTATAGGTATTCTGAATAGAACCCAGCCTAGTCAAGAAGAATTTGAAGAATACCAGAGGACAGGTAAAATCCCCAATAAAACCAACAGTAGCATTGAATCATATATACAAACTGATGCAGCAATTAACCCCGGCAATAGCGGCGGGGCATTGGTAAATGCGAATGGAGAATTGGTAGGTATCAATGCAGCAATTGCATCACAAACTGGTACAAACGTAGGTTACGGTTTTGCAATTCCGGTAAATCTTGCTAAAAAGGTTCTGGATGATTTTAGAAAGTACGGCGAGGTAAAACGCGGTTATATTGGGGTAACATTTGATCCGCTTGATGCAGATAATTCTACCAAATACAATGTAAAAGATATTGCAGGATTGTATGTGACTGATGTATTGCCGAATAGTGGCGCAGCAGCTGCGGGATTGAAAAAGGGAGATATTATTAAAAAAGTTGAAGGAACGGTTATTTACGATTCTCCGGATTTGCAAGAAAAAATTGGACGTTTGAATCCTGGCGATAGGGTGCAGCTATCCTACCTAAGGGATGGACAAATGAGGAATACCAGTGTAATACTTAAGGGAGAAAAAAGTTTAGGTAATCGAATAGAAATAGCTAAAAAAGCAAGTGGTGCTTCGTTGGAGAAACTTGGTGCATCGTTTGAACCTCTTTCAGCACAAATTAAAAGTAAACTGGGTGTAAAGAATGGTATAGTGGTTGCCAGGACAAATACTACTGGTCTATTTTACGAGAACGACCTGATACCGGGGACGGTAATTACCAGTATTAATGATATGCAGATAAATACTACGCAAGATGTGTCAGCCGCGCTGAAAATGGTGGGTGATAAGATGAAGGTAACAGGAGTTTTGCCGGATGGAACGAGGATGTCTGCCACGTTCAGTACAAAATAATAATTGATTGGTTTTTAAACAGGGAAGTAATGAAAATTGCTTCCCTGTTTTTTTTGCGCTTAAACCAGAAGAGGCCTAAGTCTTAGATCGTTTCTAAATAGATTATTTCTCTGGATTTTATGGTGTGGATTAACAAATTAATTCTTTTATTAAATACTTTTGTACAACAACAATAAAATATAATTTCATAATGGCTAGTTTCGGAAACGCTTTTTCCTCCTCCATAGGGAAAAAATTAATAATGGGTATTACCGGCCTGTTTCTTATTTCATTTTTAATGGTGCATTGTTTTATCAATTCACTTATCTTTTTAAATGATGGTGGTGTAACGTTTAATGAGGGAGCTCATTTTATGGGTACCAATTGGGTAATACGATCTATGGAAATTGTGCTTTTTGCTGGGCTATTGCTCCATATTTTTCAGGGATTCAGGCTTTGGGCTTTAAACCGCGCGGCCAGACCTGTAAGATATGCAGTAAATAATGGTGCGGCAAATAGTAAATGGTACTCTCGCTCTATGGGCCTGCTGGGTACGTTGTTACTGATATTCCTAATTGTTCATATTTCCAAATTTTGGGTTGCTTCCAGGTTTACAGGAATCCCTACTCAGGATATCAATGGTAATCATGACCTGTTTGCATTAATGGTAGAGACCTTTAAGAATCCCGCGCTTGTGGGGTTATATGTATTTTCTATGGGGTCTTTAGCGTACCACTTGTTACATGGTTTTGCTTCTGCATTTCAAACTCTTGGCTGGAACCATAAAAAGTATACACCGATTATTAAGGTGGTAGGTGTTTGGTTTTCTATCATCATCAGCTTGCTTTTTGCAGCCATGCCGCTTGCAATACACTTTGGCTTTATTAAATAGTTTTAGATTTTAAGTTAAAAACAACATGGCAGAATTAAATGCTAATATACCAGAAGGTGATGTGACCGAAAAATGGACTAAGTTCCGTTCTTCAGTGGCTCTGGTAAACCCGTCAAATAAAAGAAGTATTGAAGTGATCATTGTAGGTTCTGGTTTGGCCGGAGCATCTGCAGCGGCTACTTTAGCTGAAATGGGATATAAAGTGAAATGCTTTTGTTTTCAGGATTCTCCAAGAAGGGCGCATTCTATTGCGGCTCAGGGTGGTATAAATGCAGCAAAGAATTACCAGAATGATGGAGATAGTACCTACCGTTTATTTTACGATACAATTAAAGGAGGCGATTACAGGTCTAGAGAAGCGAACGTTTATCGCCTTGCTGAAGTAAGTGCAAATATAATAGATCAGTGTGTGGCGCAAGGTGTTCCACTTGCCAGAGAATATGGTGGCTTGCTGGACAACCGCTCTTTTGGCGGAACACAAGTACAACGTACATTTTATGCAGCAGGACAAACCGGTCAGCAGTTATTGCTAGGTGCCTACTCGGCGCTGGAGCGCCAGATTGGAATGGGTAAGGTAGAGATGTTTACCCGCCATGAAATGCTGGAAGTGGTAAAAATAGATGGTAAAGCCCGTGGAATTATTGCCCGTAATTTGATTACAGGAGAATTGGAACGCCACTTTGGTCATGCAGTAGTATTGGGAACTGGTGGCTACGGGAATGTATTTTACCTATCTACAAATGCAATGGGGAGCAACGTTACAGCTGCCTGGAAGGCACATAAGCAAGGCGCTTATTTTGCCAACCCATGTTACACACAAATTCACCCTACCTGTATCCCGGTTTCGGGAGATCACCAGAGTAAACTGACACTAATGTCAGAATCGCTGCGTAACGACGGTAGGATCTGGGTTCCAAAGAAAAAAGACGATACCAGAAAGGCTTCTGAAATACCTGAAGACGAAAGAGATTATTACCTGGAGCGCCGTTATCCGGCTTTTGGTAACCTGGTGCCTCGTGATGTGGCATCTCGTGCTGCTAAAGAGCGTTGTGATGCAGGTTATGGAGTTGGTGCATCTAAACTGGCAGTATATCTGGATTTCAAAGCAAATACAGAAAGATATGGCAGGATAGAAGCTTCTAAGGCAGGGATGCATAATCCTGACAAGGAAATTTGCATGCGTTTAGGTTTAGCTGTAATTAAAGAGAAATATGGTAATCTGTTTGATATGTACGCACAGATTACCGGGGAGAATCCATACGAAACACCGATGCGTATCTATCCGGCGGTGCATTATACAATGGGCGGACTTTGGGTTGATTATAACCTGATGACCACTGTTCCAGGCTTGTACTGTGCGGGTGAGGCTAACTTTTCTGACCATGGTGCTAACCGTTTAGGTGCCTCTGCTTTGATGCAGGGATTGGCTGATGGTTATTTTGTACTGCCATATACCATTGGTAAATATCTTTCTCAGGAAATATCTGTAAAAGCAATACCAACGGATCACCCAGCTTTCGTGGAAGCAGAGGCAAAGGCAAAGGGGATTCTTGACACTCTAATCAATATTAAAGGAACAAAATCAGTTGACCATTTCCATAAGCGCTTAGGGCACATCATGTGGGAAAAATGTGGAATGGCAAGAAACGTAGCTGGTTTAACCGAAGCCATTGCAGAAATAAGGGAATTACGTAAAGAATTTTGGTCGGAAGTACGTGTGCCAGGAACTGCAGATGAGCTTAATCCTGAATTAGAAAAAGCAGGTCGTGTTGCCGATTTCATTGAATTGGGGGAACTGATGTGTATTGATGCATTGAACCGTAACGAAAGTTGTGGAGGCCACTTTAGAGAGGAATACCAAACAGAAGAGGGTGAAGCATTGCGTGATGATGAGAACTACGCCTATGTTGCTGCCTGGGAGTTTAAAGAAGGCGTTAATTTTGAGCTGCACAAAGAAGAACTGAAGTTTGAAAATATCAAGGTAGCACAAAGAAGTTATAAATAGTAAGTACCAAAATCTCAATATCATGAGTACAGGAAATATGAACTTAACGCTGAAAGTTTGGCGTCAAAAAAATAACAGTAGCAAAGGTGCTTTAGTGGACTATAAGCTATCGGAGATCTCACCGGACATGTCGTTCCTGGAGATGTTTGACGTGCTGAATGAGCAACTGATCAATAAAAACGATGAGCCGATTGTATTCGATCATGATTGTCGCGAAGGTATTTGTGGAAGTTGCTCTATGTTTATTAACGGCCGTCCGCATGGGCCAAAGGATTTAGTAACTACTTGCCAATTGCACATGCGCTCATTTAAAGATGGTGATACCATTGTTGTAGAGCCATGGAGGGCAGCAGCTTTTCCTGTAATAAAGGATTTGATGGTTGACCGGACTGCGTTTGACAGGGTAGTTGCCGCAGGTGGATTTATCTCTGTGAACACTGGTAATGCACAGGATGCAAATGCGCTTCCTATACCAAAGAGTAAAGCAGATGCTGCATTTGAAGCCGCAGCTTGTATAGGTTGTGGAGCTTGTGTAGCTACTTGTAAGAATGCTTCGGCAATGTTATTCGTTTCTGCTAAGATTTCGCAGTTGGCACAACTGCCTCAGGGTCAGCCTGAACGCTACAGAAGGGTTCAAAGTATGGTTGCACAGATGGATGCGGAAGGTTTTGGGAACTGTACAAATACAGGTGCCTGCGAAGCCGAATGCCCTAAAGGGATTTCACTAGAGAACATTGCAAGGATGAACAGAGATTTTTATTCTGCGAAATTTGTATCTGAAGAAGATAATTAATAGCTTTATAGGACGAGACAAGGTACTATGCACAAAACCCCGGCTAATTTAGCTGGGGTTTTGTGTTACTTGAGGGTTAATTGTGAGGCTATTTTGTTAGTGTAAAGTTGAGCGGAATATTATATTTTACCCTCACTTTTTTTCCATTTTGTATCCCAGGAATCCATTTTGGGGAAGCTTTCATCACCCTTACTGCTTCCTCATCCAAGCCAAAACCCACTCCCCGCTCTACTTTAATGTCGGTTAAAGCACCATCTTTCTCCACCACGAATGATAAGAATACTTTCCCTTGTTTGTTTAATTTTTGTGCATCCGCGGGGTATTTTACCGTTTTACTCAAATACTTATAGAAATTATCCATTCCGCCCTCGAAGGTAGGCTGCTGATCCAGGGAGACAAAGTCGTACACTTTGTTTTCTGGAGTAGGAACAGCATTCACCGTTATAGTGGATGAGCTTTCTAGTGAAAATGATATAGGAATATTGTATTTTACGCGGACTTTGTTGCCGTTCTGAATACCCGGTGTCCATGCAGGACTTAGTTTCAATACTCTTACTGCTTCTTCATCAGTGCCGGAACCAAGCTTCCTCTCTACCTTAATGTCCGACAAGCTGCCATCTTTTTCAACAACAAAAGAAAGAAAAACTTTACCCTCAACCTTATTGGCCTTAGCTTCTTCAGGATAGGCCAAAGTAGACTTCAAATAGCCATAAAATTTATCCATTCCTCCTGGGAACGTTGGTTGTTGTTCTAGAGAAACGAAATCATAGACTTTATTGTCGGGAAGATCCGTAGCAGAATTGCTAGTTTTAATATACCCACGGATCACGAGATCCGGTAGAAGGGTGTAATTGGCTGGTGTTTGAAGGTTTTGATTTTTAAGCGGACTGGTGTTCCCAGAAAGTATGAAACTAGTTTTGATCACATATTTGCCATCAGCAATTTTCTTGAAGCGATCATAGGTTAGAATTTTGCTCATTAATTCAGTATCGCAACCATAACCAAGAGCAGTGCTTGCAATGGAAACATCATTTGGTTCACCGTTTTTAACTGTAAATTTTATCATCGAAAATCCTTGTACCCCAGATGCGGATGCTGCAGGAGGGTACCTTACACTTCTTTTGAGGTGAGTAAGCAGGTCTGAAAAGTCCACCTTTTCGGAATTCGAGCCAGCTGGTACATCTTCTATAGCTGCGGCAACAACCTCTTTTACCACCTGAAGTGGCTGATTTAATGGGATATCTTCCGTTAATAGTTGAATTTTTTTATTGGTTCTTAAAGTAGCCGATGACATGACCAATGTAATGGCGAAGAGCGGTAAAAACAGGCCATACTTTAGTATAGCGGTTTTCTTTGAACGTTGTTTGTGTAGCATGTAAATTCTTTTTTTAATGAGTGATTTGTTAAAAAAACTATTAGTAAGGTTGCTTGGGGTCACCCCGAAGGCACTGCTCAACAACAATAAAGCGTACTGCTCTTTATCACCCTGAAAATTTGCTGCTTCTTCATCAGCCAGGTATTCATGGATGTTTTTAACGGTATGCTTATAAAAATAAATGATGGGGTTAAACCAGGCGATAATGCCAAGAACTTCAAAAAAGAGGACATCCAAAGAGTGGAGCTGCCTGATGTGTATTTCTTCGTGGCTATTAATGGTATGAAATCCGGGAAGAGTAGCGTCGATCATATTTCTCCCAAAAAAGGAGAAGGCCATTCCGCTTTCATTTCTTTTCAAAAGAAGCCTTACATGAATAAGCCTTACTACCAACCGGATTATAAAAAATACAACTCCTACCATGTATAAAAGCGCCAGCATATTACCAGGGGTAAGTACGGATAGATCATCCTGTATTGTCCCAACCTGGTACATATAATCGCTTACCTGTCCTACAGTAACATATACAGGCTGGGCAATAGGTTGTGCACTAAACCACTCAAACCTTAAGAAGGGGATTGTAAGCGACAGGATGCCTGCAGCAACAAGATAACATCTGTTTAGCGTAAAGTACGTCTCTTTATCTAACAATAGCTTGTAAAAGCCATAAAATACCAATAGGTAAATATTGACCTGGAGGATGTAATGTGCCCAACTCATTTCTCTTTGTTTTTAAGTTTACTGATCATTTTAAGAATCTCATCAACGTCGCCCAGATCTAGCTTTTCTTCTTTCACAAAAAAGGAGAACATGCTCTCAACGGAGTTTTCAAAGTAATTACCCAGCAATTTCTCTGTTGCATAACGTTTATAATCTTCTTTGCTAATAACTGGCTGATATTTATGGGCCTTGCCAAATGCTTCATGAGCTATGAATCCCTTTACTTCTAGTATCCTAATTATTGTAGATACCGTGTTGTAGGCAGGCTTTGGCTCGGGAAGTAAGTCCATAACGTCTTTAACGAATCCTTTTTCAATCTGCCATACAATTTGCATGATCTGCTCTTCTGCTTTTGTTAAGTCCTTAATTTCCATAATTAATCTATTCTATTGTTGTTCTGTCCTTTGTCATCAGCATACTGCGCATTACCTGTTATAACTAAAAACTTAGTATAAACTTAAAACTAATATTTTAGTTTTCAAAATAAATCTTTTATTTTTTTGGTATTCAATAGGATAAATGGATTTGCAAGGGCCATTAAACGACCTCAGCCCCCATAAAATGGAGGCTGAGGTGAGAAATATAATAAATTTCTTATGGTTAAGGAGCTGTATTTTTATGGCTGAATTTATACTTATCGGTAAATAAGTTAGCCGTAATTATTTCAATTAGGGGAGCATTAATGAGCTATCCCACTAATTAGGGATGAGATCTTAGTTATTGAAGGGGTTGCTGATTTTAATTAAAGCAGTTTTTGAAGAACTGGACTTTAATGCAACCTCATCATCATTTTGGGTAGCGGTAGTTGCTGAAACAAAAGTAAATACCATCATTATAAGTACAGGAAATAATAGAAGTAAGAATGGCGATACGTTTGATAACTTTTTCATAATCTTGTTGTTTTGATGAAACAAATAGAATCATAAATAAAATGATGCTAAAATGTTTTAGACCAAGACCACAATATTCTAGATAAACGCCTAAAAAGAATAGTTTTGTAATTGGTTAGCTGATTTAAGGCATTGGTAGAAAGAAAATGCCAGTTCGTCGAAAGAAAAGCCTCAAAACATATCACATTCGCTATTTTGGATTTATAAAATTGGGTATAACATCAACAAATGAAGACTAAAACGCCATTAACCGGTCACCTTATATTTTGGCTCTTTGTAGGTGCCATCTTGTACTTTCAGGTGTTTTTTGGAAGGGAGCCGACAACGCTTAGTTCTTTTGCGACCAAGCATATGTTTGCTTCACTAATCAATATTTCTATTTTTTATATCAATTATACTTTACTTATCCCCTTACTGGTTAAGGATACGAAAAGGTATGGCTTATACGTGGTCAGCATTGTACTCCTAATATTGATCATGACCTTTTGCAAACTGGGCATAGACAGCATCTTCTCTAATTTATTTCTGAAGGTAACCGATGAAGCTATTAAGGGGAGGTACGCAGAAGTGGCTGTATATTTTCTCTTAAACATGTTCATTTCCGGATTCTTTGTTGTGGCCAGTTCGCTGATCAGGTTTGCGTCAGACTGGTTTGGCAATGAAAGCGCACAAAAGAACCTGATTAGGGAAAAGAAGGAAATGGAATTGCAGTTCCTGAAATCGCAACTTAATCCACATTTCCTATTCAACTCTCTCAATAATATTTATTCTCTAGCCTATCAAAAATCAGATAAGACAGCCGATGCCATCTTAAAGCTTTCTGAGATTATGCGCTACATGATTTATGAAAGTAACGATAGTTGGGTATCGCTCAGTAAAGAAATAGAATACCTGCAGAGCTTTATAGAGTTGCAAAAGTTAAGATTTAAAGATGGAGCTGCTGTGGAGTTTACGCAGAATGGAGAAATTGATGGCCAGCATATCGTTCCGCTGATCTTGATCTCGTTTGTAGAAAATGCCTTCAAACATGGCGTGGCCAATGATCCGGAAAATCCCATAAAGATTAATATTATTGCAAATCAGAAAATTCTTCACTTTAGTGTGAGCAATAAAAAGAACAGTTATAATAAGGACCAGATGGGTGGGGTAGGTCTATATAACGTAGAGCGCAGATTACAACTGCTATATCCTGATCGGTATAAATTAAATATTGTAAATTCGGAAACGCACTATACCAGTGAGTTAATGCTTGATATATGACAAAGTTAAAATGTATTGCTGTTGATGATGAGCCTTTGGCTCTAGATATTATTGAGGATTACGTGTCTAAAATTCCATTTCTTGAATTAGTAAAGAGAACTGAGAATGCAATTGAAGCGCTTCAGTTGGTGCAGGCTGGTGGAATAGATCTTGTTTTTTTGGACATCCAGATGCCAGAACTTACTGGTATTCAGTTCTTAAAGATCGCCAATAATAAAGCTAGTTATATACTGACCACGGCTTACTCGCAATATGCGCTGGAAAGCTACGACCTGAACGTATCTGATTATTTGCTTAAGCCTATTGCATTTGATAGGTTCTATAAAGCTGTTGAAAAGGTTCACAACCAGAATAAAACTGCAGTGCCCGTACCGGCGCCACAACCCATATTAACCTCTGCTCCTTTTAAGGCAGTGAACCATACTGTACAAGATTTTATCTTTGTAAAAACGGAACATAAAATTCAGAAAATACAACTGGATGATATCCTATTTATAGAAGGGCTAAAGGATTATATTTCAATTTATACTAAGTCAGAACGGGTAATTACGTTGCAAAACATGAAAAAGATGGAAGAAACGCTACCCCAGGCACAATTTATCAGGGTACACAAATCTTATATCATTTCTTTGGACAAAATTGAAAGTATTGAGCGAAGCAGGATTTCCATAAACGGAAAAATCATCCCGATAGGTGATACTTACAGAGATGAATTCTTTAAAAGAATTGATAATAAGAATATTTAGTTTAATACAGCCCTTATTGCAGTTTCTGCTTCGAGGGTTATATCTTCCGGATGCTTACCTGCAGGCTCGATTGGTTTTAATACAGTCCACCATAAACGCTCTCCAACACTAAGTGGGTAGGTTCCATATTGTACAATTTTCCAGGAGTTTTCTATGGCTATGGGCACAATGAGGGCGTTTGGAACAACCTTTAGTAAAGTAGCTATACCGCCAACCTGGAAAGCTTTTATATGGCCATCTTTTGCCCGCGTACCTTCTGGGAATATCATGGCCGACCACGTATTTTCTTTCATCCGGCGACCAAGTTTAATGATCTCAGAAACGGCCTGTTTGCTATCTTTACGGTCTATATTTGCCCCGCCACCGTATTTTAAGTTGAAGGAGATAGAAGGAATACCTTTGGTGAGTTCTATCTTGGAAATGAATTTAACGTGATACTTTCTTAAAAACCAGATCAATGCAGGGATGTCATACATACTTTGATGATTGGATACAAAAATAATTGGACGGTCAACAGGTAGCACCTGCTCATTTTTAAAACTAACAGATGATAGCAACAGGAGGTCACAATAGGTTAAAAAAAAGTTGAGGATATCTACAGATAATTTGTGTGCTTTTAAGCCAAAAAAGCGATAACATATCCATTGTATGGGTTGAAATATAATAAGTACAATAAGGAAAGCAATATAAAATATTGGGCTAAGGATATAGCCGAACAGTTTATTCATAGCGGTTTAGTTTTTAACAAAAGTAAATATTTTTTATATAAGCCCTTCCAATATCAGGATTTTGGCTTTGAGTATTGCGGCAACGCTCATACTATCTGTTATTATGCCAGAAAGTACCATCTGATAGGCTTCTTCAAAAGGAAGTTTACGTATGGACAGTTGTTCCGTTTCTTCAGGTGCAGCAAGGCCCTGGCTCAATCCTCGGGCCACATAGATGATGGAAAGTTCATCGCTTACTGAATTTGATAAGTGCATCCGTTGAATCTCTGTCCATTCGGTAGCAATTAAGCCTGTCTCCTCCATCAGTTCCCGCTGTGCACTTGTAAGTGGGTCTACATCCAGCAAACCGCCTCCCTCCGGAATTTCCCAGCTATACGCTTGCAATGGGTAGCGGTACTGTCCAACCAGCCAGGTGTTATTTTGCTCATCAAGTGGTAGTATGCCAATGGCTAAGTTTTTAAAGTGCACCACACCATAAATGCCATCTCCACCAGATGGATTGATTACCTGATGTTCTGTCACATTAATCCAGTTGTTGTCGTAAATACTTTCTGATCTAAGTGTTGTCCAGGGATTGTGCTCTTCCATAGCTGCAATATACAAATTCCTGAACCACGGTAATTTTTCTTTATGGCTTTACGGTGGGCGGAGGAGGGATCTTAGTTTTAGTAATTCTGGTAAAACGGTAGTTAAGGCTAAGCGTAACATTGCTGGAATTACTGGTGTAATAGTTTTCAGCCCTGAAGTTTATACCTTCATTAAAAGACGAGTTGCTAGCTCTGCCAAAAGGATCATTTATACTAATCCTTGCATTAAGCTTGTTTTTAAGGAATACCTTTCTTGCTCCCATCCAGGTAGTAATGGAACCTTTAGTGCGCCCCTGGGCTGATATATTGTTATAATAATTGATATTGCCTTCAAAAGCGGTTTTAAAAGGGAGTTCCATAGACATGCCTAAACTTCCCCTAATATTTTTGCCTTTTCTGTTTAATGAAGTGTTAAGGTCTGATTTATAGGAAGCCTGACTAAACCCGATGTTTGCATTGGTAGAAATGGTTTTATAAGGGCGGTAGTTTCCTGTTAAAAAAAGGCTATATTCCTCATTTGATCCTACGTTATCATAAGTAGATTCTGAAACACCAGTTTGTGCCACTGAACGATAGCGCTCTATAACAGCTTTACGACGGGAGTAAGCCAGTTTAGGCATAAAAAACCAGCGCTGCCCGTAAACATTAAAACTTACATCCATTTGATGGGTAAGCTCTGGCAAAAGATTTGGGTTCCCGTAATTGATATTTAATGGATCGTTGTTATTAACCTGTGGATTTAAACTGTTCTCCCTTGGTCTGTTTACCCTTACACTGTAAGAGGCACCCAGGTTATAGCGCTTTCTAAAATTCTTGTTAACAGAAAAGCTGGGGAACAAGCTGAGGTATGGTTTTATGGCGTAGTTTTCGCCAGAAGACAAGTCGAATTTCACAGCCGTAACTTCTGCCCTAAGACCAGCTTTTGCACCCCAGTTTTTGCCGCGTAAGTTGTAAGAACCATAGCCGGCAAAGATATCTTCCTTGTATAAAAACTGGTTGCTCAACTTTTCGTTGATCACATATTGATTTGTATTGAAGTCAAAATTCTGAATCAGCTGGTCATTGTTGTTATTTCTATAAGTGTACATTAAACCGGCTTCAATATTATCTCGCCGCTTAAAAACTGGTTTGTCGTAATCTGCCTTAAAAGTTAAACCATTGTTGGTAATCTCATTGCTGTTGTCTTGTAGCTGCGGAATTCTTGTAGCAGGTGTAAATACCCGGTTCATTGCCCTCGCGTTGAGGTCTGCGTTATCATTATAAGTAAGCCCCATGGAAAGTTTTCCACCGGTGGTATCTATGGTCAGCTCATAGTCTGCATCAAAAACAAAAGTACGGTTCTTAATGGTGCCATTGGTCGTTTGGTTCCTTAAGCTAGATTCAACCTCTTGATTGTCCAGATAGTGGTTATAAGCACCTGAAAGGTTTTTTGCCAGGTTATTGTTAAAGTTAGTAGATACATGAAGGTTTTGTTTCTTGGTGATGTTCCAGTCAAAATTAGCCCTGTAATTTCCTCCGTCGCCTGTGTTCCTGTTGTCATTTATATTGTTATAATAAAAGGAGGTATCTGGGAAAAAATTTGCGCGGTAATTAGTGCTGCTATTTTTTCTGATGTTATAACGGTAGGCTGCGCCTCCGTTCACGGAGTAGGTTTTACTTTTATAAGATGCATTGGCATTGAGGTTGGTATTGCCTTGAAGTCCGACGGTTGTTCCTGCATTTCCACCTAGGCCAATCTTAAAATTCTTTTTCATCACAATATTGATGATGCCTTCTCCATCTCCAGAATATTTGGCGGGCGGATTGGTCATCACTTCTATCTTCTCAATGGCATCAGAAGGAAGAACGCTCAGCAGGTCCGCTATGTTCGAGGTCATATAGTCAGACGGCTTCCCATCAATAAATATACGGGTATTTCGCTTTCCAGAAATGCTGGCATTTCCATCAAGATCTACTTCAACCATGGGTACGTTTTTTAGAATATCCGTTGCTGTGCTTCCCTCTGCTAATATTGATTTCTCTACGTTGTAGGTCATCATATCTGCCGCATACTGTATCAAAGGCTTCTCTGCACTGATAGTAACTTCCTCTAAATTAGTCTGATCTGGTACTAGTTTAAGTGTGCCCATTCGTTTTTCAGGGTTCTTTTCATTTAGGATAATGTCGCTTACTACCAATGGCGTAAAGCCAATATAACTGATTTTTATACCGTAAGTTCCAAATTTTAACGTGGTAATTTTAAAGGCGCCATTCTCATCTGTTGGGGTGGTCATAATCGGTTGATCGGACCCCGCTGCATACACGGAGATCACTGCAGATGGAATAGGAAGCGCGCCAAGTTGCTCCACAACTTTTCCTGAAATCACGCCTTTATCAACAGCAAATAGCTGAATAGAAAAGAGAAATAGGGAAAAGCTGAGGAAAATAAACTTCATTAATTTATTTTGTTAAAATGATTCTTCATCTGGACGCATTTGCTGCTGATCAGATTTATTTGATTTCTTAAATTTAAAATCTGTTTTACCAAAACGGTAAGAATAAGTCAGGTTAGCCACTGTTCCCTGCATCCTTCTGCTGAAATCAACGATAGTACCCCCTGCTTCCGTAGTCATTGACCATTTTCGGGTATTGAAGATATCTCTTATGTTTAAGCTCAGAGAAGATTTTTTATCCTTGAAATCGTATTTAGCACCTGCATCTAATCCATACATTGCATTTCTGGTTCCCTGCGCCATCGCTTCCCTTGCACGGTAGTCGCCTTTAACCTGCAAGGTGATGTTATAAGGTAAAATAAAATTGTTGGTCAGATTTGCATTCCAGCTAAAACCAGAATTTTCTAATACACCAGAATTGGAGTTTCCTTTTACATCTACCTGGTATAAGTTTACGTTTCCGGTAAAGCTCCAGGCTTTTACAACATCAACCTTACTGATCAACTCAAATCCGCTATTTATACTTCTTGCTAAGTTTATAGGAGTAGTTAGGGTAATTCCTGTTCCTTCGTATTCTGCAGGAGTTGTTCTAACACGTTGAATCACATCATTTGTTTTGCGCAAATAGGCAGTTGAAGTCAGCGTTACTTTTTTCCAGTACTTGCTGTAGCTCAATTCAAATGCATGTACATCTTCAGGTAGTAAATTTGGATTACCCTGGCGGTAATTGTATGGATCAGACACATCCAGAAATGGGTTTGTATCCCAACCACGTGGCCTGTTCACCCTTCTGCTATAGCTCAATTGCAACTGCTGATCTCCCTTGAATTTCTCTGTTAAGAAAAGGCTGGGATATATCCTTTTATAGGCAACTTTACCCGGGGTGTAGGCGATACCACCATTAGATTGGTAAGTTCCAAGACGCGTATCAAGCGTCGCATCTTCAGCCCGCAAGCCAAACTGATATCCAAAGTTTTTAATCTGGTTCTGAAAGTTGAAATACAAAGCATGTACCTGATCCTTGCTGTTAAATAGGTTGCTTAATGCAAAATTATTAACAAAATCACCTGTAAAAATATCAGAGTTAGAAGAGATCTGGCTGTTCTCCGCAAACTTGATCTGACTTCGGTACCCCGCCTCAATTTTACCTAACTCGCCTATTGGGAGTGTGTAATCAGTTTGGATATTATAGTTTTTGTTATACCCATAATTATTGTTATTCTGAATATTGAGAAATGACATTACCGGCATTCCATTTACATTATAAATATTGGTATTGTAAATTTGGTCATTGTTATTGTCGCCTTCAGAGAAGCTTAAATTAAAGGTAAGCTCTTCTTTTGGCTTAGAGAACTTCTGATTATAATCAAGGTTTAAATCATAACTACCGCCAGTACCTGAATTTGAATTCGTCCTGTTGCTTAGTTCCAGCGGATTTCTCAATTGGTCCAGCTTATCGATGCTTAGCAATTCGGAACGGTCATTATCTCTTACATTAAATCCTCCTGAAAAGCTCAATATGCTTTTGTCACTCACATAATAATCGATGCCGGCCTTAAAATTGTGGCCTTTATCTAGTGATTTAGAATCGGTAATTTGATTGGTAAAAGCAGCAGAACTTGGGGATAAAAGATTTGTATACTGAATGTTGTTAAATCCTCCACCAAGTCTGTTGCCATAACGGTAACTGTAATTTCCATATAGATTTATTTTACTGTTCTGGAAACTTAGGTTGGTATTGGCATTGTAGTTTTCCTGGCTACCAGCAGTAAGTGCAACAGCACCATTTAAGCCAAGTTTTTTATTTTTCTTAAGGACAATGTTGATAATGCCCGACTGGCCTTCAGCATCGTATTTGGCTGAAGGGTTAGTAATCAACTCTACACTTTCAATAGAACTTGCAGGGATTGATTGTAAAATCTGAGCCACATTGCCACCAGCGATTAGGGAAGGCTTACCATCTATCAAAACACGCACACCACTTGAACCCCTCAAACTAACGTTACCATCTATGTCGGTTTGAACAGAGGGAACGTTTTGGAGCAGATCAGAAGCAGACCCACCCTCGCTAACCAAACTTTGGTCTACCGAGAAGATCTTCTTATCGATTCCCATTTGAATGGTGCTCTTTGGAGCAGTAATGGTTACCTCATTCAGCGCAGTGCCTTTGGAAAGCTTCATGTTAATGGTGCCGAAATTAATATCTTTCTTCGCATCTGTTACAGCAACAGAATCTCTAACCATAGTCTGATAACCTACATAGCTTATTTTAAAGGTAAATACCCCTTTTGGCAAACCTAATATGATCAGGTTGCCATCTATATCTGTTTGGGCACCCTTAACAATTGCCTTGGTTTTTCTATTGATTACAATTGCAGATGCAAATGGAATAGTCTGATTATTAGTGGCATCTACAAGTTTAGCGGTAATTTTTCCCTCGCTAGGTGTTTGTGCGGTAAGGGTAATTGAATAGATACAAACTGCAAGTGTTAAGAGCATACCCTTGCATACGAAATTCTTCATCTGGGATCTTTATTTTAATAATTTATATAAGAGGGACAAAGAAACGGCCAGTAAGTTTAAAAATATAGGGCGTAACTATTTTATTACAGGTTAAATACCTTTCTAAAAGTAAAAATTTTGTGAGGATTAATCTACAGAGACGGTAAGGGCTTCCTGTTGTAAAATCTTTCGGTAAATCTCCATTTCGGTAAAGGAACCTTCCAGCACAGCGCACTTTCCTTGGTTGTGTACTTCCCAGGCTATTTTTTCTGCCTGAGGTTCTGTGTAGTCCAGATATTTCATCATGCAATAGATCACATGTTCAAAAGTGTTCACATCATCATTCCAAAGGATCAAACGGTGAACCGTTTTAAGTGAGGTAAGAATCTCTTCTAAGGTGAATGTTTCTTCTTTTGTTTCTGTAGACATCTTACAAAAATAAGCTTATTTCAAAATAATGTTGCAGGTAAAGTTATTTTTGACTAAAATTATTCAAACTTCACATATGATGCAGCGGTCAAAAATTGCCGGCATTGGCTATTACGTTCCTAAAAATGTATATACCAATACTGATTTATCCAGATTTATGGAAACCAGTGATGAGTGGATCCAGGAACGTACAGGCATTAAAGAACGCCGATTTGCAGACCGCCTGGAAGAGACCACCACCACGATGGGAGTAGAGGCGGCCAAAATTGCTATTGAGCGCGCAGGAATCACTGCACAAGACGTTGATTTTATTGTATTTGCAACCTTAAGTCCTGATTATTATTTTCCTGGCTGTGGTGTTTTGCTCCAACGGGAAATGAAAATGAAAGAGATCGGTGCCCTGGATATCAGGAACCAATGTTCTGGTTTTATCTATGCCCTCTCTGTAGCAGACCAGTTTATTAAAACAGGGATGTATAAGAATATCCTGGTGGTAGGCAGCGAGAAACACTCCTTTGCTATGGATTTCGAAACAAGAAGCCGCAATGTATCCGTAATATTTGGTGATGGAGCGGGAGCAGTAGTATTGCAGCCCACACAGAAAGCAGGACAAGGAATATTGAGTACTCATTTGCACAGCGACGGTGCAGATGCAGAATTATTAGCCATGTTTTACCCGGGCTCTAATGCCAATAAATGGCTGAAGGATAAACCAGATTACCCAGATCAGGAACTTGGCGGACTTTTCCTCACCCGCGAACAATTGGAAGGCGGTGCCGCTTTGCCTTATATGGATGGGCCTGCAGTTTTTAAGAAAGCAGTAGTTAAGTTTCCGGAAGTAATTAAAGAAGCTTTAGCTGCAAATGGTAAAGAAAGTACAGACATTGATCTGCTGGTTCCGCACCAGGCCAATCTTCGCATTAGTCAGTACGTACAACAATTGCTTGGATTGCCAGATGATAAGGTATTTAACAATATTCAAAAGTACGGAAATACCACCGCAGCATCCGTGCCCATTGCCTTGTGCGAGGCTTGGGAAGAAGGGAAAATTAAAGAAGGTGATCTAATCTGTCTTGCTGCCTTTGGCTCTGGTTTTACCTGGGCCAGTGCGTTGATACAATGGTAAGCTAGCTTCCTTTTGCAGATCTTGTCATTTGCGCAAAAGCATCCCACATTTCATCAGGAATGGCTTCCATTCCATTAAACTGGCCAGCACCCTGTAACCATTCGCCTCCGTCTATCGTGATCACTTCTCCATTAATATAGCCAGCAAAATCACTGATTAAAAATGCGGCAAGGTTAGCCAATTCCTGGTGTTCTCCAACACGTTTTAACGGTACCCGGTTCTTAAAGTTAAATTTCTCTGCTAAATCACCTGGCAACAACCTTTCCCAGGCACCCTTAGTAGGAAAAGGTCCCGGAGCAATGGCATTGGTCCGAATGCCATACTTGCCCCATTCCACAGCAAGTGAACGCGTCATTGCCAGCACACCACCCTTCGCGCATGCAGATGGTACCACATAAGCAGAACCTGTAAAGGCATAAGTAGTGACAATATTAAGTACTGTTGCTGGCTGCTTCTCTTTAATCCAGTGCTTTCCAAAAGCAAGCGTACAGTTAACCGAGCCTTTAAGTACAATGTCTATAATGGAAGAGAAGGCATTGGCAGAAAGGCGTTCTGTTGGTGATATGAAATTGCCTGCTGCATTATTAAGTAGTGCATCCACCTTTCCAAAAACTTTCAATGTCTCTGCCAGCACATGTTCTACCTGTTCATATTCCCTAACATCGCAGGCCAAAGCCAGTACTTTTCCGCCCGTTTCCGCCTCCATCTCCCCCGCTGTTTTCTGAAGAACATCGAGTTTTCTGCTGGTAATCACCAGATTTGCACCCAGTTTTAAAAAATAAGTACCCATGGCTTTACCTAGCCCGGTACCGCCTCCTGTAACCACTATGGTTTTGCCTTTTAAAGCATCGTCTCTTAACATTGGCTCGTTGTACATGCTATTTCTGTTGAAGGTTATTGATGATAATTTTAAGAATGCTCCTTGTTGCTGGCGACCACCATTGTTCCAGCATGACTTTCAATGCTTCGCTCTGGTCGGCACTGGTTGCCCTGATCAGTTCTTTCCTAATATTTAGTTTGCTTTGCTCCCAGGTGTTTCGCTCCATGGCCATATATTTTCTTATTTTCCGCTCCGCAGCAGTTAAAATACTTGCAGGATTTACCAGTTCGTCTACCAATCCAATTTGAAGCGCTTCCTCCGGATTAAACAATTTTCCTTCTAACAAACTGCGTGTAGCATTGGCTTGTCCAATCCAGAATGAATACAGCTTAAAAATACTTTCCGGCACAATGATCCCAACTGGAACCTCGTTTAAACCAATGATGTATTTACCTTCGGCCATTACCCTGTAATCGCAGGCAAGGGCAATAACGCAGCCACCTGCAGGGCTATGCCCATTAATTGCCGCTACAAGTGGCTTTTTAAAAGCGGTGATAGTGGCTGTAAAATCCAGGAACAAATACCAGAATGCTTCAGCTTCAGCTTCTGTATAATTATAAAGCGCAATCAGGTCAAGCCCTGCAGAAAAGAAATGTTCCTTTCCCGTAATGATCACACCAGCAATGTTGGAATCGGAAGCTATATTTTTCAGCATATCATTTAGCTCCGTAATCATTTCACGATCCAGGGCATTTGATTTCCCCCGATCTAACGTAATGATACTCAGGCGGTCCTTTATGGTAACTTTTATGGTGTTCATTTCTAAACTTATTTAACGGTGTACGTGTAAACGGTATGAGAGAGGTTTCCGGATAGGTTTATACCTTCTACTACAATCCTGTATGTCCCAGGTTCAGCAGAATTAAAAAAGCTGAACTCAGCCTTTCCATTTTCTTTTGTAGCTACTAAAGGATTCCAATAGATGGTAGACCTTGAATCATTAGCGGGAGTAGCTATTGCTGCTTCGTATTTTGGGGAATAAAATTGCCTACCCTGACGATACCCTAACGGAGAGAATGTAACAATGCCCGGAACGTATTTAGTATAGGCTGATGCACTTCCGCCGCCACGCTTGGTGGTGATCAGCAATATCCCTCCTCCTCCTCTAGATCCATAAATGGAGGTATAAGAAATGCTTTTCAGCACTTCAACAGTCTCCACATCCTGTGGGTTAATGTTGTCCAGAAAATCTGCATCTACGTACATTCCGTCCAGTAAAATTTGCATTGGTACACCCTGACTTCTCATCAACTGGGGTATGCCATTGCTAATGATTAATCCTGCAACCCTTCCCTGTAAACACTGACTAAGTGTTGGGCAAGTTTGCAACTGTTCGGCCGTAATCACCGCATCCGCGTTACCTGCTCCATTCAAATTGGAAGAATTTGTAACCTTTTTCTTTTTCTCTTGTATCGTTACTTCATTTAGGGAGATGCTCTTCTCCATTCTGCCGCTCCTGATCAGCTCATCAAAGTATTGCTCACTTTGTTTAAGATAACTGGAAAGCTGCTGATTTATATTTAAGGTAACGTCCCCGGCATTCTTATTTTTTGTAACAACCTGTCCGGATACGATATCCATTTTAATCTCCAGATTCTTCTTCCCTTTGGCATTTCTTGCCTGTATAATAAATGTGGTACTATCTGGAAAACTCAGATCGTTGAATGAGAATCTGCCCTTGGTGTCGCTTATCGTGTCTATACCAAAAAAGCCTCTGGATGTTGCAAATAAAGAAACCTTTGCGCCCGATAATGGCTTGCCTGCTCCGTCTGTTATGGTACCACTAATTTTTAATGATTTCTCAGCTTCAAATACGGTACTTGGCCTAATATCGCTGATTACGTTTTTCCACAAAAACCGCCTCCAACCCTGAGTAAGCATTAGGTTGTCCAACTGCTCCCGCGTTGCGGGATCGTCTTTTTGAAAATAATAGTTTGGCTTTTCTACATACCCAGCCAGGTCTGATGTTAATAGTAAAGAGGTTAATATATTACTCTCGTTTAATTCATCCGGACTTACCGCATTTGTATTCGTAACTGCAACTGAAAAACTGCCCAGCACGGGCTTCCTGTCCAGCAATGCATTTAGTGTAACAGTTACTTTTTCTTTGGTATGATATTCCTGCTTGTCTGTAGATAGGCCAGTACTGATCTCTTCAGATCGGTTTCTAACAAAAACAAGGCGCTCCGCAACAGGAGTATTGTCGGCAGAAAACAACGTGAGCTGCATAATACCGGAAGGCAAATCTTTCTTCTTGAAGGTGGCAGAAATTACCCGCTTTGCTGAACTGGCTTTTGTTACATAATAAACGTTTCCGTTATGTTGTGCAACCAGTTTTAAATCGCCTTTTCCTACCATTTGCGCTGATAGCATTATTTTTACCTGAATGTCCTCCTCACTGTTCTTTGCTGAAATGGCATAGCCCGCAGTTAGTGCTTTTGGCAATGGGTAAACGCTTTCCGATCCATCCTTAAATTTAACCTTAACAGTAAAGCTTTTACCCTCCTGTGGGTTTACGATAAAGCTCCCCATACCATAATGGGTAGTACTAAATTTATTAATTTCCTGCCCGCTATTATCTAAAACTACGCCCTCAGCATCTTCTCCAAGTCCGCTTGCGTTAACAATCTTTATACCCACTTTGGAGGGTATGTTTTCTACCAGGCTACCTCCCTCCGGAAACAATTGTACATCAATTGTATTGGAGGTCGCTTTAATCAGGATTTCTTTAGTTACCTTTTTCTTATCAGGCAATGTCAGCGTAGTTATTATCTTGCCCGACTTATAAATGGAGGGTTGCGTATTTAGGAAATCTACTACTATTTCGCCTTGCTCATTGGTAACTCCTTTCCCTTTGATAATACTTCGGCTATTGAGTTGCACCTCATAACTAACTTGCTGTCCGGTATATGGAGTGCCTTCTTTGTCTGTAAATTTTACCTGTGCTTTAACCGCTTCCGTGGGGCCGTCTTTGTGATAGCCATAACTGGCAGATGCAAAAACCTTGTTAGACCAGGAGTTGCCGATTTTAATGGTCTTGTCGAAGAAAAATTCCGTACCCATATTCTTCATCCATTGGGTATAAGCCCGTATTCTGTAATTCCCTTCGGTATAGGAATCCGGAAGTTTAAAATCTCCGGCTGTAATCCCTGATATTAAAGGAAGCTTAATTTGTTTTTTAAGCGAGTCTTTCTCATTAATCAGCTCTACGTAAAGCACACCACTTATTGCAGATAGCTTAGACGTTTGGGTGTTAATTACATAGGCTTTAAACCAAATGTCATCTCCAACAGCATAAAACGGTTTATCCAGGTGCAGGTGAACTTTTTCCTGCGGATACTGTTCGGCATACTGTGCCATTTTTTTTAAGATGGCATCAAAAGGATCATCATCCACCCGGTAAGCTAATAATGCAATTGTGCTAAACAAAAGGATTATACCGGTGAATAATTTACTTTTCATAACCGTTTTAAAATTTATTCTTCCACATCATGCTTTCCACAGGCTTAGTGGTTTTGTTGTTGTATTTTGCATTGGCCTTACTATTATACATGGTCTGAACTTCTCCCTCTACCATAAAGTAGATCAATTGTCCAATAGGCATGCCTGGATAGATCTTTACGGGCTGGGCACAGGAAATCTCCAATGTCCAGGTGTTACAAAAACCAACATCTCCCTTGCCGGCAGTTGCGTGAATGTCAATGCCTAGTCGCCCGGTACTTGATTTTCCTTCTAAAAAAGGAATGTGTGCATGTGTTTCTGTATATTCTAAGGTAACGCCAAGATATAAAGTGCCGGGATGCAAGACATACCCGTCCTTTGGAATTTCGAAATGTGTAATCTGATTGTGGGCTTTGGCATCAAGCACGCGGTCTGTATAAGTAGCCAGGTATTTACCCAGGTGTACATCATAAGAATTTGTGCCCAGGCAATCTTCTCTGAATGGCTCAATAATTATCGTTCCCTTTTCTATTTCTTCAAGGATTCGTTTGTCTGACAGGATCATTTTGTAAAGTATTTGGTCTAAATTATGATTAATTTAAGATACTTTTGCATTGTATTCTAAAATAGAGATGCCCGTAGTTTTTAATAAAAATATCGATGAAGACACCATACTCGCGGTATGGAAGATCGAAGAAACTGAAGAACAGTTGATTTCAGGGTTACAGCTTAAACAACACGAACTTGATTTGATCGCATCTTTAAACAACGGGAAGCGTTTGCTCCAATGGCTAAGTACCAGGCTATTGCTTAGAACGATGCTGAATACTTCAGAATATATAGATTGTCAAATGGACGAGCATGGTAAACCTTACCTGCCAAATCTGGGCTATCACATTTCACTTAGCCATTCTTATGATTATGCTGCGGTAATAGTTGGCAAAACACATCAGGTAGGGGTTGATATTGAACTGATCAAAAACAAAATAAATGCCATTAAACACAAATTCCTTTCAGATGTTGAACTGGCGCAAAAGCAGATTGGCGACAATATAAACGGTCTGTATGTTTGCTGGTGTGCAAAGGAGGCCATTTATAAATGGCATGGTAAAAAAGGATTGGAGTTTAAGCAGCACATTCACATTCAGCCATTTGAATTGGAAGAAAAGGGTTCACTTCATGCCATCGTAGAACTGCCGGAAGAAACCCGACAACTTACCGTTAATTATATTAAAACAGCAGAAGCGTATATGTTGGGGTACGTAGTTGGATAAGATCACAGGATGAATAAGAAAGTTAAATTTACGGACTGGGGACTAGTTGATTATCAGGAAGCCTGGGATAGGCAGGGGCACCTTTTTGAGCAAGCCATAGCGCTTAAAATCGCAAACAGGACCAACGGTACACAAATTGAAACACCCAATCACCTGATCTTTTGTGAACACCCTCATGTATATACCTTAGGCAAAAGTGGTCACCCTGAAAACCTGTTGCTGGATGAGCAAGGCCTGGCAGATCAGCAGGCTACTTATTACCAAATTAACCGGGGTGGCGACATTACTTATCACGGACCAGGGCAGCTGGTTGGTTACCCAATATTAGATCTTGATAACTTCTTTACAGACATACACCTTTACTTGAGAACACTGGAGGAAGCAGTAATCCTTACCCTTGCAGATTACGGAATTGCAGCGGGCAGATACCCAGGCTATACTGGTGTATGGATAGATGCCGATAATGAAAAAGCACGAAAGATTTGCGCCCTGGGTGTGCGTTGCAGCAGGTGGGTAACCATGCATGGCTTTGCATTTAACGTCAATCCAAACCTGGATTATTTTAAGAATATAGTGCCTTGTGGCATTGATGATAAGGATGTAACTTCTATGCAAAGAGAGTTGGGCTATTCACTACAAATGGAAGAGGTTAAAGAAAAACTGAAAGGCCATATCGCCGCCTTGTTCAGTATGCAACTCCAATAACATCTAATCACTTCTTGTTCTCGTATATTTCCACAGATGAGGGCATGTATTGTTTTTTTAAGTTTAATGCTGATATTGGCCTGCAAGAAAGGCAATTCAACTGCTATGGAAACCCCCGAACAACCCAGCCCTGTTAAACCTATCGATACGACAAAGAAACCAATCGACACGCCAAAAAAAGTTATTGATACGCCAAAAAAGGCGATAGACACTGTAAAAATCCCACCTGTAGATCCAAATAAAGGAAAACAGCTCAACTACCTTGCGCTAGGTGATTCTTATACCATAGGCGAATCCGTAAGTGCTGCCGATAACTTTCCTAGCCAGCTGGTAAACCAATTGCAAAGTAAGGGATTGATCATTAACCCGCCTAAAATAATTGCCCGCACCGGGTGGACTACCGCTGATTTGAAGGCTGCCATTACAGCATCAGGTGTCATCCAAAAGTTCAACTTTGTTACACTGCTCATTGGTGTAAATAACCAATACAGAGGTGAGTCTGAAGCTACCTACCGTAAGGAATTTAAGGAGCTGTTACAAACCGCACTCAACTTTACCAGCAACGAAAAGACCCATGTCTTTGTGGTATCTATACCAGATTGGGGGGTAACATCTTTCGCCAAACAAAGCGGTAGAAATCAACAAACCATATCCATGGAAATCGATGCTTTCAATGCCATTAATAAAGAAGAAACACTGGCGTTGGGGATCAGCTATACAGACATCACTCCTGCTTCCAGAAATGCAGCTACTGATCTTTCGTTGGTTGCTTCAGATGGTTTACATCCTTCGCCAAAAATGTACAATGGCTGGGCTATTGCTGTAGCAGCTGAAGTGACTAAAGTATTTAAATAGTTGCAGAAGTAATGTAGTTGTAATCATTAATTACAGTTTGCAAAAAATCTACACCACTCATTTCCCTGGGTCTTACAATGCCAATATAGTCGGCCATTTTCAAAGCCATAGCCTCTACAACATCATAGTTTCGGGTTTTATAATAAGTGATAATCACTTCATGGATCAATTCAATATCACTATCCGCCAGTTGTTGCACACTTGGAAATATAGGGGTATAGTCTTCCGTTGCATTTAGCGGAGTAAAGGCGATGTGACTTAAATTGGTTCTAGGTACCGTCTTTATCACTGTTGTGCCGGCAACCAGGTCCCCAATACGCTGCTTATTCTCTGTAACTGCGATGCAAATCATACCACCAACCTGAGCGGTAAACGTAAAATCAACCAGTCTGAACAACCAGCGGATAAAATGCTGACCAAGGCTGGCTTGTCCGCCATCTAAACTAATTACCCTAATTTTCATGATGCGTTTCCCTACGGTTTGCCCGTTCATAATGATCTCAAAGATCAGGTTGTAGCATACGAAGCATATTAAATAAATGACAAACAGTATCATAACAAGATTGCCCATCTTGGATAAGGCGATTACAAAACCCAGAATTAAGAATACGATATAGGTTACAAAAAAGATAGCCAAATCAATAAGACGGGCTGCAATTCGTTCTCCCAATCCTGCAACTGGATAGTCGATCGCTATATTCTGACTGGTGCCTACTTGTATTGTCTCCATACATTCAAACATAATCAATAACTAATATCATTTTTATGATACAGGTAAATTTGTTTTTTACTATTTTAACAAAAAATTCAACGCCCTGTTACCCTTATGAAAGAAGCGCTCTTTGTGAAGCAAAATTCCGAGAAATGGAAAGCCTATGAGCAGCTCCATAGTAATAGCCCTGATGAGCTGGCCAATCGGTTTATAGACATTACCAACGATCTTGCCTACGCCAAAACCTTTTATCCAAAATCAAAAACTACCGCCTACCTTAATGGCGTAGCCGCACTGTTGCACCAATCCATTTATAAAAATAAGAAAGGAAATGCAGGGCGGTTTGTCAAGTTCTGGAAATTTGAACTCCCTTTGTTGTTCTATAAATACCGCCGGCAACTCCTTTATGCGTTTTTATTCTTCGTATTCTTTTCCTTAATAGGCGCGCTGTCTGCCAAGTACGATGATACGTTTGTGCGACTTATTATGGGTGATACCTACGTAAACATGACCAATGAGAACATTGCCAAAGGCGATCCATTTGGCGTATACAAGAACCAGGGAGAATTTCAAATGTTCTTTATGATTGCAGCAAACAATACCTTTGTAACGTTCTACACCTTCGTTAGCGGAATCTTTTTATCCATAGGTCCTGTGTTGGCAATGCTAAGAAACGGCGTTATGCTGGGGTCCTTTGAATATTATTTTTTTAGTAAAGGCCTGGGGCTGGAGTCTGTACTGGTCATCTGGATCCATGGTACACTGGAAATCTCTGCTATTATTATTGCAGGTGCTGCCGGATTAGTGCTAGGCCATGGCTTATTGTTCCCAAAAACGTATACCCGTATGCAGGCTTTCCGGTCCAGCGCAAAAGATGGCACTAAGATCGTTACCGGAATAATACCCATCATCATTGTTGCCGCCTTTTTTGAAGGCTTTGTAACCAGGCATACAGAAATGCCGGCATGGCTTAGCAGCAGTATCTTAGGGGGCTCCCTGCTGTTTATCATCTGGTACGTCATCCTTTATCCTTATCAATTAAATAAACGCAAACAACTATAAACCATGCAAGAAAGATTAGAGTTTAAAAAACAAAGAGAATTTGGAGAAATCATAGGAGATTCTTTCCTGTTCATTAAACAGAATTTCAAACCTATGGGAAAGGTATTACTTTACCTTTGCGGGTTTTTTATACTGGCATCTACCGTCTCATCAATAGCCTTTGCGCTAAATGGAAATGTTGCTATGACCTATGGTGCAAAACCAATGGCAGCATATGAAAAGATGTTTTCCATAAATTATGCCCTTGCCATGTTATTCTTATTTGCCACCTATACGGCAATAACGGTTACCGGTTTATGCTATATGGCCTTATATATCGAAAAAGGAAATCTTCCCCCATCGGTAGAGGAAGTGTGGTCTTACTTCAAATACTTTTATATGCGGGTTTTTGGCAGCTCATTTCTGATCATGTTAGCCATGATCGTAGCCTTTGCCTGCTGTATTATTCCTGGTCTGTATGTCTTTCCTGCGCTATCGATTTTTTATTCCGTAATGATCTTTGAGAACGGGAGTTTTCGCTATTCTTTTAGGCGGGCGTTCAAATTGGCAAACTTAAATTGGTGGGCTACCGCTGCGGCCATATTTATATTGTGCATCATTACTTATGCGGCCATGCTGGTTCCTGCAATTCCTTCTATCATTGTTAGCATGGCAAGTGCTTTTTCACCAGGGGCTAAAAGTGTAAACACGACATTGGTTATCTTCTCTACAATTCTATCACAAATATCGCAAGTACTCACTGTTTTTCCTTTAATTGGTGTTTCGCTCTGCTATTTTAACCTGGTAGAACGTTTGGAGAGTGGCGGATTGCTGGGGCGAATTCAACAAATGGGAAAAGATAAAGATCAATTCAACACGCCGGAAGAGTATTAGGATGCTAAGGTTTTCTCTCTTGTTATTTTTCTTATGTTGCAGTAGTCTTAACAGCTCTGCTTATGCAACTGGTGATCAATCTGCATCAAAAAGCACTGTGCTTAAAAAAGCAGAGCCAAAGAAAATAATACCGGAAGACAGTAGTTCGACAATTCAAGTAAGGCTGTTTGAGCTTAAAAAGATCAAAGCCTATCGGGCAGAAAAGGATTTCAAGTATGATAATGTTGCTCCTGAAAATGAAAGTCTGTGGTCCAGGTTCTGGAAGTGGTTCTGGCATCTCTTCGACAGGATCTTTAGCAGTTCAAAAGCAGGCAACTATTTTGGGTATTTTATCATTGCTGTATTTGTTGCGGTGGTTGTTTTCTTTTTACTGAAATTATCTGGTATTGATTTTAAATTCTTTAGTTCCAAGTCTAAAAGCGTGGACGTTCCCTATACCGAGACGCTGGATAACATTCATGAAATCAATTTCGACCAGGAAATTGAAAAGGCTAGTGCAAATGGCAATTACAGGCTGGCCATCAGGATGTTTTACCTCCGCACGCTAAAATATTTAAGTGATACCAATCAGATTGACTGGCAGCCTGAAAAAACCAACCAGACCTATATCCTGGAAATTACAGATGCGGATAGGAAGCATGTTTTTACAATCCTAACCAACCAGTTTGAGTACATCTGGTACGGAGAATTCTTTTTAGAAAAGGAACGTTTTAATGAGTTAAGTACGGACTTTAATAACTTCAACCGCAAATTATGAAGGGGCTAAAGTTATATCTGGTCATCAGTGGTATCTTTATGGTCGCCTATGTGGTCGCACAGTACTATAAACCAAAGCCTACGGATTGGTCGCCCAGTTACCTTAAAGAGGATAAGATCCCTTTTGGTACCTTTATTCTTCATCAGGAAATAGGCAGCCTGTTCCCAAATAGTACCATTAGGGTGTCTCGACAACCTGTATACAATACGCTTAAGGGCACCGACTATGAACAAAGCAATTACCTGATCATTGCCGGAACACTGAATTTTAGTAAATACGATTATCAGGAGATGGAACATTACCTGAGGCGTGGAAACAACGTATTTATTGCTGCCTTTGAATTGGGGAAAATGCTGAATGATACCCTGAACATCAGGACCACTACGCTGTTTAACATGGGCAAGTCGGCCAGTGCAGGCATCAACTTTGTCAATCCAGTCCTAAAGGCAAATCGGAATTATGTGTTTGATAAAGGCCTTGGCGACCAGTACTTTGATGTTGCTGAAGCGAAGAACGTTACTGTTTTGGGTAAAAACCAATATGGCAATCCCAATTACGTGAGGTACAGTTTTGGTAAGGGGAACTTATACCTGCTGCCAAACCCCCAATTGCTCGCCAATTACAGCCTGATCAACTTGCGTGGTGCTGAATATGCTGCAAAAACCCTCTCCTATCTAAACAAAAGCAAGTTATTAATATGGGATGAAAGCAATACCAGGGGTAACATTGATGATGCTTCCATACTCCGGGTACTCTTCAACCATCCGCCGCTTAAATGGGCTTACCTAATTGCTTTAATTAGTCTGCTCATTTTTGTAGGGTTTGAAATAAAGCGGCGCCAGCGCATCATCCCTGTCATTGAACCTTTGCTCAATTCTTCTGTAGATTTTGTAAAGGTAATGGGCAAGGTATATTATCAGCAGCGCGACAATAATGACCTTGCTAAGAAAAAGATCAGCTATTGGCTGGAATTTATCAGAAGCAATTACCGGTTAAAGACCAATGAGCTCAACACTGAATTCTTAAACAATTTGATCCATAAATCAGGTGGCGATGAAGAAACCATTGCAGCACTGATAGCGACCATTAATCAGATTAACGGGGGTGTGAAAGTAGACGACAATCAGTTGATCAGTTTAAACAAACTGATAGAAAAATTTTATAAACAAGTCCAATAACAATACTATGGAACCGGAACTAACAAATCAGCGAACCGACCTTACGGAACTCAGCAATGCCGTTGAGCAAATAAGAGCATCACTTGGAAAAATAATTGTAGGTCAACAAGAAACAATAGATTTTCTTATTGCAGGCCTGCTGGCCGATGGCCATATCCTGCTGGAAGGCGTGCCGGGAGTAGCCAAAACCCTCAGCGCAAAGCTGGTTGCAAAAAGCATTGATGCTTCCTTTTCCAGAATCCAGTTTACACCAGATCTGATGCCGTCTGACGTATTGGGCACCTCAGTATTTGACCCAAGATCTGCCACTTTTGAATACCGCAAAGGACCAATATTTGGCCATATCATCCTGATTGATGAGATCAACAGGGCCCCGGCAAAAACGCAATCTGCTTTGTTTGAAGTGATGGAAGAAAAGCAGGTAACAGTAGATGGACATACCTATGCCATGGAAGAACCTTTTATGGTGTTGGCTACGCAAAACCCGATAGAGCAGGAGGGAACTTACCGCTTACCCGAAGCACAGCTAGATCGCTTTTTGTTTAAGGTGGAAGTTAAATACCCAACCCTCGAAGAAGAAACCACCATACTGCTTAATCAGCACCAGCAAAACCTGGGTGCCGAAGTAAAAGAGGTAAAACCTGTGTTGAGTATTGCGCAAATCAAATCCTGCCGCGCCATTATTAAAGCGCTGCATGTAGAGCCAAAACTGATAGAATACGTAGCCAAGATTACCCATGAAACGCGCAACAATAAGTCGCTTTATCTGGGTGCTTCACCCCGTGCTTCCCTGGCCATGATCAACAGTGCTAAAGCAATAGCCGCAATGGCTGGTCGCGATTTTGTAACGCCAGACGACATTATTAAAGTTGCTGCACCAGTACTGGCGCACCGCGTTATGCTTACACCAGATAAAGAAATGGAAGGATTGACCACAAGAGATATCGTTGCACAGATCATTCAGAAAATAGAAATCCCGCGTTAACATTGAAAAGGCTCTTTCATAAATATTATACACAACTGTTTGTAGGCAAACGATTTTTTGCAGGCATGACGATCTGTGCCTGTTTTTTCCTGACTTCCTTTTTCCTGCCATGGCTGGGCGACCTTCCATACCTTTTATTTTTTATCCTGGTTGGGTTATCGGTTGTAGACTTTATCCTGCTATACAGGGGCAGGCGTCACGTTTTCCTGCGAAGAGATTTGCCAGAGCGACTGAGCAATGGCGATGAAAATGAGTTACATATTTATGTAGAGAATTTCTATCCCTTCTCCATACATGCAGGAATTATTGATGAAATTCCTTTCCAGTTTCAAAAGCGCGATCTCCTGTTCCAGGTTTCTTTAAAGCAGGCTACCCATAAAAATATCAGCTATACGCTCAGGCCAACCAAGCGCGGCGAATACCTGTTTGGCAAAGTAAGGCTCTATGTGCAATCCCCGCTACAAATTTTAACCCGCAGGTTTGATTTCTGTCAGGAAGAAATGGTGGCTGTTTATCCTTCCTTTCTGCAGTTAAGGAAATACGAGCTGATGGCAGTCTCCAATCGGTTAACCGAAATGGGGATTAAAAAGATCAGGCGGATTGGCCACAGCATGGAGTTTGATCAGGTAAAAAATTATGTACAGGGTAACGATTACCGCACCGTAAACTGGAAAGCTACCGCCAGAAAAGGCGAGTTGATGGTAAACTCCTATACCGATGAGCGCGCGCAACATGTGTACTGTATCATCGACAAATCGCGCGTGATGAAAATGCCATTTGAAGGGCTTAGCCTTTTAGATTATGCCATCAACGCCAGTCTGGTGTTGTCTAATGTCGCATTGCTGAAGGAAGATAAAGCCGGTTTAATAACCATAGCAGAAAAGGTAGGGAGTATCGTGCCGGCCGATCGCAGGCCTGCACACCTGGGCAAAATCATGTCGGTCTTGTATAAAGAAAAGACCAGATACCTGGAAACCAATATGGAGGCACTTTACAGCGGTGTGCGGAGTGTGATGAAGCAGCGCAGTCTGGTTATCTTCTTCACTAATTTTGAAAGCATGACTGCCTTAACCCGGCAGCTGCCCTATTTAAAACGCATTGCGAAGCACCATTTGCTGCTGCTCGTTTTTTTCGAGAATACCGAACTGAAAGCCATTAGCGAAAAGGCGGCAAGTGATGTAGAAGGCATCTACATTAAAACCATTGCAGAGAAATTTGCTTACGAGAAAAAGCTAATGGTAATGGAGTTGGCAAAACATGGCATACTCAGCATCCTTACTGCGCCAGAAAAACTAACCGTTAACGTAGTAAACCGATATCTTGCCATCAAAGCACAACAAAAGATCTAGCACTCCGGCAAGCTGATGGGGATGTTAGTCGCCAAGCCCCCGTCTGATGTTTCCTTATACTTGGAGTTCATGTCCAAGGCAGTTTCCCACATGGTATGTACCACTGCATCCAGGCTCACCTTTGCTTTATCAGGATTACTTTGCAAAGCCAGCTGACTGGCAGTAATGGCCTTAATCGCACCCATGGTATTCCTTTCAATACAAGGGATTTGTACCAGGCCACCAATTGGATCACAAGTTAAGCCCAGGTGATGCTCCATGGCTATCTCTGCGGCCATTAACACTTGTCGCTGCGAACCACCCATACACTCTGTAAGTGCCGCTGCGGCCATCGCAGAAGAAACCCCAATCTCTGCCTGGCAGCCCCCCATAGCAGCAGAAATGGTGGCCCCTTTTTTAAAGATACTGCCTATTTCAGAAGCACAAGCTATAAATTGGATGACCTTATCCTCTGTAAAACCATCACAAAAAGCAATGAAGTACTGCAATACAGCCGGAATTACACCAGCCGCACCATTAGTGGGCGCAGTAACTACCCGTCCAAAAGAGGCATTCTCCTCATTTACGGCAAGGGCGAAACAACTTACCCAATCTAAAATATAATTGAACCCATTACCACCAGCCCTGATGGCTGCTATCCAACTTGCATAGTCGCTATAGGGTTTATCGCCAATTAACCGTTTATTCAGCGCAGCTGCCCTTCTGCCAACATTTAGACCACCCGGCAAAAAGCCAGCGGTATGGCAGCCACGATAGGTACAGTCTTTCATTACTTCAAAATGCTGCAGAATACCTGTCTTTGTTGCCGCTTCCGTTCTCCAGGCCAGTTCATTTTCCAATACCACTTCAGATACCTTTAAACCCGTACTCAGGCACCAGTGTAACAAATCAGCTGCTTTCTCAATAGGAAAGGGCAGGTCTACCTGTTCTTTCTCGTTGCCGCTTTCGCCCTCCTTTACTACAAAACCTCCACCAATAGAATAGTAAGTTTCAGAGAAGGCTTTACCGGTTTCCAGGAAAGCCTGGAAGGTTACCGCGTTGGGGTGGAAGGGCAAGCTTTCAAAAAACAAGAAAGCGAGATCTTCCTCGTAATTAAAAGGAATTGATTTGCTGCCGGAAAGGTTAAGCAGCTTATCATTTTTGATGGCATCAATAGTAGGGTCTATCGCATTCACATCAAAAGTTACCGGATCAGCGCCAGTTAGTCCGAGTAATATGGCTACATCCGTTCCATGCCCCTTGCCGGTCTTGGCCAGTGAACCATATAGCAAAATTTTAACCTGCACTACCCCATTCAATAAATCCTTATCCAATAGAGAAGCAGTAAATTGCTGTGCCGCCCGCCATGGACCCAAGGTATGTGAACTGGACGGCCCGATGCCGATCTTAAAAATATCGAATACTGAGATTTGTTCCCGCTGCATACACAAAGCTAGTTAATAAGGGACAGGTTCTCCACTAAAACCTTACAAAGACCATACTTCTACCATATTTCTACACAAAACAATTACTTTTGGTGTAGAAGTACGGTCTTTGTATCGAAGAAGTACCGAAGGAGTTATTAAGTAAGTAGGGTGTTGTGGGGGGTGGAGTTGCTACCTTTGATTGGACACTTATATGGAGTGAAACCGAGCAGGAGCTTGCACGACTAAGATAAGAGTTGCATGATATACAGATGGAGCGCGACATATTAAAAGAGGCTTTGAAAGAATCCATTTACTAACTATATTCGAGCGCTAAGGTATCAACAATCACTAATCCAAACACAATGAGAAAGTTTGAAGGAGTTAAACTAAACGCCTCTAATAATATCCAACCATCTACAGGGCCGATCGGCGATACTCCTTGTAATCCTTAACCATAAATTACGTTATGAAAAATATATTATTCAGTTTATTGGTGTTATTAATATGCCAAACTGTTGAAGCGCAAAAAGTAGTGTCAACCGAGGCAATAAGTTTTTCTGTTCCGGTACAAGCTGTAGATATTTCATTGGATGATTCTAATTCGCTAAAAACACTTGGTAAATATTCGGTGATTTCAGGGGCGACGAGTCGAAAAATAAAATTAATGAAGATTGGCAACATGGTTTTACAGACTAAGGTGTCGAATTTTGATAATACGCCAAATTACTTGGAAGATCTTCGCAAGTCCCAATTTTATGACGCAAAGCTTCTTGCTAAATCAAAGTATATTATTTCTGACATTAAGTCAGTTAATAATATTAAATATTTCTTTGTCGAGTACGAGTTAGAAGATGACCCCATTGTCCATATGATATATTGGGGAATCGACAGTTCTAAAACAAAGCTTTTGACGACGGTAGCGGAGTTTCCGAAAACGTCAAAGGCAGCGAATCGGGTCATATTCACAAATTTTGTAAACCAAGTTAGGTTCAAGAATTGAATTGTTAGTCCTTAATTTTTTATCATGTTTTTCTTTAATGGATAGCAATTACAAACCTATACTCTCTTTTTATTATCTACAATCCTGAAAAGGCTAAGTTTGTAACCTTTAAAGATTTTACCAATCGGGAAGTGGGTGAGGTGAATCTTAACTTACCCAATAGCTTTGCCGGCAATACGGTGCATTGCTGGATGCAGTATGTAGACCAAACCGGAACTGCAGTAAGTACAACGGCCTATTTGGGTGAAGTAGTAGTTTAAAATTTAAGCCGTCTTGATTGAATTCAGGACGGCTTTGTTTAATTCCTGCTGGATAGCAATCCGGAATTGCTACCCGCCAATCATTCTAAACATATTATAGGCGAAGATGATTGAAGTATTGAAGTCATCTATAACAAAGTTGTCCCACGAGATTTTTACTTCCGCGTAAATTCTGCTCAAATCTGCTCCTTGTTCCAAATAGTCTTCTTCTAAGGCTGCCCGATCCAGATCGCCGATTAGTAAATTTTTTACATAATTATCCCTTAAGCGATCATTTGAGTCCATGAATTTTGATCTCAAATCGTAAATATAGATCTGATAATCTGTTTGACTAAATAAGTTTAAGGCAACAATGTTAATATACCTAGGTTCATCCAATTCAATAAATTTATTTAAATAATCAATCAGCTTAGCCAACGATGCTCCAGAAACATAATCATCATCCTCCTCGAAATATTTATCTGTTGTCAAGTCCGGTTCAATTAAGCCTTCAACACCGTCAACACATGCATTTAGATAATCTTTAATCGCTTTTTCTTTAGCATCATAATCTTCTTTGGAAACTTCAATAAGGGCCCTCGTTTCTATAGTTTTTTCCAAAGAATAAAAGAAATCTGTGGCCATTGCATCACCCCAGTCTACGGGACGGTCTTTGATCCAGGCGATATAGGTATTTAGTGGGTTTTCAATAAACAGCATAAAATGAATTTTTAATTTAAAGCGTCTTTTACTGGTAAATAGTGAAGAGTTTTGACACTCCGTTTAACTATTTGAGATCATACAAAGTATCTTTAATAGTTATTGTCACCAAATATTTTCCACTGCAATTTTAATTAATTTATTGAACTTGACACTACTTTTTAGCATAAAATATTTTGAAATAGCGCGATTAATGCCATAAAATTTGAAAATAAAAAAACCCGCTGTTAAGGCGGGTTCTTTTTATGTTGATTGAACTATATGATTTACATCATTCCGCCCATACCACCACCGCCCATTGGAGGCATACCACCACCGGCAGGAGCATCTTCTGGATCGTCAGCCAATACAACTTCTGTTGTTAACAACATAGCTGCAATAGAAGCTGCGTTTTCCAAAGCTACACGACCTACTTTAGTTGGATCGATAACTCCGGCAGCAATTAGATTCTCATATACATCGGTACGCGCATTGTAACCAAAGTCGCCTTTACCTTCTTTTACTTTTTGAACTACGATTGAACCTTCAATACCTGCATTTTGACAGATTTGACGTAATGGTTCCTCAATCGCGCGACGAATGATTTGAATACCTGTAGTTTCATCATCATTTATACCTTTCATGCCTTCTAAAGCTTCAATTGCACGGATGAAAGCAACACCACCACCAGCAACGATACCTTCTTCAACAGCCGCACGGGTTGCATGTAAAGCATCATCAACACGGTCTTTCTTCTCTTTCATTTCAACTTCAGAAGCTGCACCAACATAAAGAACAGCAACACCGCCAGCTAATTTAGCCAAACGCTCTTGTAGTTTTTCTTTATCGTAATCAGATGTAGTGGTCTCAATTTGAGCTTTGATCTGGTTAACACGAGCTTTGATGTCTTCAGAAACACCAGCACCGTTAATGATTGTTGTATTGTCTTTGTCAACTAAAACTTTCTCAGCAGTACCTAAATAGCTAAGGTCAGCGTTCTCTAGTTTAAATCCTCTTTCTTCAGAAATAACAGTACCGCCAGTTAAGATAGCAATATCTTCAAGCATTGCTTTTCTTCTGTCTCCAAAACCCGGAGCTTTAACAGCAACAACTTTTAATGAACCACGGATCTTGTTAACTACCAAAGTAGCCAATGCTTCACCGTCAAGATCTTCTGCAATGATTAACAATGGCTTGCCTGTTTGAACTTGTTTTTCCAACACAGGAAGCAATTCTTTCATATTGCTGATCTTTTTATCATAGATCAAAATGTAAGGGTTTTCTAATTCCGCTTCCATTTTATCAGCATTGGTTACAAAGTATGGAGATAAGTATCCACGGTCAAATTGCATACCTTCTACTGTTTTTACTTCAGTTTCAGTACCTTTTGCTTCTTCAACAGTAATTACACCATCTTTACCAACTTTACCCATTGCTTCAGCAATCAAAGCACCAATAACTTCGTCATTGTTTGCAGAGATAGATGCAACTTGTTTGATTTTGTTGTTGTCTTCACCAACAGTTTGAGATTGTGATCTCAGGTTTTCAACAATGGCAGTAACTGCTTTATCTATACCACGTTTCAAGTCCATTGGATTTGCACCAGCAGCAACGTTTTTAATACCAGCAGTAACAATTGCCTGTGCCAATACAGTTGCAGTTGTTGTTCCGTCACCTGCGATATCTGCAGTTTTAGAAGCAACTTCTTTCACCATTTGTGCACCCATATTTTCAATTGGGTCTTTCAACTCAATTTCTTTTGCAACAGTAACACCATCTTTGGTAATTGATGGAGAACCGAATTTCTTGTCGATAATTACATTACGGCCTTTAGGGCCTAATGTTACTTTAACTGCATTGGCCAAAATATCAACACCTCTTTTCAGGGCGTCACGGGCTTCTACGTTATACTTTACTTGTTTTGCCATTTTATTTTTTTTATTCTAGTTTTTAATAATGAGGATGACAGCGATTAAAGAGTTCCTAAGATGTCAGAATCTCTCATAATTAAATATTCTTTGCCTTCAACGGTAATTTCAGTACCACCGTATTTGCTGTAAAGAACCTGATCGCCAACTTTTACGCTAAGCGGAATCACATTTCCTGTCTGATCTGCAAATTTACCGGGTCCAACAGCAACAACGATTCCTTGTTGAGGTTTCTCTTTAGCGGTATCTGGAATGTATAGTCCGGATGCTGTTCTTTCTTCTGCAGCAGCAGCTTCAACAACTACTCTGTCTGCATTAGGTTTAAAGTTTAAAGCCATAACTTGTTATAATTTTTATTTTAGTTTATATGTAAAAGTAAATTAATTACGCAGGTAATAATACAACAGTTTTTATGCCAATGCACTGTAGCTTGACAAATTTACACGGCATTGTCAGCTAATGCTTTAGGAGCATCAGTTTTAGTGTCAGAGTGGCAGAAACACAAAAGCCCGGATGTATTAAAACAACCGGGCTCTTAAATTCTTTTAGGGCTTTGCCTTATTTTTTTGCAGTATCTGTGCTTAAAGCAGGCTTATTAGCCGGAGCAGCTTGTTGTCCGCCACCTAAAATAGAAGGAGCAGGAGTTTTGTCCAGCTGTTCCTGAATTTTAGATCCTGAACCAGCAGCAGCACCACCAGTTTTAGCCATTGTAGTAATGGATAAAGTGATTACTACAACAAGGCCCAATAATACCCATGTTCCTTTTTCCAAAACATCGCCGGTACGTTGTACGCCAAACATATTGCTGCCGGAACCACCAGTAGACAGACCACCACCTTTTGGGTTTTGTATCAAAACAAATAATCCCAGGGCAATGCAGATAATGATGAGTAGAATAATTAAAAACAGCATAGTGAGTTATATAATATTAAATTTTCTTTTCTATAGATTTAACAAGGTCGGCAAAGTAACGGCTTTTTTCTGGAAACTTCAAACTTAATTTATGATAAGTCTCTATGGCCTTGTCGTAAAGCATTTGTTCTATGTAGATCTTGGCCAATGTTTCTGTAACCATGTCATTCTTGTCTTCCGCACTTTTTCTTGCCTTATTCTCGTTGTTGATCTCTTCTGCCTTCAGCACCCTGATTTGGTGATCACCTTTGATAAATTTCTCAATGATCTCGCTTCCCTTGTTCGGTGTTTTTGTTGGTAGGGGTGCGGCCACAAGTTCTTCCGCATTAAACGGCGTCTGGATGTGAAAGATGTGTTCTACATATTGCTGTTGCAGCTCACTTGGTTTGCTGTTTTGAGGTAATGCTTCCGGCTCGCCCAATCTTGCTTCCTTAGGAGATGCATAGGGCTGAAATATCTGCTGATGTTCCTTCCTGGTTTTAGCCAGCCACCATAAAAATGTAAAAGGCAGTTTGTCATCGTCATACTTGCTTACAACCTGATCCTCGTTCCCAACTATGCCACCCTCCATGGTATCAGCTTCCATTGATTCCTGATCTTCTATTTCTGGAACAGTTTCTACCTTAAAGTTATCCTGAAAAGCAAAAAAGTCTGTAGCTACAATATTCTCCAATACCAGGTCTTGCTCCAGTTTTTCCTCTTCATGTTTCAATATAGCTGGTTCTTCTACCTCTGCAGAGAAAGCTTCACTATAAAATTCGCTAATCTCTTCAAAAATTTCATCGTCTGCAGTTTCTTCCACAGGAGTGGGAGCAGACTGATAATGGTTAACATCAACCTCAGCTATTTCTTCAAATACTTCGTCTTCCGATACTACCTCATCAATTCCCGCTTCATCTATTGCTACCGGTTCAGCGTTAGCGATAACTTTTGCGTAATTAAACTGAGTATCCAGCAAATATTCCGGCTCATATAGTAAGTTATGCAGCAACTGCCCATTGGTATATAATGCAGCAGAAGCCAGTGTATCATTTTCTTCTGTACTGCCAAGCGAAGCTTTAGCCAACAATAGCCTAAGGGGTTGAAAATACGGATAACGTACAACATAGCTTTTTAATAAAGCCACATCATCCGCAGCAACCGTTTCGGGGGCGACTAAAAATTCATTGATCCGGTTTGTTTCAGCGCTGTTTACCATTGTGCAAATGCCCGGTTAAAGATATCCTCTGTTAATTGTGCCGTTACATCTTTGATCAGGGCTGGCTCCTGTGCTTGTAAACTACCTGCCAGTTTAAAGTCTTTAAAGCGTTCAAATGATTCCTCATAGCTTTGTTTAGGATTCAGGTTGTTTACATATTTAACGCTTATCCTGATGGTAAGCCTATTTGCACCCGCCAAAGATTGCCTGTTGTTATTGTCCTGTAATGCCACTGGTCTAATGTCGTAACCTACAATATTGCCAGAAAACGTGGCTTCCGGATCATTGGTAGTAATGCTCAAACGGGTTTGGTTTCTGATCCTCGTTTTCAGCTCTTCTGTAAACTGAGAGCTTAAGGATGCCACTACCAGCGGTGCGTTGTTTTCGAAAACGGTTACGTTAACTGTTTTCATATTGGGCGGAATAGATTCTCCTTTGAAAGAGATCTTACATCCACTGATGACTAAAAAAACAATAACGATATACAGATTCTTCATCACTAGTTCAGGTTAAGTTCTTTTATTTTCCTATAAAGCGTACGTTCAGATATGCCCAATTCCTGTGCAGCAAACTTACGTTTTCCTTTATGTTTTTTTAAAGCCTTTTTAATCAAATCTGATTCCTTATCTATCAGTGATAAAGATTCTTCCACTTCTTCTGCCTCATGAGCGTAATTGTAATCAACCGGCCCCTGTGTAGGCTTCTTGATGGTAAGCTGGGTAGAATGGTCGTTATTCCCCGTCTGGTCCACTTCCTGGTAAAGCTGGTTAATGTAATGCGTATTGTCTGCCATTACATGTGAAGTATTCCCGCCATTCTGAATGATCTCTGCAACCAATTTCTTAAGTTCCATCATATCCTTCTTCATGTCAAACAGCACCTTATACAAGATATCACGTTCTGAATAGTCTTCCTTATTACTGCCGTTAATCGCCATTGGAAGGTTGCTTCCGCTTTCATTTGGGATATAATTCAACAGTGCTGCTCCGGTAACATTGCGGTCTTTTTCCAGCACACAAATTTGCTCGGCAATATTTTTTAACTGTCTTACATTTCCAGGCCAGCTGTAATTGCTCAATATCTTTATCGCATCGGGCTCCAGTTGTATACCCGGACTGCGGTATTTATCGCTAAAATCGGCAGAGAATTTTCTAAACAGCAGGTAAATGTCTTCTTTACGCTCATGTAAGGCTGGAATTCTTAAGGGCACGGTATTTAATCTGTAATATAGATCTTCCCTAAACTTACCAGATTTTACACGGTCGTACACATCCACATTCGTAGCTGCAATAATTCTTACATCTGTTTTTTGAACTTTAGATGAGCCTACCCTCAGGTATTCGCCGCTTTCCAAAATTCGCAATAAGCGGGCCTGTGTACCAAGTGGCAGCTCCGCAACCTCGTCTAAAAATATTGTACCGCCATTGGCCACTTCAAAGTATCCTTTGCGGGCTTCATGCGCACCGGTAAAAGAGCCTTTCTCGTGACCGAATAGTTCTGAGTCTATTGTTCCTTCTGGTATAGCGCCACAGTTTACCGCAATGAATGCACCATGCTTACGTGCACTCATCTGGTGTATAATGTGCGAGAAAACTTCTTTACCACTACCGCTTTCGCCACCAATTAAAACAGACATGTCTGTTGGCGATACCTGTCTGGCTATGTCTATTGCCCGGTTTAATAATGGAGAGCTTCCAATTATTCCAAAGCGGTTTTTTATATCTTGTACGTCCATTTATTTAATAGCTATTACCAAATGGCGACGAATAAGTCGCCTCAATTTTAACTGACAACCGTTCCCAGCAAAGTAGCCGATGTACACCTGTCAATATAAACATTTACATATTCCCCAGCCTTCACACCTGCTGTTAATGGGAAAACTACCATTGCATTCTGGTCGTTCCTGCCACAAAAGTCCTGATCAGATTTTTTGGAGGTTCCTTCTACCAGAATTCTCATTGTTTTACCTACAAACTGCTGCAACCTGTGTAAAGATGTTTGTTGTTGTTTCAAAAGGATTTCTGCAAGTCTGCGTTTTTTAACTTCCTGCGGAATATCATCTGCCAGCTTACGCGCAGCCAATGTACCCGGTCGTTCAGAGTAGCTAAAGGTAAAGGCAAAATCATACCCTACATAATCCATCATACTTAAAGTTTCCTGGTGATCTTCTTCTGTCTCCGTGCAGAATCCTGCAATAATATCAGAAGATATTGCGCATCCTGGAATGATTTGTCTGATGGCGTCTACCCTGTTAATGTACCATTCTCTGGTATAAGTACGGTTCATTAATTCCAATACCCTACTGCTGCCAGACTGAACCGGCAGGTGGATATAGTTGCAAATGTTATCATGTTTTGCAATGGTATACAACACTTCGTCTGTAATGTCTTTAGGATGAGAAGTAGAGAATCTAACCCTTAAATCCGGACCAATCATCGCTACTTTTTCCAACAATTGTGCAAAGTTGACCTCAGTCTCTGCTTCCTCTACAGCATCCTTACCTTTCCATTTGTAAGAATCCACATTTTGGCCCAGCAAAGTCACCTCTTTATAACCACGCTCAAAAAGATCTTGCGCCTCTGCTAATATAGAATAAGGATCGCGGCTGCGTTCTCTGCCTCTGGTAAAAGGAACCACGCAGAACGAGCACATGTTATCACAACCTCTCATAATAGAGATGAAAGCTGTAATGCCATTACCGCTTAAACGTACCGGACTAATGTCTGCATAGGTTTCCTCCCGGGAAAGCAATACATTGATTGCTTTTTGCCCGCTTTCTACTTCACTCAATAGCTGAGGTAATTCCCGGTAGGCATCAGGACCAACCACTACATCTACCAACTTCTCTTCTTCTAAGAATTTAGATTTTAGTCGCTCAGCCATGCAGCCCAAAACACCAACTATCAATTTCGGATTGCGGCGTTTCTCTACCCCAAATTGCGACAAGCGGTTTCTAACCCTTTGTTCTGCATTTTCTCTAATAGAACAGGTGTTGATGAAAACTACATCGGCTTCTTTGTAGTTGCCCGTAGTTTCAAATCCCTGATCTAGCAAAATGGAAGCAACAATTTCACTATCAGCAAAATTCATCTGGCAACCATAGCTCTCAATATACAATTTGCGACCGTTACGTACCAATGGTGCATCAATAACCAAAGCCTCACCCTGGCGCTCTTCATCATGTTTCTTATCGGCTAATTGTAGGTCAATCATATCTTGTAATGGTGTATGTGGGGTTCAAAAATACAAAAATATATTTATAAATGACAAATTGGCAGTAGTCGCTGTACTGTAAAATTTCATAATTTAAACAAAATGCTAAATGTAAAACAACTACGCTCTGTTTTAATTGTAATTTCGTCTGCTATGTCAGCACCCGCTGTGGGCACTCCTTTTGACTGAGCCCACAGTGACCCCACAGTCAGCCCACAGTGAGTCCACATTTTACCAGGAAAAATGTGGACTCACTGTGGTTTTATAATCCAATCAAGGTGAGTTCAGGTAAAGGAGGTGTGTACCAAGTCTTAGTCCGGTATGCTATATCAGCACATCCGTGGAAAGGATCGGTTTGCTTAAAATAAAATTCTTTTAATTTTTATTCTATCTCATATAGGACTTTTTGATTATCCCATTGTCTTGTATATACAATTAGGGATATTTAAATGTTCAACGCATTGTTTTCAAAGAATAAAGATAATCTATACGGATGGTTTGGCAACTACGCTAGCTGGGAAAAGGCCAGTGCAGTTGCAGGCGGGTACGATGCGTCAAATATTTTAGAAAGAACGAAAGATTCCATGTTAAAGATTAAAAATGGAGAAGCAGTTTACGAACGTGATTCTGTAATTTTTGATAAAAAACAATGTCCTTATGCTTTGCTAGCGTTCTTGCAACTTAGCGCAACATTAAAGAAAAAGGCGCTACATATATTAGATTTTGGCGGTGCTCTTGGAAGCACCTACTACCAGATAAAAGAATTTTTAACCAAAGAGATTTGTGCCAGCTGGAATGTGGTAGAGCAGGCACATTACGTAGTTTGTGGAAATGAACATTTTGCAGATGAGACCCTGAAATTTTATCCTACTATTGAAGCCTGCCAGGCAGAAAAGAAAATAGATTTTGTTTTGCTTTCTGGTGTAGTGCAGTATTTAGAAAAGCCACATCAATTCCTAAAACAATTGTTATCCTACGGTTTTGATTTTCTGTTGTTTGACAGGACTGCTTTTAACAATAAACCAGACGACCGCCTAACATTGCAGGTTGTTCCGCCTGAAATATATGCTGCATCTTATCCTTCCTGGTTTTTTAATCAGGAGTTCTTTTTAAGTCATTTTGAAAAATTTTATAAAATAGTTGCTGAGTTTCCTTCCTACGTGCAGGGTGAGGAGGTCATGTATATTGACGGTAAGCCAGCTGGCTGCGATAAAGGTTTTTACTTAATTAATTTATCTCTACATGCTTAAATTTTGTACGCTATTTAACTCCACCTATTTGTCGCGCGGGTTAGCCATGTACCGCTCGCTTGAAAAACAGTGCAATGATTTTCACCTATACATCATCGCGTTTGACGACCATTGTTTTGATCTGCTTAGCCGCTTAGGACTAGAGAGTGCGACCATTATCAGTTTAAAAGAATTTGAAAATAAAAGACTTCTTGAAGTAAAGAAAGGCAGAACAGCAGCTGAGTATTGCTGGACTTGCGCTTCATCAAGCATAAAATATTGTTTAGAAAAATACAAATTAGACCACTGCACTTATGTAGATGCAGACCTTTTGTTTTTCAAAAATCCTTCAGTTTTGATTGAAGAGATGGGCGAAAAATCTGTATTGATCACAGAACACAGGTATACACCTTGCTATGATCAATCAGTAAAAAGTGGATTATATTGTGTGCAATTCATGACATTTAAGAATACCTGGGGGGGTATGGAAGTGCTGAACTGGTGGGTGGACGCCTGTTTGAACTGGTGTTTTAACAGGGTTGAAGATGGTAAATTTGGAGATCAAAAATACCTTGACGACTGGACCACCAGGTTTAGTGCTATCCAAGTGCTGCAACATCTGGGGGGTGGCGTTGCCCCCTGGAATGTTCAGCAATATGCTTTCAAAACAAAAGGCGATTTGGTAGTTGGAACAGAAACCGCTTCGGGTAAAAAGTTCGATCTGGTTTTTTACCATTACCATGATTTTCATTACACTTCGAATGATAGCTACAGTCTTTCCAGCCAATCTTACACACTGTCTAGGAATCCTGTTAAGCACATTTACAGACCATACAGCGTTGCACTTTCAGAAGCAGAAAAAGTGATTAATGCTTACAATAAAGAAATTGTCTCGCATGAGGTAACCAACGATATACAATGGGTACATAAAGTCCCCGGAAGATCTGTATTGTTTTTCCTTCGAGGTTATTATAAAAATATTTACAAAAAAAATGCACTGAACTATGGCTTCCTTAGTTAATCTTAAAACTTTTACAGACAATAGAGGAAACCTTACTGTAATTGAAAAGGTAGTTCCTTTTGACATCAAGCGTATTTTTTACATCTACGGTGTGGATAATTCTGAGCGCGGTGGCCACAGGCATTATGAAACCCGGCAGGCGGCGATATGTATTCGCGGGAATTGTACCATATACAATGACAACGGTGATGAAGAAAGTTCTGTATTGCTGGACAGTCCGGATAAATGTTTGATTATTGAGCCCGAAGACTGGCATACGATGCACAGTTTTAGTGAAGATGCGATCCTGATGGTTTTGGCATCCGAGTATTTTGAAGCGGCCGATTACATACATACACCTTATCAGATTAAGTGTGCGATATGATAGAGTACGAAAATCTTTTTTTGCTGAATGAGCCTTTTATGGAAAGTTACCGGGAAAGTTTTTCCGATAGTCTGAGTAAAGGGTGGTTCATTCTGGGAAATAAGGTAAGTACTTTTGAAACAGAATTTGCTGATTACTGTGGAAGTAAATATGGAGCTGGTGTGGCTTCTGGGTTAGATGCTTTAGTGCTTGCGTTGAAGTATTTTGAATTTCCGGAGGGATCAGAAGTGATCGTTCCATCAAACACCTACATCGCTACCATTTTGGCTATTTATAATAACGGGCTGGTACCAGTTATGGTAGAGCCTGATTTGGATACCTATAACATTGACCCGGCCAAGATTGAGGAAAAAATTACCTCGCAGACGAGGGCAATTATGGTTGTGCATTTATATGGAAAATCCTGCGATATGCATCCGGTAATGGATTTGGCATTAAAATACAACCTTAAAGTTGTAGAAGATTGCGCTCAATCTCATGGTGCCACTTACAAAGGTAAAAAAACAGGTACTTTTGGTGATTTTGGTGCTTTTAGTTTTTATCCCACCAAAAATCTTGGTGCCCTTGGTGATGGTGGTGCTTTGTTGTCTAATGATTTTGATGCCATCACTAAAATTAAAGCATTGCGCAACTACGGTTGCCAAGAAAAATATTATAACAATTACATCGGGATGAACTCCCGGTTAGACGAAATACAAGCTGGTTTTTTGTCTGTTAAATTGATGCATCTTGACGCCATCAATGCACACAAAAAGAAGCTGGCTAAATTATATCAGGATGGGTTAAAGGAAGATTTCACACTTCCACAAGTACATCCTGATTATGATGATGTTTACCATATCTACGCAATCAGACATCCTAAAAGAGATAAATTGAGGGCATACTTACTGGAAAATAACATACGTACAGAGATTCATTACCCGGTTCCACCACACCGTCAAAACGCATTAAAGAACAGGCTAAAAGGAGCCTTCCCAGTTTCAGATCTAATCCATCAAACTACATTAAGTCTGCCGGTATCTTATTACCATACCGAAGCACAAGTTGAGCAGGTAATTGAAAGAATGAATGCCTTTTAGGGGTTGTTTATAATCTATTAGAAATTAGTATTTTAGGCCCTGGATAAAATACTAAAATGAAGAGGAGTAAAATTAAAGGATTTGTGTGGCTGATTGCCACATTTATACTGTTCTTTTTGGGATCGTGTGAGAAAGAGCTGAGTGTTGATTCGGCTAAAGTTAAACCCCCGATAAGGTCATATCTTATAACAGCAAGGGCTGATAAAAAAGGTACAAATAGCAATTCTGCCGGTACTGCAGTATTGAAAGGTTTGTATAGTGAAGAAACAAAACAGCTGAGTTATACCATTGAGTATAGTGATATTGAACCTAAGCTGATAACTTTAAGAAGTGGAACCAAGGGAAGTGTGGGTACATTTATTAAAGAGTTATATAATAATGAAAAGGGCAAGTTGGTTCTTATAAAAGGATCATTTTTACTAACTCCGCTCCAGGAACGGAATATGTTTAAAGGATTATGGTTTATAACAGTTAGCACCCCGGCGATTTCGCCTGAAATATCCGGAATCCTCACTTATAAACAACAATAGGAGGATATGGCTGATCAGGAATTGTTAAAAAACCAGGAAGATCCCGGACTATTAGAAGCGCTGGCAAGTGGCGATAAAAAATGGTTTGAGGCTTTCTATAAAAAGTATTATAAACAGCTGTTTACCCTAGCTTACAGATATGTGAACCGGGCAGAAACAGCAGAAGAAATTGTACATGATGTGTTTATCAATATTTGGAATAAGGCAGGTCAATTGAATATACAGGTATCTATGAAAAGTTATTTGTTTCGTTCTGTAGTAAACTCTTCTTTAAACTATATAAAGAAGGAAAAAGCGGATGCTGAAAAGCAATCTGCTTACCTGGTTGTTCACCATCCGGACCAAACAGATGAGGTTGATGAACATGTTGATGCTGATGAACAATTGTTAAAGGGTTTGGAAGAAGCCCTGGCTTTATTGCCCGAAAAGTGTAAGCAGGTCATGTACCTGAGCCGCTTTGGTAAATTGAAGCAACAGGAAATAGCCGATCAAATGGATATTTCTGTTAAGACGGTTAAAAACCATTTAACCTATGGCTTTAAGAAGCTAAGGGAACATTTGGAAAAACATAAACAACAACTAACAGCAGTGTTGCTGTTGGTATTAAATTTTATAACGCATTAATCTCCATAATATGAATAAGTTTCATAAAAACGAAGAATTGATTTTCGAATTGATCATTGATGATCTTGACAGTACCATTTCACAGGAAGATAAAAAGATCCTTGAAGAGTGGAGAGAAGCAGATGTGGAAAATGAAAAGACCTATCAGGAATTTTTGAATGTACAGTTTAGCATCGACAAGTTGTGCAGTGTACATCGCGATGCAGATGCCTCATGGAATGTTTTAAGTGATAAACTTCAAGGTGATGTAACAATTAATGAACCTTTAGTTAGAAAGATCAACTTCGGAATGATTACTAAAATAGCTGCGGTGTTTTTAGTGATGCTATCTGTAGGCTATTATTTTTTAAATCAAGGTAAATACGCAACAATTAGCATCCCGGAAAATGCATCGGTAACCAGAATTGTACTTCCAGATGAGACCATCCTTAACTTAAATGCAGGGACTAAGATCAGGTACAATAAAGAGAACTTTAATGCAGACAGGAAACTGGAAATATTGAGTGGAGAAGCTTTTATACAAGTTGTTAAACATGAAGGTGTACAATTTGAAGTAGTAGCCGGTGCTATTGAAGCTCAGGATATTGGTACAAGTTTTAATGTACTTAAGCACAATGATGATGTTTCTGTTGTTGTAGAAGAAGGTATTGTAGCCCTTAAGCAACAGGGTACTGATCGCCAGCTGATTCTTACGGCGGGTAAAATTGGGTCTTATAATGCAAATACAAAAACATTGATAATGGCTGAAAATGCTAATCCTAACTTTAAAGCCTGGGTCAATAAAAACTTTACTTTTGAAGAGATGCCTTTACATGCGGTGGCCCAAGAGCTGGAAAAAGTGTATCAGGTACCGGTTGTGGTGAAAGGCCGCATGTTAAATAACAGAAAATTCACAGTTGCCAATCTGCATTATCAAACAATTGATAGTGCATTAGCGGTTATTTCTGCATCTTTGCAGTTCAAAGTAATCAAAGATAGCGGCACTTATGTTTTATCCGATAATTAAACACTTATGTTTTTTTATTGCGCTCTTATTAACACTAAACGGAACGGATACTTTTGCGCAAGCGAAAATTCCGCTCAACACTCCCTTAAGCATTACTTTAGCACCGGATTCTTTGATCCGAACGTTAATAAAACTGGAACAACGTACAGGCGTTAACTTTGCTTTTGATCCGGATCAGCTGCGTACTAAAAGATCTGCCGGCTTTCATTTTGTCCAGACTCCATTGGAAGCTGTGCTGAAAAGAATTCTTTTTGGTTCTGGTTTAAGCTTCACGCTTATTGGGAAAGACATTGTTGTTGCACCTAAAAAGGTTCAGTTGTTCAGTATAAATGGGCGCGTGAGGGATCTGATAAATGGGGAAGAGGTTATTGGCGCCACATTGCAGATACCCGAGTTACAGGTTGGTGTTGTTACCAACCAGTATGGGTTCTATTCTATATCGGTTCCTGAAGGGAATTATAAATTAACAATATCCCATACCGGATATCAAATAGAAGAAATTCTTTTACATCTTGATCACGACATACAACAGGAAGTTGAACTTACACCAATAACCCATAAACTGGAGGAAGTTGTAATCAGCAAATCTACCCTTACACCGAATCCCATTTTAAAGAATGAACAAAACTTTACCGTAAAGCAACTGAACGGGGCACCTTATTATTTGGGGGAGACAGACGTACTGAAGCGCCTACAAATGCAAAACGGGATAAAATCTACCACAGAGGGCAGTTCTGGTTTATTTGTGCGTGGTGGAAATGCAGATCAGAACCTGATCTTGCTGGATGAAGCAATCATTTATAATCCTTCGCATTTATACGGTTTGGTTTCTGTATTTAATCCAGACGCGGTTAATAACATACAAGTGTATCGGGATTACATGCCTGCAAATTATGGCGGGCGCTTATCGTCTGTAATTGTTAACCGGATGACGGAGGGTAATAGTAAAGAATACCACGTTAGCGGCGGGGTAAACCTACTCTCTGCCAGAATAGCCGTAGAGGGGCCATTGGTTAGGGAAAAGGGATCTTTTATAGTTGCCTACCGCCGCAGTTTACTTGATGTTTTTCAAAGTAAGTTCAAGCTTTTTAGTCCGCGTTCTGTTTATTACGACATCAATGCCAAGGCCAACTATAAAGTAGATAAGGACAATAGTTTGTTTTATTCGCTTTACTATGGTAAGGACCATCTGCTCTCCGATAATTCGTATTCCAATAACTGGGGAAACTTCACCTCTACCTTAAGATGGAACCATCTGTTTAACTCCAGGGTGTTCCTGAATGTATCTGCTGTATATAGCAATTATAATAATCTCCTGGATTTGAATGCGGATACACTATCACAGAAAAGTCAGTGGCGTACTGCCGTAAAGGACCTTACCTTAAAAGCGGATTATACGTATTATAGGAGTCCAACCAATCAAATCAAGTTTGGGGCTTCAGGTACTTATCACCGTTTTATGCCCGGTGAATCCTATAAACAGCAGGAGTTGGAATACAATATTTCAAGAGATAAATCTGCAGAGCTGGCTTTGTATTATTCCCAGCAAATTAATTTGAGTAAGTGGTATGAATTAAATTATGGAATTCGGCTTGGTGGGTTTTACAACGTACAAGAAAATAGAAATACTTACGACCAATTAGGAAACCAGGTTAAGAGTAATGAAACATCAGTATTTGTAAACCCTGAGCCGAGATTGAATTTAAGCTACCTGCCTTCAGACAATCAACGTATTTTTTTAAGTTACAACCTTAACTATCAATATTTACAATTGATACAGAATAGTAGTCTTTCATTTTCATCTCTGGAGCCCTGGGTGCCGGCATCCAGAAAGATTAAGCCTCAGCGCTCCCACCACATATCTCTTGGATATCGGTTTGCACCAAGCCGCTATGCTTTTTCTGTGAGTGCTTATGGGAAAAGACTAGATAACCAGCCCGAGCTTTTAGGGCATGCGCAGATCATTAGAAATCCTGATGTAAGAAGTCAGATCAGGTCTGGCAGCTCTGATGCTTACGGAGTTGAAGTTGAAATAAACAAAACGTTGGGAAAGTTTGTAGGCTCTTTGGCCTATAATTATGCAAGGGTTTTCCGCAAGATTCCCGATATCAATTATGGCAATAAATTTATTGCGAATTATGACATCCCACAAGAGGTAAAGTTGAATCTGGATTATGCAGTTAACGAAAAGCTATCCTTCCAAACCTTCTTTACCTATGCTAGCGGAAGACCACTTACTTTGCCGGTTGGGTATTATGAGCATGATGGTTTAAATGTTCCTATATTTGAAGGAAGAAATACTAATAGGTTTCCTGATTTTAGCAGGCTTGATGTTTCTGCAAAATATAAGTTTTTAACAGCGCTCTCCAGGAAACGTGTTTTAGACCATGTAGTCTCTGTTGGTATTTATAACGTATATAATCAGAAGAACCCATTATATTACCATTTAAATTCATCATCATTTGAACCTAAAAAGAGTACAGTGGAGTATGGTTTTGGATTATATCCCTGGGTTGCGTATAGCTTTAAGTTATAATATGAAAAGACCTGTTTCTTTATCAGGGATGCTTCTTATCCTGATTTTTATGACTGGCTGTAAAAAGAATGTCCTAGAAGATGGCGTTTTCAATAGTCCACAATCTAGATACGAACTGGCGGTAGAAGGGGGCTTTAATACCCTTAAAGTAGACCAGTATATAAAGCTAACAAAACCGGCATTACATGCAGACTCGCTACCAACTCCAGTAAGTAAGGCCAGGGTAGTGGTCAATGATGGGCGTGTAGACATCATTTATTATGAAACCACTATAAAAGGTGTTTACAAGGGTGTTAGTCGTGGTGATCCAAATTATAATGGGGCATATAAGTTAACTATTAAGTTGAATGAAAAGACCTACACAGCAGTTGATACCCTTAGGCAGGTGGTAAATATTGTAGATGACTTTTTGCCACTATCAACCCGCGTGGTGGAAGACCAAAAAATTGAAGGCAATATACCAAAGCACACTTTCGGTTATGTCAATCCCAATAAATGGTATATCTCTTATGGTGAGATTCCTATTTGGAACCCAGCAAAGTTTGATCAAACCAAATACTATAGTTATACCCATTTCCTAGGCTCGCCTAATTCTCTGTATCCACTAAATAATCTGAAAAGGACGTTTAGTCTTAAGTCGGAAGAATTTATTTATATCTATAAGATTTCTTTGTCTGCTAAATACGCGCAGTATTTGTACTCGGTATTTATGGAGACCGATTGGAATGGCTTGTTTTCAGGTGTTCCGGTAAATATTGAAGGCAATATATCAGGCAATGTGCAGGGCTTTTTTTCCGTAGTAGATGTGGATGCGAGAAGATATCGCGCTAAAGAGCTATAACATTTTCATTATGGCCTTGATATTGTGTATGAATTTCCTATACACATTTTATGGATCAGCCGAAAAAAGGTAAGTATAAAGTAATTAAGTGGATAGGTGGTATTGTTGCTGCGCTATTACTCATTCTGGGTATTGCATCAATATACCTTAACGCCAAGTGGAAGCCTTTGCTTACTGAGAAATTGAAAAAGGGAGTACACGACGCTTCAGGAGGGTTGTATAGTTTGAATTTTGATGACATTCACATCAATATTTTTACAGGTAGCGCTACGCTTGATAGTGTATCTATCCTGCCAGATACGGTAGTTTTTAGGAAGTTAAGGGAAGCAAAAGTGGCATCGCCTAATCTATACCAGGTTAAACTGGCTCATCTAAAGATTAGTAGGGTAAGTATTTTAAAAGCCTATTTTAAAAAAATAGTGGAACTAAATGCGATAGTTCTTGATCAGCCATCCATCAATATTGTCCACTATAATATACCTAAAAAACCAGACACAGTTAAAGAGGAGAAGAGCTTATACCAACTCATTTCAGGTACTTTAAAGTCGATACATGTGAAGGCAATTAAAATTGTTGACGCCGATTTGGATTATATTAACGGGGCCACCTCAAGACCGCTAAACAGTATAAAGCATTTGAGTATTAATGTGAATGACTTGCTGATCGATTCTTTGTCTGCATCTGATACCACGCGCTTCTATTACACCAAGGATATAAATTTTCTGTTAACCGGATACCGCTCATTAGGCAAAGACAAGATGTATACCATTAAAGTGGATACCATCAGCGGTTCTGCTACAGGAAAAAATATAAAAGTGGTTGGTTTACAAATGATACCGATGTATCCAGACCTGGAATTTAGCAGGAAGTATACCTACGGGAAAGACCGATATGATTTAAAATTTGATCACCTTAACTTTTCCGGTGTAGATTTTAAAAGATTAAACAGTGAAGGAAGCTTGCACGCAGCCGCCTTATTAGTTGGCCCTGCCAAAGTAAATATTTTTGTAAACAGGGAATTGCCTGCGCCCCCTGGTTTGGATAAGGTCCGAAATTTCCCCCATATTGCTTTAAAGAGATTGCCGATACCTGCAATATTGGACACATTAAAATTACGCGGACTGGACATTGCTTATACTGAATACAATCCAATAAGTCAGAAGAGAGGCACCATCTATTTTAAGGATTTTGCTGGGAACATTTATAATTTAACCAACGATTCTCTGCAGCTGACCAAGAATAACCATGCGGTTGCCAATCTTCATGCACTCGTTATGAAAACGAGCAGGATAGATGTAAAGATGGATTTTAACCTGACAGCTAAAGATGCAGCGTTTAGCTATAGTGGGAAGGTTGGTCCGATGGATATGATGGTGCTTAATCCGGTTGCAAAGAATATGGGTCTGGTTGAAATTGCCAGTGGACAAATGCAGAAGACCGAATTTAATGTTAAGGCCAATCAATATGGCTCCACTTCTACTGTTGGGTTTTACTATACCAACCTAAAAATTAAATTGCTGAAAGAAGGGGAGAACGGGGAAAAGCCAAAAGAAAAGGGCTTATTGTCGTTCATTGCCAATAGCTTCCTGATTAAGGACGATAATCCTAAAAAGGGAGACGCGCCAAGGATAGCTCATGTTACTTTTAAAAGGACGCCAGCTGCTTCATTCTTTAACTTACTTTGGAAAAGTGTCTTTATTGGGATGCGTGAAAATGTAGGATTGGGTATAGTTCCTGTAAAAACTCCTGAACAGGCCATGAAAAAGGTAGAAGACAAGAAAGAGGAACGTAAGGCCAACCGGGAAAAGAAAAGGGAAGAGCGGAAAAAAGCGAAAGAAAAGAAAAAAGAGGAGAAAGAAAAGAAAGCAGGAAACTAGTGTTTTAGCAATGTAAAGCCGTATATTGTATTGCTTTGTTTGCTTATGCAGAAAAAAATCCGAAATAAATACAGTACGTTGAGATGGGTGCTGGGGATTATATCCCTTATTTTGATATTCGTGTTTTTTATGTCCCTCTATTTCAGTAATAAACTTAGGCCTGTTGTTCAACATGAACTGAAGAGCCTGATTATAAATGCTACGGACAGTCTCTATACAATTGAGTTTTCTAATCTTTCCTTAAATTTGCTTACACAAAGGGCAACATTGAAGGATGTAAAGCTTATTCCTGATACCAATATCTTTAAAAAACTAATTCGTCTTAAAAAGGCACCGAATAACATCTATTCAATAGAATTGAAGAAGTTATCCATCAATAATTTTAATCCTAAAAGACTGTTCAAGTATAGAAAATTAAATATTGAACGTTTGCTATTTGAGAATCCGGATGTAGTTATGGTAAACCAGCAGTTTGATTTCAATGAAAATAGTCCTTCCTATTTACAGAAATCTCCTTACGATTATATTTCTAAGTACTTGAAGGGATTGAAGATCGATGCGATTGAATTTAAAAATATTAGATTTAAGTACATACACAACAGTCCGGGAGTGAAGGAGGTAGATTCGATAGATAATCTAAATATTACCTTAAAAAACTGGGTAATTGATAAAGACTCTGATAAAGACCCCACCCGTTTATATGCTTTGCAGGATATCATTATCAATTTGAATGACTATAAATATGCGACACCAGATAGCCTTTATCACATTAGTCTGAATCGTTTAAATTTCAGTTCATCAAAAGGAAAGCTCAACATCAATAGCTTTAGTGTAATTCCCAGGTATGATGAGATGAATTTTGCGAAAGTGGCAGGAAATTCAAAAGAGCGCTATCATATTGAGATGAGTAATATTGACCTTGATGGCATTAATTTTCCGTTATATATTAGAAAACAGGAGCTTTATGCAACGCAGATGAATATTAGCAATGGTACCATTGATGTATTTAATAATAATTCTTTACCTGCAAACATTAAGATAAAAAACGGCAAATATCCTCATCAGCTGCTTCAGCAGGTGCGGGCGCCGTTGACTGTAAAGATTCTAACGCTGAAGGATGTTAATATCAGTTATGCGGAATACGATAGGGATAGTAAACAAAAGGGTAGAATTACTTTTGAGAAAACATCAGGTAGTATCAGCAACATTAGTAATGTTGACAAGATTAAGCAGAAGAATCCTTACCTATTTGCCAACATGACTACCTATATGATGGGTAAGGGTAAGTTGGATGTTAATTTTAGATTTGATTTACTGGAAAGCAATGGACAGTTTTCTTACCAGGGCACTTTGGGTGCGATGGATGGTAGGGCATTAAATAATGTAACGAAGCCGCTTGGCATGGTAGAAATTAAACGGGGTAAAGTTAAGCGGCTGGATTTTGATATTAAGGCCAACGATCAGACCGCCAAGGGAACCTTAAAGTTTGCTTATAATGACCTTTCTGTTGCGCTGATGAAGCGGGAGGAAAAAGATAATAAACTGGTAAGACAGGGATGGATCTCTCTATTGGCCAATGCAATGGTAATTAATTCAGATAATCCTGGTAGAAAGGGTGTGATGGTGGAGGCACCAGTTTATTATCAGCGGCCAGACACTGCATCTTTCTTCAGCTTTATCTGGCGAACGCTTTTTTCAGGTATAAAATATAGTGTGGGGCTAACACCACAAAAAGAAAAGGAAATAACCGTACAGGTACAGCGCTTTGAACAGATTAAGATAGATAGAGAAAAGCGCAAGCTGGAGCGTGCAAAACGGAGAGCAAGAGCAGCAAAGCGGCACTAGTGTTCTTAGTCCAGACGGAAGACCCTTACATAATCTACATAATACTTTTGTGGAAAAATACTATCGTCTATTGGTCCGCCCCATTCTCCGCCCACTGCGGTATTGATCAATAAATATAGAGGGCCGGTAAATGAATTTGCATAAGCGGTCTCAGGCGCTTTCATGCTAAAATAGAACTGATCATCAACAAATATTTTAATAGAATCTCCCTTTCTTTCCAGGCCGTAAACGTGGTATTTTTTATGGATATCTTCCAGTTGGATCTTATTTCCTTTGGAAGAGTGTTTATTGGATTGTGCCGATGAATTGTCCCACCAATGTAGGTTGGCATGAATGGTACTTGGTATGTGACCTACAAATTCCATAATGTCAAACTCCACACATTTTGGCCATCCAACCTGGTTAACGTTTGATCCCATCATCCAAAGGGCAGGCCAAATGCCCTTTCCAAACGGAAGCTTTGCCTTAATCTCCACTCTGATGTTACCTTCGAATCCCTTTTTGCCCAAGGTATTAATGCTTGCTGAGGTATACGCTGCATTCTTATAATTTTCTTTAAGGGAAGTGATCACCAATTTGCCATCTTTGACTTCAGCGTTTTCAAGCCGTTCTTTGGTGTAATATTGTTTCTCAGAATTTCTAACAAACCCCGTCTCGTAACCCCATTTTGAAGAGTCTGGCAGACCTTTGTAATTGAACTCTTCGCTCCAGATCAGTGTTTTCTTTTGCTTTGAATTGGTGGACTGGGCAAATGAATTTAAAGATAAAGTAAGGCCAATGGCCAAAATAGCGGTTATTTTCATGGCTTAATTTAAAAGTTCTTCCGGGACTGGTTTATTGAGTAGGTTTTGATAGTAGAATCTAATTCTTTCCGCTTTATCATGAGGAGCTTTAGCAGTCCCAAATCCGTGCCTGCTGCCTGGGTAAATCATCAGTTCAAAATGCTTATTTGCATTTTGAAGTTTATCTATCAATTGGATGGTATTCTGAACATGTACATTATCATCCATTTCGCCATGCATAATTCTGAGCAACCCTTTGTATTTATCTACATAGGTTAAGACAGAAGCGTTTTTATAACCCTTAGGGTTTTCCTGTGGCGTATCCATAAAGCGCTCGGCATAATTGGTATCGTAAAGCTCCCAGCTGGTTACCGGTGCTCCTGCATAACCATAGTCGAAATCATCAGCACCCATAGTTAGGGCAAGACAAGTCATGTAGCCGCCATAGCTATGGCCTGTTATCAATAGCTTTTTATTGTTAACCCAGGGCTTGGCCTTTAACCACCTTGCTGCGGTTGTGTAGTCTTTCATCTCCCATTTTCCAAGGTTTCTGTGCATTAATGCTACCCCCTCTTTTCCAAATTGGCCAGATGCCCGGTGGTCTACCGAAATTTGTATGATACCTTCTTTGCTCCACCATTGGTTGTCTGTTCCCTTCCATGTGTTGGTTACGGTACCAGCGTTTGGGCCGCCGTAAATACTCATCACTACCGGGTGTTGTTTCGTTTGGTCAAAATCAGTCGGATAAGTAATAACCGCGGGAAGATTATAGCCATCATCCGTAGGAATGGTAATCATTTCTGTTTTACCAAAATCATAGCTTGAAAAATCATCAGCTTTACTGTCGCCCAGTTCTTTAATTATTTTGCCCTTACTGGTTAAAAGTGTTCTTTTTGTAGGCGTAGATACGTTGGAGTAAGTGGTAATAAAACTTGATCCATTAGGAGACATCTGAATTTGATGGGTATAATTACCAAAAGTTAAGCGTTTCAGGTGATCACCATTGTAGCTTACACTATAGAAATCAGTAGTTGTTGAGGTCTCTTTTCTTGCAGTGAAGTAAATTACTTTATTTTTTTCATCTACGTGTACCAGATTACTAACCTGCCATTTACCACTGGTAATTGGATTGATGAGTTTACCATTCAAGGTATATAGGTAAAAGTGAGCCCAGCCAGTTTTGTCACTTTTAAGGATATAGTGTCTATTGTCTTTCAGGTATTCAATTCGCCCGGCAAAATCAAGGTCTACCCAAGAGGGTTGCTTCTCATCGTATATCTCTATTTTAGAGCCAGTTTTAGGATTAACAGCATAGAATTTCAAGTTGTTCTGTCCACGGTTCATCCATTGCACCATTAAATTACTACCATCAAAACTCCAGTAAGGCGTGCCGAAATATTGATCATCTTTCTCATTAAAATCTGCCCAGGTCACATCGCCGCCTGTGGTTTTTACAAAGCCAACCTTAACAGCGGGATTAGGATCGCCGGCTTTAGGATATCTTGTTTTCTCTGTATAACCATGCTGCCCCGTTGCGCCCACAATTGGAAACATAGGCACTTTGGTGTCATCAAAACGCATAAATGCAAGGTGTTTGCTATCGGGAGACCACCAGAAGGCTTTGTAATTGGTGGATCTGCCGAGAATCTCTTCATAGTACACCCAAGAAGAATAACCATTGTAGATCACATCAGTAGCATCTGCAGTGTATCTGATTTCCTTTAAAGAAGAAATTTCGACTGCGTATAGGTCGCTGTTGCGGGTAAAGGCTACATATTTGCCATCCGGAGAAAGTGTAGGGTTTCTTTCTAGGCCCCCAATATCTGTTAACTGTTTTGGCTCGTCTGTTCCATACTGTATATATAAATCATCGTCTTTACTGAAAACCTTTACATTGCTTTTTGGTGGTGGAGTATAGGATGATCTGGTGCCTGTTTTTATATCAACGGCGTATAGTTGTTTATCCATGGCATCAACTTCTGTATAGCGGCGGTCATCTGCCCAGCCCGTAATGCTGTTGATTGGTTTTGTTAGAGACGGCTGCCCCTTAAATATCTGATCAGCAGTAAGCTTTTTTAGCTGGGCCTGAACCTGAGCATTTAAAGAAAGCGACATGGTTAAACAAATTAGGAAGACTCTGCGCACAGCGTATATAGAGGGTTTTATTAAAGAATCCAGTTCCAACCAAACTCGTCCGGAATTAATCCATAACGAATATCGTTTAATGTTTTTGCTATTCCAGACGATATTGTTCTGGTTGATGGATCAGTTAAAGTATATATTTTTCCCTGGTAACCAATTTCTCCAATTGGAGTTACTGTTGCTGCAGTACCGGCTGCGAAAGCATCAGTAACACTACCATTTTCAATACCATCCAATATCTCTTTAACACTAACACGTCTTTCTTCTACTGTTATACCTTGCATCTTTGCAATCTTTATGATGGTATCCCTTGTCACACCGTCTAGTACTGTGCTTCTTACAGAGGGGGTTACCAATTTTCCGTTAATTACAAAGATTAGGTTTGCAGTACCTGCTTCTTCAATGTATTCATGTGATACAGCGTCAGTCCAGATCAATTGATCAAAGCCTTCTTTTTGAGCTTCTGCAAAAGGGTATAAAGAACGTGCATAATTACCAGCGGTTTTGGCAAAACCAACGCCACCTTCATCGGCACGTGTAAATTCAGTTTCTATCTTAATTTTTAAGGCTTTGCTGTAATAAGGCCCAGTAGGGGTAGTAAGCAAAGCAAAAATATATTTTTCTGATGGTCTAACACCCAGGTAAGGATCGGTAGCAAACATTACCGGACGAATATATAAAGAGTATCCATCCTGAGCGGGAACCCATCGCTCATCAATCTCTATCAGCGCTGCAATACCTTGCATGAAAATATCTTTTGTTATTGAAGGCATAGACATACGTGCTGCAGATTTATTGAAGCGCTCAAAATTCTTATCACCTCTAAATACACTGATCTTTCCGCTTTCCTGACGGTAGGCTTTCATGCCTTCAAATATGGCCTGTCCGTAATGCAATGCAGAAATGGCAGGAGACATTGGAATTGGCCCGTATGGTAAGATTTGAAGGTTTCCCCATTCGCCATTGTCATATTCTGCAATAAACATGTGATCAGAAAACACCTTTCCAAAAGGCAATTGAGAAAAATCAGTTACTGTTAACCTGCTTTCAGCAGCTTTGGTTATTGAAATATCCAATATATCGTTCATTATAGTAGTGCTTTAATGCAAAATTACGGAAAATTATCTATGTAGGAGAGGAGTAAGCAGATTTGTAATCAAAAACTAGTTAATACAATACCCTGAATTTTATGGTGTGTTCTATTTTTTTTAGTGATTTAAATAACTGATCGTCATACTGTGCATTAATATCTGTTATTACATAACCTATACTGGAATTGGTCATAAGAAACTGCCCTACTATATTGATGTTGTGACTGGCAAATACAGTGTTTACCTGTGCCATAATGCCAGGAACGTTTTTATGAATATGTATCAAACGATGGGACTTGTCTATTCTTGGTAGCTGCAGATTAGGAAAGTTATTGCTCAAATGCGTAGTTCCTGTATTCATGAAATCTATCATCCGCTTTGGAATGAAATTAGCATTTCTGGGGTTATTCTTAAGGTCGTCAAATACAACAATTCCTTTTTCAGTGCATGCTGCAAGGTCAATTTTTGTCTTTATGTTTCCAAGATAACCTACTGTTTTAAGCTTTACTGCACGAGCCAGCTGTTCAGCATCCAATTTCTCTCCCTCACCTAAAAGCATCATGTGTACATCGGCAACATATTTTTCTTCAAAAGAGGTTTTCTGGCGGATGGAAAATCCATCCTTCTTAAGCATTTCGACGCTTTCGGCAGGAGCTTCACCAATGATCAGGCATAGGATCCTATTCTTGGGATATGATATCGCCCTTGGCAGATTATTTACATACAGAAATTCGTCGAAGCTAGGGGTAACATGGTCGGCTTTTTCCACTATGCTCTCTCTTGATATATTTTCCGTAAAAGCATAGAATTTTTTAATGAGCCCACTCTCCCTTAACTGAAAATCAGAATACCCATCGCCGATACCGTATAAGTTCCCTTCCAGGTTCATCTGGCTAACCAGTTTTACCTTACCGCCCTCTTCGCTTAATGGATTAGTATGGTCATAATCTATGATTTTACCATCACCTGTGGTTACGAAGGTATTGGCATAAATATTCTCTTTTTTGATGTGATACTGGCTAACAACCGGGGTAATAAATTCTTTGAATCCACCTGAAACAATCAGAACTTCATCAGCATGGTCCCTGAAAAATGCAGCATTGCGGGAAAAAGAAGCAGAGACTTTCTTTTTAAGACGTGTAATCAGTTGTTTTAAATGGTCTTCGTTGGCCTCCAAAAGTTTTACCCTTTGGGCCAGGCTTTCTCCAAAGGAGAGTTTACCCTCCATAGCAAGATTGGTATAGTCTTCTATCTTTTGAAAAATGGCCTCCTTATCAGGATGTTTTTTTAAAGAGATACGGGCAAGTTCGTCTAGCGCTTCAACTTGAGTAAAGGTACTGTCAAAGTCAATGATGTAGTAGTTTTTTTGCTTCATTTTTTATAGTGACTTTAAGCTGTTGCAAACTTCCTGAATGCTTTGCTTAAGTGGTTTGAATTTTATTCCGATGGTATTTATAATCTTTTCATTGCAGTAAAGGCTCTCGTTTAGACTGCTTCTTGCCGCATCACTGGTTAAGGCTGCGGGTTTTCTGGTAAACAAAGCAGCAAATTTTGCGGCTCGCCATGCAACCCCCAACATCCAGGGCTTAGCTTCTTTATTAGGTGCCTTTACATTAAAGCCCTGTGCAATTTCGCTAAAAAATTGTTGATAATGATAGTTTTCTGCTGAGATGGTGAAGCGCTCATTACTAATCTTGCTATTCATCAGTGCGATCATGCTATTGGCAACATCATGTACGTCAACTATTCCTGTTGCGCCTTGAGTATAATAAGAGAGGCCGTCTTTTACCAGTTTGAAAATGGCACCACTACCTTTAAATCCTGCTCTTGCTCCGATTATTACTGATGGGTTAACGATTACGGCATCTAGCCCCTCTGCTATTCCTCTCCAAACCTCCATTTCTCCTTCATACTTAGAGATGGCATAGCTGTGAGCTTTAGCATCATATTCCCAAAAGTCTTTTTCTGTGATTAGTCCACCTTTACCAGCAATTCCCAGGGCTGCTACAGAGCTTACATGCAATAATCTTACATTGTTATCCACACATAGATTTACAATGTTGCTGGTACCTTCAATATTAATTTTGAGTAATTGCGACTTATCTTTAGGGTTAAATGATACCATGGCTGCGCAATGGTACACGCTTTTAATGCCCTCAAAGGCTTCTTCAAGCGCTGCAAAATCAAGAATATCTACCTCTACCCAGTCAATAAATTTGTTTTCTTTTATCAGCTCAGGTATTTGGGATTCCTTTCGTTTTAAAGCCCTTATGGGCACACCCGAGGTAGCTAGCTGATGTATTAGTTCTGATCCTAAAAATCCAGTGGCACCGGTAATTAATATCATTTCAATTTTTTAGGCAGGTTTATTTAAAAATATGAGCCCAAAAATAGATATTTGATGCCATACATTTAAATGCTATATGTCTTTATCCGATTTTTTTTCACCCCTATCTCCCGAAAAATATACGCCAAAGGGAGGGTTTTATACCAGTCAACTCGGGTTGAAAGCTACTTTCTTTACAGATAGGTTTCCCGAACTGGATGAGGAGAATTTCGATATTGCGATATTTGGGGTTCTGGAGGACCGAGCGGCAAGCAATAATGAAGGTTGTGCATTAGGGCCTGATTATTTCCGTGAGCAGTTTTACAGTTTAAATGAAGGCCCATATTCCGTACGCTTGGTTGATCTAGGTAATATAACGGCAGGTGCTACGCTTTCGGATACTTATGTGGCTTTGAAAATGGTCGTATCTGAATTGATTAAGCTGAATATTGTACCTGTAATTCTTGGTGGCGGACAAGATCTTACCTACCCACAATACCTGGCTTACGAATCGTTGGAGCAAAAAGTAGACCTTGTTGTGGTAGACAGTAAGTTTGATCTTGATGAGGAAGATCAGGAAGGGCTATCTGCACGGTCTGATACTTATCTAAATAAGATCCTGCTGCATCAGCCTAATTTTCTATTCAACTTTAGTAATATCGGTTACCAAACTTATTTTGTGAATCAGGAAAGCTTGAAAGTGATGAGTAAGCTTTTTTTTGACGTACATAGATTAGGGGAGTTTACTGAAGACATCTCGCCGGCTGAGCCTATAATAAGGAATGCCAATATGATTAGCTTTGATATTGGTTCTATCCGTTCATCTGATGCTGGCGCAAACTCAAACGCCAGTCCGAATGGTTTTTATGGCGAACAGGCCTGTAGGGTTGCGCGGTATGCAGGGATGAGTGATAAGCTAACATCCATAGGGTTTTATGAATTTAATCCGGCGTTTGACCAGAATGGGCAAACCGCTATGCTCCTTGCACAAATGGTGTGGTATTTCATAGATGGCTTTTATAACAGGAAAAAGGATTTTCCATTGATGCCTAAATCTCAATATCTAATTTACCGTGCTAGTCTAAGCGATGGAACAGGAGAGATGCTGTTTGTAAAAAGTAAAAAGTCCGACCGATGGTGGATGCAAGTACCCTATCCAGTGGGTGTTTCTAAAAATGAGCGTTATCATTTGGTTCCATGCAGGTATGAGGATTATACCATTGCGGTAAATGGAGAGATGCCGGACCTTTGGTGGCGTACCTATCAAAAACTACTATAATTTTACATTTGAGGCTTATTTTTAGCCTGTTATCATCTTATATTTGCTATTCAATAAGAATGATACACTCTACATTTAACTCTATAAAAAGACTATGAAAAGAATAATTTTGGCGGCTATTTGCATATTGCCAGTTGCTGCAATGGCACAGCATGGCTTTACTGTTAAGGGTAAAATTGCAAATTTGAATGCCCCTGCTAAGGCTTACCTAAGTTATAGAGCAGGTTCAGAACAAGTATTGGATTCTGCTATACTTAAGAATGGAGAATTTAGCTTCTCAGGAAAAGTAACCTCTCCATCTTCAGCCATTATTAGGGTAAAACACGATGCAGCTATCGCAGATCCTGCAAAGCGTAATGCTATAGATGTTTTGAGTCTCTATCTTGAAAACAGCGATATTTCATTGACTGCTTCGGATTCAGTAAAGAATGCAAAGGTCAAAGGATCATGGGTAAACTGGGATAGCCAGCAGTTAAAAAATACTTTGAAGCCCTATACTGATCAAATGAATGTGCTTAATTCGGAGTACAACAGTAAGACCCCAGAAGAACGTAAGGATAAAGCGTTTATGGATGGACTTAATGCAAGGGCAGATGAGATTAGTGTTAAAATAACTGAGGTGAACCGTAGTTTTGCTTTCGCAAACACTAAGAATTATATCGGACTTGTCGCTTTTCGTAATTATATGGGTTATGATGTAGATGCCGAGAAATTTACATCAGAGTTCAATCGTTTTTCACAAGAGGTTAAAAATACAACGCTTGGTCAGTCTATTGCTAAAACCTTAAATGCAGCTAAATTGAGTCAGGTTGGTCAGATGGCTATGGATTTTACCCAGAATGATGTGAATGATAAGCCAGTCAAGCTGTCTGATTTCAAAGGAAAATACGTGTTACTAGATTTCTGGGCATCGTGGTGCGGCCCTTGTCGTGCAGAGAATCCTAATGTGGTAGCCGCGTTTAAAACTTATAAAGACAAAAATTTTACAGTGTTGGGTGTTTCTTTAGATCAGCCAGGTAAAAAAGAAGCATGGCTACAAGCAATTGAGAAAGATGGTTTAACATGGACTCATGTTTCAGATCTTAAATTTTGGGACAATGCAGTTGCAAAGCAATATGGAATTCAAGCCATCCCTGCTAATTATTTAATTGATCCAACAGGTAAGATTGTTGCGAAGAACATTAGAGGAGAAGAGTTGCAACAAAAACTTAGCGATTTGCTGAGTGGTGAGAAGGCGAAGTAAAAGGAAAAATAACCGTTCTCTTCGAAGGCTGCATTAACCGCGATGAAGAACCGCGATGAACGCTAATGCCTTTTCAGAGAAGGTAATTTTTCTTCTGGACGGGTAAATAAAATATAAGCACTTAAAATACATGGTAAATAAAAGGCTTGGAGATCAGTTCCAAGCCTTTTATTATTGTCGTTCTGCTTCCCTGAAAATTCAGTGTCTGGGAGAGGGCATAGCGTCTTTCCCGATTTTTCATCGGGAATTATGCAGCCCGAAAGCAGATCACTTAATTTTAATCTCTCTTTATTTCAACCCTTCTATTCATAACCTTACCTGCTTCAGTTTTGTTGTCAGCAATTGGTTTAGACTCTCCATAGCCTTTAATTGTAAAGTTGTCACCGCTAAGGCCGCCATTTACAAGATATGTTTTTACAGAATTAGCTCGGTCTATCGAAAGCGACATATTTCTTTCTGCCGATCCTTCAGCAGATGAATTGCCGTTTAATACAAATGTTGCAGATGGTTCTTTTTTGATCTCAGAAATTACTTTATCTAAAGTAGGGTAAGAAGAAGTCTTCAATACATCCGAGTTAAATTCAAACTGTACATTGCTAAAGTTAAAATCAGGTTTTGCAACCGGTACCAGTACCACCTTTTCTTCAACTGGAGCAGGAGCAGCAGCGGGTTTTTCGGCCGGAGTTTCTTTTACTACTGGCGCCGGTGCAGGCTTTGCAGCAAGTTTTTTCGTTTTGCAAGAGTAAAGGGAAATACTTAATAAGCCCATTACCGCGGGCATTAACATCATTTTTGTTAGTTTCATTTTTGTGTTTTTTGATTTAAAGGATAATAATTGCAAGCATGGATCATGAAGTAGATTTTGCGATACAAATATTGTAACAAGACAATTATAATAACGGCATTAAATGTGTTTTCTTACAACAGGAGCTACTTGAGTACCAAAAAGTTCGATAGAATGCATCAATTCAGCATGTTTAATGCCTCCTACATCCATTTGTGCCAGGAATCGCGTATGCCCAAAAAGCTCGTATTGATAGAGGATTTTATCGATCACCTGCTGCGGACTTCCGACAAGTAATGCCCCTGAAAGGGTAGTGCTCTGATCAAATTGCGAGCGTGTAAATGGCGGCCATCCCCGTTCTATTCCTAATTTGCTCATCGTTCGTGCATAGCTAGGATAAAAAGCTTCAGAGGCTTCTTCTGGCGTTGCGCCAACAAAGCCGTGTGAATTTATGCTGAGTTGTATTTTGTTAGGGTCATGACCAGCCTGTTTCCATTCATCCCGGTAAAGCTGAACGAATGGAGCAAAATGAGCGGGGTTTCCCCCGATGATAGCTATAGCCAATGGCTGTCCAAGTTGCGCTGCGCGCACAATGGAACTTTGTGTTCCACCTACGGCTATCCAAATCGGCAGCTTATCCTGATACGGCCTTGGATAAATACCCAGGTTCTTAAAGGAGGGCCTAAGTTTACCATTCCAGCTTACAATTTCTGCTTCATTCAGTTTTAACAGTAATTCCAATTTTTCTGAAAAGAGATTATCGTAGTCCTGCAAGTTAAAACCAAACAGTGGAAAGGATTCTATAAAAGAACCACGACCAACCATAATCTCTGCACGGCCGGCCGATAGTAAATCTACTGTAGAAAAACCCTGGAACACCCGAACTGGATCATCAGAACTTAATACGGTAACTGCGCTTGATAACTTAATGTTTTTGGTTTTTACGGCTGCTGCCGCAAGGATCACCTCAGGTGATGATATTACATATTCAGGCCTATGGTGTTCACCCACTGCAAACACATCAAGACCAACCTCATCGGCCAGTACAATCTCTTCCATCAAATCGCTGATTCTTTGTGCGGCAGATAATGAGCTGCCTGTAACAGGGTCTGATGCGATATCCCCAAACGTGTATATTCCTAATTCCATTTCCCCCAAAATTAATATTTATGATCATTAAGTCCTTATCAGGATGGTTTTTAAAATAATTATTGCTAGGTTTAAAATGCCGAATTAAACAAATTTATGAAACGAATTTTAGTAACGCTACTTTTTGTAGCCTATTCTAGCTTATCTTTTTCCCAGAAAAGTGCTAAATTACTACCCGATTCTATTCTTAAGAATATGAAGAAGGTTGCCGACTGGCAAATCAATGAGTTTAAGGAAGGTAAAGTAAAAATCCCTAAAACGAACTGGGAAAATGGCGCACTTTACGCAGGTATGGTGGCATTAACTAAAGTTGATGCTGAAAAGAAGTATGATGAGTTTTTAATAGGGATTGGCGAAAGTAACAACTGGAACATGGGCACCCATAGGCTTTTTGCAGATGATTACTGTGTTGCACAAATGTACACTCAAATGTACATGAAACATAAAGATCCCAAAATGATCGCTAAATGGGTAGCGCTTGCCGATACCATTGTACAACATCAGTATAATGAACCATTAAAAGTTGCACCAGACCTTAATTGGAGAGAATGGGCTTGGTGTGATGCGCTTTTTATGGGGCCACCTGCACTTGCTTATCTTTCAACTGCAAAAAAAGATTTAAAATACCTGAAGAAAGCAGACTCCCTCTGGTGGAAAACGTCTGCCTATTTATATGATAAAGATGCCCATTTGTATTACCGCGATAGTCGATTTTTCGATATGAAAGAAAAGAATGGAGATAAGGTATTTTGGTCGCGAGGTAATGGCTGGGTTATGGGCGGATTGGTTAGGGTAATGGAAAACATGCCAAAGAACTTCGCTAGCCGTAAAATGTATGAAACCCAATTTAAACAAATGGCAGAAAAAGTGGCTAGTTTGCAACAGGCAGATGGAAGCTGGCACGCCTCTTTACTAGACCCCACTACCTTTAGTGAAAAAGAGACCAGCGGAACAGGTTTCTTTTGCTACGCAATTACCTGGGGAATAAGGAAAGGGCTTTTGCCTAAGAAAAAATATCTTCCCGTGGTAGAGAAGGCATGGTCTGCGTTAACATCATCTATTCATCCAGATGGTAAACTAGGCTATGTTCAAAAAGTGGGCGATATGCCAGGTGCTGCTGGTTATGATAATACCAATGTTTACGGTGTTGGCGCCTTGTTGCTGGCAGGAACTGAATTGTACCAAATGACAAAGTAATAATTTATTATTTAACTTACCAATATGGTATGGATATGCCATGTTCAAGTGCTTTGTAAGGGTGAAACAGCAGTTCGCTTTGCCTATTGGGAATCTGAAGATTCAGGATTTTGGGTATGAATATGCAATGCCATTACATCTTAACATTAAAACAACCAAATATGAAAAACGCTCTACGATTTATATTTTTAATCTTAAGCCCTTTTGTGTTCTTGCCAACTGTACAAGCACAAAAGGGTTCTTCTGACCAATTTCGTAAAGATTTTGACAAGGTCGATTCCCTTGCGACAATAAAGAAAAATGATGCAGCCCTGGTGCTTATTAATGACATCAGTAGCCGGGCCAGAAAATCCGGGAATACCCAGGCCATTATCAAAGCGGTAACATTAAGAATGTTGTTTCAGAGTTATCTGAAAGGAAATGATTTGACCAAACACATCGCTTCATTAAGGGAAGATGTTGCTCAGGCTAAGCAACCAGAAAAGAGCATTTTACAATCTATTTTGGGCGAAGCCTATTGGGTTTATTACACTCAAAATGCCTATAGAATAAGCCAGCGAACAGATGTTCAGGGAGATACAGTTGGAGACATTACCCTTTGGTCGGCAAGCAAGTTACAACAAGAAGCCATCAAAACTTACCTGGTTTCGGTTTCTGAAACTGCAACATTACAGGCAGTAAGCGTAAAAAATATTCCAGACATCCTTGTAGGTGATACGACTACTAGTTATCTCAGACCAACCTTATATGATGTATTGGTGCATCGTGCACTGGCCGTTTTAACAAATTATCAAATTAAACAGCAACCCAATAATACGTTATCCTTAAGCGTAGAGAACATCTATAATACCTTACTAAAATACCATTTGGATCATGGTAATAAAGCTGCAAGTGCAGATTTAGAGTTGTTGTGGATCAAGAGGCAACATAACCGTGATGTAGATCAAGCGGAGTATTTGGGTAAGCTAACACAATTGCTGGGTAAAGCAGAAGGTACGGAGATTTACACAGACGTTTTGGTTGAAATGGCCTCTGTTTATTTAGTGCCTGGTCGTGATATCCCTGAGAAAACACGACTTACCACAGCAATGGAGTTTTTGGAAAAGGCAATCAAGGCCTTTCCTGAAAGTAATGGTGCTAAGCGGGCTCAAAAGTTAGTTAACGATACAAAGGTAAAATCGCTAAGGATAGATTTAAACGCTAGCAATATGCCTACTGCACCCATTAGGGCGCAGTACTATTACAAAAATGTAGATTCTATTTATGTTAAAATTTATAAGGTTTCTGCGCTAAATGAAATAGCTTATTTTGATAATAAAAATAAATATATCTCCTTTTTGAATGCAAATACGCCTGTAAAATCCTATGCAATCAAGCTACCTAAAGAGATCGATTATAGGTATCATACTACAGAAGATTACTTTGATGAATTGCCTTTGGGCAATTATATCTTGATTGCCCAAAATCATCAAATTGCAGATACGCTCAATAAAGAACTCGTTAACAGCGCAGCTAAATTCAGTGTTTCTAATCTCGCTGTCTCCAATAGAGCAACAATCAATGGCGATTTATATAAGGTGTTGGATAGCCGTACGGGTCTTCCCCTCCAGGAAGTCAAAATAACTAAGGTATATTACAACAATAAGAGTGAATTGGCTACGCCTAATTCGATTGTTATTACTGACCAAAACGGGAATGCAAATTCACCAGCTAATCAAAAAAGTGGTTATACAATTGTTGCATTGGGGAAGGATACTACAATATTAAATTTCTCTGGAAACTACCCGAGATATAGGCCTGGACGGCTCAGTGTAATGTTTTTTAAAGACAGGCCCATCTATCGTCCCGGACAAAAGGTCTTTTTTAAAGGGCTTGTTGTACAGCGTAGCGACTTTAGCAGTAAAATTATGCCGGGGGAAGAAATAGAGGTAACCTTTGAGGATGTAAATGGTGAAGACATCCAAACCAAAACCTTCACGACTAATGATTATGGCACATTCCAGGGTTCATTTGACATCCCTATGGGGAAACTAAATGGAGAAATGACAATATCAACTGATTTTGGCGAAACGAGGGTGCAGGTCGAAGAATACAAAAGGCCAACATTTGAGGTGCTTTTTGACCCTTTAAAAGGTAGATTGAGGTTCAACGATACTGTAACAGTCACCGGAAAAGTAAAAATGTTTTCTGGCTATAATGTATCTGGAGCAGATATTAAATACACCATTAGAAGTAGTGGTCAAGACATTCCTGGTGGTACTACAATCACGGGTGCAGATGGTGCTTTTTCCATTAAATTCCTGGCAGTTGCAGGCAAGGATAAAACCACTACTCGTTATGATATTAGTTTAGATGTGACAGATAAGAATGGAGAAACCCGGTCTGCAGCGAAGAATTTTCAAATTACTGAAAAGGACCTGAATGTTTACTTCTCCAGGTTTCCATCTAAGATGAGGTTAGACCAAATGATTGATACTATGGTTTTATCGGCCAGTAATGCCAACAATGGACCGGTAAAAGTGAAAGCTACTGTACGCTGGGTGGTGCTGCAGGCACCAGAGCGACTTACCTTGAATACTGGTTTTCAAATGCCAGAATATTATACCCACAGCAGAGCAGATTTCATTAAAGCCTTTCCATATCTCCAATATGGAAACGAAGCAGATAAATCCACCTGGAAGGAACTGCCAACTAATATTAGTCAATCTGGAGTTAGTGAAGGCCGGGGAATTATATTTCCAATTAACAGAAATGAGCTTAAGCCCGGTTTTTATAAAGTATATGTGGAAGCCATTTCAGAGTTTAACGATACAGTTAAAACCAATCAAATGGTTCGTTTATACGATAAAAAGCCAGAACCAATACTTGAAATAGAGGAATGGGTAATTGCCGAAAACAACTATTTAAAGCCAAAGCAGGACGCAGTGTTCAGACTGGCTGGCTTGCCGGAATCAACCATTCAATACGAAGTACTATATAAAGATTCAGTAATGGAAAGCGGTGTTGTAAAAGTTGGACCAACTCAAACTAGGTTGACTATCAATACCAAAGCGAGCTACCAGGGTAGTTATGCCGTGCAGTTTACTATGGTGAGGAATGGTGTTTTGATGGAAACCACACAACAGATTTTTATTGATGATGCGGATAAGCAATTGGAAGTTAAGTTTTTGAGCTTTCGAGATAAACTGGATCCCGGAGAAAAGGAAACCTGGAAGCTAAAGATTAACAGCAAAGCCGGGAATGCGAAAATGGCAGAGCTGGTTGCAACACTCTATGATGCCTCCCTGGAAAAGTTTCGCCAAATGGATTGGGAGTACTATAGCGGTGATTTTCCATATTATCAATACAGATGGGCGTCTAGATTATCTGAAAAGGCCTATGGCTACTCGCTAGGCTTTCTTACCATGAAATCTTATTTTCCGGGTGTTCCTACCCGGGGCTACCAAAATCTGGATTCCCGGGGATATGAGTATACTGGCCCAATCAATAGGGGATTTTCCAAATACCTGGATAATATAGCTATAGAACAAGGAAAGCGCGATGTGATAGCGGGCAACAAAATTCTTAAAGCGCTGGAAAAAGGTAATAGCTACTATGGAATGGTAACGGATACTGCAGGATATGCCTTGCAGGATGTCGCCATATTTTTAAATGGTAAAGCGGTAACATCTACCAGTAAGTACGGATTATATAGCCTAAAGGCTAAACCTGGCGATCGGATTACCATTAAGGGCATCGGTTTTACGCCATATACAGTAAAATTAAATGCCCTTAAAAGATTGGACGTCACCCTTAAAGATGCAGGCAATAAATTGTCAGAGGTTGTAATAAGGGGCTATGTTAAACGCACGCGCGAAGCTACCACGGGCTCCAGTTATATCGTTTCTGGCAAGGAAGTTCAAGATGTGCCTGTTGGGAATGTCGAGCAATTACTGCAAGGTAGAGTCGCCGGTCTAAACATCCAAAACAACAGAATGCCGATGGAAGAAATAAAGATGAAACTGGGCAATAAGCTGATGAATATCATTCCACGAACCAATTTTAGTGAAACAGCCTTTTTTTATCCCCAGCTTCTTACCAATGCCGCCGGCGAAATCAGTATAGAATTTACCATTCCGCAATCGTTAACCCGATTTAAGATGATGGGCTTCGCCCACACTAAAGACTTGAGTACGCTTAAGTTTAGCAGAGAGTTGATCACCCAGAAACAGTTATCCATTTCGGCTAATGCCCCTAGGTTTTTCCGGGAGGGAGATACCATTTTGCTATCTGCCAAGCTCAATAACCTTTCAGGAAAAACATTAAAAGGAAACGCGGGCATAGAACTTAGAGATGCGGTTAGCGGGAATACCATTAATATTTTCCAAAACAACACCACAGCAACCAAGAAATTTGCTTTAGCCAATGCCGGAAGTCAGGCCCTCAGTTGGTCGCTTGTCATTCCAAAAGGCATCAGCGCCATCACGTATAAGGTAATTGCTGCATCTGGGAAATATACAGATGGAGAGGAGATGACCCTTCCAGTACTCACCAATGCGATGTTGGTAACAGAAAGCATGACACTAAATGTTAGGGGCAATGAGAAAAAGATATTTAATCTGGATAAGCTGATCAAATCGGGGAGTTCTAATACCATGCGCAACCATGCATTAACACTGGAGTTCACGTCCAACCCGGTATGGTATGCGGTACAATCGCTTCCTTATTTAATGGAATATCCCTACGAATGCGCAGAGCAAACCCTAAGCCGGTTTTATGCTAACAGTTTCGCAACGGGAATCATAAACAGTTCTCCAAAAATTAAGGAAGTATTTGACCAATGGAAACAACCCGGCAGCGAAGCACTTGTTTCCAAGCTGGAGAAAAATCCAGAGCTTAAATCAATCTTATTAGAAGAAACCCCATGGGTGAGGAATGCAGGAAACGATGCAGAGCGGAAAAGGCGACTGGCGGTATTGTTTGATCTCGACAGGATGACCGATGAGCTTAAACACAACTTTGATAAACTGGAAGGCATGCAAAATGCCGATGGTAGTTTCCCATGGTTCAACGGGATGCCTGCAAACAGGTATATTACCCAGCAGATTGTGTTGGGTATGGCGCAATTGAAATCCCTGAAACTAGTGGATGAGAAAAGCTTTCCTAAGTACAATACCATGCTCAATAAGGCCATTATTTGGCTGGACAATCAGTTTTCTAAAGACTTTAAGGAAAAGAATAATGGCAATTATAATTACAACCTGCCCTTGCATTATCTATACGCCAGAAGCTATAGCAAGCAGATAAACAATGGCGCCGAATTTTCAAAAGCGCTAAATGCTACTCTTAAAGACGTGGAAAAGGACTGGTTGCAGATGAGCATTTACGAGCAAGGCCTTTCTGCATTGGTATTGCAGCGCAATGGTAAGCATGAAGCGGCATTAAAAATTGTGAATTCATTAAAAGAGCGTGCCGCCCAGAGTGAAGAGGTAGGTATGTACTGGCCTGAAAATAAAAGTGGCTGGTGGTGGTATCAAAGTGATATTGAAACCCAGGCGCTGATGATTGAAGTGTTTGATGAAGTTGCAGCAGATGATTTATCCGTAGAGGAAATGAAAATCTGGTTATTGAAACGTAAGCAAACTACAGAATGGAAAACCACCAAGGCCACAACCGCAGCCTGCTATGCGTTGCTGATGAGGGGTTACAACCTGCTCAGTGAATCGGCAGCTCCAGAGATCGTTATAGGGGGCAAAACAATTGCCCAGCTTGGAATTGATGAGCCTAAAAAGGAGGCCGGTACCGGCTATCAAAAATTTACTATTCCCGGTAAAGAGGTAAAACCAGAAATGGGAAGCATCAGTGTTAAAAACAACAACAAAACCATCGCATGGGGAGGAGTGTATTGGCAATATTTTGAACAGTTGGATAAAATTACACCGGCGGCCACAGGTGTACAGATTAAAAAGGAATTATTTTTAAGGGTAAAAACAGCAACAGGAGAAGTGTTAACCCGGTTGACGCCAACCAACGTATTAAAAACCGGCGATCTGATCAAAGTGAGGATTGAAATACATTGCGATAGAGATATGGAATACTTGCACCTTAAAGATATGCGGTCGGCAGGTTTTGAGCCGGTAAACGTCATATCACAGTACAAATATCAAGATGGCTTAGGTTATTATGAAAGTACAAAGGATGCATCTACCAATTTCTTTATTGACTATATGCCAAAGGGAACCTATGTGTTTGAATATCCATTAAGGGTAAACAATGCAGGTAGCTTCTCTAATGGAATTACCACCTTGCAAAGCATGTACGCACCAGAGTTTAGTACACATTCTGATGGGATAAGAGTAACGGTAAAATAGTAGAAATTAACCAAATGGAATAGTCCATCAATTTTATTAAATTGCTTAGTGAATTTAACTAAATTATTTACGCTCTTGTTCCTACTGCTCCCCGGGGTAGGATTCTCTCAAGCACCCAGCGTCGAGCGTACTTATCCAATTGGCGCCATGGTTAAGGTTATTGTTTGCACAGATGATCTTACTGTATTTGCATTATCTGCAACGGGCAAAGTTTGGTATAAGAAAGTTTATGATCCAGACTTTACCCCCTATTTACCTGCTAAAAACTTAACAGTAACTGATTTGGCAGGTTATAATTATAACGAGATGTATTTCCTGGGGGCTCCTGATGTTATTTATGCTATTGTTCTGGGCATTCCACAACCCATAAAAGTACTGAATGCAGGTGTAACTAAAATCAACGATATAGCCATTGTAAACGCAAAAAGAACTGATGCAGTGAAGGGCTATTATGGCAAAAGGGATTTTTTGGCGGTGGCAACAAACAACGGGATGTACCCCATTTTTAGAGGAGATATTTTGGCAAGCCAAAGATATGAACGTGCCCCTGCTGCACTAGGAGCTGAGGGTAACTGGCGGATAACCAATTCAAGTTTTGAGCGCTTAGATTTTCAATACGATGATGCAACCGCAGCTACCTGTTATCCAAATGCAAAGCATTCTTATCATGATCCAGCTTTTGCGCCTACTATTTTGCCCGAAGATCCTCCATACTCTGCTAAGGTGAATTGTACACTATTCGAGAACGTATCCTACGGCGCAAGTATTAGTGACCGATTAAAATATTGGGGTACAGACGACGGTTTATTTTTAAAAGTTCTGGGTACTTGTGATGCTCCGATAGCCCGTTTTTTACCAGGTTTTGTAGTCAACGATTTGGAAGAACTGGAGCTTTTTAAGGGTATTTTAGATTATCGGGTTATCTATGCTGCGACAGATAAGGGACTTTACTATAGCCAGGGAACGGGATTAGTCGGCTCGGAAACGCAGAACTTTGTGCCTGTAGAGGGCATTCAAGAAAAGGTTAGTAGCTTCGCTGTACAAGTTTACAGGCCTGGGGATGAGATAACGGACGAATCTGTTAAGATATGCCAGCTGACCATTTGGGCGGCGACAGAAAATGGCATTAGACAAATTAAGATCTCAACTAGTCAAGGTATTGACGTTGGACTTCAGCTCAACTATCTTCCACTTCCAATGGGTGGTGATGGTAGCGCACCTGTTTGGAATTTTTGTGGAAATGAAACTGTTAATATCAAAATGAGTCTTAAGTATGTGGATCTGAGCAAGTATATGATCAGGTGGAGCGACAGGGGAGTATTTGTAGATGCCTTGCAAAACAAGACTTCTGTAGACGTGCCAGCGGGAGAATGGAGGTGTCATGTTATTACGTTGTGCGAAGGTTCTGAATCTAAATCAAATATCTGTTTCATTCGTAAAACTCCAGATTATACAGTTTCTATTGGCGCCGTTGGTAGCCTGTATACTTGTCCTGGTGGTTCGGTAAAACTTTTTACTGATCCGATATATGCCGTTCAATGGCAAAAAGACGGAGTGAACATTACTGATGCATATAATTCAAATTATATAGCTACTGAAGCTGGGAAATACAGAGCTACGGCATATATGTGCGGCGACCGTTATGCATTCTCCAAGGAAGTAGAAGTTTTTATGGAAAGTATTCCAACTGTCGCTATTGTCAGGAGCAGCACCCAATCCCTCTGCTATGGCGAATCTGTAAAACTAACCGCACCAGATATAAGTGGCGTAACCTACAAATGGAGTAGCGGTGAAACGACAAGGGAAATAGAAGTTAAAAAAGCAGGAAACTATTCTGTAACTGTATCCAGGGCTGGTTGTAATGAAGTCAGCAATACAGAAATTGTAATCATTGCTCCTCAAATATTTAAAGAGTCAACCACCAATCTTAAAATTTGTATAGAAAGGCATGAGTTGCTAATCCTTACTGCCCCTGCTGGTTATCCGGTATACATCTGGAACGGTCAGCGGACCACAAGCAATACATTTGATGTAACAGAGGTAGGTCAATATGTTTTAAGAATTGAAGATGCAGCGGGCTGCTCGGCAAGCATGACTTATGTAGTCGTTCCCGGCTGCTCAGAACTTGATTTATCCAAGGCAATTGTTGCCAATGCTTTTAGTCCGAATGGGGATGGGGTAAACGACACATGGGTGGTGCGAGGTCTTGATGACAACCCTGATGCCAGAATTACCATTTATAACAGGTATGGTATAGTGGTTTTCAAAGGCAAAGGTGATAGCCTGATATGGGATGGAAAATACAATAGCCAAACATTACCCATCGGTATCTATTACTATAAAATATGGGATGCCAAAAGCTCCAAAGCAATCAAAGGATCAATAACGTTGATCAAATAAATGGAGGGTTTTTACATTACCATATGGTGATGTTCTTCAGGCCCCAGCTTTTTAAAATTAAGAATCTTGAGGTTTACTTTCTTTATTTCATTGCTGCCTTCTGTAATTTTTATAAACTGGTTGGGTTTGATGTTCTTGAATTTTTGAACCTTACTGCTTCCCTGCCATTTAATCTCTAACTCAGCAATTTCAGTAGCAGATCCGATCCCTATTTCCCTTCTAAAGGGGGCAGAGCCGAAACTACCACCAGAGTTAACGTCTTTATAGATAAACCGCATCTTGCCATTTTCCAATACAGACAGTTTTAACCTGCTGCCAATAGCGGCTTTATTTGCTTCAACACCAGTTAAATCAATATTAATCCAGTTGTTCTTATTTTGGCCGGGATTCATATAAAGGGCACTTGGAAATGCATCCCCCTGGTATGCCCCGCCTAAATCGATATAAATATCCTGATCACCATCATTATCAAGATCGGCAAAAGCCACACCATGTCCTTTTTGTAGACTTCCAACACGAGCAGATCTGGTGACTTCGTTAAAACCTTTGCCGCTGTCATTTCTAAACATCCTATTGGGGATAAGTGAATCAAAATTGGGATTCCCCGTGCCGAAAAACATATCTAGATAACCATCATTGTCGATATCTCCAAAACTCGCACCCATTGCATAAACAGATTTGTATAGGCCGGCTTCTTGCGTTATATTTTTAAAAGTACCATCACCATTATTGTGATATAGTACAGGCTGACCTTTAAATTCGGAATTTATACCCAATGCTTCTTGACCTGCAATGCCAGACAGTGTGTTGTTAAAAGAATAATCGCAGGCAATGATGTCCTCCCATCCGTCATTGTCGTAATCAAAAAACCACGTAGCAAAACTGCTGTTCTTGTCGGCAGACAGGCCGGCTTTTGCGGTAACATTTTCAAATTGAGGTATTTTACCTTTTATGCCCTTGTTTTTTAAAAGGATACGTTCTCCCATTGCACTAATAAATAGGTCTTGCCAGCCGTCGTTGTTATAGTCCCCAGAAGTTACCCCTTTAACAAAATACTTCAGGTCTAATTTAGTTTGAGCGGCTACGTTGGTAAAAGTGCCATCCTGATTGTTGATAAAGAATTCACAAGGGTGTTGCAATTGCGGATCATTGGGAAAACTTTCATTGCCGATAAAGAGGTCAACCCAGCCATCATTATTGAAATCATTCCATGTAGCTGTTTGGGTAGGATGCGCAGAAAGTAGTCCGGCCTGGATGGTTACTTCAGTAAAAGTTCCATCACCATTATTTTTCATTAAAGAATTGTGTACGGCGCCAAAAACCCCTTTCCATCCCCCCCGCAATAAAAGGATGTCTTTAAAGCCATCGTTATTATAGTCAGCTTGGTTCATGTTCAAACTTCCCGTCTGGGTACTGAGGCCAGATTTTTCCGACTGGTCTATAAAACTGCCATCTCCATTGTTGTGAAAATAGTGTACAGCATCCTCTGTTCCCCATGCAGAAGTAACGATATCGAGGTAGCCATCGTTGTCAAAATCTTCAGTAATCACACCACCACCACGATTGCTTACATTCAATTTTAACCCTGCTGCAACATCTTCAAAAGGTAATACTTTATCGGTTTCAGGATAAGGATTTTTTAGTAAATATTGCTTAGGTACTCCATCCGGATATTTATTTAAAGTCATGTAAGCAATATTCATCAACCAGAGGGATTCCGCATCCTTTGGGTTTCTTTTAAGGATATCTTCATAGAGCTCAATTGCTTTGGTTGAACCGTATGGATCGCGGTGCAAACCCCCACCCTGGATGGGATAGATACAAGATTCTGTATTGTGATTAGCCAGACAGTTGTTTACTTCGCCCATTCTTAGATAGGCAAAGGCAAGTTCCCGCTGCAGTTTGCTAAGGTCAAAATAACTGCCCTTAACCGTAGAATCGTTATGCACCAGGCTAAATAATTCCACTGCCTTGTTGATGTCACCCTTTTCCATAAAAACCTTAGCACGTGAATAGTTAATCCGCAAGGCATCATAAGGATTCGCAGTTTTTAAGGATGAATCTAAAGAAGCCATTTGGGCAGAGGCATCAAATATATTGTCTGAACTATGGCTATGAGCATTCTCTAAAGCGACAATTTCTTTCATTTGAGTAGCTGCAATTTCATCGGCTGATGGACCACAGGAACTTAGCGCCATACAAATGATAGCTAAATTGAGATATTTGTTAATTGACATTTAACAGGGGGTTTAAAATACTAAGGTATGATTATTGGTCATCAACAGGAGTAAAAAATCTGTTAACAAATAGTAAGCATCTCTTTTCAAAATGACTTATGAGAATCTAGTTAGGAATAAGTCATTGACGTATTTTGTTTTCAGTATCAGTTTATACTTTAATTATTCGTGTTTAACTTGTACTAAACCCGTTTTTAAACGGGTGTGTAACGAGTACAAAACGGGTTTACAACGGGTATAGAACTTGTAATAAATTAATCAGAGCCAATTCAGATTACATTCAAAACCTACCGTTTTCTATTGTTGATAAAATCGTTTTTATATGGAGTGTTTACTTCATCACAATTTTATTTAAGTTTGTTGTTATGAATATCTTAATTTTAGGTTCAGGTGGAAGAGAAAGTGCATTCGCCTGGAAGGTTAGTCAGTCAGCCCTATGTGGTCAGCTTTTTATTGCCCCCGGGAACGGTGGTACTGGGGCTTTCGGTAAGAATGTTAACATAGATCCTAATAATTTTGAAGCAGTAAAAGCACTGGTTCTGAAAGAGAAAATAGAACTGGTTGTTGTAGGCCCAGAAGAACCATTGGTTAACGGCATTCATGATTTCTTTTTGGAAGATGAAGCTTTGGCAAACATTCCGGTAATTGGCCCCAAAAAGGAGGGTGCCATTTTAGAGGGTAGTAAAGATTTTTCAAAGCAATTCATGGCGCGCCATGGCATCCCTACTCCAGGATCTCAGTCGTTCAATAACGAAACTTTACAACAAGGTTTGGCCTACCTGGATCAACATAGTTTGCCCATTGTACTAAAAGCAGATGGCCTTGCTGCGGGTAAAGGCGTTTTAATTTGTCAGACTGTTGAAGAAGCAAAAGAAGAGCTTCAGCTCATGCTTGGTGGTAAGTTTGGAACTGCAGGATCTTTAGTCGTAATTGAGGAGTTCCTAAACGGAATTGAACTTTCTGTATTTGTGCTGACCGATGGAGACAACTACGTCGTACTACCAGAAGCAAAGGATTATAAGAAGATAGGTGTTGCAGATTCAGGCCTAAATACTGGTGGTATGGGATCGGTTTCTCCGGTTCCTTTTGCAGATGCGGAGTTTCTAAAAAAGGTAGAGGAACGCATTATTTTGCCTACCATCAATGGATTAAAAAAAGACAATATTGATTATACGGGTTTCATCTTTTTCGGACTTTTTAAGGTTGGCGATGATCCTTTAATTATAGAGTACAATTGCCGGATGGGCGATCCGGAGACGGAAAGTGTCATCCCAAGGATTGAAAACGATTTGGTAGAATTGTTCATCGCGGTAGCAGAAAAAAAGTTGAAAGATCAACAGCTAAGGATTAGTGCGAAGAACGCAGCCACTGTTATGATTGTTGCAGGTGGGTATCCTGGTGATTATGAAAAAGGAAAGTATATTACAGGCATTGATAACATTAGGAATTCTACCGCTTTTCATGCAGGTACTGTGTTGGAAGGCGGTGTGATAAAAACAAATGGCGGTAGGGTAATTGCGATTACCAGCTTGCAGGATACGCAGTTTGAAGCCTTGCAAAGTGCCACCGCTGATGCAGCGAGAATTTATTTTGACGGGAAATATTTTAGAGAAGACATCGGGTTTGACCTGGTTTAATTAGTAATATATTAACATATCGTATAAAATTGTGATCATGAAGTTGAGATTTAGTTTATTGTTAACGGTACTGATGCTTTCCGCTTCGGGCCTATTTGCTGCGGCAAAGGATTTATATCAGATCAAGATCTATCATTTAAAAAATGCAGATCAGGAGCAAATGGTAGAAAGCTATTTAGAGAAGGCTTATTTGCCGGCGCTACACAGAGCAGGAATTATGAAAGCCGGTGTATTCAAGAACATTAAGGCGGCTACTTTTGATGAGACAAAAGACGAGCGACTGATCTATGTATGGTTGCCTTTTAAATCTGCAGATGCCTTGCTTAAATTAAATGATAAGCTGGAAAAGGATAAGTTGTATCAGCAAAGTGGAGCAGACTATATCAATGCTGCTTATAACAAAGCACCATACGAAAGAATTGAAACCATTTTAATCAGTGCCTTTGAGAAAAGTCCGGTCTTTAACGTATCTGCGGTAAGCACACCAAAGGCTGAGCGGGTATACGAACTACGCAGTTATGAAGGACCTACAGAGAAGCTTTTTAAAAGTAAAGTGAAAATGTTTAATACGGGTGATGAGATCGGTTTGTTTAAAAGACTGAGCTTTAATGCTGTGTTTTATGGAGAAGTAGTGGCAGGATCGCGCATGCCTAATTTGATGTATTTAACTACATTCGATAACATGGCATCAAGAGAGAAGCATTGGAGTGCTTTTTTTGGCGACAGTCAGTGGAAAACATTATCTGCTGTTGAAGAGTATAAAAATACCGTATCTAAAAGCACAATTCTCTTTTTATACCCTACAGATTACTCTGATATTTAGTTAGCCACATACTCGTATGGCAGTTGATCTCCAAGGCGTTTTGTACCCCAAAAGCCTTGGATCAGTACGCTTTTATAGGCGGCATAACTGCCTCGCTTGTCGATATCCGCATCAAGCAGTAAAATAGATCCTGTTGGTGCCACATCCACAATGATTTGGGTTTTGCCGGATGGCTTATCGTCTGCCAGCGCTTTCTTCTTGTCATAAAGCATATAAAGACGCTTTTTATAGTTGAACTTTAAAAAGTTGCTGTCAGTCCTGGTGATCAGTTGCTCGGTAAAAACAGGACTGGGTGCAATAACAAGGGGTATCAATAAGTTGTGGATTAAATACGTTAAAAAACCTTCCTCCCTTGTCGTATTGGTATGCAGCGCCCTTAAGTAATGCATTAAGGAGCCCTGGTAAGCTTTTTTTCTGTTGGCATCCCACAACTGTTTTTCTGCAGCTGTACCCTGCATATCTTCAAAAATGCATTCCCCGTCGTAAAAAGTAGCATCTGCCATGCTGTTGTATTGAAAAGTACTGAGCAGGTATTTGATGTGGTATCCAAGATTGGGGTTTTCGATAATCAGAAAATCCTGCGTGTATGCTTTTAAAAGCTTTTTGTCGGTGCTAAATTCCAGCTTTTCGGGGTTTAAGATTTTACAGGCTTTGGCATTTTCAGATTCTCCAAGGAAATACTTAGTAAAGGTTTTGATGAAGTTTTTGCGCTGACTATCATTCCCAATAATGACCACATCTAAATCAACTGCCTTTTCCAGCAGTACGGTATCTAATACGGCAGATTTATCGCGGATAACGATGTTGTGTTTTATGGACGCATAGCCGATAGAATTGATCACCACCTGGTAGCTACCAGGATTTAAATTCCCGATTATGAAAGCTCCTTTCTCATTGGTGGCGGTGCTTTTTTGGGAACTTGCAATAAATACCGTTGCGCTGGAAAGCGGCTGACCTTTGGTATTCTTTAGCGTTCCGCTTATGGTAAAGGTTTGTTGGGCGTTTGCTGCAATAGAAAACAGCAGCATTAGAGATAGCGATAATAGTTTCATTCGGTTATTTTGAGGGATTATTAAAGTTGTTAGTTATATTTATTAAGGTAGTAAGTCGAATTTATTAAGGTGGTAAGTTATATTCAGTAACGTGTTAAATTTAATATAACAGTGCGATAAACTTGCTTTTGCAACCCTATAAATATAGTAAAAAATGACAGATCAGGACTGGAATAGCCTATTAAAAAGCAAGCAGCAATCATTTATAAGTCCAGATTTCTATTTCTAAAAGATAAGAAGTAGCTTTGCCGCTTAAATGAGACACATAGTAACCTTATCTCTTGTATTTTTTAGTCTTACACAATTGGCCAAAGCTGAGCGTGTGGAGGGGCTAAGGATATTAACGAGACAGTATTGTGATAAGCACCAGAGCAATCCGGCGGCGGCTTCTGTAAGTCAGACCCAGCCCGATGATCCGCGCTATCCTTTCTTTATGTCTTATAGCGACTTAACCGTTATTGGGGTTGCAGCAAAGTTGCATCCGCTTACCTATTATGTAAATAACCAGATCATCCAGGATCTGACCGTTAAGGATACGCCTAAAAATAACAGCCCTTAAGTAGATAAGGGAGATTGCTTCGGCGCTTCGCTCCTCGCAATGACAAACTATAAGGACATACTTGCGACTGACATTCTGGCTTTTTAGCCTCTATGGCCTAGTTGTTGTTGTCACCAATTTGATATTCACTATTCAACACATAAACACAAAATATAGAAGATGTTAGGATTTTTAACCAAGGTTTTTGGAAGCAAATCAGAAAGAGATATTAAGGTTATTCAACCTATTGTAAACAAGATAAATGAAGAATATGCAAAGCTATCTGCGTTAAGCAATGATGAACTGCGTAATAAAACTACCCACTTTAAGGAAGTTATCGCTACTGCCTTAGCTGAAATTGATGGCCGTATTAATGCCTTAAAAGCAGAAGGCGAAAGTCAGGAGCTTTCCTTAGCAGAAAAAACTTCCATTTACGACCAGATTGACGCGTTGATTAAAGACCGCGATAAGGAATTGGAAGTGGTATTGCTAGACGTGCTGCCACAGGCATTTGCGGTAGTTAAAGAAACCTCCAGACGTTTTACTGAGAATGAATTTTTAGAAGTAACAGCCAACCAGTTCGACAGGGATTATGCTGCGCGCAAAAGCAATGTAACCATTAAGGGAGATAAAGCGTTATGGGCAAACAAATGGGATGCGGCCGGTACTGAGGTATTGTGGAATATGGTGCATTACGATGTACAGTTAATAGGTGGTATTGTATTGCACAACGGTAAGATAGCGGAGATGGCTACTGGTGAGGGAAAAACACTGGTAAGTACATTGCCTGCTTATTTGAATGCTTTAGCCGGACAAGGTGTTCACATTGTAACGGTGAATGATTATTTAGCGCGACGTGACTCTGAGTGGAATGGACCTTTGTTTGAGTTCCATGGTTTAAAGGTGGATTGTATCGACAGGCATGAGCCAAATTCTCAGGAGAGAAGGGACGCCTACCTGGCAGATATTACTTATGGTACCAATAACGAGTTTGGTTTTGATTACCTGCGAGATAACATGTCTCAAACTCCAGATCAGCTGGTACAGCGCAAGCTGCATTTCGCGATGGTGGATGAGGTCGATTCCGTATTGATTGATGATGCCCGTACCCCTTTGATTATATCAGGTCCTGTGCCTTTTGGAGATCAGCATGAGTTTTATGAGCTTAAACCTCGTATAGAGCGTTTGGTTTCCGCGCAGCGTGAATATATTACCAAAGCTTTAAATGAAGCTAAAAAACTAATAAATGATGGTAAATCCGGTACAGAAGAAGGCGAAGGTGGTTTAGCCCTGCTTCGTGCACACCGTGGTTTACCTAAAAATAAGGCATTGATTAAGTTTTTAAGTGAAGGCGGCAACAAGCAGACTTTACTTAAAACTGAGAACCATTACATGGGAGATCAGTCTAAAAATATGCCTAAGGTAGATGCGGAATTGTTCTTCTATATTGATGAGAAAAACAACCAGGTAGAGCTTACAGAGAAGGGTATTGAGCTGATCACTAAATCTGGTGAGGATGCGCATTTCTTTGTATTGCCTGATGTGGGTACTGCAATTGCTGATATCGAAAAATCTGACATGAGCAATGAAGATAAAATTGCGCAGAAAGATTCGTTGATGCGTGATTACTCTATCAAAGCAGAAAGAATTCACTCTGTAAATCAATTGCTAAAGGCTTATACTTTGTTTGAAATTGATGTGGAATACATCATTGATGAAGGCAAGATTAAGATTGTTGATGAGCAGACTGGCCGTATCATGGACGGTCGCCGTTATTCTGACGGTTTGCACCAGGCTATTGAGGCTAAAGAGAATGTAAAGGTAGAGGATGCCTCACAGACTTATGCGACAGTAACCTTGCAGAACTTTTTTAGAATGTACCACAAGTTATGTGGTATGACAGGTACTGCAACAACAGAAGCAGGTGAGTTCTGGTCTATCTATAAACTGGATGTGGTAGAGATACCTACCAACAGGGTGATATCAAGAACTGATCATCAGGATTACGTGTACAGAACTGTACGTGAAAAATACAATGCAGTAGCAGAAGAGATTGTGAAGTTAACGGAAGCAGGCAGACCAGTTTTGGTGGGTACTACCTCTGTGGAGATCTCTGAATTGTTAAGTCGCATGCTTAAATTAAGGGGCATTAAGCACAATGTGCTGAACGCAAAGATGCACCAGAGTGAGGCAGATATTGTAGCAGAAGCCGGACAACCCGGTCAGGTTACTATAGCCACCAACATGGCTGGTCGTGGTACGGATATTAAGTTAGGCCCAGGCGTTAAAGAAGCAGGTGGTTTAGCCATTGTAGGTACAGAGCGCCATGAATCCCGTCGTGTAGACAGGCAGTTGCGCGGTCGTGCCGGTAGACAGGGTGATCCTGGATCTTCACAATTCTTTGTATCACTGGAAGATAACCTGATGCGTTTATTTGGGTCTGAAAGGATCTCTAACGTGATGGTAAGAATGGGAATAGAAGAAGGAGAGGTGATCCAACATTCTATGATTACCAAATCAATTGAGCGTGCACAGAAGAAAGTAGAAGAGAACAACTTTGGTGTTCGTAAGCGATTATTGGAATATGATGATGTGATGAACTCACAACGTTCAGTAATTTATTCCAAACGTAAAAATGCATTGTTTGGTGAGCGTTTAGACGTTGACATGAGTAACATGGTATTTGACGTTTCAGAAGATATCGTAACAGAATACAAAGAGGCAGGTAATTTTGAAGGCTTTAAGTTAGAGGTGATCAAGAACTTCTCTGCAGATACCACAATAGACGCAGCTGAATTTGGTTCAAGGAATATCCATACGCTAACTGATAAATTGTTTGACGAGATGACTGCCTTCTACAGCAGGAAATCAGAAGCGATAATTAGTCAGGCGATGCCGGTATTGATCCAGGTATATGATGAGCGTGGCGAAAATGTAGAGCAAATATTGGTTCCGTTTACAGATGGTATCAGAAACGTTCAGGTTCCGGTAGGCTTGAAAAAGGCGATTGACAATAAGGGTAGGGAAATTACTAAATCATTTGAAAAGACGATTGTACTTGCGCTGATTGATGAGACCTGGAAAGAGCATTTACGGGAGATGGATGAGTTGAAGCAATCTGTACAAAATGCAGTTTACGAGCAGAAGGACCCATTGGTTATTTATAAAATGGAAGCATTTAACCTGTTTAAAAACATGCTGAATGCGGTAAATAAAGAGGTGGTTAGTTTCTTATATAAGGGCGGGATTCCGGTACATACCGATCCTGATGATGTAAGAGAAGCACAGGCACCAAGACCAGCTTCCAATAGAATAAAGACTTCAAAACCTGAGTTTGGAAATGTTGGTGGACTTGCCGGAATGCCAGAGATGGAAGATACCCGTGAAAATGTGCCTCAGCAGCCGATTCGTAAAGAAGTGACTACCGGCAGAAACGAGCCATGTCCTTGCGGAAGCGGAAAGAAGTTTAAGAACTGCCATGGCGCAGGTGTATAATTAAAAATTATTGATGAGAATAGTAATCGTTGCTATATGTTGTTTTTTTTCTGTTGGTGTGTTTGCGCAAACCAGGGGTATTGTTACCATAGAGAAAGATCCGCTAATAGACAGTTTGATTGCTAAACGAATTTTACTAAGTACTACCCATGCTACCGTTCCTGTGCCAACCACAGGAACGGTAAAACAGGGGCCTCTTGTATCTCAAATGGGATATCGGGTACAGGTGTTTTATGGATCGGACAGGCGTGAGGTATTTGCTGAGCAGTCCAGATTTGGCGGATTATACCCCGAATTAAACACCTATATTACCTATAAGCAGCCTAATTACTATTTAAGAGTAGGAGATTTTAGAACAAGGCTGGAAGCTCAGCGTTTAATGAGCGAGCTGAAGGGTACCTTTCCTACACTATTTATATTCAGGGAAAAAATTAATGCACCAAGTTTAGAGTACAGCAATGATTAATAAGGATCAAATACAATTACACGCTGCTGAAATATTTGAGCAGGTTGTGGGTTATCGCCAGCACATTCATGCCAATCCGGAATTGTCTTTCAAAGAATTTGAAACCTCTTCATTTATTAAAAGTAAGCTCACCGAATGGGGTATCCCTTTTTCGGCGATGGCCAATACAGGCATAGTGGGTTTGATAACAGGTGCGCTCCCATCAGATCAGGTAGTTGCGCTAAGAGCAGATATGGATGCCTTGCCTATTCTTGAGGCGAATGATAAGCCATACGCTTCTAAAAACCCCGGTGTAATGCATGCCTGCGGACACGATGTACATAGCTCCTCCCTTTTAGGAACGGCATTTATATTGAACAGTTTAAAGGAAGAATTTGGAGGAACAGTTAAGCTGATCTTTCAACCTGCAGAAGAAGTATTGCCCGGTGGAGCAAGTATCATGATTAAGGAAGGGGTATTAGAAAACCCTAAGCCGCAGGCTATTATTGGTCAGCATGTAATGCCCTTAATAGAAAGCGGTAAAGTAGGTTTCCGTTCAGGCATTTACATGGCCTCTACAGATGAGTTATATGTAACCGTACATGGTAAGGGCGGGCATGGTGCACAGCCACATCAAAACATAGATCCTGTTCTTATCGCTTCGCATATTATTATAGCCTTACAACAGATAGTGAGTCGCAATGCTGATCCAAGACTACCTTCGGTATTGTCGTTCGGCAAAGTGCAGGCAAATGGCGCCACCAATATTATTCCTAACGAAGTAAAGCTGGAAGGAACATTTAGAACGCTGAACGAGGATTGGAGAAAAGAAGCAAAGCGCCTGATGAAGAAAATGGCAGAAGGCATTGCGGAAAGCATGGGTGGAAGTTGCGAATTCAGGATTGTGGATGGCTATCCGTTTCTAGTTAACGAGCCTAAGCTGACTGCCAGTTCACGTGCTTGTGCAGCCGAATATTTGGGTAAGGACAACGTGATAGATATGGACATCTGGATGGCTGCAGAAGATTTTGCATATTACTCTCAAGTTACTGATGCCTGCTTTTACAGGCTGGGTACCGGCAATACAGCAAAAGATACCGCATATTCTGTACACACGCCAAGATTTGATATTGACGAGGATGCTTTAAAAATATCTACCGGATTGATGGCCTATATTGCATTAAAGCAGTTGGGTAACTAATTAAGATGAAAAAAGTTTTATTGTTGTTGCTGGTTTGTGGAATGGGAATTACTGTTTACGGACAGGCAATAGATCGCTTTAACCCCGATACCATCAAGACCATACAACTGGATACTTCAGTAAGGATCTCTGCACAGCGGTTCGGAATTGAGACTTTTATCAACGCCATTATTACCGATGAAACCTTTTATCAGGCTTTCAGGAACATGAAGAAATATACCTTCACGGCGGAGAACAGGATTTACACATACGATAAGAACAACAAGGTAGAAGGGAAGATATACAGAAAGATCAGGCATAACAATGATGGTCCGTATAAAATGGAATATCTGGCTAAAGAGGAATCTGGCAAGCTATATAAGAAGAACGGCAAGTTCCAGTTGTACACTGTTGAGATGTTTGATTTCATTTTTATGAACCCTCAGAGCTCTGATTTGGTTGAAGACGGACCAATGATAACCGATGCTAAAGGAAAAGGAACAAACGAAGGTTACAAAGACAAACTGAAAACATTGATATTTAGTCCGGGCAGACCAATTAAAGGCCTTCCTTTTATTGGTAATAAAACCCAGATCTTTACCGCCAATATGAGGCAGTATTACGACTATTCTTATGATAGCGGTATGTACCTGGATTCTATCCCGGTTTACCGGTTTAAGGTGGCTGTAAAAAAAGACATTAGCAGCGGAACTAAAGATGGCTTGATGATTAAGACGCTAACAACTATTTTTGATAAGCGGAACTTTGCCATTCTGGGCAGGTATGTAGACATGAAATATAGTAACATCCTGTTTGATTTTGATGTGCAGATGAACATTGAGATGAGTTATTTTGATGGGGAGAAACTGCCAACAAAAATTACCTATCAGGGCAATTGGGATTACCCTTTTAAAAAGGAAGAACGGGCCAGTTTTTTAATTGTGCACAAGGACTACCACCTTGGAAAAAGAAAGTAATTTTTTAACTTCGTAGTATGTGCTTTTTGTCATTGCGAGGGTTATTTTGTCATTGCGAGGGTTATTTTGTCATTGCGAGGTACGAAGCAATCTTATCAAGCCAGGAGATTGCTTCGTGCCTCGCAATGACAAAATAACCTCGCAATGACAAACCATACTTCATAGTGACAGACTATACTTTATAATGACAGACTATACTTCGCAATGACAAACATACCTCGACGAACATGCTTGGCAATGACAAACATACATCGAAGGAAAGGCCTCTTAATGACGAGTGTAAGAAAAGATGAAAATAGCGTAGAAAACATATGATCAATCAGGATACCATAAGCAAGATCATGGACACGGCCCGTATAGAAGAGGTGGTGGGTGATTTTGTGGCTTTAAAAAAGCGTGGTACCAGTTTAATAGGCAATTGCCCTTTTCATAACGAAAAAACACCATCATTTCATGTTTCTGTAACCAAAGGTATTTACAAATGCTTTGGCTGTGGTAAGGGAGGAGATTCTGTCCATTTTATTATGGACCATGAAAAGTATTCTTACCCCGAAGCACTAAAGTTCCTTGCCAACAAATACAACATTGAGGTAGAGGAAACGGTACAGTCGCCGCAAAACATTGAACTGCAAAATGCCCGGGAAAGTCTTTATATCGTTTCAGAGTACGCTTCGGCATTCTTTGCCAATGAGCTGTGGACTGGCGATGAGGGCAGGTCCATAGGGTTAAGCTATTTCAAAGAGCGGGGGTTTCGGGAAGATATTGTTAAAAAGTTCCAGCTGGGATATTCTCCAGATGTATGGGATGCCTTGATACAGGGGGCGGTTGCAGCCGGACATAAAGAAGAATATCTGGAGAAGACCGGGTTGTCTATCCGCAATGATAAGGGTAAGCTTTACGATAGGTTTAGAGGCCGGGTAATGTTCCCGATCCACAATTTTACGGGCAGGGTAATTGGATTTGGAGGCAGAACACTTAAGACCGATAAAAATGTCCCTAAGTACGTCAACTCGCCCGAGAGTGAGATTTACCACAAGTCAAACGTGCTTTATGGGTTATACCATGCCAAAAAGGCAATACGAGAAACCGACAACTGCTACCTGGTAGAAGGTTATGCCGATGTGCTTTCTGTACACCAGGCCGGGGTAGAGAACGTAGTCGCATCTTCTGGTACCTCGCTTAGCGTTGAGCAAATCAGGATGATAGGCCGGTTTACAGAGAATGTAACCATACTCTATGATGGTGATGCTGCCGGAATTAAGGCATCGCTACGTGGACTGGATATGATACTGGAGGAAGGCTTAAATGTTAAGGTAGTTTCCTTCCCCGATGGGCACGACCCAGATTCTTACATGCACCGTGTAGGAGCAGGAGAATTTAAGAAATACATAGAGAATAGTCGCAAAGACTTTATCCTCTATAAAGCCAATATTTTACTGACAGAAGCGGGCACAGACCCGATTAAGCGGGCAGGCATCATTAGAGATATTGTAGAAAGTATTTCAAAGATTCCGGACGACATAAAAGCCTCCATATTTATAAGAGAATGCAGTGGATTGTTGCAGGTAGAAGAGCGCATTCTGTTGTCGGAACTAAATAAAATGCGTGCTGCAAGGTTTAAAAAGGCAAACAACAACAGTTCAGCACCCCAACATAACCAACAACAATTTCAAGACGGTCCGCCAGATAACCTATTTGAAAACCCCGACCCTTCTGCAGCAGCCGGAGAAACCAAACAGGAAGCAGATGATGATAGTTTGCAGGAACAGGAAATTGTGCGACTGCTATTGGCTTTTGGGCACGAGCTGGTGAACTGGGATAAGATAGACAATATGTATATCGGCTCTTTCATTATGCAAAACCTATCGGACGTAACGTTTGAGAATGCGCTGTGCAAAAATATTATTGAGACCTATCGGGATGAAATAGAGAACGGTCACCTTCCGGTAGCCAACCAGTTTATCAAAAGCAATAACCGGGAAATAGCTGATTTAGCAATAACCTTATCAACCTCTCCCTATATGCTCAGTGAGAACTGGTATAACAAACATAAGATCTATGTGAGGGATGAAACGCTGAACCTAAAAGCAACCATATTGGGGGGTATTTTTCATTTAAAGAAGAGAAAAGTAGACCGTATACTGATTAACCTCCTCCATGAAATAAAAGTAGAGATAGACCCGGTAAACCAGGAAATATTAATGCAACGTTATACCGTTATCAAAGGTGTGGAGAAAGAGATCTCTAAGTTTTTGGGCTCTGTAATATTGAAATAGATGGCAAGTCACAATGACCTTGGTAAAAGAGGCGAAGACATCGCGAAGGACTTTTTAGAGAATAAGGGCTACCATATTTTGCGTATGAACTGGAGGCATGCACGTGCAGAAATAGATTTGATTGCCATGTGCGATGGTGTGTTGGTTTTTGTGGAGGTTAAAACCCGCAGTTCTGTAGACTATGGTGAGCCGGAGGATTTTGTAGACTGGAAAAAGGAAAAACAACTGGAGTTTGCTTCCCTTGCCTTTATAGAACAACAAGAACACAATGGTGAGATCAGATTTGACGTGATTGCAATTACTTTTGAAAATAGAAATACATATAAAATTAATCATATAGAAGATGCATTTTGGCCTAGTTAATACCCGTAAATCCCCCTTTCAAACCTTTAGCGCACTAGTTGTTTTATCGGCAATACTTGCGCTTAGCGCCTGTAATAACGATACGGCCATCAATACCGTTGTTTTTAAATACCCTGAACAAGGACAGTTGTTCCCTTTGGGTGAGGCGGTAAAGGTTGTGGTAGACGTACCCAAGGACATGCAGATTACTTCAGCAACCTACCTTGTTGATGGAAAGCAGGTAGCCCAGAAGAACAATGCAGATTCCATCAGCATAAAGACCGAAGGGCTATCTGTCGGCTATAAATTGATTACGGTGATACTGGATAACGGTAGCAAAAAGGATACAGTAACGACTAATATTGTACTGAAAGCAGGAAGCAAACCTTTGTTGTACGGTTACAAAGTGCTAAACATTTTTCCACATGATACCGCTGCTTATACACAGGGCCTGGAATACCATGACGGCAGGTTTTTGGAAAGCACGGGATTGGAAGGGTTCTCTACTTTAAGATGGGTTAACCCGAAAACAGGTATCCCTATTAAAAAAGTAAGCATTGATAAAAAGTATTTTGGTGAAGGCGCAACATTGGTTGGCGACAAGATAGTGATGCTGACCTGGCAGGGTAATATTGGGTTTGTATTTGATGCGACTACCTTAGTTCAAAAAGGGAGTTTTCCATACCAAAACAGTAGAGAAGGCTGGGGGCTTTGCTTTGATGGTAAGCAGCTTATTAAATCAGATGGAACCAATAGGGTGTATTTTCTGAATAAGGATACCTATAAGGAAGAAAGCGCAATAGATGTTTATGATAATGACGGACCAGTAAATGAGATAAATGAACTGGAATATATTGATGGAAAGATTTATGCAAACATCTATACCAAAGATTACCTGGTGGTAATTGATCCAAGATCTGGCATTGTAGAGAAAAAGATAGATATGAGCGGGTTGTTAGCTAAAGGTTATAAAGTAACCGACCGAGATAAAGAAATAGATGTTTTAAATGGAATAGCCTGGGATAAAGGGGGCAAGCGCTTATTTGTTACCGGCAAGAAATGGCCTAAGCTTTTTGAAATAACGTTAGTTCCCCAATAAAAGGGAACTAACGGAAGTACTTTTATTTTGAAGCAATCTTTGCAGGATCACTGATGTAACCATTGTAAGAGATGGTTTGTCTGTTATTGCTCACCACACTTAAAGAAGCGTAACCATTTGAATTGATGTTTAAGGTCATAGACATCACATCATCCTTAGTATCTTCAGGTTTGATGGTAACTATATAATTCCCTTTTTTGTTTTTATCTGCCTTGTAGCTATATTCTTTAGTGTTGAATTTAATGCCACCTTCGTTGGCAGTTTTAGGGGCATTATAAGACCTGCCGTAATATGGCAAACTTGCATCAACACCTTCATCATTAACAGTTAGCTGATACCTGGAATCAGAAAGCTGTATCACACCACCAGCCATTGCGCCCGGCATTCTGCTCAAGATAGCACTGATGTCTGCAGAATTCATTGGTAAGGCACTAGTTGCATTAAAAATAAAGTTCTTACCCTCCACCAATTTTATGGTAGTTGCTTTGTCAGTTTGGGCAGATGCCTGGATTGCGATGAAGAGCACAGCAATCATTAAAATGTTTTTAAGCTTTTTCATGATCTTTAGTTTAATTTATGAATATATATTTGGTTTTATTTACTTGTATTAGAACAAATTAGCAGTCATAAGGTTTAAACAAATGACGCTAATTTATTCGGTAAATCCAATTATCTCCAGGCTTTGTACTGATTGATCAAACCATTAGTAGATCCATCATGTGAAGTTACCTCTTTATCGTCTTCCAATTCAGGTAAAATGCTTTTTGCCAATTGCTTACCCAACTCTACACCCCATTGATCAAAACTAAAGATATTCCATATCACTCCCTGTACAAAGATCTTGTGCTCATAAATAGCGATTAGGTTACCAAGACTGAATGGCGTCACTTTTTTAAGGATGATGGAGTTGGTAGGCCTGTTTCCTTCAAACACTTTAAATGGCGCAAGCTCTTCAATCTCTTCGGCATATTTACCGTCTTTTTTCAATTCTTCTGTAACCTGTTCCTTTGTCTTTCCATTCATTAATGCTTCAGTTTGTGCAAAAAAGTTGGATAATAAGATAGGATGATGATCTCCAATTGGATTTAAGCTCTGCGCAGGGGCAATGAAATCGCAAGGAATAAGGCGCGTACCCTGGTGGATAAGTTGATAAAATGCATGTTGACCATTTGTGCCCGGCTCTCCCCAAATAATTGGGCCTGTTTCATAAGTCACCTCATGACCATTTCTGTCTACATGCTTGCCATTGCTCTCCATATCACCTTGCTGGAAATACGCGGCAAAGCGATGCATATATTGATCGTAAGGAAGGATAGCCTGGGTTTCCGCATCAAAGAAATTGATGTACCAAACACCAATCAACCCAAGAATTACCGGTATGTTGATCTCAAACTCTGCCGTTTCAAAATGCTGATCGGCTGCATGCGCACCGGCAAGTAATTGTTTAAAATTATCGAAGCCAACACTTAGGGAGATAGATAAACCAATGGCGCTCCATAGTGAATAGCGACCGCCTACCCAATCCCAAAACTCAAACATGTTCTCGGTATCAATACCAAAAGTGGCAACATCTTTAGCATTGGTAGACAGCGCAGCAAAATGTTTTGCAATATCATCTTCCTTTGCACCTTTCTCCAAGAACCAACTGCGTGCAGTATGGGCATTGGTCATTGTTTCCTGAGTAGTAAATGTTTTAGATGCTACAAGGAATAGTGTAGTTTCCGGATCAACTTTTTTAAGCGTCTCTGCGATATGTGTACCATCAATATTGGAAACGAAGTGCATGTTCAGGTGGTTCTTGTACGCCTTTAATGCTTCAGTTACCATTACAGGGCCAAGATCAGAACCGCCAATCCCAATGTTCACTACATCAGTAATTGCTTTTCCAGTGTAACCTTTCCATTTACCAGAGATGATTTCATTGCTAAATTTCTCCATCTTATCCAGCACGGCATGTACATCTTTAACCACGTTCTTGCCGTCTACCAGGATCTCGCCATTGGCAGGCTCGCGCAAAGCGATGTGTAATACTTGTCGCCCTTCAGTTTGGTTAATTTTTTCTCCAGAGAACATGGCCTTAATTGCCTCATCAAGTTTACACTCTCTGGCCAGCTGAATGAGTAAAGCAATGGTGGTATCATCTACCCTGTTTTTAGAATAATCTACCAGAATATCTTCAAATATTAGAGAGAATTTCTCAAACCGGGCACTGTCTTCCGTAAACAATTGCTTCAGGTTTTTTTCATTGATGCTGATGAAATGGTCAGCAAGATATTTGTAGGCTTCTGTCTCTGTAAAATTTACTGTAGGGAACATATCTTATCGTGTTTTTTGTAAATGTAGCAGTTTATTTTATTTGATAAAGTTTGTTATTGATAATTGCTGCAGATGGAATTATCGGTCGATAATACTATATTTAACATAAAAAAGCTGGCTCATGAAAAAACTTTACTTTATCCTGTTTTTGCTCCTCTCTTATAACGCTATTGCACAGAAAAATATTTTGCGAATGGCTGTTTCAAAAAAGGCATTGTCCATAGAAGAAAAGGTGATTGCCTGGCGCAGAGACTTTCATGAGCACCCAGAACTAGGGAACAATGAAATCAGAACAGCTGGAATTGTTGCCAACCATTTGAAATCGCTGGGTATAGAAGTAAAAACAGGAGTTGCCAAAACGGGTGTAGTTGGCATACTAAAAGGAGGCAAACCCGGACCAGTTGTCGCACTAAGAGCAGACATGGATGGTTTGCCGGTTACAGAACGAGTAAACTTACCCTTTGCTTCAAAAGTTAAAGCAATTTATAACGGTCAGGAAGTTGGTGTAATGCATGCCTGCGGCCACGATACCCATGTAGCGATATTAATGGGCGTAGCAGAGGTGCTGGCCTCGATGAAAAAAGATATACCAGGTACCATTAAGTTTATTTTCCAGCCAGCAGAAGAAGGAGCGCCGGTTGGCGAAGAAGGCGGAGCTGAACTAATGGTTAAGGAAGGAGTTCTGGAGAACCCGAAAGTAGATGCAGTGTTTGGATTGCACATCAATTCTCAAACACCAGTTGGCGATATTACCTACAGGCCTGGGGGTACCATGGCTGCGGTAAATGATATGAAGATCGTCATCACCGGGAGACAGGCGCATGGCGCTTACCCCTGGAGCAGTATTGATCCTATTGTTATCTCTGCCCAAATTGTAAATAACCTGCAGACTATCGTTAGTCGCAACCTTAATTTAACAGAGAATCCGGGTGTGGTAACCATTGGAGCCATCAATGGCGGCATACGGTCTAACATTATTCCCGAGAAAGTAGAAATGCTGGGTACCATCCGTAATTTCAGTAAAGAAGATGAAGCGATGTTTATTCAGCGTGTGAAAACCATAGTTACCAAGACTGCCGAGGCTGGCGGTGCCACAGCAGACGTAAAGATTCCATACAGTGCACATTATCCGGTAACGTTTAATGATGTGGCACTTACAGAAAAGATGCTGCCTAGCTTACAGGCCAGTGCAGGTGCAGATCACGTAAAATTGAAGCCGCCGGTAACAGGAGCAGAGGATTTTTCTTTTTACCAGGAAAAGGTTCCGGGATTGTTTATTTTCCTTGGCGGCATGCCTAAAAACGGAGACCCAATAAAAGCACCGTCGCACCATACACCTGATTTCTTTATTGATGAAAGCGGCTTTACACTAGGCGTTAATACCTTATGTAATCTTGCGCTTGATTATATGCTTTTAAAGAAGTAGTATCAATAATTAACTATTTTATCTAAGTTTGTGATTATGACTAAGGAACAAATTCAGGATTTAAGAGACAGAATAGCGTCGCTGAGGAGGCATCTTTGACGTCGAAACCCGATTAGAAGATATACATGTAGAGCAGCAGATGACTTTGCAGCCTAACTTTTGGGATGACCCGAAAAAGGCGGAAGCGCATATTGCACAGATCAATTCAAAGAAAGTGTGGACGGATGCCTGGCAGGAAGTAAATAGCTTGCTGGAAGATACGCAAGTATTGTTTGATTTTTTCCAGGGTGGGGATGCTAGCGCCGATGAAATGCAAGAGCAGTTTGACCTTTGCAGGGAAGCGGTAGAGAACCTGGAGCTCAAAAACATGCTCAAGAATAAGGAAGATCAGCTTCCGGCAGTAATGCAAATTACGGCAGGTGCAGGTGGAACTGAAAGCTGCGATTGGGCAGCCATGCTGATGCGGATGTACATCATGTGGGGCGAGAAAAACGGATTTAAAGTATCAGAGCAGGATTACCAGGAAGGGGAAATTGTTGGTGTTAAGTCGGTTACCATACAGTTTGTTGGTGATTTCGCCTATGGCTATTTAAAAGGGGAAAATGGGGTACATAGATTGGTAAGGATCTCACCATTTGATTCCAACGCCAGAAGACATACCTCTTTTGCGTCTGTATATGTTTATCCGCTTGTGGATGATACGATAGAAATAGAAGTTAAAGACTCAGAAATAGAGTTTGAGACTTTTAGGTCTGGCGGTGCAGGCGGACAAAACGTTAACAAGGTTGAAACAGCAGTTAGATTATACCATAAGCCATCAGGCATTGTGATAAAGAACCAGGAATCGAGGTCTCAGCTACAAAATAAAGAGAATGCAATTCGGTTGTTAAAGTCGCAGTTATACGAAGCGGAAATTAGGAAGCGGATGGAAGCTACGGCCTTGATAGAAGGGAATAAGAAGAAAATTGAGTGGGGCTCTCAGATCAGAAGCTACGTGCTGGATGATAGGAGGGTTAAAGACCATAGAACTAACTTTCAATCTTCTAACCCTCAGGCGGTGCTTGATGGTGATTTAAATGATTTTTTAAAAGCGTATTTAATGGAGTTTTAATTATGAAATATTTCACATTGTTGGCCATGATGTTGTTTTCAGTAGCAAGCCTTAAGGCACAAGAAGTTGTAAACCTTTACAAAGGAACAGTTCCCGGATCTAAGCCTATACCGGCAGACTATATTGAAGACTCGCCAATGGGAACTGATCACATTACCAGGAGTTCTAAGGTATCTATTCCTACCATGATTGTTTATCAACCAGCAAAAGAAAAGGCTACTGGAGCAGCTGTGATTATTTGTCCGGGTGGCGGATATGGCATACTAGCTATCGATCATGAGGGATACAACATTGCAAAACGTTTTAATGAATTTGGTGTAACTGCATTTGTCTTAAAGTACCGCTTACCAAGTGATGCCATTATGAAAGATAAAACTTTTGGTCCGCTGATGGATGCACAGCAAGCCATTTATCTGGTAAGGAAAGATGCTGCAAAATGGGGGGTTAACCCCAATAAGATTGGTATTATGGGCTTTTCGGCAGGTGGCCACCTGGCATCAACCCTTACTGTTCATTACGATGATGTTAAAATAGAGAACAAAGAGAAATTGAGCCTGCGACCAGATTTTTCTATCCTGATATACCCTGTAATAACCTTTGGAGAATATACCCATCAAGGCTCATTAAACGCCTTACTTGGAAATGCACCTACCTCGGCTCAGATAGCCTACTTTTCTAATGAAGAACATGTAAACGCAAATACACCACCTACATTTTTAGTGCATGCCAATGATGATGGTGCCGTGCCTGTACAGAACAGTCTGCGCTTTGATGAAGCCCTGGTTAAGAATAAAGTAAAAGCAGAAATGCACGTTTACCAGGGTGGAGGACATGGCTTTGGATTACATAACCCTACCACATCAGATGATTGGTTTGAACGTTTGCATAATTGGATGAAGGACAATAAATTCTTATAGATCGGTATTGATCAGGATGTCCTGAAGTTCTTTCATCTCCTCTGCTTTTTCTTTAGAGCCTAGGTTTTCATAGGCGGAGATCAGATTTCTGATGACCCTTCTTATGATTTCTACATTGCTGCAGGGTGCATAAAAGCCAGGTTGAGGATCAAGGTTTAGCTGTCGGAGAAACTGATCAACATCATGCTTTCCAAAAATCGCCCCTTTGTTGAACGCGTTGATGTAAAACAGCACCCCAAATTCATGCTCTTCGCGCTTGGCTTCATCTATATAACCCAATATAAAATGCTGTGGCAGGTTTACGCCGTAAACAGGAATATCCAGTTTCTGGGCAAGTGTAGCATAAATAATAGCCAAGGAGATCTGGTTGCCTTTTTTACTTTCCATCACCTGACTCATGAAAGAGTTTTGCGGGTCCATGTGGTTCTTGGTATTGCCCGCAAAGCCGTAAACATTGTAAAAAATATGGTTAATGAGCTTTATCTTTTCAATAGAGCTCATTTCATATTGCAAGCCAATCCAGATTTCTCTCTTTATTTCTTCCAACTGAAAAATCACTTTATCTTCATCCAGGTCAGGATATTGGTAACGGTTAATAACAAGGGCACCCTGCAAAAGATCAAAGGCACCGCTTTGGTACCATAAGTTCAGATCTTCTTTTACGTTACTGAACTGAATTTTATGAACAATATTTTCAATACGTTGTTGTAAGAGCACATCTAAAGAATGTTCCCATGTATTTTCCAGAAAGTCTATGACTTCACTACCAAATTCCAACAGCCGTTCTTCAACGTGCTGGTACACTTCCTGGTCAGGATCATCTAAAAGTTTAACCAGTGCATTTATTTCTTTAACGTTTTCCATTAAACATACAAATTTGAATCCCTATTTTTGCGGCTATGGTCTTTAATTTCATTAGCGATTATCTTAAACATCGCCTTACATCAAAAAGCAGACACGGTACCCACTCACCATTCGTTTATAAGTTAGCTGATGAGGTAATTTACGATTTTAAGTCTAAAATTGATTATAAAATAATTGAAGACCAGCGAAAAAAACTTTTGAATGACGAATCTCTAGTCACCGTAACTGATTTAGGGGCAGGTTCTCACCTGAATAAGAACCGCACAAAGAAAGTACGTCAGATTGCTAAGAACGCGCTAAAGAACCCTCGACTGGCGCAGTTAATTTACCGATTGGCGAAAGACAACAATCCAAAAGGCATAATAGAGCTGGGCACATGCCTGGGTATAACTACAGCATATCTATCAAAATCATGCCCTGAAGCAGATATTGTTACCATTGAGGGATGTCCCGAAACAGCCAAAGTAGCTTATAATAATTTCAGGGAATTAGACTTGGATAATGTAGAATTACAAGTGGGTAATTTTGACTTGCTGTTACCTTCGGTAATTGAAGCGCATCCCCAATTGGATTTTGTCTATGTAGATGGCAACCATAGAAAAGATGCCACATTAAACTATTTTAAGTGGTGCCTGCCTAGAGTACATGAAGGCTCGCTCCTTATTTTCGATGACATATACTGGAGCAAAGGAATGAAGGAAGCATGGGAAGAAATCAAATCAAACCCGCAAGTAACTGTTACTGTTGATCTGTTCTGGATAGGATTGGTGTACTTTAGAAAGGGGCAGGTTAAAGAGCACTTCAAGTTAAAGTATTAAATTAATTAGCTTGTAAACAGACTGCTAAAACGCCTCCGCCAAACTGATGTAAAATCCGGTTTGGCGTTTCTCGTTTGTACGTTTTTCTCCAATACCATAATCTGCCCTTACACTTAACCCTTTTTCAGGGTCAAAGAAATATCGGCCTCCAGCCCCATAAGAGGGTTTGAAGTTTTTAACAGCCAGATCGCCATTGCCAAACACTTGTCCGCCGCCGGCAAAGGCTACAACTCCAAACCTGTTATTGTATCTGTACCGAAGCTCTGCCTGACCAGCCAAAAGGTTCCTATCCCGAAAGCGCCCTGTATAATAGCCCCGCATCATCTCATCGTTGCCCAGTTGGGGTAGCAAATAGAAAGGGGTGTTCTTGCCTTGAATAGAGTGGAATAGCGCGTTAACGCCAAGAACAAACTTTCGTGACAGCGGCCAGAAATTGCGAACGTTTGCTTTAATTAAGCTTCCTGTAAAATTTTCGCCACCGTAAAAGTCGGGCGCATATTGATAAGTAATGCGACCCATAAAACCTTTTGTTGTGTAATTGTTGGAGTTTCTGGTGTCATAGCTTTGAGAAATACCAGCATAGATTACCGAGCCGCCAGCTTTATGGATAACGGATTGATCAGTTGTAAAAATACCTCCAACAACGTTATCCTTAAAATTATAGTTTTCAAAGCCCAGTGAAATGCCCGAATAAGTATGTGCGGCCAACATCTTTTCGGCCTCCAGTACCAATTTAACTGAACCTTGAACCAATCGATCTTTATCCGCCTCGGCGGTATGGTTACCAACGCCAAAAAAATCAAATGGCATTCTTTTAAATCGGGCTTCGCCGATATAGTGATAGGCGTTCTTTTTAGTCCAGATGTCGCTTTTCAAAGAAACATTATACTGCCCTTTTGTAGAAACAGAGAGTACTGTGCTGAAGTTAGAGCTGCGATTTGCTAAGTCTGCCCGATCCAAATAAGTAGAAAAGAGTGCGCCTAAGCCAAATTCAATGCCTATTTCCTGGCTGTACCTAAAAACAGGAACTGGCATAAAACTTGCCTTTCTAGATGAATCTGTTTTGTTTGACAGGTATCGTTCAATTAATTTCTTTTGTCCAAATACGTTTGCAGCTATCAAAAAGAGGATGGTGCAAAGCGAGATTTTCTTCATTGGCCTAAAATAATGCAATTATTTAAATATAATTCCGCTGTAGCAAGATTAAGGCCATAAATAACAAATTTCAATTCTGGTATACCTTTCAATAAGGTTGGGTTAGGGAAGGGCTTTGGGTGAATGCGCATTCTGTCAACCATAGATCCGCCCTGAGTCCGCCTTTTTATTGTAAAAAGGCGGACTCAGGGCGGACTCACTGCGCAGTCATGGCGCACTCACTGTTAACCCTTCCCTACAGCATCTCTAGTTAAACCCAAGGGAGATGCCATGCGATCAGAAAGTCGTTGGTTCTGTAAAATTAGATCATGAATAATTAAATACCTATTTTTGCGCCAACAAAATTGATCAATATGAGCACAAGAGGACCAATATCCCAATTTATGGAGCGCAACTACCTCCATTTTAACGCTGCGGCAATGATGGATGCGGCTAAAGGGTACGAAACACATTTAGATGAAGGCGGTAAAATGATGATTACCCTTGCAGGTGCGATGAGTACTGCAGAATTGGGTATATCATTAGCAGAAATGATCAGACAAGATAAAGTAGCGATCATTTCATGTACTGGCGCTAACCTGGAAGAAGATATTATGAATCTTGTGGCCCATTCACACTATAAACGCGTTCCTAATTATCGTGATTTAAGTCCGCAAGACGAGTGGGACCTTTTGGAGAACCATTACAACCGCGTTACTGATACTTGTATCCCTGAGGAAGAAGCCTTTAGAAGATTGCAAAAGCACATCCATAAAATATGGAAAGATGCAGATACTGCTGGTGAGCGTTACTTTCCGCATGAGTTCATGTATAAAATGTTGCTTAGCGGAGATTTAGAGCAATACTATGAAATTGACCCTAAAAATTCATGGATGCTTGCTGCTGCTGAAAAGAACTTACCTATAGTAGTTCCAGGCTGGGAAGATTCTACAATGGGGAACATTTTTGCTTCCTATGTGATGAAGTCTGAGTTAAAAGCTACCACAGTGAAAGGCGGAATTGAATATATGGGCTGGCTAGCTGATTGGTATATTGCCAATAGTGCAGGCAAAGGAATTGGCTTTTTCCAGATAGGCGGTGGAATAGCGGGCGACTTCCCGATCTGTGTTGTACCGATGCTTTATCAGGATATGGAGATGCAGAATATACCTTTCTGGAGTTATTTTTGTCAGATTTCCGACTCGACAACTTCTTATGGTTCTTACTCAGGCGCAGTGCCTAACGAGAAGATTACCTGGGGTAAACTGGATATTCATACCCCTAAATTCATCGTAGAATCTGACGCAACAATCGTAGCGCCCCTTATGTTTGCATGGATATTAAAAATGTAATCTAAATTAACAAATAGTTCTTTTTGAAAGACCTTATCGGGAATCAGCAATTTTAAGGAAATTGCTGATTTTCGTCGTTTAAAGCATATTAAAGCATCTGTTTAGATTGATTATAAATTGTATTTACTGTCATTTCTTTGTCATTGGTAAGTTAATAAATTTTACTTTTGTGGACGTTTTGGTGGAGAACCTGGGTTCTGTCATTAAAGACGTTTAATAAGTTTTTTAAAAAATAGCATAAAATACTCATTATGAGGGATATCTCATTGATCGTTAAAAGAGTTTGGAAGTCGGCGCTTGTTATTGCGGCTCTTTCTGTTTTGACTGTTTCTGCAACACAAGCACAAGATGTAGTAGAGGGGCGGAAATTATTCAAAGAAAATTGTAGCTCTTGTCACCAGTTAACCAGCAATAGTGTAGGCCCTGCCTTAACCGCGAAGCTGAATGAGCTTGACGAGGCATTTGCCATCAAATGGATCAAGAACTGGAAAGCGTTAGTTGATGCAGGAGACAAACAGGCTATTGAAGCCACTAAGTTTTCGCCGGCAGAGATGTCATTCTTTCCAAGGTTAACTGATGTACAGATTAAAAGCATCATTGCTTATGCAAAAGCAGGTGAGCCTAAGAAAGCCGATGCAGCTGGCGGTACTGTTGCTGCAACGGATGAAGGTGTATCTGATTTTTCTGTAGCAGGTATCGTTGCGATCATTCTAATATCAATAATTGTGCTGGTTGTATTGGGTCGCGCGATCAAAATGCTAGAGCGCCTGATCCTTCAGAAACAAGGAGTTGTTATTGTAGAAGATGAAGCAATACCATTTTCAGTTGGCATTAAGGGTCTGTTTAAAAACAAGAAGTTTGTGTTTTTCTTCATCCTGTGTTTGGTGATCAGTTTGGGGTCATTTGGTTGGATGGGGATGTGGAACACCGGTGTTCATACAGGATATCAGCCAGTACAGCCGATTAAATTCTCGCATGAGCTACATGCAGGAACCAATCAGATTGATTGTCAGTATTGCCATGCCGGCGCGTTTAAATCAAAAAATGCAACTATTCCTTCTTCAAACGTATGTATGAACTGTCATAAGTCCGTACAAGCTACAGAGAAATATGATGGTCAGATTTCTCCGGAGATTCAGAAGATTTACACTGCTTTAGGTTACGATCCTGCAACGCAGACTTACGACAAATCTAAAGAGAAACCAGTAGAATGGATTCGTGTACACAACCTTCCTGATTTTGCTTACTTTAACCACTCACAACACGTTGTTGTAGCAGCGGAAGCGATTAGAAAAGAAAAAGGATTGAAACCTAATGAGCCTGTTTGTTTTGCTTGTCACGGTCCGGTTGATACCATGCCAGAGATTTATCAGTATTCTCCGTTAACCATGAAATGGTGTATCAACTGTCACAAAGACACCAAATTGGAGGTTAAAGGAAACGCGTATTACGATAAGATTATCGAAACGCATGAGAGAATCAAAAAGGGCGAAAAGATTACACCTGCAGCCCTTGGTGGTATAGAGTGTGGCAAATGTCACTATTAATAGAGTTTAGTAAAAAGAACGTTCGATAAACAGTAATAGAGCTTAAATGGAAAGCAATAAAAGATACTGGAAAGGCCTGGAAGAGTACAAAAATACTCCCGATTTTGTTGAGAATAACAAAAACGAATTTGCCGAGCCCCTTCCAATAGAAGATGTTTTAAATGAAGCAGGATTAAGTACAGTTACTCCGCGCCGCGACTTTTTGAAAGCTTTAGGCTTTGGTTTAGGTGCAGTAACACTGGCGGCGTGTCAAAGTGCCCCTGTTCATAAATCTATCCCTTACCTGATAAAGCCTGAGGAAGTAGTTCCGGGGATACCTAACTACTACGTATCAAGTTTTAATGGTCAGAGTGTGCTGGTTAAGACCAGAGAGGGTAGGCCAATTAAAATTGAACCGAATCCTAATGCAGGTGCTTTTAACCGTGGTACTGATGCGCAAGCTCAGGCTTCCGTGCTTGACCTGTATGATGTGTCTAAACTTAAGAGTCCTTTATTAAAGGATACTGCAGGTACCTTGTCTGATAGCAACTGGGCTGCAATAGATAAATTCGTTAAGGCAGAATTGACCAAGGCACAAGCTTCCGGTAAAAAAATAAGAATTGTTTCATCAACCGTTAATAGTCCTTCTACAATTGCTGTTGTTGCCGATTTTACTGCTGCATACCCTGCAACTAAACATGTACAATATGATGCCATATCTTATACCGGTATCATTAAAGCAAATGAAAATAGTTTCGGTAAATCAGTAGTTCCTAAATATAATTTCGACAAAGCTGATTTAGTGGTGAGTTTTGGTGCCGATTTTTTAGGTACCTGGATTAGCGGCGAGGAATTTACCTCACAGTATGTATCTAACCGCGACTATACCTCGTTGAAAAGCGGTAAAATGTCTCGTCATTTCCAGTTTGAAGCAGGGATGAGCTTAACGGGTACAAATGCTGATACACGAGTTCCAATTAAACTTTCTGAAGAAGGACCAGCATTAATTACCTTATATAATGCGATTACCGGTGCTGGTTTAGCTGGTGGATCATTACCGTCTAATGTAACTGCTGATAAGGCACTTAAATTAGTTGCTAAAGAACTTCTACAAAATAAGGGGAAATCATTGGTGGTTTGCGGATCAAATGATGTGTCTACCCAAATTCTGGTAAATGCAATCAACTCCGCTATAGGAAGCTACGGAACTACAATAGATCTTGACAATCCTAACAAACGTTACTCAGGTAACGATGCTGAATTTGCAGAGTTAATCAATGAGATGAACAGGGGCGAAGTTGCTGCAGTTCTTTTCCTTGACAGTAACCCTGGATATGATGTTGCCAATACGAAAGCATTTACTGATGGTCTTGCTAAAGTAGGACTGAAGATTTCTTTCTCAGACAGAAAAGATGAAACATCTACTTTATGTGATGTTGTTGCTATAAATCACAACTACCTGGAATCTTGGGGTGATGCAAGTGCTTACGAAGGAAATTACTCCATCGTACAGCCAACCATCAACCCAGTATTTAATTCTCGCCAGGCAGAAGAAAGTTTGTTAAACTGGGCTAACGCTCCAGTTAAAGAGTATTACCAATATGTACGTAACAACTGGGAATCTAAAATACTTCCTGTATTAGGAAAGACCTGGGTTGACGTTTTACAGACCGGTGTATTTGCAGGTGTTCCTAAAGCAGCGGGTACTTATACTTTTGGTTTATCGCTTGCTGCAGTGATACCTTCTATCATTAACAACAGCAAAGCATTGGCTAAAGAAGGTCAGATTGAGCTTCAGGTTTATCAAAGTATGTCGATGCGCGATGGTAAACATGCAAACAATGCGTTCCTTCAGGAGCTTCCTGATCCGGTATCTAAAGTTACCTGGGACAATTACATTGCATTGGCTCCAAAGTTTGCTGAAAAATTAGGATACAAAGAATTTGATATCGTTTCTATAAGGGATGCTAAAGGCTATACTATTGACCTTCCTGTATTGATACAACCAGGACAGGCACAAGGTACTGCATCTATTGCACTTGGATACGGACGTACAAAGGTGGGAAAAGCAGGAGATAACGTGGGTAAAAATGCTTATCCATTTGTAAGCTTTACCAATGGTACTTATAAATATGCAACTACGGTTAGCTTAACGGCGACTGGTGGTAAAGAAGAACTGGCGCAAACACAAACGCACCACTCTTTTGAAGGCAGAAATATCATTCGCGAAGCAACTTTTGCTGAATACAAAAAGAATCCTGCTGCAGGTTCAGGTAATGAGCATGCAAAACATAAATCTTACGATTTGTGGGATAAATATGAGAAGCCAGGTAACAACTGGGTAATGGCAATCGATTTGAATGCTTGTACGGGTTGCGGTTCTTGTATTGTTGCGTGTAACGTAGAAAACAACATCCCTGTTGTAGGTAAGGATGAAGTTCGCAGACGCAGAGAGATGCACTGGATTCGTATCGATCGTTATTACAGCTATAACGTAGAGGCTGATGCCCATGGTGCTGAAGGTGAGCATGGAGAACATGGTACAGGCATTAATGCAGTAACAAGAGAGAAAGAAATTGCCCATTTAGATAATATGGATAATGTTTCCGTAGTGCATCAACCAATGCTTTGTCAGCATTGTGACCATGCACCTTGTGAAACAGTTTGTCCGGTATTGGCAACAACACACTCATCAGACGGATTAAACCACATGGCTTATAACCGTTGCGTAGGTACACGTTACTGTGCAAATAATTGTCCGTACAAAGTTCGTCGCTTTAACTGGTTCAATTACTGGAATGATTCCCGTTTTGATAATTACCTGAACAATGAATTTACGCAGTTGGTGCTTAACCCTGATGTAACTACACGTTCCAGAGGTGTTATGGAAAAATGCTCTATGTGTATCCAACGTATTCAGGGCGGTAAATTAAAAGCTAAAATTGAGAAACGTCCATTAAAAGATGGTGATATCAAAATGGCTTGTCAGGAAGCTTGCTCTGCAAATGCGATCATATTTGGAGACGGTAATGATCCTAACTCGGAAGTTTCTAAAGCATTGCGTAGTGAGCGTATCTACTACGTATTGGAAGAGATCAACGTACAACCGGGTGTAGGTTATATGACAAAAATTAGAAATACAGACACAACAGTACAAGCGTAAGCTGATATTAAAGAAAATATAAATTATGTCAGGACATAAGGAATCAATATTAAGAGAGCCATTAATCACGGGTAATGATATCACGTATGCTAAGATTACGAATGATATTCTAATGCCGGTTGAGAACAAGCCCAATAAGGCATGGTGGATTGGATTTATACTTTCAGTTTGCGGTGCATCACTTTGGGTATTTGCCGTGAGTTATACCTTTTGGTTTGGTATCGGATCATGGGGTTTAAACAAAACAGTTGGATGGGCGTGGGACATTACCGGATTCGTTTGGTGGGTAGGTATAGGACATGCGGGAACACTTATTTCTGCGGTTTTGCTACTTTTTAGACAGAACTGGAGGAACTCCATTAACCGTTCTGCAGAGGCAATGACCATCTTTGCTGTAATCTGTGCAGCAACATATGTAGTATCACACATGGGTCGCCCATGGTTAGCTTACTGGGTATTGCCACTTCCAAATCAATTTGGATCACTTTGGGTAAACTTTAACTCTCCTCTTGTTTGGGATATGTTTGCCATCTCTACTTACTTCTCGGTATCATTGTTATTCTGGTATACAGGTTTATTACCTGATATTGCTACCATCCGCGACCGTGCTACTGGCATGAGACGCAGAATTTATTCGATCTTCTCTTTTGGATGGTCTGGTAATGTTAAGACCTGGCAACGTTTTGAGGCTGTGTCTCTGGTACTTGCTGGTATCTCTACTCCACTTGTACTTTCGGTACATACGATTGTATCAATGGACTTTGCAACTTCGGTTATTCCGGGATGGCATACCACCATCTTCCCTCCATACTTTGTGGCTGGTGCGATCTTCTCAGGATTTGCAATGGTATTAACGTTATTATTGGTTGCACGTAAAGTATTGGGTCTGGAAAATTATATCACCATGTTCCACATAGAATCGATGAATAAGATCATCATTTTAACTGGATCTATTGTGGGTGTGGCTTACTTGACTGAATTCTTCATTGCCTGGTATTCAGGATCTGAGTATGAACAATACGCATTTATTAATAGATCAACCGGACCATACTGGTGGGCTTACTGGATGATGATGACCTGTAACGTAGTTTCTCCACAGTTGTTTTGGTTCAAGAAGATTAGAACGAGTATACCTGCTACCTGGATTTTATCAATTGTAGTGAATATCGGTATGTGGTTTGAGCGTTTCGTAATTATCGTTACCTCATTACACCGTGATTATCTTCCTTCAAGTTGGGCAATGTTCTATCCTACCTGGATAGAAGTGAGTGTCTTTGTAGGATCTATCGGTGTATTCTTTACCTTATTCCTCCTGTTTTTAAGGGTGCTACCTTCCATTGCTATTGCAGAGGTAAAGTTACTACTGAAGAGTGCAAGTGAGCAAGCGAAGCTGGAACAAATTAAAGAAGGTCATTTGGATAAGGAATACGTTACAGAATACGTAGAATCTTTAGAAAAGTTTGATAGTGTTAAACAAGAACAATACGCAAAAATATAACAATGAGTAATATCAAATATATTTTAGGCAGTTTTGGTGATCCTGACGAAATGATGCATGGCATCGATAAGTTAAAGGAAAATAACATTGCGATTCATGATGTTTATACACCAATGCCTATTCACGGAATCGAAGCTAAGTTAGGCGTTAAAAGATCAAGGTTAGATATACTCGCATTCTTTTGCGGTATTTCCGGAACTGCAACAGCATTTTCATTGATCTATTTAACATCGGTAGTAGACTGGAGACATAATATTGGTGGTAAGCCTGCTTTGGCACTTCCCGATTTTATTCCAATTATGTTCGAGTTAACGATCTTGTTTACAGCTTTCAGTTTGGTTGGTGCTTATTACGCCTCTACACATTTGTTTCCAGGAAGAGCTCCAAGAGTGATGGACCTTAGGGCAACTGACGACAGGTTTATTATAGCTATCGATGCGCAACAAAATGCGGAGCATACATTAATTGATGGTTTATTAAAAGATGCAGGTGCTTTAGAAGTGAAGTACAATGAAAGGAAGTATGTTAGCTATGAATAAGAATAAAGTAGTTTTAGCCTCATTTTGTATACTTGCTGGTGCTGTAGTATTTTCAGCATGCAGGGATAAGCAAAGTACAGGTTTAGAATACGCAAGGAACATGTATGATCCGATTGCTTATAATCCTGATCAGGCAAATAAAAACTTCGCAAACGGACAAACTGCACAAACTCCTCCGGCAAATACATCTCCGGTAGGCTTTATTGAAACGGATACTTATCCAAACAATAAAGAGGGTTATGAAGCTGCTGGTGTTAGCCTGGTTAATGGATTGCCGGTAACTGAAAAGAACTTATTGGAAGGACAACATTTATTTGTAGTAATGTGCGGTCCATGCCATGGAGAACTAGGAAACGGACAAGGCCATCTTGTTAAAATTGAGAAGTTTTCTGGTGTTCCTTCCTTCATTGATCCGGAGAAAACTTCTTCAAGAGGAGGCAGAATGGTTGACTTAACTGCTGGTAAAATCTATCATACCATTAAATACGGTTTGAACATGATGGGATCTTATGCCTCTCAGCTAAGTCCTGAGGAAAGATGGAAAGTGGTGATGTATGTACAACAATTACAAAAAGGAAAATAGTAAAGAAGAAATAAATGGGAACTCATAATTATAATTTAACTGAGCAGTTTGAGTTTACAGGTAAAGCAAAAACTTTAAGCATTGTCGGTATCGTTATCGGTATCATTGCTATAGTTTATGGCTTTTCTGCAGAAGCGCTTCATGAGCGTACTTTTGCAAACCTGTTGCTGATGGCTTATTATTTCGCTTGCGTTTGCATGTCTGGCGCATTCTTTCTAGCGGTACAATTTGTAGCACAAGCCGGCTGGTCTGCCTCTATACTTCGTGTACCACAGGCTATGGCAAAAACACTTCCGATAGCAGTAGTAATTTTACTAGCGGTAATTGGAGCAGGTTTATATACACATAACTTATATCACCATTGGAATGCTCCAGGATTAACGGTTAAAGGAGATGCAAATTACGACAGTCTGATTGATGGAAAGTCTGCTTTCCTTAACGTGCCTTTCTTTATGGCCAGACAGGTAATCTTTCTGGGTGTTTATAGCTTCTTCGCTTTACTGTTATCTAAACTTTCAAACAATGAGGATCTTGAGGGCGGATTGAAATCTTATACCAAGAGTTTTAAATATTCTTGTATCTTTTTGGTAATCTACGGATTTACTACTCCTATCTTTGCTTTCGATACTGTAATGTCTTTAGAGGCACACTGGTTCTCGACGATGTTCGGCTGGTATAACTTTGCAGCAATGTGGGTAAGCAGTTTGGCTACTATTGCAATCATCATCATTCTATTGAGAAAAGCAGGTTACATGAGCTGGGTGAATAACAGTCACCTTCATAATTTAGGACAATTCATCTTTGGATTCTCTATTTTCTGGACTTATGTATGGTTTGCTCAGTTTATGCTGATCTACTATGCGAATATGCCGGAAGAAACAGTTTATTTCTACAGAAGATGGGAGAATTATGAATTCTTGTGGTATTTGAACTTGGTACTTAACTTCCTGGCTCCTGTATTACTATTGATGGACAGAGACAATAAAAGACACGAGAATATATTATTGGCGGTTTCAATTGTTGTTCTTTGTGGACACTGGGTTGATTACTATCAAATGATCATGCCTGGAACAGTTGATGAACACAACGGTTTTGGTATTATTGAAATTGGAACTGCAATAGGTTTTGTAGGATTGTTTACCTTTACGGTCTTAAATGCTTTGAGTAAGAAGCCGCTAATTGCAAAGAACCATCCGTTTTTACAAGAAAGTTTAAATCACCATTTGTAATTGGTGATCAGGTTACATAAATAAATAATGGTATAATAGAAGTACAGTGTTACTACTTTTAAGGAAATGAGTTTAAGAAAATTTATAAGTAATAAAACAATAGCGGCACTAGCGGTCATCGTATCTGCATTTGCAAGTACAGCTGCTTTTGCACAGGAGGCTGCTGCAGCTACCGCTGAGAAACCTGTAGACATGGGTCCGGTTTACAAGTCGGCAATTTTTTACGTGCTGGCATTTCTGACACTCTGCTTATTCATAGCAATTGTTGGAAAGGCGCTAAAAGTATATGAATTGACCCGTGAAGCGCAGGACAAACCAGAAGGTATCAATTGGAATGTGGTTAACGGAACCTTATTTGCGATATTTCTAGTTGTAGGTCTCTATGGTGTATATTGGGAATATACAGTTCATGGAAATATGATTCTTCCTGAAGCTGCTTCAGAGCATGGGAAAAAGATAGATAGCATGTTCAATATCACCTTGATATTGACTACCATAGTTTTTATAGGTACGCACATCGCTTTATTTGCTTTTGCTTATATCTATAAATATAATGGTAAGCGATTAGCTTATTATTATCCGCATAACAATACGTTGGAGCGTATATGGACTATTATTCCTGCTTTAGTACTAACTGTATTGGTGTTAATGGGATTCCTTACCTGGAGATCTATTTTTTACAAGATAGAAGACCCGAAAAATAAGCCATTGAGTGTGGAGATTACTTCATCACAATTTGCCTGGGCTATCCGTTATCCTGGAGCTGATGGTATTGTTGGGATTAAGAACTATAAATTGATTAATGGCACCAACTCGCTAGGCGTTGATTTGAATGACAGACATAATATGGACGATCAGATTGCTGATGAGTTGGTATTACCTATCAATAAGCCAGTAAGATTGATCCTGACAAGTAAGGATGTACTGCACAGTTTTTATATGCCACACTTCCGGGTTCAGTTGAATACAGTGCCAGGTATGACTTCTTATTTTGAGTTCACCCCTACTATCAGTTCGGCTGACATGAAATTAAAATTGAATGATCCTAAATTCGAATATTTGATTTTGTGTGCGAAGATTTGTGGAGCAGGACATTATAACATGCAAAGGAAAGTGAGGATTGTTTCACAGGAAGAGTACAATGCCTGGGTTAAGCAACAAGCTCCTTATGTTACAGACGATTTAAGAAAGCTATTTAATATGCCCGTAGCGGCGCCTGCACCTGCAGCAGCAGCTCCGGCTGATACAGTAGCAAAAGCTACTGTGGCAGTTTCAAATAATCAATTGGCTTTAAAGAAATAACAATACTGGAATAGCACATTATGTCAACTATATCATTACACGATACACATAACCACGATAGCCATGATGATCATGGACATCACAAAGAGACTTTTTTAACGAAGTACATCTTTAGCCAGGATCATAAAATGATCGCTAAGCAGTTCCTGATAACCGGTATTATCATGGCTGTTATAGCAATGGGATTATCTATATTGTTCCGTATCCAACTGGCCTGGCCTGATAAAAATTTCCCTATTCTTGAAACTTTTTTAGGAGAGTGGGCAGCAGGAGGTAGAATCAAACCTGATTTTTACCTGGCTTTAGTAACAATACATGGTACCATTATGGTGTTCTTTGTATTAACTGCCGGGTTAAGTGGAACCTTTAGTAACTTATTAATTCCATTACAGTTGGGGGCAAGAGATATGGCATCGCCATTCCTTAACATGCTTTCTTACTGGTTCTTCTTCTCAGCATGTATGATCATGATGAGCTCATTCTTTATCCAAACTGGCCCAGCCAGTGCGGGATGGACGATTTATCCGCCATTGTCTGCTTTACCTACGGCTATTAAAGGTTCAGGTATGGGTATGACACTATGGTTGATTAGTATGGTGCTTTTTGTTGCTTCCTCTTTAATGGGTGGTATCAATTATGTAAGTACTATACTTAACATGCGTACAAAAGGGATGGACCTTTGGAAAATGCCTTTAACGATCTGGGCATTCTTCCTGACAGCGATATTGGGTATTTTATCCTTCCCGGTATTGGTAGCAGGTGTTGTGCTATTGGTATTTGACCGTAGTTTTGGTACCAGTTTTTATCTTTCTGATATCGTTATGGGAACTCAGGTTCTTCCAAACGAGGGTGGTTCACCGATTTTGTGGCAACACTTATTCTGGTTCCTAGGTCACCCGGAAGTATATATTGTAATTATGCCAGCGATGGGATTGTCTTCAGAGATCATGTCTGTGAACTCAAGAAAACCAATTTTCGGTTATCATGCGATGATTTACTCGTTGATTGGCATTACTATACTTTCTTTTATTGTGTGGGGTCACCATATGTTTATCACAGGTATGAATCCTTTACTGGGTGGTGTATTTATGATTACGACCTTAATTATTGCGGTACCTTCAGCGGTGAAGACCTTTAACTGGCTTGCAACTCTATGGAGAGGTAACATCAGGTTTACGCCTGCAATGTTATTTGCAATCGGATTGGTATCATTCTTTATTTCTGGCGGTTTGACCGGTATATTTTTAGGTAATGCGGCATTAGATATCAACTTACACGATACTTATTTCGTAGTTGCCCACTTCCACCTTGTAATGGGATCGGCTGCTATATTTGGTATGCTTGCTGGTGTTTATCACTGGTTCCCTAAAATGTTTGGAAGGATGATGAATGCCAAATTGGGTTATCTTCACTTCTGGTTAACCTTTACTTCTGCTTATCTTGTATTTTTCCCACTTCACTTTTTAGGTCTTGATGGCGTACCTCGTCGTTATTATGCTTTTACAGAGTTTGAGTTTATGCAAAAATGGCTTACTGTAAACGTATTCGTAACGTGGTCTGCTATTATGGGAGCGCTTGCACAAGTTGCATTTCTATTCAATTTCTTCTATTCTATATTTAAAGGTAAGAAGTCTGTTCAGAATCCTTGGCAGGCAAATACTTTGGAATGGACTACACCTGTTGAGCGCTTACATGGTAACTGGCCTGGAGAAATTCCTACAGTTTATCGTTGGCCGTATGATTATAGCAAGCCTGGAGCTGAGGAAGATTTCATTCCTCAAACTATTCCATTCTCACAAACAATGAGTTCTAATATGCCACATGACTTTGAAGGAAACGGAGAGTCTGAGCGCATACAGCGTGAATGGGAAGCGCAGGAAGACGCTGCTAAAATTGCAAAACTAGACTAGTTACATAGCTTATCATAAAAGGGTATCTGCAGTAGGTAAATACTTACAACGGATGCCCTTTTTTTAATATGAAAACACATGGTTCCTAAATCTGAAAAGAGATTTATCAGGCTAAACCTTATTACGATAATTGTTACCTTATTGCTGATTTTGGCTGGTGGAATTGTACGTAGCACTGGTTCTGGCATGGGCTGCCCCGACTGGCCAAAGTGTTTTGACCAATATGTTCCGCCTACTTCGGTTTCTCAATTGCCTCCAAATTATAAGGAAAAGTATGTTGCAGAACGTATTGTTAAGAATGAGCGATTCGCCAAAACTTTGGATAGGATGGGTAAGGTTGACCTCGCAGACAGTATTAGGCATGACCAATCTATTTTAATTCCGGAAATTTTCAATGTGTCAAAAACCTGGACAGAGTACCTTAACAGATTGATGGGAGCCATTACAGGATTACTGCTTCTGGCATTGGCAATAAGCTCTTTCATTTACAGTAAACGTGCGAAACGAATAATAGTACTCAGTGTAATAAACCTTATTGTTGTGGGATTTCAAGGTTGGCTTGGTTCTATAGTGGTCTCAACAAACCTGGTGGCATGGATTGTAACTGTACATATGTTACTTGCCCTGGTCATTTTAGCAATATTGATTTATACTTACAATTTTGCCATACAACTGGACCGCAGTGCGACTGTCGTGATGGCAAAAGTTGTTTGGCTTAAACTATTGATATTTATTACTATCGTGGTAAGTATAATACAGATTGTATTGGGCACAGAGGTAAGAGAAGCAGTTGATGCAGTATCAAAGCTGCTGGTTGATGAGGAGAGGAGCAGTTGGTTAACAAGAGTTGGCAATGTGTTGTCTTACCATAGGGATATGGCTCTGGTTGTTTTGGTGCTGAATGTTTTGGTATACCGAGCAGTTAAGGAGCGGTTTAATGGTAAAGCTAATGCTTTAATCGTAGGTAATTCTATTGGAATTGTTCTGGTAATTCAGATTGCTACTGGCTTAATATTGTCTAACTTTGCACTGCCTCCATATGCACAGGCATTACATATATTGTTTTCGACTGTCTTGTTCAGCCTCCAGTATTATTTATACCTTCTGGTTTACAAGACAACAACCTATCAACAACATATAAATCAAGGAAAAGATTGAAACAGTTTTTAGCAGATTTTTCAAAGCTCATTAAATTCAGGTTAACCTTTTTGGTGGTTTTTTCTGCGTCTGTTACTTTTTTAATTGGATCAAAAGTAGAAGTAAACGGAGTTGTGCCTGGTATTAATTGGTTAAACTGGTTGATTCTTATTGCAGGCGGCTTTCTTGTAACATCTGCCGCTAATTGTTTTAACGAAGTCATAGAGGTAGATCTTGATAAGTTGATGGCAAGGACTAAGGACAGACCTATGCCGGCAGGACATATGACTACTGGCCAGGGACTGGTTTCTGGACTTGTTATGGGGATAATCGGAACCTGGTTGCTCGGAAAGCTTAATATAGAAACTGGATTACTATCCGTTTTCTCCATATTTCTTTATGCTTTTGCCTACACTCCATTAAAGAGAAAATCTCCGATTGCTGTATTTGTTGGTGCTATTCCAGGTGCATTACCTCCGCTTATTGGTTATGTTGCCGCCCATGGAAAGATTGATAACATTGCAGTTATACTTTTTCTAATACAGTTTGTTTGGCAGTTCCCTCATTTCTGGGCCATTGCATGGGTATTAGATGACGATTATAAAAAGGCAGGTTTTAGATTGCTACCAACTACCAAAAGAGATAAAACGAGTGCTTTCATTACGTTTCTGAGTACTTTGATACTTATTCCTGTTAGTTTGTTGCCTGCATTCTATGGCTTTGGCGGTTATTATATTTCAATAGTTTCTGTAATAGGAGGGCTGATATTTGCATGGCTGGCCTTTAAGATGTGGATGAGTATGGATCTGGCCAGCGCCAGAAAAGTGATGTTTTGTTCGTTTTTTTATTTACCTGTAGTGCAGTTGGTCTTATTTTTTGATTTTATAAATAAATAATTATGGTTCAATCAATTCAACAAGAAGAATTAGGTATTCAATTTAAGGCCAAGAGATTTATTATCTGGCTATTTGTAGTTTCCTCTACCATTATGTTTGGTGGCTGGACTAGTTATTATATTGTTTTTTCTGCCTCTAAAGGTAAAGGGCATGGTATTGTTTTGCCGCAGCTTTTTATATATAGTACCGTTGTTTTACTAACGAGCAGCGTTTTTCTTTTTTTAGCCACTAAAGCATTTAGAAGTGGAAACTATTCTTTACAGAAATTATTTCTGTCGATAACTATCCTTCTAGGAATTGTTTTTGGTGTACTTCAAATAGATGCCTGGGGAAGTATGGTTAGGACAGGTGCGTTCTTTAGCAACAACAATGCAGCAATTTCATTGATTTATGTGGTATCTGGATTTCATATCTTACACATATTTGCAGGCATTTGCCTTGTATTTAGTGCTCTGATGGGTGCTTATAAAGAGGTACCCATGCAAAAACGCATTTATCGTATGGAAATCGCCTCAATTTTTTGGCATTTTATAGATATATTATGGATATATCTGTATGTTTTTTTACTTTTGAACAGTTAGATTTTTTAACAAATTATTACTATTTACAAAATGAGTTCACTATCACAGTTAGATCAGGTTAAAACTACCCCATGGAGTGGAGGCCGCTCACCTTGGTCGTTGGAATATGGCAAAATCATGATGTGGTTTTTCCTGGTTTCTGATGCATTCACTTTCTCGTCTTTACTGATCTATTACGGAGCCCAGCGTTTTTCTAAATTTACCTGGCCAGCACCAGATAAGGTTTTCCAATCAATTCCGGGTGTAGTTGAGCACGGTGCTCCGCTGGTATTTGTTGGTATTATGACCTTTATCCTGATTATGAGTTCGGTTACAATGGTACTTGCTGTTGAGGCAGGACACAGACGTTCCAAAAAGGAAGTTATTGGATGGATGATCGCTACCATTATCGGAGGTATCATGTTTCTTGGTTGTCAGGCTATTGAGTGGAGCCACTTGTTCCATGAGGGATTTGGTTGGGGAGAAATACCATCTGCAGAAGAACTTGTGCAATTCTTTAACGGCCCCGTTTCACTTGTAGCAGCACAACAATTTGCTAACCTTTTCTTTACCATAACAGGATTTCACGGATTTCACGTATTCACGGGAGTAATCATCAATATTATTATCTTAATTATGACTATTAATGGAACTTTCGAAAAAAGAGGACATTACTTGATGGTGGAAAAAGTTGGTTTGTACTGGCACTTTGTGGATTTAGTTTGGGTGTTTGTATTTACATTCTTCTATTTGGTTTAATTATTAGTTTTTATAAAAATATTATCATGTCAGAAAATCACTCACATTCAGCAGAAGGACACGAACACGAAGATCACGCAGGCTTATCAAAAGGTAAGATCTGGCAGGTGTTTGCCATATTGTTGATGATAACTGTTATTGAATTCATTATCGCACTTTGGGCCATTCCAGGCGGTCATATCACCCAACATTTTGGTAACTACATATACATCTTTTTAACCCTTTTTAAAGCGTTTTATATTGTTGCCTACTTTATGCACCTTAAGTTTGAAAAGGTAGGACTACAGCTTGCGCTAGGACTTTCTTTTTTCTTTATCACCTACTTTATTGTATTGATGATGATTGAAGGCGGTTACCTGAATTTACACATGCCAGTAGTTTAATGAAGAACAATAGTGCTTCCATTAAGAAGATTTTAATCCTGGTCGCCATTTTAGCTGTACCAGGATTTTTATATTATTTACTTCAGGAAAAGGGAAAGAACCGTTATAAGCCTTTGCATATATTCGGACCAAAGGAAGTTGCCGCAACCTTCCATTCCGTAAGAGGTGATAAAATTCCAGATACTATTTATCATCAGGTTGCCGACTTTAAATTGGTTAATCAGGCAAATGATACCGTAAGTTTTGAAAGCTATAAAGGGAAGTTACTCATCTTAAACCTGTTTAATACAAGAGGTGAGGCTTATGGCATTACCTTTGCCAATAAAGCAATGCGTGCTTTTGATGCAACTTTTGGTAAAAATAAATCAATAAATTTTATCAGTCTAAGTATAGACCCTCAAGGAGATACCCCCGAAAGGATATCCAAATATGCAATGGAGTCATCTGCAGTTGCAGGAAAATGGGATATGCTGACAGGCGATAGTACACAGATCTTTAATTTAATCAATAAAGAACTTGGGGTAGATGCACATCAAAATGGTTTAGGCGTAAATAAGAAGTTTGTGTACAGCAATCTATTTATATTATTGGATACCCACCATAGAATAAGAGGTTACTATGAAGCCACAACTCAAGAGGCACTCTCTAAACTTGATGATGAGATCAAGGTTCTTATGGCAGAAGAATTAAGAAACATTAACGACGGCAGGTAATACCGCTCTATATTTTCATTATGATACAAAACGATAAATTTTTTCTGAGACTGATCTGGGGTGTGACTGTTTTTGTGTTATTGGTTGTGATTGCTTTAAAAATTGTTCCTCCTCCACAACCAGTGCCATCCTTTATTTATATGTTTCCGCATATTATTGGCGGGATCAATGCAGTGTGTTCGATACTATTGATTATTTCCCTGATATTCATCAAAAGAAAAAACATACAGGCACATAAAATTACTAATGTGATTACTTTTGTGCTTTCTGCTATTTTCCTTGTTTTCTACATCATTTTTCACCTTTATGAGAAGGATACAAAATTTGGAGACCTAGACCATAATGGAATTGTATCAGGAACAGAGGCTGCAGCTGTAGGGTTTACAAGATACATCTACTGGTTTATCTTATTTACTCATATTGTGCTTGCAGTAGTCGTGCTTCCCTTAATTCTGATTAGTTTTTTAAGGGGCTTTAGTATGCAGATTGAGCGTCATAGGAAAATTGTTCGCTGGGCTTACCCTATATGGTTGTATGTGGCAGTTACCGGAGTTATTGTATACCTGATGATTTCTCCCTATTACAATTTTTAACCTATTTGCGGCGTTAACTTATTGACAGGTTTGTTGCAATTGCAATAAGTTATGCTGAGTTCTTTTTAGTTAACTTTGTGTTTCCCAATCTCCTAATACCTGAATGATGAAAAAAATTGTTTTTGTGCTCTTTCTTCTAATCCTAACAGGAAGTACTGTAGCGCCTTTAGCCAGCGCGCAATGTGCCATGTGTGCCGTAAGCGCTGAGCAGAGTGTAAAGAATGGCAATAAACAAGGTCTGGGTTTAAACGCCGGGATCATTTATCTTCTCGTTATACCTTATATACTAATTTCGGGTATAGGTATGCTGTGGTACATGAAATACAGGAAAAAAGCACCAAATTATGCAGAAAACGTCTAAGTTTTATGCTTTAGTACAGGGCAAATGCCCACAATGCAGAAGAGGAGATATTTTTACCGGAAGTATTTATGGGTTTAATGTCCAGCGTACCAATATTGTTTGTAGCCATTGTACACAACGATTTGAGATAGAGCCAGGTTACTTTTATGCAGCAATGTACGTGAGTTATGCGATGAATGTATTGGAAATGCTTAGTCTGGGTATCTTAACTTATTTGTTTTCGGGGGGTAATTTGGAGTTTGAATCCCTTTGGTTGTATATAACTGTTGTTTTTACGGGATGTTTTTTGTTGGCGCCATTTAATTATAGATACTCGCGTGTGATACTTTTACACTGGCTGTCGCCCAAGATAAGATACAACCCATATTACGATAAAGTATGATACAAGTAGAAACACTTTCCTTTATTAAGGATGTGGCTGAAAACAACGACCGGGAGTGGTTTGCAGCACACAAGGACCGTTACGAATTGGCGAAGGAAGATGTGCTGAGTCTTATTGAAAAACTGATTCCTGAACTGGCTGCCATTGATCCTGAATTTTCTATTGATACTCCGGCCAAAAAATGTCTGATGCGCATTTACAGAGATGTAAGATTTAGCAAGAATAAAGACCCATACAAAAATAATTACGGCATTTCATTTAATGTAAAAGCAAAGGGGGTTCCTAATCCTGATTATTACCTGCATATACAACCTGGTAAGAGTTTTTTTGGTGTAGGCTTTTGGATGCCTGAAGCTACTGTACTAAAGCAAGTAAGAGAAGAGATAGATTACAACACCTCAGCGTTTACTGCAATATTGGAGTCAAAAGATTTTGCTGGGCACTTCCAATTGAGTAAGGAAGATACACTTAAAAATGCACCAAAAGGATATGCGATTGATCATCCTCAGATCAATCTTTTAAAGCTAAAAAGCTTCATAGCCATATGTCCGATAACAGATGCTGAGCTTTTATCACCAAAAATAGTGGATAAGTTGAAAACTGCTTTTAAAAGGATTAAACCTTTTGTGCTATTTTTGAGAAATGCTGTTGCACAATAGAAACTAGACCAATTCACAACTATAATCAATGAAAAATATTTTCTTATTTGTATTCCTGGCCATGCTGGCAAGCGCCATCAGTTCATGCGTAATCCTCTCTCCTAAAAAGTACAAAGCCTTATTGTCAAAGCAGGATTCCCTTAACAAAGGCTGGAATGAATCACAATTGTTAAATGAAAACCTGGAAACACTGATTGCAAGATTAAGAAAAGATACCACAGGGATGAGTGCTGCTTTGAGTGACCTGAAAGGAAGATACTCAGAGATGGATAACAATTATACCAAATTGCGAAGCAATAGCTCTTCTGAGATTAATAAGCTGTCGGCAGACTTGAAAAAGCGTGAGCAACGTTTAAAGGAAGTGGAAGAAGTTTTAAGGAAACGAGATGAGGCTACCAATTTGCTTAAGGAAAAGTTACAGCAGGCACTTCTTGGTTTTACTAAAAATGGACTTACAGTAGAGATCAGGAATGGTAAAGTATATGTTTCCCTAACAGATAAGTTGTTATTCCCATCTGGCAGTATCATTATTGATGAAAAGGGTAAACAAGCGTTAAGCCAACTAGCTGATGTATTGAAGCAGCAACCTGAAATTAATATCGCTGTAGAAGGTCACACGGATTCACAGAAGATCACTAACCTAGGACAAATTAAGGATAACTGGGATCTGAGTGTATTAAGGTCTACTTCTGTGGTTCGGTACTTAACTGAAATAAGCAAGGTAGAGAGTGTGCGTATGACGGCTACAGGAAGAGGGGAATTCCAACCATTGGGTCCAAATACCAGTGCAGAATCAAGGAGCAAAAACCGCAGAATCGAGATCGTACTTTCACCAAAATTGGATGAGCTATACGACCTGATTAAGCAATAGTTAGTCTACATATTCCATTAATGTACGGAAAGCAACCAACTGGTTCGCAAATTTTTCGTTAAGGTCAGCCTGAAGTGCTGGAGCAAATTGCTCCTGATAAGTTAAATAGTTGTCCATGGTTTCTGCAACATATTGTGCGCAGTACGTTACTCCTTCATTTGGAGAATCAACTACTTTAAGTAGTCTGGAAGAAACAAACATTCCGGTTTCCATCACCTCTGGAATGTGAACTTCCTGCATCCAGTTTAGCCATGTTTCGGCTACTGAATCTTCTATAATTAGTGTTACGTTGTATAAAAGCATTTGCAAAGATAGCAACTATGTACCAATATTATCACCACGTAATGTTCTGAAGCGTTTACGGGCTTCTGCAGTGTACATACTGCCGGGATGATCGTTGATCAGTTTCTGATAAAATACTTTGGCTTGTTCCGGGTTTTTAAGGCTCTTCTCATAAAGCTCTGCCAAGGTAAATAAACCATCGTCTGACCAGATGCTCGAGCTATAATTTTCTACTAATGTTTTTAAAGTACTGACTGCTTTTTCAACATCACCAGCCTTGATAAAAATCCTGGATCGGAACATAAGTACGTCGTCTGTTAATGAATTATTGGGATAAACGATATCGATACTGTCCAGCTTTATTAGTGCTTTAGCGGGTTGATTCCTAAAGTCTAGCATTTCTGCATCGGCGTACATCTTAAGCGCATTACTATCTAAGGTAGATTGCAGGTTATCTGAAATCATCAAACTCAGGTTAAGTGCATCGTTGGCTATGAGCTGAGATGTAGATGCTTTTAATACATCTGCCTGTGATTTAGCATAGACAAAATTACCCTGGTAAAAGGAAAGCTTAGCTGAACGATAATGAGCTTCGTTTCCGATAGCCATGTTTTCAAATTGCTTTGCCACTTGCTCATAGACCAGGAATGCTTCCCATGGCTGGTTGGTAAGTATATAGATGTCACCCAGATCAAGTTTTATTTGTCCGAGTTCGGAAGCCGGTAATCCATTTATAGTTAAAGCTGTTTCTAAAGCTTTTTCTGCTTTGCTCAGGTCGTTCAAATAAAAGGCTTGTAAATTTGCCCATTTCCTGAGGGCAAATACGGTACGTAGATTTTTGCCATATTCTTCTACAATTGAATTGTATGCATTAGCCAGCTCAACAATTGCTGGCTTTTCATATTTTCCTGTAGTAACCAATTGGTATTTTGCGTTGATCATTCCCACTTTAGCCGGTAAAAAATAAGGCTGTTCTTTGCCTTTGCTCATGATGTATTCAAATGCTTTTATGGCGGTAGTATATGCTTTGTTTTCCAAAAATGTATTTGCAGTGTTGAATAAAAGGAAGCCATCATCCCTAATCCTTTTATCCTGTGCAATTAGTTGCCTGAGTGCCATTTCATACTCCTGTTGCTGTAAGTACTGCCAGATTAACATTTTAGTATATACTTCAACCTCTGGTTCTTTTTGAATTTTTTTTAACAGTGCCGATTGCAAGATCAGGTAGTCTGATTTCTCTTCAAAAACCGACGAAAGCACACTTTCAGCTTGCTGCAGCATTTCGGGCATGGATGCAAGCGCAGATACATATTCTTGCACCAACATGTTCTTGTCTTTTTTAAAACGGTAAACGCTAAGCAATTCAAAAACAAAAAGCTTATCGTTATTCATCACCTTTCGGCCCTGTAAAAAAGTAGATATGGCAAGATCATAAGACTGGTAAGTGTAAAAGCGGTTTGCAACATCACGTATAAGGAACTCATCAGCAGGTAAGTTATTTAGTACCTCAGCATATTTTTTTGTTGCTGCATCAGCTTGCCCTTTCTCTTGCAGCAGTCTTGCGGCGGCAATTCCATAAGTCAGGTTTTTAGAATTTTCTTTATTTAACTTTTTAATCAGTTTATCTGCGTCCTCATATTTCTTTAACTTCAGCAAAGAATTAAAGTACATGTCGAAATAATCGTCGCTTTTAGTTTTTGAAAATAACTTTTCTAACAGCGCTACTGCTTCCTGGTACTGTCCGCGCTGATAATATTGAAAAGCCAGCGCATCATTGATATTCTCTTGCGCAAGACACAAAAAACTGCTGGTGCAAAACAACAAGGCGATAATCAGGCTCTTCATTTTCTATTCCTTTATTAAGTATCCCAAATTAAGAAATTACGGACTAAAATGGTTGCTATTGCTACAAGATAAATACTTAACGTATTTTAAATGTTACCGGCATCAGCATGAGATGTTACTCAAAATACTTAATTTGATTTTTCTAGAAGGTGTTAAAAGAGCCTTATAGTAACAATATTGGTAAATATAACTTTTACTGCGGGGGTTACTTAACTTTGCAACTGCGAAAAGACATTATGGTGTATAAAAAATACGTTTACATTTTTTTAAGCTTGTTCCTGCTGGCCTGCGGTCAGCAGGATGGTGTTAAGGTAATCCCTGTAGCGGATTTCTTTAAGGCGCAAGAGAAAATGGCTTACCATATCTCCCCTGATGGGAACTACCTATCTTATCTTATGCTGGAAGGTAATGATCAAAATATTTATATAGAGAATCTAAAGACTGGACAGCACCAAAAAATTACAAAGCTTGAAGGAAAGAACATATATTTTTATTTCTGGGTTAACAGTAATGAACTCATTTATTATAAAGAAATAGATGCGGTAAACCGTCGTTCTGATATTTTTATTATCAATAGAAATGGAGGAAGTGAGCGGCAGTTGACCAACAATGAGAAGAGTAAAATCAGGATATTGGAAGATCAGCTGATTGATGATAAATACTTGCTTGTATCATCCAATAAGAGGGATTCAACGGTATTTGATGTTTACCGGTTAAATGTTCGTAATGGTCAGATGGAAATGGCGGCAAGGAATCCTGGTACTGTAACCAATTGGATTACGGATGCAGATGGTAAATTACGTTTGGCAACGAGCAGTGATGGTGTTAACGAGACTTTCCTATACCGAGCTACAGAAGCAGAGCCGTTTAAACCTATAGTAACCAATAATTTTAAAACGACCTTTAGGCCTATTGCATTTGCCAAAGAGCGTCAGAATATCATCTATGCTATATCCGATGTTGGTAGAGATAAAAGCGCTCTTGTAGAGATTGATTGCAACACTGGCAAGGAAGTGAAGGTGCTGTATGGCAATGATTCCATTAATGTAACCGATGCTCAATATTCCCGTAAAAAGAAAAAGATGGCTTTTGTTGTTTACGAAACCTGGAAAAAAGAGAAGTACTTTCTGGATGATTCAACCGCATTGCTTTATAAGGATTTAGATAAGCTGCTGCCAAAAACAGAGACTAGAATTATAGATAGGGATAAAGCAGAAAGTGTTTTCATCGTGCGGACTTTTACCGATAGAAATCCTGGCTCATTCTATCTTTACAAAGTAGAAACAGGGAAACTAAGAAAGTTGAGCGACTTTAATTCTGCCATTAGGGAAGATCAAATGTGTGAAATGAAGCCCATCAGTTATACCAGCAGGGACAACCTTACCATTCACGGTTATCTAACACTTCCACTAAATAGAAAAGCAGAAAACCTGCCTGTAGTGGTATTGCCACATGATGGACCCGGGTCGAGAAATAATTGGGGTTATAATCCCGAAGTTCAATTCTTGGCGAATAGAGGTTATGCGGTATTACAAGTTAACTATAGAGGCTCCACTGGTTATGGCAAAGAGTTTTCTGCTGCAGGATTTAAGCAATGGGGATGCAAAATTCAGGGTGATATTAATGACGGTGTTAAATGGCTGATCAGCCACAAAATTACAGATCCAAAACGTATTGCCATTTACGGTACTGGCTTTGGTGGCAATATTGCTTTAAATGCGCTTTACGCGAAGGATGCTCACTATGCTTGTGCGGCATCTACCTCCGGCGTTATCAACTTGTTCAGTTATTTAAAATCTATCCCCCCCTTTCTTAAACCTAACTTACAAAAATTTTATGAGGTAGTAGGTAATCCCCTGACAGACGTAGACCGCATGCGTCAATCTTCTCCATTATTCCAGGTTGATAAGATCAATGTTCCAGTATTTATTGCTCAAAATCTCAAAGATCCAAATAATAACTCAGGGGAAACCATACAGTTCGTAAAAAATCTGCAAAAACGGAATATTTCGGTCACCTATGTTGAAAATGATGGAGATTCCTTTTTTGGTAAACACATAGAACAAAGACAAAAACTATATACAGCCCTCGAAGAATTTCTGAAAGTTAACCTTAAAAAGAAGTAACTTCAATACATGCCTGCAGAAAAAAAGAGCGGTTACAGGAAAAATTTTTCATTGATCATCACATTCATTGCCTTGATGACGGTTTTGTTTTCCCTTTCCCTTTTTCTTGCTTACCGTTTTAGCACCAAATTTATTGAAAATGAGTTCGTTTCTGAAAAGGTAAATGTGCTGGAGCGGAGCATTAAAACTTATAATGATTTCTTCCAGAAAAAGTTACCAGAGGTTTCTTACTACAACGGGTATCTAGATTCAACTACGGCTTCCAATTTTGCCGATACCTTGCTAATGGAGTATCCCTTTGTATCCAAGGTAATCTTTTATGATTCTGAAGTAAGAAACACCCCTGTAAGTGATGGATTAAATACTGGAAAATTCTCTTTCGGCCCTAAAAACATATACCAGTTTGGTACTTTGGTTCCTATAGATTCTGTTGAGCTTTTCTCCAGAGAAAATACGCGGAACTTTATTGTGGGAGATGACTTTAATTCGCTCGCACTTAAACTGGTTACTTATATTGAGAGTCTGGATACGAATAAGGTACCCACACAGGATCAACTTTTTAGTAATTTCAGTAATGTCAGGTCCAATAAAATCACATATCTGAACATACCTCGAATTGAAGATCTGAAGATGTACAAGCGAATGATCCGTAAGGAAATGCATTCCCAGCCAGTATACCAGCAAGACATGCTTTCCTTTCATCTTGATCCATACAAAATCAAGATCATCAACTCCCGACCTAAACTTTACGAGCACATCAGGATAGAACCGCTTACTTACGATCCATTGGAAACCGGGGTAAGTTATGTAACTACTGAGATTACCCTGCCCGGACCGTTTTCTGATTATAAACTTTATTTTATATCCTCACAAGCATTTATAGATAAGGAAGTACTCAGCTATTTTGTTCCAATTGCCTTGGGATTACTTTTGTTTTTTAGTATTGTGGTACTCGTTGCCTACCTGATCTTTAGGAATCTTAACATTAATCAGAAGATGTTTAAGCTTCAATATGATTTTATGAATAACCTGACTCACGAGTTTAAGACTCCGGTAAGCGTTATTAAAATCGCCGGGAACAATATTAAAAGTGCCAGTTCCCTTACTGAAAAGGAACAAAAGATGTATGGTAAGATTCTTGATGAGGAGGCAGATAAGCTGAATGGCTTAATGAATAAACTGCTTGCGTTTACACAAATTGAAAATAAAGCAATAGAGCTGAACAGGGATTTGGTAAATGTGGTTGATTTTATAGAGAGTACCATTGACTCGCATCGTTTAAAGCACCCAGATTTTAACTTTACTTATGAAGTGAGTGACTTTAGTACCTTTATTACTGATCCGGTTTTACTGGGTAGTTTGTTTGATAATCTTGCAGAAAATGCATATAAGTACTCTCCAATAGAGCGAAAAAAATTGCACATTAGTGCAAAGCTGATTAAAGGTAAAATCGTACTTCGGTTTGCAGATGAGGGTATTGGAATTCCGTCATCAGAAATTAACAATATATTTAAGAAGTTTTTTCGCATACAGAATCAATATAATCAGAATGGCAGTGTAGGACTTGGCTTGGCTTTTTGCAAGGAACTCGTTAACTTTATGGAAGGAGAGATTAGTGTTAAAAGCAAAGTTGATAAGGGAACTGAATTTAAAATTGTATTGCCTTATAACGAAGAATAAGTAGAAATTTAAAAAAACTGAAAGATATGTCTAAAGGGATCAAAATATTATTAGTAGAAGATGATGAAAATCTAAGATTCTTGGTAGTCCATCGTCTTAAAGCAGAAGGATATGACGTTTTGGAAGTGGGAGATGGGGAAGCTGCTGTACAGTTAATCATTTCTGAAAAGCCTGATATTGTATTATTAGACTGGATGCTTCCTGGTAAGCAAGGTGCTGAAGTTTGTGAGGAAGTGCGTAAGAAAGGCTTCGAAAACCTAATTATTATGATGACTGCAAAAGCGCAAGATATTGATAAAATAGATGCGTACAATTTTGGAGTGTCTGATTATGTTACTAAACCTTTTAATATGGATGTGCTGGTAGCCATGCTTGATAATAAGGTTAAATTCCTTTTAAATAATGACCGATCGGAGATCCATCGTTTTGGGGATATGGAACATCATCCCAATGTTCATACGCTGTACAGAAGCGGTAAGAAAATAGAGCTTACCATTTTGGAGAATCGCATACTGCTTTACTTTTTAAGAAATCCAAGTAAGGTAATTAACCGCGACGAGCTGATGCTGGTGGTATGGGGTTATAATTCTGATGTAAATACCCGCACATTGGATATGCATATCGTGCGTTTGCGCAAAAAGATAGAGCTAAACCCTGATAACCCTCAATTATTGCAAACCGTTAGGGGAATTGGTTATCGCTTTAACCCAGGTAACTAAATAATACAAGTAGTACCCACTGCAAAAGCATAGTGCCGTCTAAATACAGGAAATAGTAGTACTCGTTTTTTTTTATATTTGATTTGAAGATCAACCACCCTGTAATGCCCAGGTTGAGCAGTACTGCTGCAATATCTGAATAGGTTGCCTGTCTAAACAAGAGCAAAAGTAGAAAGTAGCCGAGTAACAGAAACTGACAAAATATGTAGGCCTTTTTTTCGCCCAGCATAACTGGAATAGTCTTTAAAGCATACATCTTGTCCTGAAAAAGATCTCTGATATCGAAAGGGATGGTTATGGCTGCTACAAAAAGAAAGCGTTTAAAAACTAACAATAGGGTATCTGACGGTGTAATGTTCAATAGTTTGGTGTGTTGCAATTCCATAATTGGCAAAAGCACACAGCTTACCGCCCAAACCATTGCAATTAGAAAAAGTTTGATTCCGGGTATATTCCTCAGGCCGATATTTTGATTATTGAGTTTTAAGAAGGGAATGTTATATCCAACAGCCACTAGACCGGTAAATCCCATTAGAAGTTTAGATTCAATACTCAGGTATAATAAACCCAAGGGAATTAGGCAAAGTATGGAAATCAAGGTAATGGAGATGATCATCCGGTGGTGAGAAAATATCCAGCGAACCCTTTTATATGGAGAATTTTCGGGTTTTTTGGGTTTCGACAGCAGCATACTAAAGTTGTATAACCCTATGGTGGCAAAGAAGATAAACGCCAATACATACTGATCTGGTGGTACTTTAAGCAAGTGGTAGGTAATCATGCCTTGCGCAACCGCACATATAGCAATGAAAAGGTTGCTAAACAGTAGAAAATCCAGTATTGAAAGGCCTATTTTTTTAAACACCACGATAAGCGGTTTTTATGCTCGCTTCAATTCAAATATCGTTATTTCTGGTAATATTCCAACCCTGCCGGGATATCCCAGAAAACCGTAACCAACATTTACATATAATTGCTGCTTATTCTCGGTATAAAATCCTGCCCATTCCTTGTAGATATATTGTACCGGACTCCATTGGAAATCTTTAGTACGTACACCAAACTGCATACCGTGCGTGTGGCCACTAAACATGGCATCAATTTGAGGATATTTCTCCAATACTTCTGCACGCCAATGAGAGGGGTCATGGGATAGTAGCAGTTTTACCGGAAGGTCATCTGTATCTTTTGTCGCCAGGTCCATTCGTCCATACTTTGGAAATCTTCCCATTCCCCAATTCTCAATACCTAATATGCCAATCTCTTCACCATCAACCTTCAGGCGTCTGTGCGTGTTCATCAGCAAGTCCCAGCCCATTAATTCATGAGTCTTAATCACATTTTGCAAATTCTTTACTTTTTCTGGAGAACTTTCTTTACCAAAATGATAATCACCATAATCGTGATTTCCCAAAGAAGAATATACGCCAAGAGGGGCTTTTACTTTACTGAAAATGTCTTGATAATCCCGCATTTCTGTTGCCATGTCATTTACCAAATCCCCTGTAAAAAAGATCAGATCAGGTTTTTCTGCAAGTAGCAAATCTACACCACCCCTTACAGCTTTTTGGTTATAGAAACTTCCAGAATGCACATCGGAAATCTGACCTAGCTTAATGCCTTCAAACGCTGAAGGTAGGTTGGGTAAAACTAATGTCTTTCTTATCACCTGGTAATCATATGCGCCAGATGCTATGCCCCATGTTAATGAAGTTAATGGTACTGCAGCAGTAACCAAACCAGCTTTTAAAAGAAACTGGGAGCGACTAATTGGGTCGCCAATCTGAGTGGCTTTTTGTGCTTGATTGCTTTCTTTATTTATCGCTCTTTTAGTTTTAATGAATAGTCTTCTCAGGTCGTCTATTACTAAAAATGGAAGAAATACAAACTTGCAAGCTAAAGTGAGGAAAAATGCTACGAGTACAATAGACCGGAAACCCAGGTAAGTACTAGGTATGGTAATGAATATTGAAATAAATACACCTATAATTAAAAAAATAGAATATCCCCACCAAAGCTTAGTGAAGATTTTTCTGGTACGTGGTTTCCATGTTTTAAATACAGCTAAAATTGCATTGCAACAATAATAATCGAACGCAAGTATTAGCACCGATAAAACAATCAGTACGGGTAATCTTCCCATTAACTAGTATCCTTTAAAGTTATCTAAAATCAATATCATCATCTTCTTCATTCAGATCGGTATTGAATAGGCTTTCAAACATGTCAGAGAAACCGAAACCTCCATCAAGGTACTTTTTGCTCAGTTGAGAATGCTCAGCTAGTCCGTGCAATACAAACTCCATTAGCAATAACGTTTGGTTCTCGCTCAGCTTCGGATGGAATTTTTTAACCAGATCATAAAGTCCTGTTACGCGCATTAGCTCTTTTTTGTATTTGATGGCTGTTAGTGCATCAGAAACATCAAGTGTATTACCTTCAGTAAACCATTCCGTAATGCTATGATAAGGGTTTGCCGTTTTGCTTTTCTTCGCTTTTTCAGGATCAGGGAAGAAGCGCACAAATAAGGTTTTTATGGCCTTACCAATAAGTGTATTGGCTACTTTTGCTGGGCCCTCTAGTTCTCCTTCATAAACGAGCTCAATCTTGCCTGTTACCGCTGGTATAATGCCAGTTAAATCAGATAGCCTTACAAACGTTGTTTTTTCGCTATTGATCAGCATTCTGCGTTCGGCTGTACTAATTAAGTTTTCGTAGGCAGAAATGGTTAATCTGGCAGAAACCCCAGATTTTTGATCAATAAATTCACTTTGACGGGCTTCGAAGGCCACCTGTTCCACCAGGTCTTTAACCAATCCATCAGCTTCTATCAGCTTTTGCTCTCCTGTAAGTTTCGCTTCCTGGAAAGTGATTTTCCTGGATATGTTGATCGATTTAGGATAATGTGTCAGGATCTGACTTTCTATCCGGTCTTTCAAAGGCGTAACTATAGACCCTCTATTGGTGTAATCTTCAGGGTTCGCTGTAAATACAAACTGTACATCCAATGGCAAGCGTAGTTTGAAACCTCGGATCTGGATGTCTTTTTCCTGTAACATATTAAATAAAGCTACCTGTATACGTGCCTGAAGATCGGGAAGTTCGTTAATAACAAAGATGCTTCTATGAGCCCTCGGTATCAAACCAAAGTGTATTACACGCTCATCGTTATAAGTAAGTTTCAAGGTAGCTGCTTTGATGGGGTCAACATCGCCAATCAAATCCGCTACTGTTACGTCCGGTGTTGCCAGCTTTTCAGTATAACGGTCTGCTCGATGTTGCCAGCTAACCGGAGTATTGTCGCCATGAATGAAAATTTCGTGTTTTGCATACCAGGATATCGGGTTTAAAGGGTCATCGAAGATCTCGCTGCCTGCAACGTACGGAATATATTCATCCAAAAGGTTAACCATTAAGCGCGCAATACGTGTCTTAGCCTGTCCGCGTAGGCCGAGTAGCAAAATATTATGCCTCGATAAAATGGCCGTTTGAAGTTCAGGAATAACAGTTTCGTCGTATCCAAGAATACCTTCAAAACCAGCTTCCTTATTTTGGAGCTGTTTAATCAGGTTCTTACGCAGTTCATCTTTAACTGTTTGTGATTGATAGCCAGCGTCTTTTAAAGCGCCAAGTGTTTTTATGTTGATGTGATCCATTTAGTAGTCGTAGTAAATTACCGCACTGTTTTTCTTCTGTTTTTGATGTAATCTTCAAATATGTATTCGCCCAGGCCAGTAAGAGAACTATAAAAAGCACGGCCTCCATTTATTTGGGTAAATTCACGCACAAATTGCTGTAAGTATGGGTCTTGCGCAATCATAAATGTGGTAATTGGTATATTCAGCCTTTTGCACTGGGCCGCCATATTAAGGGTCTTGTTAACCACCTTCCTATCCAGTCCCATGCTATTTTTGTAATAGCGACCATTCTCTTTTAGGCAGGTAGGCTTACCATCTGTGATCATAAAGATCTGTTTATTATGTGTCTTGCGCCTGCGCAGAAGGTCGGTAGCCAATTCTAATCCAGCAAAAGTGTTGGTATGGAATGGGCCAACCTGAAGATAAGGCAGGTCTTTAACTGAAATTGGCCATGCATCGTTACCAAACACAACAATATCCAGTGTATCTTTAGGATATCTAGTTTTGATCAGCTCGGCTAAAGCCATAGCTACCTTTTTGGCAGGTGTGATGCGGTCTTCCCCGTAAAGAATCATGGAATGGGAAATATCAATCATTAAAACAGTAGAAGTGAGTGTTTTGTAATCCTTCTCTTCCACTTCCAGATCACGCTCAGTCAAAGTGAAATCGCCAATGCCATGATTAATCAGGGAATTCTGAATGGAGGCAGTCATATCTATCTGATCCAGACTATCGCCAAAATTAAACTCTCTTCTATCCGCATTCTTCTCCTCGCCAATACCTGATAGATTGCTGTTGTGATTTCCTTTGCCGGCTTTTTTTAGCTTCCCAAAAATCTCTTCTAATGCAGATTTACGTATCGTCTGCTCTGTTTTGCTGGTAATGCTTAAATCGCCGTTCTTTCCATCCTCCTTAATATAACCTTTATCTTTCAGGTCATCTATGAAGTCACCCATACCATAATCGTTGGTTGTAAACTTATATTTTTTATCCAGCTCGTTCATCCAGGCCAGAGTTTCCCCTGCATCACCTGCAGTATAGTTAAGCAACTGGGTAAAAAGTTTAAGCAATTCATCAAATCCACCCTTAGGCAAATCGTCAGGCATTAAATTTGAAAACTGGAACCCTCTCATATATTGATAATAAACGAATTATCGAAGGTAAAAGTTTAAGGTTTGATTAATGTTATCCCCTTGTAAAAATACCCTGTTATTTAGGGCTTCCGCTGGCTAAAGCACGGTTGGCTCTTTTAATAGCCAACTTTTCTCTCCATTTAGCATAAGGCGCTTTGAATGCCATCTTCAGCAAGCTATCTATTCCTCCTTTTAAGGCCAGGTTAAATACGCTTTGCGCTTTCCTGGTTATTGAAGCATCCCAGGCCCTCAAACTTAAAGAGAAAGATCCATCAAGGTATTTCATCCAGTGCCACATACCAGTTGGCATAAACAGCGTATCCCCATGTTCCAGAAATACTTCATAGCCTTCAACCCCTTCCAATGCAGGGAATTTTTTAGTATCTGGGTTGGCTACATCATAGTCTTCCAGCGCGTAGGTGGCGTTAGGGATACAATACAGTCTTTTTTTCCATTTATTGTCGAACAGGATAATGTGTTTCCTGCCGCCAAAGTGGGTATGGAAAAGATGGGGCAGGTCAATATCGTAGTGTAAAAAAGTAACAGAATTAGAGCCTCCAAAAAACATAGCAGGCATGCTTTCAATAAATCCACCCATCAGCTCTTTTGGGATTACGATGTCTTCTACCAGTGAAGGTACATGCTTAAACAGGTTGAAAAAGAAGATGCGTAGTTCAGTTGGTTTAGATTTAATCAAATCCAGATAATCACCAAAACGCATATTGGCAACAGATGCATTAATAGGTTTTGAAGGATCAGCTTTAGAGTTATCCATCAGGCTCACGTTTACATCACCCGCAATTTCCTTAAGGTAATCTGTAGTCCACTTTTCCCTGGCCGGCCATGTTTTGGTTAAACCTTTAATTACTAATGGTCTCCTGGGGTCCAGGTAATTTTTTTTGAAATCAGCAGGGCTGATTTGCTCCACGGTATCTACCGGCTTTAAATTAAAGCTCATATTTTAAGGATAAGATACTCGTAAACGACGATATGCCTATTAACCGATCTTATATAAGGCAAACATATAAAATTTACTTGATTTTAACACGGATGGTATTTTCCAAAATCTTACTTTTATAGGAACCCGTGGTCCTATCCTCGCAAATAACCAGATATCATTTTATGGATAACAATACCAGATTCGTCTTTTCATTAATAACCATTATATTTTTATTAGGTTGTGAAAGCAAACTGAACCGCCCTAACCAGCAGACTGAATGGTCCGAATATTTGGGTGGACCAGATCGTAACCACTATTCTTCTCTGTCGCAGATTAACTTAAAGAATGTAAGCAAGTTGCAAATGGCATGGGAATACAAGTCTGGTGATTCTGGTCAGGTACAGTGTAATCCGATTATGGTAAAAGGGTTACTATATGGTGTAACCGCTTCCAACCAGGTTTTTGCACTTGATGCCGCCACGGGTATAGAGAAATGGCGGTATAAACAACCCGGCGAACCTACTTCTAATGCCAATAGGGGAGTAACTTATTGGGAAGATGGTAATGATAAAAGAATTCTATATGCGTACAATTCAGATCTCTGGGCATTGAATGCTGAAACCGGTCAGCCCATTTCTTCCTTCGGAGATGCTGGGAGAGTAAGTTTAAAATCCGGACTGGAGCCAGCTGCAAAAGATCAGTATGTAATTTCTACTACTCCGGGAACCTTGTTTGAAGACCTGATTGTAATGCCCATTCGCGTAGGTGAAGGTTATGGTGCGGCTATTGGTTATGTGCAGGCATTTAATGTTAAAACAGGGAAGATAGCATGGGTTTTCAAAACCTTACCAGATCCTGGTGAACCGGGTGCAAATACCTGGCCGGCAGATGTAAAAGCGAAGGGAGATGTAGGCGCTGTTAACAATTGGGCCGGAATGGCGGTAGACAGGAAAAGAGAAATGATCTTTATACCAACAGGTTCTGCTGCATTTGATTTTTATGGAGGAGACAGGCTTGGTGCAAATCTTTATGCCAACTGTCTAATCGCACTTAACGTAAGAACCGGCAAATATATTTGGCATTACCAATTTATACACCACGACATCTGGGACAAAGACATTCCTGCGCCACCAAATTTAATCAGGGTTAAGCACAATGGAACGTTTATAGATGCAGTGGCCCAAATTACGAAGCAGGGTATGGTATTCCTTTTTAACAGGAGTACGGGCGTACCCTTATTCCCGATTAAGGAACAAACTTTTCCTGCATCCCAACTTCCTGGGGAGCAGGCATGGCCTACTCAACCTATACCTGTGCTCCCTGCGCCGTTCTCGCGACAAACTGTTACTGAAAGCGAGATCAGTTCTCTTGCAGGGAACAGGGCTCAGCTACTATCTATCTTTAGGAAATCAGGAAAAGGTTTGTTTCAGCCGCTTGGCCTTACACCAACTGTAGTATTGCCTGGGGCAGATGGCGGTGCCGAATGGGGTGGCGCAGCAGCAGATCCCGAGGGTATTTTGTATGTAAATTCTAATGAAATGCCCTGGTTGTTTAGCCTTAGTTTAACTCCTAAAGAAGATAAAGAAAGTAGTTTAAGTCCGGGTAATTTACTTTATAACAATACTTGTATTACCTGTCACGGACCTGAGCTCAAAGGCAATCCGGCCAGCGGGTTTCCTTCTTTAGTAAACATTAAAGCAAAGTTGGCACGTAAGGAGGCAACCCGTCTCATCACCACTGGAAAGGGTATGATGCCCGGTTTTAGCAGTTTAACAAGTATTCAGAAACAAACAATTGTAGATTTTCTATTCAAAGAAGAAAAAACAGAAGCACCCAATGTTGCAACGGTCAATGCTGCAAAGCCCGCCGGGCGACCTTACCAATTTGATGGTTATAACAAATTTTTGGACAACAACGGTTATCCTGCAATTTCTCCACCTTGGGGCAGGCTCACAGCTATAGATATGAATACGGGTAAACACTTATGGCAAAAAACACTTGGGGAGTTCAAAGAACTTACTGCAAAGGGCATTCCTCAAACGGGTACAGAGAATTATGGCGGACCAGTAGTTACTGCCGGTGGACTGCTTTTCATTGCCGCTACTAAAGACGGTATGTTTAGGGCATATGATAAAAGAACAGGAACACTGTTGTGGGAAATAGAATTGCCTGCGGCGGGTTATGCTACGCCAAGCACATACCAGGTTAATGGTAAGCAATACATTGTTGTCGCTTGTGGAGGAGCAAAGCTGGGAACAAAAAAAGGCGATAGCTATATAGCCTTCTCCTTAAAATAAGAGGAGCAGTTTTGCTGCCCCTCTATACTCCTATTTTACCAGAAAATACTATAAAGGGCAACAATTACCCCGCAAATTAACAAAGCGCCAACAGCAAAAGCCGGACTGGTTTTAAACATTCCCCTATCAATTTCCAGACCTTTAGGGTTAACGCCTTTTCTGTTCTCCATTTTGCTAATGATAAACATGGAAACTACACAGATCAGGAATACGAACCCCATCCTGTCCAGAAAGGGAATCTCGTACAACATCGTTCCATCTTTTTGTTCTGCAAGTTTAGAGAATCCAAAAGGACTTAACCATTCCAGATTGGCAAACATTGGTAATACCTTAAAGCCAACAGATAATAGGAAACCTCCTATAGTCGCAAAAAGGGCAGCATTTGAGGTGGTTCTTTTCCAGAAAAAGCCCAGTATAAACATCGCAAAGATACCTGGAGATACGAAACCCGTATACTCTTGTATAAACTGGAAGCCTCCCTTTTTATCAATACCTAATTGAGGTGCAATTACAATTGCTAGAACCATTGCTACAATAACTGTGATCCGACCTATAATTACCTGCTTTTTCTCATCAGCATTCTTATTAATTACTTTCTTGTACACATCAAGAGTAAAGATGGTTGCAATACTATTTGCTTTACCAGCTAAAGAGGCAACAATAGCCGCTGTCAATGCTGCAAAAGAAAGTCCTTTCAATCCGGCAGGCAATAAGTTCAGTAATACAGGATAGGCAGAATCGGCATTTAATGAACCATCCTTAAGCATGGCGGTTTGGAAAGATCCATAACCTTCTTTATATAATACATAAGCTGCAATACCTGGCAATACCACAATAACCGGCATCAATAGCTTTAAACCCGCGGCGAATAATAAACCGCCTCTTGCAGTTTTCAGATCAGCTCCTAATGCTCTTTGGGTAATGTATTGGTTACAACCCCAGTAGTTAAGGTTTACAATCCACATTCCACCAATCAATACCGTTAAGCCAGGCAGATCCATATAATGTGGGCTTTCTTTATGGAAAATCATGTGAAGATGGTCTGATGCCTTTTCTTTGATCAGGCTTAATCCATTTAATACGCCTGAAGTACCAAAATGCGTTGCAACCAGTTCTAAAGCCAAATAGGTTGTTGCCAAACCGCCCAGAATTAAGAAGAATACCTGTATTACATCTGTATATCCGATTACTTTCATTCCACCAAGGGTAATAATTACGGCAAATACAGAAAGGATATACATACAGGCCGTCGTATTAATTCCTGATATACTGTTAATAGCAAGTGCCCCCAGGTATAAAATTGAAGTTAGGTTAACTACTACATATAGCAACAGCCAGAATATAGCCATGATCATGGCTACCGTACTGTTGTAACGCTGCCCAAGAAACTGGGGCATGGTATAGATCTTATTCTTGATGTATACCGGTATAAAAAATACAGCCACAATGATCAGGGTGGCTGCGGCCATCCATTCATAAGTAGCTATGGCAAGACCCATTTTAAAACCTGATCCGCTCATCCCAATAAATTGCTCTGCAGATATATTGGAAGCAATTAGCGAGGCTCCAATGGCCCACCAGGTTAAGGAATCTTTTGCAAGGAAGAAATCTTTAGAGTTTTCTTTTTGTGCTTGTTTTTTGCGGTATACCATCCAGCCATAGATGGCCACAATGAAAAAATATACCAGGAAAACGACGTAATCGTAAGTGCTTAAAGTGTTCATGAGTTTGTATTGGTTAAATAAAGTTAATAAACCAATTCCATAACTGATGAAAACAGCGGCAAAAATTATAAATTACCTATTTAAAATGCAGGTAACGTTACATTTATTTTAATCTTTTTAATCTTTTAGTTGTCATACCCATAACAATTATAAAAGTATTCTCTATGAAAACACCAGTTAGAGTGATCAGTTCATTTTTATTTGTTCTCAGTTTAACCATTTTATTTACTGCATTTCAAAGTAGTAAAACTGCCCTAATTAAGCTGACCTTCCCTTATAAGCAGGCCGGACTTACAGAACGTCAGGCGGCAGCTCATTTGCTTAGTCGTTTTACCTATGGAGTTAAAGCAGGCGATGTTGATGAAGTAGTGAAAGAAGGATTGGAAAAATGGTTTAAAAAGGAGCTCGATGGCGGACAGCCGGATCAGGAATTGGAAGCCATGCTAAAGCCTTTTGCAGATATTAATTTAACCAACACCGAGGTTGAAAACAAATATCCCCGTGCACCTAAGGTGCTAAGAATGGCTATTAAAGAAGGTGTAATCAATAAGGATTCCGTAAATAAGGGTGATCAAAAAGCCTATAGGAAGCAACTTCAGGGTTATAGAGATTTAAAGGGGTACGGACAGGAACAGGATCTGCTTCGCCAGTTCATCAATCAGAAAATGTTGCGTGCTACCTACACCAATAACCAGCTACAAGAGTTGCTTACGGATTTTTGGTTTAATCATTTTAATGTATCGCTTACAAAAAATCAATGTGCTGCGTACGTGCCAGCCTTTGAGCGTGACGTAATCCGTCCCAATGTAACGGGCAAGTTCAGCACATTATTAATGGCTACTGCCAAATCGCCGGCCATGCTCATTTATCTGGATAATTTCACCAGTGCTGGTCAGCCTGTCGCTGCAACAGATATGGATGGCATGCAAATGGCCAATCCCAACACAGATATGGGTGCTAAAGTCCGTGCAAACTTGTTTCGGAGAAGAATGAACAACAAGAACCTTTCTCCATTGGATACAGCAATGGTGGGAAAACTAAAAAAGGCCCAACAAAATAAAAAAACCTCTGGTGGATTGAATGAAAATTATGCAAGGGAAGTTATGGAATTGCATACGCTAGGTGTTGACGGAGGCTATACCCAAAGCGATGTAACACAAGCCGCCAGAGTATTAACAGGTTGGACTATCGCACCAATGGGCGACGAAGGGGGTTATGGTGCCGCCTACAAGAAAGTGATTGAAAAAATTGGAGAAGAAAACCTGGGAAAGAGGGGCTTTGTAAAAGAAGGCGACTTCCTGTTCGTTCCACCTCGCCATGATAATCAGGAGAAAACAGTTTTAGGTAAAAAATTTCCCGCCGGAGGCGGATATCAGGAAGGAGTTGATTTGCTAAATATGCTGGCACATCATCCTTCAACCGCTAAGTTCATTGCTAAGAAATTAGCTACCAGATTTGTTAATGATCAGCCAGATCCTAAGCTGGTTGATAAAATGGCCAAGACTTTTTTGAGTACAGATGGCGATATTAAACAAGTGATGATTACTATGGTATCCGCACCAGAATTCTGGTCGGCCAGCTCCCTGCGAGAGAAAACCAAGTCTCCATTTGAGTTGGCCATCAGTGCAGTAAGGGGGCTTGATGCACAAATTACCCAGCCTTATCAGCTTTACAACTGGATTAACAAAATGGGACAAAAGATGTACTATTACCAGGCACCAACCGGTTTTCCAGACCGTGGACAATACTGGATAAACACAGGTGCGTTGCTCAATAGGATGAATTTCGGATTGGCATTAGCGGCTCAAAGAATACCGGGTATTAAAATCAATTTACTAGCACTAAATAACAACCATGAGCCCGAGAGCTCAGAAGCTGCTTTGTCTACATACAGCAAACTGGTTATGCCAGAGCGCGACCTGACAAAAACAATTGAGCGATTAAAACCAATGTTAAACGATCCGGAATTAACGGCGAAAGTAGCTAAGGCTGCGGAAAAGTCGCCGGTACTTCAACCCGCAATGCAGCAGAGAGAGGGAGACAATATGATGAGTGATGAGGGAACTGAGCCTAAAAAAATTAAGCCTGTTTCTGTAGCTGTAGTAAACAACAACATGCTGGCCCAGGTGGTGGGTGTAATTATCGGCTCTCCAGAATTTCAACGTAAATAAAGACCTAAAAGAAATAGATCATGACTTCAAGAAGAGGATTTATAAAAGGAGGGGGCTTGGCCCTGTTTGGTATTGGATTAGGAGGCATACCAGGCTTTCTTGCCAACGCTGTTGCTGGCACAAAAGCACCAGGATTATTTAAAAGACGCAAGGTGATGGTATGCATATTTCAACGTGGCGCCATGGATGGATTAATGGCTGTTACTCCGTTTACAGATGAATATTTGAAAGCTGCACGACCAAATTTGTTTATGTCGGCCGCGCAGGGTTCATCTGTAAATCCGTTGATAGACCTGGATGGTAAATTTGGTTTGCACCCATCAATGTCTGCTTTTGAGTCTGCATTCAGAGATAAACGAATGGCCATTGTACATGGCATTGGGTCTCCAAATAATACCCGTTCTCATTTTGATGCGCAGGATTATATGGAATCAGGGACGCCTTTTAAAAAGGGGACTGATAGCGGTTGGTTAAATAGAGCAGTGGGTTTGTTGGGTCATGAAGCCGCAACACCGTTCCAGGGAGTTAGCCTTACCTCATCTTTACCCAGATCTTTTTATGGTGACAATGCTGCGGTAGCTATCAATAACTTGCAAGATTTTAATCTGCAAATGAAAGGCAGTGCGGGGTTGGTAAATAGCACAGCCAAAAGCTTTGAAGACCTATATGATCAAACCTCTTCCAGCTTGTTAAAAGAAACCGGGAAAGAAAGTTTTGATGCCATTAAAATGCTTCAGAAAACTGATATAAAAAATTACAAACCTGAAAACAATGCGGTTTATCCCAATACATCTTTAGGTAATTCCTTAAAACAAATTGCACAGCTTATAAAAATGGATGTAGGTATGGAGGTGGCCTTTACTGAATCAGGTGGCTGGGATACCCACTTTAATCAAGGTAAAGAAACCGGGATATTTGCCCGAAATGTAAATGATCTGAGCGAGAGTATGATGGCATTTTGGAAGGACATGGGAACTTTACAAGACGATGTAACGGTGATGACAATGACTGAATTTGGCCGTACCGTAAAACAAAATGGAACAGGAGGAACAGATCACGGTCGCGCTTCCTGTAATTTTATATTGGGTAGCGGTGTTAAAGGAGGTTTGGTACATGGATTAGTAAATCCATTAGCTGTAGAAAATTTGGAAGATGGAAGAGATCTGGCAGTAACTACAGATTTCAGGAGTGTGTTTAGCGAGGTAGCAGATAAACACCTTGGCATCCATAACGATAAAATATTATTCCCGGAATGGACGGGTAAACAGATCGGGGTGATGAGCTAAGGGATTACTTAACGCGTTACTTTGGCTGTTCTCATGTATTTGGAAAATCTTAAGGGGAAGAAGCGTTTAAGCCAAACCCCTTTAACTTCTTTTCCACCTACATAAACCTCTTCCTTTTTAGCTTTAATGGCAGCAACTATTTTCGCTGCGCATTCTTCAGCAGACATACCATTTTCCTGATCTCCATCCATTGTTCCTTGAGGAGAACCATCACCTGTTACGGCATTGATGGATACATTTGTTTTAATAAAACCAGGACAAATTATGGTTATTGTTATGTTTTTATCGAAAACTTCCGAGCGAAGTGAATCAAAATACCCATGAAGCGCATGTTTAGAAGCCGCATAGGCGGAGCGCAATCTTGTTCCGAACTTGCCAGTAAGACTGCTGATGCATACGATTTGTCCCCCACCATTTTTAATCATCAAAGGAAGTACCGCTTTACTCAAAACCACTGTTCCCCAAAAATTCACGTTCATCACACGCTGTTCGGTTTCTAACTGAGTATCAAGAGCTAGGGCACGCTGACTAATCCCACCACTATTAATTAGCAGATCAATGCGTCCAAATATGCGCAATGCTTCTTCAGCTTTCTGATTAAGCGACGCGGTATCGGCAAGGTCAAGTGGCAGAACGTGAATGTTAATCATGTTTTTAGTAGCCATTTTAACCCTGTACAATTCCTCTCTGTTGCGGGAAGAAATAATCAGCTTAGCACCTTCATTACTGTATGCATTAACCAATGCTTCGCCTATGCCTGAAGAAGCACCTGTTATCCAGATCACGTTTTTATTCATGGTATTGCTATTTATCTGTGGTCTTCAATAGAGAGGAAAAATTCGGATGCAATATAATCTGCAAAGAGCTTACCATCATCAGTTAATTGTAAATAACCCTCGTTCTCTGTCAGCCAGTTTCGCTGCACAAAAGTTTTACTGGTTTTAAGTGTATCGGCCAGGAAAAATTGACCAAACTCGTTTTCAATCTTAGTTAAACTACTGCCCCACATGGTACGAAGGGAAGTCATCATATACTCATTAAACCTATCGTAAATACCCAATTCCTCAATGCTTTCTGGTATTTTTCCTTCGGCCATGCTACTTAGATAAGCGGCGTTATTGGCTATGTTGAGATACCTGACATTACCATTAAAACCATGAGCAGAAGGACCAATGCCTAAATAAGGAACACCTCGCCAATAGTTGGTGTTGTGCACTGCGTGCTTTCCGGGTTTACTAAAGTTAGAAATTTCGTAATGATCAAAATTGGCGAGCTTCAGTTTATCAATTAACGCGATAAATTGGGCGGCACTTTGCTCATCATTTAGCGGAATATCTTTTCCTCTTTTTATAGAACTGGCCAATGCTGTGCGTGGCTCAACGGTTAAGGAATAGGCTGATATATGTGGCGTTTCCAGTTCAATTGCTTTATTAATATTCTGCAGCCATTTAGTGTCCGTAAGCAGGGGGTAGCCGTAGATGAGGTCAATACTCAGGTTTTCAAAGCCTGCATCCTGACTCCTTTTAATACAAGTTTCTGCTTCGCTGGCATTGTGTGCCCTATTCATCCAAATCAGATCTTCCTCAAAAAAAGACTGAATACCAATGCTAAAGCGGTTCACGGGCAACTGCCTAAGCTCAGAGATCTTTGAGGAACTAAGGTCGTCTGGATTTGCTTCAATCGTAATCTCTGCATCAGCTGTAACGGAGAAGTTTTTGGTGATGGTATTAAAGATTTTTTCAAAATGTTTAGTCGGCAATACCGAAGGAGTGCCTCCGCCAAAGTAAATGGTGCCTACTTGATCTGTGATCCTGTCCTTCTTCTTAGAAATTTCATCGCAAATCGCATCTGTCATTTCATCTACATACTTTAAAGAAGTACTAAAGTGAAAATCACAGTAGGTACAAGCCTTTTTACAAAATGGAATGTGGATATATATACCGGACATATGATGTTAATTTTTACGCTACTCTGGAGTTACTATTCAGATTTGACGAGTAACAAAAGTAATAAATAAAAAGTCACCAATATTATGGGCACTTTTCCATTAAGGTATTGTTAAATGAAAAACGATACATGTTAAGTAGCTGTTGAAAGCACCAATGAAATGTTAATTGTTGATTATTAATATATTAATATTTTACTTTCTATTTATTTATTCAGTTTTCCTCCAGATTTGGTCGGGTCTTTCGATCAAAAATTCTCTATGAAGAAAACATTCTACCTCATTACAGGGCTCCTTTTTATAGCTTCCTTTTCCTATGCCCAACAAATTATTTTAAAAGGGCAGGTTGTTGATAAAAATACTAGCGAGCCCCTGACAGGTGCATATGTGCACTTCGAGGATAAAAAAGGCGGCGCCATTACAGATGCGTTTGGCTATTATTCAATTAACGATATAACTCGAGGGGAGTACAAATTAAAAGTCAAATATGTTGGCTATGCCGAATATGAAGAAAAGATCCAGATTTCCGAGAGTCAAGTTTTAAATATCAAACTTTCGGAAAAGTCAAAGTCACTTAAACAGGTTCAGGTATATGGGAAAACTGATGGAGAATCAGAAACCTCTTCGCGTCGCTCTGAGAAAAATGCAAATAACATCACTAACGTTCTTTCAGAACAAGCCATGAAGCGGTCACCGGATATCAGTGCAGCCAATGCGCTAGCCCGTGTTTCAGCGGTTACTATTCAGCGTAATAGCGGTTCTGATGATGCCTATGCCATTATCAGGGGCTTGGAGCCGCGTTATAACAATACCCTGATCAACGGTGTTAAAGTAACCAGTCCGGACCCGGTATCTCGTTTCATTTCCTTAAGCATCGTACCATCGGATTTGTTGGAAAAGATTGAAGTAAGTAAATCATTAACACCGGAGATGGAAGGAGATGCGATTGGCGGAACAGTTAACCTGGTGTTTAAAGATGCTCCCGAGTATGAATATTTCAAAGCCAATGGTTCTATTGGTTACAGCGGTCTGTTTTTAAACAGAAAATATGATGATTTCAACCAAGGTGCGGTGCAAAGGCAAAGTCCCATTAAAAGGTTTGGATCTTCTTACCTGGCTACACCGGGATACTTTTCAAGGGCTAACCTGGATTTTACTCGCAAGAATGCACCAGCTACATCGCTGCTGGGCTTTACTTATGGTCGCCGTTTCTTTAATAACAAATTGGGTTTTATTATTGGGGATAGTTATCAAAATCAATATTATGGTACCAATTCACAGTTTAATAATGCGCAATTAGATACACGGCCAGGCAAAGGTTTTCAGCCGGTCATTTCCGATGTGGCCAACCGTACTTATTCCACGCAACAATTGAACAATGGTTTATCAGGTCACGTAGATTATAAATTCGACGATCAGAATAAGATTAGCCTTGACAATGTGTTCCTCTATACACGTCTTGCCCAAACCCGTTTAAGCATCGATACCTCTATTTTAGGGGGCAACGGCGGCCGAGTGGGTCCTGGAACAGGTACAGTATTTAATGACAATCGTTCTACCCTTCAGAACCAATATGTGGAAAATCTTAAACTATCAGCCAAGCATGTGTTGTCTCAGCATTTCCTATTTGACTGGGCGGGGGTTTATTCTAATGCTACACAGATTTCGCCAGATCGGGCGGATATTTCTTATAACCATTTAGTCAATCCCGATTTTACCAACACACCTAACTATTTTAATAATATATCCCGCATCTGGCAAAAAAATGGCAATAAAGATCTGAGTGCTATGGCGAACCTGGGTTATAAAACTGGCTTGGGCGCTAACAAATCAATAGAATTAAAAGCAGGAGGATTATATCGGCATAGCACACGATATAATCGTCAAAATGAATATTCATTACGACCTACAGCAACAGCAAATGGAGTAAAAAGCCCGTTCACTGATATCTACTCGGCCGACTGGATAGTTTACAATGTTACCGGTTCACTGGCAAGTGATAAGGCTAATTATACGGCGTATGAAAATATAACATCTGGTTATGGCGAATTTAAACTTACGCTAAATCAGATGGATGTTGTAGGTGGCTTGCGATTAGAAAAGACTCAGCAGGGCTATGATACACATCCGGTGGTACTGGACATCAGAAGCAATTCTAAAAAAACTTATGCAGATGTTTTGCCGAGTTTGCAGTTTAAATACAGGCTAACTGAAATATCAAATTTACGTGCGTCTTATTTTAAATCTATTTCACGCCCGGCGCTATACGAATTGGTGCCTACTCCAACATTAGGACAAAGTACTGATGTAACTGGTAACCCATTTGTACAGCATACTGTAGCAGATAATTATGACCTCCGATTTGAACTTTTCCCGAAAAAGGAAGAACAAATATTTATCGGTGGTTTTTATAAGAATATCGTTAATCCGATTGAATTTGCATTAAATAGTTCAAACAATGGCCAGCTAAGTACAACGCCTCAAAACTTTGGAACAGCAAAAGTAGCTGGTGCCGAAGTAGTTTACAGCAAATACTTTGGCGACTTCGGTGTGTCAGGTAATTATACCTACACTTATTCTGATATTAACACTACTAAAATCTATACTTCCACTGATGCCGGTGGTGTAACTACATCGGTTCCGAAACTGCAAAGCAGGCCGCTGCAGGGACAGACTGGAAACGTTGTGAACCTATCGGTAATGTATAAAAATGATACGCAAAAGGCATTCGTGCAACTAGCATACACCTATACCAGCCGTACACTAACGCTTGTATATAGCAATTATGGTTATGACTATTATCAGCAACCACAGTCTTTCCTGGCACTTTCAGGAGAAAAGCAGGTAGGCAAGCACTTTACCTTGACAACCAAGGTCAATAACATCCTGAACACGCCTACAACGGTTAAGATCAACAATCTTATTCAGTCGCGGGATATTTATAATGTAAACTTCAATATAGGTTTCCGTTATGCACTTTAAAATAAATAAGAAGATGAAATTAAGCTATACCTATACGCTTGCAGCAGGTTTGCTGTTGGCGTTGACCTTCAACGCCTGTAAAAAATCAGAAGTAACTACCTTCAACCAAATAAAAATACCAACCTCCAGTCCAATTACACCGGGTAATATAAGCGGTTTCGTAAAGGGAACGTTATTAACTGGGCAAACTTATACGGTCACTGCCGATATAACTATAAAGAAAGGCGATACACTGTCCGCACAGCCCGGTACCGTTGTCATTGTAAAGAACAATGCACAGATTATTGTTCAGGGAGCGTTGAAATTAATTGGTTCAAAAGATCAGCCAATCTCATTCAACTCAGATAGTAATAAGCCAGGTACCTGGGGAGGTTTCAAATGCGATACTGCACAGGCCATTACCATTAAGTGGACACATATTGACAACACCGGTGGGCCTGACGCTTCAGGATCTGCCAGGGGAACCCTTAAAGTTGCTAAAGCGATCAATGTAGACATTGAAGACTCCTGGTTCACTAATGGTCAGGATGATTTAATGGCCATTAGCAATGGCGCTACGGTTACCCTTTTAAGAAATACCATCAGTTCATCCGGTAGTACCGATGGTGAAGGTATTAATCTGAAAACCGGTATTAAAGGCGTGGTCGCTTATAACGTGATCTTCAGCCAGGCGGGTTCCGGTGTTAAACTGGAAACAAGCTCCAAAGTACCATTCCCGCAAACTGAAGTTGACGTTTATAACAATACCTTTGTGTCCATTGGCTGGCGCCGGGGGTCGGCAGAACCAGGTCGGGCAGTATCTGTAGGCGTTAATGCCATCGGCCATATTTACAATAATATCATCGTTAATTGTTATCATGGCATTGAGCTATTTACAGACGGCGACCTAACTAAAACTACCTATGGAAACAACTTGTTTTACGCAACTGTTGATACCTATGCTGATTTGGTAGTGCCTACACAAAAAATCAGTATCCGGGATAATTTCTATCCGGAAGGTGCACTGGGTAAGCCACAAGTGTCAGATCTAATCTCTAAAAAGATAGGCGATAAGGACCCATTGTTCGTGAATTTCGACGGTACGGTAGCGGCACCAAACGGTTTTCCAAATAGTTATGACTTTCGTTTACAGAACAATTCCCCCGCCTTCAGTGCAGGTAACCCCAAATACAACCTTGACTTGGGTGCTTATACTTCTGACGGTAAAGGCAATCAACATTAATTAGCAAATTATTTAAACCATTATACAATCCATTAACATGAAAAAAATATATTACATTCTACTAAGTATTACCTTTTGGTGTGGCATCAATTCAGCAAATGTTTTTGCGCAAAAAAATCTATACGTTTTAGAAAAAACAATACCGCTGCCCGGAGATGGCGGCAATGATTATGTATATATTGATCAGGCAAACCATCATTTGTATGCTTCGCATGGCACGATCGTGAATGTGGTAGATCTTAAAAGCGGCAAAGCAATCGGGATTATAGACGGTATGCAGGGAGTACACGGCATCGCTATTGTGAATGATTTAAATAGGGGCTTCATTACCGATGGTAAGGCTAACGCCATTATTGCTTTTGATATTAAAACACTAAAGATTATTAAAACCATCCCGATAACCGGCAAAAATCCTGACGCAATAATTTACGACCCGTTCTCCAAAAAAGTTTTTGCGTTTGAGGGTCACAGTAGTTCTGTCGCTGTCATCGATCCGCAGGAATTAACACAAGTTGGCGCTATAGATGCAGGCGGTGAGCCTGAATTTGCAGTATCTAACGGCAAGGGGTTGATTTATACCAATCTGGAAGATAAAAGTAGGCTTGCAGTTATCGATACTAAAACGTTGAAGGTGTCTAAAAGCTACCCCCTTGATCGCTGTGGTGGACCAACTGGCCTCGCCTTGGATAAAAAGAATCAACGGCTGTTTACCGTTTGTCGCGAAAATAAAGGAATGAGCGTAATTGATGCTACCAATGGTAAAGTTTTACAAACCTTGCCCATTGGCGCGGGTGTGGACGCAGTAGTTTATGATGCAGTTAACAAACTGGTCATCGCCTCTAATGGTGACGGTACGGCCAATGTATTTAAACAAAACAGTCCTGATAGCTATACATTACTGCAAACATTAATTACACAGCCTCGTGCTAAAACAATGGCTTTAGATGCAGAAACACATGAAATATATTTTCCTGTATCTGACTATCAGCAGGGTAGTAAAATCCCGTTGCCCGGTTCATTTAAGTTATTGGTCTTTAGGTTAAAAAATTAAACACAGAAGGGATCTGTTTGGATTAACCCGATTATTATAATTGTGGCTTATATTGTCAAATCTTTTAAAGCCATATTACCCACATACCTGCTTCGGAACATAATTCCTAACTTGTTCTTGAAGCTTTGACGTCATCCACTTATCAAATAAATATGTAATTTACAAGCAAATTCAACAGGTAGATATAATGTATATTCCTAAAAACTTTTTAACCGTTGACCAAGATGAAATTGTTGCTTTTATGAAGGCGTTTTGTTTTGCAACAATTATTAGTGCGAAAGCAAACCTACCTAATGCAACACACTTGCCATTCATTATATCAACTAGGGAAGACCAAGTCATTTTGACTTCTCACTTTGCCAAAGCAAATTCTCATTGGGAAGATTTGCAAGACAATAAATCCTTAGTAATATTTAGCCAGCCTCATGCTTATATCTCACCGGGCCATTACGAAAAAGAATTAAATGTACCAACCTGGAACTATATCGCAGTTCATGCTTATGGAGATGCTAAGTTAATAACTGACGAACAAAGTACCTTTGATGTACTTGAAGCAACCATCAATAATTACGAAGCCGGATATAAAAAACAATGGGATAACTTACCTGTCGATTATAGATTGAAATTAGCTAGGGGCATTGTTGCATTTGAGGTAACTGTAACCGATTTGCAAGCAAAGAAAAAATTGAGCCAGAACAAAACTGAAAAAGAACAAAAAAACATAATTGATTCCCTTTCCATTAGCCAGGATAAAAACGAAAGAGACTTAGCTGAATACATGAGTAAACAGCTATCAGACGATAAGTAATGTATTAGCTAGGGCATGGCTTTGGTTCAGCTGAATTAAAAATTAATATTGATCCGACAAAATTGACTTTGAAAAAGACAAAAGATATTGGGAGTATGGTAAATGGAGAAGCTTTAGGTTATAATGACAAATCAAACTGATAGGGGTGTTGTAGCACTCAAACCACTTTTATAGGTACTTTGGAGGGGAAAAGGGTACCTCTAGTGCTACAAGATACCTAGTAGCCTGCACGAAAGGCCCTCCAAGCGATGTAGGTGCTATTGAAAATATTAGGAAATCAACTGCACTATTGTTTTATTATCGTTCGCTGTTTAAAGGCCATTTAAACGAGGTTTAGTCGTGGTTTCTTCGTGTATGAGGTACCTTAAGCCGCACAAACCGCGACTATACCACGAAGAAAACACAAATGAACTCATAATGAAACTGGAATGGAACCACTTAAAATGCTCCATCATTAATACGGGAAACTGCACAGATTTAGATCTACCTGAATGCGATATTAAAATCTCCAATGTTCGGCATTCCTTTACAAATCAAGTCCTTTTGGTAAGGAAGTATAGTTAAAGTTCTGAAAACAATATAGGGTAAACCAAGTGCTAATTTCAGGGTAAAAACAACCTATAAATAGGATATAAAATTAGTCTTTTTATAGGTGTGATAAATGTAATTAAATCACTGTAAATCAATGAGTTTAATTCGAAATAATCCCATAATTTATTTGGAAATCTCAACTATTTTTCCTACATTTGCATTTACGATAAAACAAGCTTTTGATAAGCTTCAGTTTTACTAATTTATCGGGTAAATCCGAATAATTGGTGTACACATGGGACACTCCGCCTTTGCTGATCAGCTAAAAATAATAGGCATGTGTTCTGGTTTCAGTTTTTTAATTAGTCGACTAGTTAAATTTAAACTGCCAGCTGTGATAGCGGGCAGCAGTAGTTCATTGACGTATTAAAAGCCGCTAAGGCTTTGCATTAAAATCGCTTTTACGAAATATCTGGCTCTTACCCTTCTTTTACCAGGCTCTTATATGGCTGGTACAGAAATAGGACTTGATAGGAGTAACATAGGACTTAGATGTGCCAGCCATAAAAACGATGGTAAAACACACCTGCAAACCCCATGTAAATTTTATAGAAACTTGGCTAAACGAAACGATTGTTGGAGATCCTTAAATAAAATTTTAAAAAAAATTTGCTATTTGTTTTGGAGTGTGTATATTTGTCGTGAGAGCGTTAATTTAGTGCCGGTAATTTGCTGCAAAGCAATTATCGGCATTTCTTCTTTTTAGGATATCCCTGGCCTCAATTTACAGTGAAAGTATCCCGGACTATCTATCATTATGCTGCTTTGATACGTCTGTAAATGGCATACGCAGCTGCAATTACCAAGATAAGAGACGCTACCAAAGAAATTTTATCACCCAGCAGGTAAGACTCCGGCTCAAATTTAAACTCCAAACTATGTGTGCCGCCTGGGAGTTTCATTGCGCGAAGAATGTAGTTGGCCCTAAAGTAGGGGCTCTTCTTTCCATCCACATAGGCATTCCAACCCTTATTGTACCAGATCTCTGCGAAAACTGCAATGGCGTCCTGGTTGTTGTGGTATTTGTAAATTAAACGATCTGGATGATAGCTTTTCAGCTCAATCTTTGCTGTAGTGTCTGGTGCTGATATGGTATTGCTTGCTAAAGCCATGAAGCTTTGGTCTACTATTGCAACAGTTTTAGGGTTGAATGAGGTGATGGCATCCATCTCCTGATTAGCTCCTTTCACATATTTGATCGTATCTACAAACCATGCATTGCCCAGTGCAGTAGTCCGATGTACTACTTTTTGTGTTCGAGATGCACTATCTGGCACAATGAAGTATTTGGTATTGAGCATGTCCAACACCGGTTCATTTAGTTTGCCGTTAAATTGATTGCTCATCAATTCATCATAGCGCTGCAAACGGGCAGAGTGTCTTCCGCCAACTGATTTATGGAAATAAGACGGTGCTGCATCAAAAAATGGACTTTGCTTTGTTAAATCCAATACGCGATAGTCTAATGCTGGATCTGCCATGATCTGCTGATCTGCAGCAGTTGGCAAGAAGTTTTGATCCAATTGTGATTTGTCGTAAAAGTTATCGTTGTTCAGGTACCTACGATCGACTCCCCACATATCAACTAGTGTAGCCAGACCAATTATTATAATTGCCGTTTCTGCTTTTAATTTAGATTTAAGGAGGAACCATAAACTTCCAAATCCAATCAATACAAACAAAAGCGAGCGCAAGGCATCGGTACGGGTTAAAGAGATCCTATCTGCCACCAGGCCATCGCCAATGGCTTGTGCCAATGTAGCATTGCCGCCAAATGCTTTAGCTAAACTGGCAATTATTTCTTCATGTTCGGGTACCTTGAAGCTCAATAGGAAGGTTGGAAAAAGCAAGAAGATCAGCAGCACGGCACCTGTGATATAAAACGATAACAGTAGTTTTTTTATCAGGTCTTTACGCTTGTCTTTTTGTTCAACGAGTTCTTTAAGTGCAAGGAAAGCCAGAATTGGTATTAAAAAAGCCGGAATGGCCAGGGCAAAATCTACCGACCTAAACTTGTTATACATTGGAAAATAGTCGAAGAACAAGTCGGACACCAGCGGAAAGTTTTTACCGAAAGACAGGAATATAAATAGGAAGGAAGTGGAGGCAATCCACCATTTGAACCGATTGTTGACTATGAATAAACCCAGTACAAAAAGAAATACCACAATTGCGCCAAAATACCAGGAACCTACAGTGCTGGGTTTGGCCCCCCAGTATGGCCGATAGATACCTTCTTGTGTAAGGTATTCCATTATTTTTGGGACCTGATCTTGAGGTATGCCATTGGCGATCAGGCCTTTTTCTACTTGCGATACTCCTTCTGGAAATCTGTCTGATGAGGAGCCTCCATAACTGTTTGGAACAAGGAATGTAGAGATCTCGCCAACACCCTGACTATATTGATAAGCATAGGCCCTATCTAGTCCGCTGGTAGATTCTGTACTTTTCCTGCTAAGGTTTGATTTGCCCCGGATGGTTTCCTGCCCATACTGCCAGGTAGACCATAGCGAGCCGGCATTGATGGCAACAGCTAATAGTAATGAAACAGAAAGGTATGCTAGTGCAGTAAAGAATGGTTTGGTTTGTTTAGCGGTAAACGCATGGTATAATTCTATCAATACAAAGATGAGTAGTATGATGAAGAGGTAATAGGTCATCTGGATGTGATTGGTCCGGATTTCCAGTGCCACAAAAAATGCGGTAAGCAGGCTTCCGCTCAATAGGTATTTGCCTCCTCTAAGCGTGAGCAGCATCGAAGCCAATATGGGTGCAAAGAAAGCCATAGCCATAGCGTGGTTGCTATGACCTGCAAGTATGTAAATAAAGTTATAGGAACTGAAGGCAAGCGCTATTGCACCTGCAGCAGCCAGCCAGGGCTTCATTTTTAATACAGAAAGTAAAAAATAGGAGCCCAGTAAAAAACAAAGTATGATGTCTATTGGATCTGGAAAAACAGTCTTCAAAAACGAGATAACGTAAGTTGTGATATTACCCGGATACTTTGCCCAGATTTGAAAAGCGGGCATTCCACCATACATGGAGTTGGTCCACAGCGGAGCTGTGCCTGTCGCCGCTTTTACATCCATGATCTCTTTTGACATGGCCCTGGCTTCCATAACATCACTTTGGTAAAGCATTTTTCCTTCAATAGCCGGAATAAAATAGGCGAAACATAAAGCAAAGAAAATTGCAATGATCAGGAGATGTTGACTATTAGACTGAAACCACTTCTTCATGGCGTAAAACTAATAAAAGTTTTTAGCTAGTTTTGCAGCAATGAACTTCAGGACTGCCTTTTATTTGACCGGCCTTTTTCTCTTGCTGAAATTGGGTAATGCCCACGCCCAAACTGTTGTTCTGGCACCGGATACGGGAAAAATCAGGGTTACTTACCGGCAGAAGCAAATCAAGGATTCTATTTATAATGCGAAACGGGATTTTGTGACCGATTCTATCATGAAGCACACCTGGCTATTTCCTGATTCTTTGCTGAATAAGCATATGATTATGGACAGCATTATTAATGCAACCGTTAATGGGCGCTCGAATTTGATTGACCGGTATAAGGATTTTACCAACGTTGCAAAAAGCAAGTATCGCTTTGGTAAGCCGATGGTTAAAGGGCAAGTCTGGGTATTGCTGGTTGTAGCAGTATTGCTGATCTTATTTGGTGTGCTGAAGGTTTCATTTACAAGGCAGTTGCAAACTATAGTGCAATCATTTTTCAGCAATCGTGTGCTCCACAACTTGAATAAGGAAGATAACCTGTTTACTTCCTGGCCGTTTTTATTGTTATTTATACAATTTGGTTTTACACTAGGCATGTTCTTTTATCTGGTGTCACAATATTATCACATAGCATTTACCGGTACGGGTATCCAATTCTACCTAACCATATCCGTGTTAATTATCGTGCTATATGTGTTTAAGATAGGGATATTACGGGTAATGGGTCATCTTTTTAATATTCAAAAAACAGTTAATGAGTATGTTACTATATTATATTTAAGTTACTTTAACCTTTCTTTAATGTTTATTCCGCTTGTAATTGCCTTCTCTTTGTCGCCCTTAAAGTACGCGCCATTTTTTATTGTACTGGCATACATAGTTTTGGGTACTGTTTTTGCATTCCAACTGGTAAGGGCCGGGGTAAATATTTTGTCAAATAACAAGTTTTCAAAAGTCTATTTGTTTTTATACTTTTGTGCGCTCGAAATTTGCCCTGTTTTAATTTTAATAAAGGCAATAGGATTATAACGCTGTAATTTGTAAAATGCAAGAAATGCTAGAAGATAGGACGCGTAAGGTAAAGAGTATTTTGGTGACATTACCCAAGCCAGAAACAGAGAAATCTCCATATTTTGATTTGGCAAAGAAGTACAACCTGAGGATCGATTTTAGATCGTTTATCCATGTGGAAGGTGTTCCTGCCAGAGATTTTAGGAAAGGAAAGGTGAATTTGAGTGATTTTACTGCCGTTGTTTTTACGAGTAGAAATGCGGTTGATCATTTTTTTAGGATTTGTGAGGAAATGAGGTACGATGTGCCGGCAGACCTTAAATATTTCTGTATTTCAGAATCTACCGCCCTTTACCTGCAGAAATATATTCAATACCGCAAAAGGAAGATCTTCTTTGGTAAGCAGACAGCCGCTGATCTTGCAGAGATTTTGAAAAAGCATGCAACTGAGAAATTTTTGTATCCATGTTCTGATGTAGCTACTGAAGATACCATGAATTTTTTGCAAAAGAATGGTTATGATTTTACGCCTGCAGTTTTGTTTAAGACGGTGGTTTCAGACCTTTCTGATCTTGCTGAAGTATTCTATGATGTGATCGCTTTTTTCAGTCCCTCAAGTATCCAGTCTCTTTTCACTAATTTTGCTGATTTTAAACAGAATAACACCAGGATTGCTGCCTTTGGCTTAAATACCCATAAAGCGGTGAAGGAGGCAGATTTGATTGTTGATATTGCTGCACCATCACCTGAAGCCCCATCAATGATTATGGCATTGGAGAACTACATTAAGAAAACAAATAAGTAACTGCAGGCTAAGCATGTTGAGGTTCATTAAATCCAATCCACATTTTTATTCCTAATAATTGCTAATATCAATCATTTTTGATAAAATTGTTGTTAAATTGCATGACAGAATACTATGAGAAACTTTTACCTATTTGGTTTTTTAATGATTGCTATGCTTTTTGCCAGCTGTAAAGGCGGTGGACAAGGTGAACTTGTTGGGGTGTACAATAAGAAATTCCGGAACAAGAAAATTCCACTTGGTATGGTTTACATTCCACCAGGGAGAACATTAATTGGGATTTCAGATGAGGATATTGTCAACAATCAGGCTGCTCCAAGCTCTATGACCTCTTTTAGTGCATTCTTTATGGATCAAACGGAGATATCTAATGCAGAATACAGGCAATTTGTAAACTGGGTAAGAGACTCTATAGCGGTAACTACTTTAGGCCCAACAACAGCCGCTGCTTATTTTAAACAACCAAAAACAGGTGACGCGACCGCTACCGCAACAGGTGCTCAAAGAAATATTGATTGGAAAAAAGTAGGTAACGGAAGTCAGTTGTGGAGTAATAAGGCATCTGGATTTGGTTCCAAGTTGGCAGATATGTATTACAGCGGTGCTGACGCAATACCTGGAAGAAATGAAATTGATGTTAGAAGGTTGCGTTATGCCTACAGCTATGTAAACTCAGACCTTGCTGCTGAAGGTAGAAAAGATCCATCTAAAAAGAGACAAGATTTTATTGTTAGTTACACTGATCTTCCTGATCCTAACAATTCAAACCAACATCCATCTATTGCTGTCTATCCAGATACTTTAGTGTGGAAAATAGATTATTCCTATTCTCAGAATGATCCTATGGTTAAGACTTATTTTAACCATCCATCATATGATGACTATCCGGTTGTTGGTGTTAGTTGGGAACAAGCTTCTGCTTTCTGTGTTTGGCGGACGCGGTTCTACGAGTCTGTTGCCGTTGCCAGAAAACAACCTTTAAATTCACGCCCCGAATATTCATTACCAAGTGATGCGCAATTTGAATATGCTGCAAGAGGTGGGAATGTGAAAACTAAATATCCATGGGGTGGTCCTTACGTGCGTAACACAAAGGGTTGTCTGCAAGCTAATTTTAAAGTTGGCCGTGGGAATTACTCTGACGACGGTGGTTTATATACTGTGAATGTGAAGTCTTATTTTCCAAATGATTACGGATTGTACAACATGGCAGGTAATGTGGCAGAATGGACTATTACAGCTTATAACCAGTCGTCCGCACCGATGCTTTTAGACTTCAATCCTAATTTTACTTATGTTGCTAAAACAACGGACAGCAAATACATGAAACGTAAAGTAGTTAGAGGTGGATCATGGAAAGACATAGGATTTTTCCTTCAAAATGCAGTGGGCACTTATGAGTACCAGGATCAAGCCCGGTCTTATATAGGTTTCAGGTGTGTATCTTCATACCCAGGAACTGATATTACTTATAAAAACTAAAGAAAATCATATAATCATCTATCCTAAATTTTATTATTTTATTCTGGTATGGCAGCAAAAAGAAAGTTTGATTGGTTACACGTAGCGATATCCTGGGGTGCCAGTATTGTTATTTTAGGAGCCTTATTTAAAATTTTACACATTGGCGGGGCATTGGGTAATTATGCCATTGGTATCGGATTGGGTGTGGAGGCGTTTTTATTCTTTCTTACCGGCTTTAGACAGCCGGAACAAGAATTACCATGGGAGAGAGTATATCCTGAACTGAGTACGGATTTTACAGGTGAGTTACCTAAGGTTAGTGCAAGACCAGTAGTTGCTGAATCAGGATTTTCTTCTACAGCAGCATTGGATAAAATGTTGACAGACGCTAAGATCGGTCCGGAGTTAATAGAAAGTCTTGGAGCTGGTTTACGTACTTTTGGAGATAAGGTGGCCAGTATTTCTGCTGTGGCCGATGCTTCTGCAGCAACTTCCGAATTTGCAGGTAAGGTTAAAGGTGCATCTGCAAGTTTTGATAATTTGAGCACTGCTTTTTCCAAAGCAACAGCACAGCTTACCGAGATGGGTGAAAGTAGTATAGGCGCTACTGCTTACCATGATCAGGTAAATGCACTCGCAAAAAATTTATCTGCTTTAAATGCAGTTTATGAATTGGAGCTTCAAGATTCAAGTGCACACTTGAAGTCAATGAATAAATTTTACCAGAACCTGTCACTTACGATGAACAACTTCAATGAATCGATGGAAGATTCTAAACAGTTTAAAGAAGAAGTTGGGAAGTTAGCAAAGAATCTGGGTTCATTGAATGCGATTTACGGTAATATGCTTTCGGCTATGAACCAGCCACGTGTATAATTAGGTAATCAATTATAACTAATAAAGGAGACCTACTTAAATGGCCGGAGGAAAAGAGACAACGAGGCAGAAGATGATCAATATCATGTATTTGGTATTGCTTGCTATGCTCGCCTTAAATGTATCAGATACAATATTGAATGCCTTTAAAAATATTAACGATAGTTTGGTGAGTTCCAAAACTAACGTTAATACCAGTATAGAGCAGCTATTCACATCTTTTCAGAATACTAAGCTGAAAGATGAGCCTGCAAGGGCACAGCCTATTTGGGAAAAAGCAAATAAAGCTAAAGCTTATGCTGATGATCTAAACAATTATGTTCAGAAGCTTAAAGATCAGTTTACTACTGCCGGCGACGGGATAGATGAGGAGACTGGTGATTTAAAGCGTCGTGATAACATGGATATCGCTCAGGGCATCATGATTAACCACAAGGAAGGTGAAAAGCTTAAAGCAAAGATCAGCGAAACCAGGAATAGCCTTATTGGCTTGCTTGATGAAAAGGATCGCCCGAGTGTAACCTTTACACTTGAAGCGAAAGATTCTCAGAAAAACGTTAATGGAACCAAAAAATGGGAAGAGATTAACTTTGGAGAAGGAACCCCTTTGACTGCTGCCAATACGATTTTGAGCAAAATCCAGTCTGACGTAAAGAATGCTGAAGCAGAGATTGTGAAAAAGCTATTTGGAAATATGGATAAGTCGCTGGTTAATCTTGACCAGTTTGCAGCAGTTGCTGTGGCACCAAGTTCCTACGTGATTCAAGGTCAGCCTTATACTGCACAGGTATTTTTAACTGCAAGTGATTCGAGATCTGTTCCACAAATATCTGTTGGTGGAAGTAGTCTTTCTGTTAAAGAAGGTAAAGGAACCTATACAGGTGGCACTGGGAGCGTAGGTGTATATACCTGGAGGGGTTCTGTAAAGGTTGTGCAGACTGACGGGCAAGTTAAAGAATATCTTACGCCGGTACAGACTTATCAGGTGGCTAAGCCATCTGCTACTGTTTCGCCTGATAAAATGAATGTGATCTATGCCGGTATACCGAATCCTTTCTCGGTATCTGCTGCCGGATTTCCACTTGAAAGTATTAATGCTACTATGGACGGGGGCTCTATTTCTGGTAGCAACGGAAAATATATGGTTAATGTAGGGGGCAATCAGGTTGGTAAAATTTTAAGTATTAACGTGAATTCCAATGCGGGTGGGAAATCAATGAATCTGGGTTCGCAACAATTCCGTGTAAAAGCTTTACCCACTCCTAAGCCTTACATCAAGGGTAAATCTGGTGGTAATGTGCCATTGGAATTTATTGAAAGCGCAAGTATTATAGATACACAACTAGAAGATTTTGTATTCGACGTAAAATTTAGGGTGATACGTTTCGCTGTTACTTTTATTAATCCGAGATCTGATGCAGTAACGCTTCAAAATAGCGGTGCTGGTTTCAGTTCGCAAATTAAAGGGGCACTAAACTCATTGAAACCAAATGCGACCGTTATATTTAAAGATATTGTTTGTGAGGGACCAGATGGCAGGCAAAAAGTTTTGGACGGAATTACATTTATAGCAAAATAGATTATGAAAAATGTTGTAGGTATTGTGGCATTACTTTTCATTGGATTTGGTGCATTTGCTCAAAACCCAGTTACCCCTGTTCGTGCAGACTCTGGTAAAAAGATGAAGATCAAAACTCCTCCAAAGGATGGGTTTACGGTAAGAGCAGATATTGACAGCAACGTGATGGTGCCTTTTGCAGATGTTAGAGATGAAGATGTATTTTATGCAAAAAGGATTTGGCGTGAAGTTGATCTTCGTGATACCATCAACTCAGTATTGAGAGCTGAGGGGGCAAAATTGATCGACGTATTGCTAGAAGCGGTTGCAAACGAAGAGCTTACTGTTTATTCTAATAAAGATACCACAGCAGGTAAAATTTTAGAGGATAATGATTCCTTTAAGATTGCGCTTACCGCACAGCAGGCGCTTGCAAGTGCCAGGGGACTGTCTGAAGGAGTAGCTGATTCTACTACTGGAAAGATTGCTGATCCGACACTAAAGAAATTACGTTCTGAAGAATTTATGAAATACAGGATCAAAGAAGACTGGATTCTTGATACAAAAAGGTCAATCTTTGAGCCGCGTATAGTTGGTATTGCACCGATGAAAATGGTAGAAGGAAATTGGCAACCTGTTTTCTGGGTGTATTATACTGATGCAAGAGAATTACTGAGTAAAAAAAGAATGGTTAATCCAGGTAATGATGCTTCTACATTGACTTTTGATGATTTTTTTGTGAGGAGGTTATTTAACAGCTATGTAGTTAAACAAACCAATCCTGGTAATAAGAATATTGTAGAGATACTTGGTCTGGTAGACCCAAAAGATCCGCGTAAGCTTATTGAGTCTGATAACATAAAGAAATCACTCTCTGATTTTGAACAAAGCCTTTGGGAATACTAATAATTATTTCCAATTAAAATAAAAAATCCCTGATGTTACGCATCGGGGATTTTTATTGATTCGAAATAACTAAGCAGAGTTTTTAGTTGCGATTTGTTTAAAAAAGGGGTTAATTCAAGCGCTGTTGCTTCTTTTATTTTCTTGACTGATTTGAACTGCCTTAACAACTTATCTGCTGTTGTTTTGCCTATTCCTGGGATTTCTTCCAGTTCAGTTTTTAGCGTGCCCTGATCCCTCTTTTTACGGTGAAATGTAATCCCAAAACGATGCGCTTCATCCCTTAATTGCTGTATTATTTTTAAGGTCTCAGATTTTTTATCCAGATAAAGTGGATAGGAATCGCCAGGATAATACAATTCTTCCAATCGCTTTGCTATTCCTATAACCGTTACCCGTTTCTCTATACCCAATTTTTTAAGACTGGTCATGGCCGATGATAGCTGCCCTTTACCGCCATCGATTATGATTAGTTGAGGCAAAGTACCCTCCTCTTCTAGCATGCGCTTATACCTTCTATAAACTGCTTCTTCCATGGTAGCAAAATCGTTTGGTCCTTCAACTGTTTTCACATTGAAGTGGCGGTAATCTTTTTTGGAGGGCTTTGCATCTTTAAAAACAACAATTGCAGATACTGGGTATTGTCCTTGGAAGTTAGAGTTGTCGAAACACTCGATGTGCTTGGGCAGCTGAGTTAAGCGAAGGTCGCTCTGCATTTGTGTCAGGATCCGATCCGTACGGAGATCGGGGTTTAGCTGCTCATACTGGTTTAGCTTTTCTTTTTTAAAGAAGAGTACATTCTTCTGGCTTAGCTCCAGCAGTTTTTTCTTTTCGCCCAGCTTAGGTACTATAAGTTTAAGTGTGGAATCTTCCAGTGCGATTTCGAAAGGTATGATCACTTCTTTTGAGGTGCTATTGAACTTATTTCGAAATTCTGTGATGGCAATAGTTAACAATTCTTCATCACTTTCATCCAGGCGTTTCTTGATTTCAATGGTCTGGGCCTGGATAATACTGCCATTCATTACTTTTAAATAGTTGACAAATGCATACCGTTCATCTGAAGCAATGCTTACCACATCTATATTCGTGATGGCGCTGTTTACCACTGTAGATTTGCTCTGGTACTTTTCAAGCACAAAAAGCTTTCTTTGATATTGGTGCGCATATTCAAAATTGAGCTGATCAACGGCTGTTTTAATGACCTGTTTTACTTCTCTGATTACATTGCCGATTTTGCCGTTAAGGATTTCTTTAATCTCTTCGATATTGTGGTCATAATCTTCTTCCGACTGGTAGTTTTGACACGGCCCTTTACAGTTTCCGATCTGATATTCCAGGCAAACTTTAAATTTACCATCATCGATGTTTTTTTTATTTAAAGGCAGGTTGCAAGTCCTTAACGTATAAGTTTCCTTGATCAGGTCCAAAATGGTATGCATCATGCCAACAGAAGCATAAGGGCCAAAATATGTGGAGCCATCCTTAACCATATTTCTGGTCCAGAATACCCTTGGGAAATGCTCTTTTTTGATGATAATCCAAGGGTAGGTCTTATCGTCCTTTAGCATGATGTTGTAACGGGGCTGATGCTTTTTGATCAGGCTGTTTTCCAACAACCAGGCATCGATTTCGGTATCAACAATGGTAAATGTTATTTTTCGGATACGGGAGACCAATACCTTGGTTTTTCCGTTCATTTGATTGTCTTTGTTGAAATAAGAGCCAACCCTATTTCTAAGATCTTTTGCCTTGCCAATATAAATTAAAAGCCCATCGGTGTCCCAATACTGGTAAACACCAGGCTTATGTGGAATATCGGCCAATGCCATTTTATAGTCGAAAGCACTCATACCAGCAGGTAGCAGTTTTATTTTTTAAAAGCCCAGTTTCTCGTCCAGCTCGGTTTTTTGATCCTGTTGCTGGTATTGATTACAATCAAAAGTAATGGAAACCCCATTCTTTGGTGGTTCAAAATCAGCCTTTGAGATTTTAAGTTTAGGATCGGCATATACCCTTTTCATAAATCCTGCAAATATCGGTAGGGCAGTTGTTGCGCCATCGCCCTGAGCAGTACTGGTAAAGTGGAAAGCACGATCTTCGCAGCCCGTCCACACGCCTGCAACCAATTGCGGACTAATTCCCATGAACCAACCATCCGAATTGTTTTGTGTAGTACCTGTTTTACCGCCAATTGGAGTTTTTATTCCATATTTTCCAGCTAATCTCCAACCTGTGCCGTTTGTTACCACACCACGTAGCATTCGAGTCATGACGTAAGCCACTTCTTCATTCATTGCGGGAACAGGAATGGGTTTCTCGGAATGTAAGACTACCCCGTTTTTATCTTCTATTCTTAGAATGTAAGTCGGTTTAGTCCATACTCCCCTGTTGGCAAATACGCTATACGCGCCAACCATATCATAAACCGAAGCATCGAAAGAACCAAGCGCTATAGAAGGATAAGCAGGAACATCAGAAGTGATGCCCATCTTTTTTGCCAGTGTAGCAACAGCAGTAGGACCAACTTGTTTCATGAGATAGGCAGCGATATAATTTTGTGATAGGGCCAAACCTTTTTGTAAAGTTAAATAGCCAGGCACAGTGCCTGAAGAACGGGGTGTCCATGGTTGGCTGCCAGGGACTTCAATAGTTACCGGTTCATTTAATACAGTGAAGCACGGTGAATATCCATTTTCTATAGCGACAGAATAGGTAAAGGGTTTTGCGGTAGAACCAACCTGCCGGGTTCCCATTTTAACCTGGTCGTATTTGAAGTGCTCGTAATTGATGCCGCCAACCCATGCTTTTACAAAACCAGTCTGTGGGTCCATTGCCATCATCGCATTGCGCAATAACATTTTATAGTATTTTACAGAATCTATAGGCTTCATTAAAGTATCAATATTTCCCTTCCAGGTAAAGATGGATAGTTGAGCAGGTGTATTGAAATCAGCTTTGATCTCCTCTTCAGTTTTTCCTTCCAGTTGCAAAGCTTTGTAGCGGTCTGAACGTTTAACGCCCTGTTCAATTTGCATTTCTTTACCTTTAAAAGGGTTGCGCCCTTTCCAACTATTGATAAAAGACATTTGTAATTTACGCATGTACTCCTTCTGGGCATCTTCTGCGTAAGACTGCATGTCGTAATTAATAGTGGTGATGATCCTTAGTCCATCACGATCCAGATCATATGGCGTGCCATCAGGTTTTGTGATGGAGCGTTCTTCAAAAATCTTGCGAATATCATTTTTAAGTACCGCCCTGAAGTAAGGTGCGATACCATCGTTAACCGTAGCGGCACTAAAGACTAAACCTAAGGGCTTCTGCAGTTCAGTCTGAAGGTCCTGCGGTGTTAAAAATTCAGCCTTTACCATTAAGCCCATAATTGTGTTTCTACGAGCAAGAGCACGTTCTGGATTACGGGTAGGAGAATAACGCGTAATGCCTTTAAGGATTCCTACTAATGTGGCAGACTGTGCCACCGTTAATTGATCAGGCGTTGTATTGAAATAAACCCTGGCGGCAGATTTTATGCCATAAGCCTGGTTGCCAAAATCAACCGTGTTGAGGTACATGACAATGATTTCCTCTTTGGTGTAGTTTCTTTCCAGCTTAACGGAAATTACCCATTCTTTAAATTTTTGAAGTAGTCTTTTGAAGACGTTTTTTTGGCGCAACTCATCAGAAAACAAGTTAAATGCCAACTGTTGGGTAATGGTACTGCCCCCTTGCTTCTTTCCGACTAAATTATAAAAGAAAATGGTAAAAGTTCTTTTGAAATCGATGCCAGAATGCTCATTAAACCTGACGTCTTCTGTGGCGATCAATGCATTCAAAACGTTCTTTGAGATCTCGGGATAAGTAACATTAGACCTGTTTTGTACAAAATAAGTACCTAGAATTCTACCATCATCAGTCACAATTTCTGATGCCTGGTTACTTTTTGGATGTTCAATATCACGGAATGAGGGTAATGGGCCAAATATTTCATAACCGATCATGACAATGAATAGCGCGAAAAGGGCAATTGCACCAATTAATAATTTCCACAACGTAAAATTATACCTGCTAATATCTTGTTGTGAAAGTGACTTATTCATGTTAATAATTGTTTTTGTAAAATTCTAAATATTTGTCAAGCAATGCCTTGCTACCCAACTTGTCCAGGTTTTCTTTACTGATGATAAAGCTGTTATATATGTTAACGGGAACCTTCATGATTTGTTTCAGTTGAGGAATAATACCGCCAGCATAGGTTTTAGCCTCGTCAAAACTACTAAAGTTCCCTACATAAATCAGTTGGTCATTGTCAAATTCTTTAAGTTGGTGACGTAAATTGCTACCTGTATAGTTCCCCCTGTTAAACTGGCCGATGCCAAAACGAGAAGAACTAAGTGTTAATGAAGCGTCTGCCACATCCACAACGAAATAATAAGTGGACGAAACCGCATTGTTGAAAGTTCCATCGCTTTTTACTGTTTTGGCGTCTGTTTCGGTCGGTTTTTGAACTGGCTGAGCTAAAGGTACAGCAGCTGTCTGGGTAGGTCTATCTGGGGTTACAACAGACGCTGTAGGTTTTGGCGTATTTGTGGCAACAGGTTGTGGGAAATTTGGACCTGTAAAAGGAGGCTCATTGGGATCAAAATCAACCAGTGCTATTTTTCTTTTCCTGAAATCATTCAGGTGAAGATTAATATAACCAAGATGTACCTTGACCAAAGGACTAATTAGTTGATCGTTTGGATAGGAGGCAAGGATTTGGTTGAAAGCGTTGATGAGGCTATCAACCGGGTAGGATCTACCAATGGCGATTGCTTTTAAATAAGCAAACTGGGGTGCCAGGAAAGCACTTGGCATTTTCTCTGACTCAGTTACTCCCGTTATGATACCGTTGAAATCCTTTTTTAGGTATTGATCAAATACTATATTGTACTGCTTAGTGATTACTGATTCAGCCTCCGACTGGTGCATTGAAAAAGAAGGATCATTAATGGTTTTAGCGTATATGGAATTTGGAAAGTCTTTTAAAACCTTGTTTTTATATTCATCAGAAATATTAAGACGATCTGGTTGGTTGATGAGGTATAGGCTATAATAGATGGCGTCTAGGTGGTTATTTGCCGGGAAGCGGCTGAGCAATACGAGATATACCTGCTGAGCCTCGATTGGATCATTTAACTCTTGTAGGTAGAAATTGGCAATTTCGTAATAAGCATCAATGATCTTTTGATTAGAATTTTTAACAAGCGTTGCAGTTAATGGAAGCATGGAGCTGTATAACTGCACTAGTGATTGTTTATCAATCAGATTATTTTTTAGCGAATCTCCAGGTACAGATACAGTACTAATGGTGCTAGCTACATCTTGAGATGTAGTTTGTGCCGAACTTCTAATGCTTTGTCGCCAGTTATTTTCCAGTTTGCGGCCACCCCATTTTTTTCTAAAATCTGAGAAACCCATGCTAATTGCTACAGGATTACTGAAATAGAAAGACCCTGAAGCTACTGTAGCCTTATTGTTAGTTGGTAGATTATTGTAATCTGAAGTTTGCCCATTTAAACCTATTGGGGTTTCAGTAATGGGGTTTACGAAGTTTTGGATTCTGGACTGTCGGTCTTGAATAGGTAGCTTTGCAATAGCCTGCAAGGAATCTTCGAGCGTAATGGACTGGTATCTTTGCGTAAGATATTCAAGGTTGAGGCTTTTTTTAAGGATCAGTTGATAGTCAGGATAATTTTTCGGCAAAACAGAAACAGCGCTATCGTAGTACGACTTGGCTTTTAAATAATCTTTTAGGTTTCGAAAATTAAGATCAGCTATGCGAAGATAAGAAAGGCCTTTCTGATACTTATTGGAAGTAGCAACACGAATAGAAGTCAAGTAATTTTTTTGAGCCTCTGGGTAAGAACCTGCAGCACTCAGATCTTCTGCGATTTGAAAATAAACCTGGTCATTGTAATCGAGGTTTTTATCATCTCTAAGAAGCGATAACAATTGAGCCTGTCTATTGATCAGTTTCCCATCAGTTAATTTAAGACGTATTTGGTTCAGTTTTGCATTGAAGTACATTTCGAATGGGGCATTGCTTTTCTCCACCTTTCTGTATTGCAGTAATGCTTCAGGGATATTTTTCTGCTTTTCAAACAATTGAGCCAGAATGTAGGTCCAGCGTATCTTATCCAACCTGGAGTTACTCACTTTAATGGCATCTTTCAAGTAGGAAATTGCTGAGGCATCATTATTTTGATAAATGCTCATTTGAGCCATGGTTGCAAATGGGCCAGAGAGAATGGAGCCTGTTTTTACGCGGGGAAATGCAGCTTCTAGGCTATCCAATACTGTATTTGCAACACTAATTTTGCTGATTTGCATTAAGCTTCTGGCTTGCCAGTTTAGGGCCTCGATATAGCTATAAGCATTGGTTTTATAAGTTTTTGCTGCATAATCAAGGTATTCAGCAGCTGTGAAGTAATTACCGTTATAAAAATTGGCCTTACCGAGGAGGATGTAAGCATCATCTGTATAATTGCTAAAATTTTTCTCTAGAATGATGACCTGAACTTTTTTAATGATCTCATCCATCTCCTTGATGTTTAAGGAAATGATGAGTTGATTGTTTGCTGTACTGGGTGCAATGTAGACCGGCAAGATCTGATCGTAGTTATCTCTAGTCGTTTCGGTAAGCTCCAGCTTATATTTATTCAATAATATGTTTGAGTTGTAAATATAATTGTAGTGCGCGGTTAGATTCTGCATCCCCCTGCTGGTTGCGGTATCCTTTTGGGAACTGCAGGCCAAAACTAAGCAAGCACATAAACTAAATACTGTTAACTTTAAAATATATAAACCGGAGATTTTCAAAAACAGAAATTAGGTTGGTGTTTAAATTTACAAAATATATGCAAAAGTATTTTATTCATTAATAAGTTCCCTAATAAACATGAATAATTAACTTAAGGCCATGGAAGAAAAAAATAAGCAGGGGACTAATTTTGCCAAATACTCGTCTATTAGCTTTCAAATGCTGGCTACTATTGGTGTTTTTACTTTTGCAGGATATAAACTGGATGCTTACAGGCAATCAAAATCGCCGATATTTACTGCATTACTGGGATTGTTGGGTGTGGTTATTTCACTTTATCAGGTAGTACGACAGTTGAATAAAAAGGAGTAATGCGCTAAAGATAGCCGCAATTTTCTATTTTTGTAAAAAACATAAAATTGACATTAATTCGTTTTGCTTTCTTTTATTTGATTTTTACACTGCTACTGGGGGTTATTGCATTTGTGCTACAAAAGACATATGGTGATGTTAGAATTTTAGCTGATAAGTTCTGGATTGTCTTTGGTTTTTTAGCCATGCTTACTTTTATTGCCTACGTAGTTGCTCATATTGGCATAAAAAAGAACCCTGAAACTGGTGTAATGGCGATTATGGGGTCAATTGCAATAAAAATGCTTTTTTCTATGGCTTTTGTGCTGATTTACAGCCTTAAAAGCAAGGAGAAGGGCATTGTTTTTGCGCTCGACTTTTTTTCTTTATATTTATTGTTCTCCAGTTTTGAAATATACTGTCTGTTGCGTAACTTGCGCCACCAAAATAAATAGTAAAAATCTGCGACTAAATGGATTGTAGCCACGTTTTTGAATTTAAAAATAATAGGTTAATTGTTATTTTTGCGCTTTTTCTAGCGTTTTTTGCTAATACGTCTCTTAGTTTCGGCCAAGATTCAGTTGCGCATGAAGAGCCTGCTGCAAAGGAGAAATTTAACATTGGTAAGTACGCATTGCATCACATTGCAGACGCGCACAGCTGGCATGTTATTGGAGATACTTATATAGGTTTACCTGTTGTTTTATTTGCTGAAGGAAAGTTTGCGGTTTTCAATTCTAATTATTTTAATCATGATGATGAAGGTAAGGTTGTTGTTGAAAGAAATGGACAGCGCTATGTGAAGATGCATGAGAAAATTTACAAGGCTTCTGCTGTTGCAAATGAGCATGGACAGTACCTGGAGTTGAATGAGGCGCATCACGCTGAGAATGCCAGACCTTTAGATCTTTCTATTACTAAAAACATCTGTACGCTATTGTTTTCAATGGTGATTTTACTAGTGGTATTTATCAATGTGGCCAACGGGTACAAAAAACGTCAGGGAAAGTCACCAAAAGGATTACAATCTTGGTTGGAGCCAGTTATTCTTTTTGTGCGTGATGATATCGCAAAGCCAAATCTTGGTCATAAATACGAGCGTTTTATGCCGTATTTACTCACAGTATTCTTTTTTATCTGGTTTAATAATATGCTTGGTCTTGTTCCATTTTTACCCGGAGGAGCAAATTTGACTGGTAACATCGCAGTAACTATGGTGTTGGCAGTTGCAACTTTTTGTATGACCATATTTAATGGGAATAAATATTACTGGAAGCACATTTTCTGGATGCCAAACGTACCAGTACCAATGAAGATCTTTTTGGCGCCTCTGGAGCTTATTGGTATTTTTACCAAACCGATCGCTTTGATGATTCGTTTGTTTGCGAACATTACTGCCGGGCACATCTTGGTATTGTCTCTGATTTGTCTGATTTTTGTTTTTAACAGTTTGTGGGTTTCTGCAGCTTCAATTCCTTTTGCCATATTTATTGGTGCAATTGAGTTGATGGTAGCATTTATCCAGGCCTTTATATTTACCATATTGTCTGCTCTGTTCATTGGAATGGCAATTGAAGAGCACCATTAATTAGAATTTTAACAACAATTAATATATAAAATCATGATTACAGGAAGTATTGCTGCAGTAGGTGCAGGATTGGCTGCGATTGGCGCTGGTCTTGGTATCGGTCGTATTGGTGGTTCTGCAATGGACGGTATTGCCCGTCAGCCAGAAGCTGCCTCAAAAATTCAAACTGCGATGTTGATCGCTGCTGCCTTTGTTGAGGCTGTTGCGCTATTTGCAGTAGTTGTTGCCTTAGTGTAACACAAAATATAAGTACCATGCTGAGTTTGTCAGTATGGTACTTATTTATGAAAATGAAAATAGGATTATTTTAATATATAATTAGATGGATTTATTAATACCCGAAGTTGGAACAGTAATTTTTCAAACGATAGCATTTCTGTTATTGATGTTCTTGTTGGGCAAATTTGCCTGGAAACCAGTACTTGCTTCTATAAAGGAGCGTGAACAGTTTATTGATGAAGCATTGAATAAAGCTGAACTGGCCAAGTTGGAAATGACACGTTTAACTGCTCAAAATGAAGAGCTGATGAAAGCAGCTCGTGCAGAACGTGATTTGATATTGAAGGAAGCTAAAACGCTTAAGGATAATATATTGCATGAAGCTAAATCTCAGGCACACCATGAAGGAACTAAGATTATAGAAAAAGCGAAAATAGAAATTGAAAATCAAAAGAAGGCTGCTTTAGCTGAATTGAAAAACCAGGTTTCGAGTTTATCTCTTGATATTGCAGAACGTGTGTTAAGAAATCAATTACAGGATAAGGTTAAGCAGCAGGAACTGGTGGCCAATCTTTTAAAGGATGTAGAATTAAACTAGTAAGAACTAGAAGAAAACATGTCGGAAAATAAAGCAGCATCGAGATACGCCAAGTCTATAATTGACCTTTCAAAAGAACAAAATTCTTTTGAAGAAGTTAAGAATGATATGGCACTACTGGCAAAAATAATTGATGAGAATTCTGAATTGGAAGCCATTCTTAAGAATCCAATTATTCCTTTAGTTAAAAAGGCAGGGATCCTTAAAGATGTATTTGGAACTAAGGTTCAGCCGTTAACCAATACCTTTATGAATCTTATGGTGATGAAGGGCCGTTCCGATATTTTATTTGGTACTTCAAAAGCTTTTATAGCTCAATACAATATTATTAAAGGAATAGTGACTGCTGAAGTTTCATCAGCAACTGAGCTCACTGCTGATAATATTAAGGAAATTGAGGTGATTGTTAAGAAAGAGACAAATGCAAATGAGGTAGTGATCAAAGCTAAAATAAGCGAAAAACTAATTGGAGGTTTTGTATTGAAGGTAGGCGACAAGCAATTTGATGCCACTATCTTACACGGATTGAATAAACTAAAAAAGGAATTTGCTCAGGGTATTGTATAATACAGGCAATAAGAAGATAACATTTACTGATTACAAAAGAAATAATATAAAATTATGGTAGAGGTAAGACCAGACGAAGTATCGGCAATTATCAGGCAACAATTGGCGGGCTTCAAATCAGAAGCAGAACTTGAGGAAGTTGGTACTGTATTACAAGTTGGTGATGGTATCGCTCGTGTATATGGTTTAACTAAAGTTCAATCGGGTGAGCTAGTTGAGTTTGAGACCGGCCTGCAAGGTATTGTTCTAAATCTTGAGGAAGATAATGTTGGTGTGGTACTTTTAGGCCCTTCTGACACGATCAAAGAAGGTGATACGATTAAGCGGACTAAAAAAATCGCCTCTATCAAAGTTGGTGAAGGTATGCTTGGCCGGGTTGTGAATACACTTGGTGAAGCTATCGACGGTAAAGGACCAATATTAGGCCAATTGTATGAAATGCCTATTGAGCGTAAAGCTCCAGGTGTAATTTATCGTCAGCCAGTTACTGAGCCGTTACAAACTGGTATCAAAGCTATTGATGGGATGATTCCAATTGGTCGCGGACAACGTGAACTTGTAATTGGCGATCGTCAGATTGGTAAAACTGCGGTTTGTATCGATACGATTATCAATCAAAAAGAATTTTATGAAGCAGGTAATCCTGTATACTGTATATATGTTGCTTGCGGACAGAAAGCAAGTACTGTAGCAAACATCGTTCGTACTTTAGAAGAGAATGGCGCAATGCCTTACACAGTAGTTGTAGCAGCATCTGCAGCTGAGCCTGCCCCACTTCAGTTTTATGCTCCTTTTTCTGGTGCAGCGATAGGTGAGTTTTTCCGTGATACTGGAAGACCTGCGCTGATCGTTTATGATGATCTTTCTAAACAAGCAGTTGCTTACCGTGAGGTTTCCTTGTTGTTACGGCGCCCACCGGGCCGTGAGGCTTATCCTGGTGACGTATTTTATCTTCACAGTCGTTTATTAGAGCGTGCTGCTAAAATTAACTCCAACGATGAAATTGCTCAGGCAATGAACGATTTACCTGAATCATTAAAGGGAATCGTAAAAGGAGGAGGTTCACTAACTGCATTGCCAATTATTGAAACTCAGGCAGGTGACGTTTCTGCATATATCCCGACTAACGTGATTTCGATCACTGATGGTCAGATCTTCCTGGAAAGTAATTTATTCAACGCGGGTGTTCGTCCGGCTATTAACGTAGGTATTTCCGTATCACGTGTAGGTGGTAATGCTCAGATCAAATCAATGAAAAAAGTTGCTGGTACACTGAAACTTGATCAGGCACAGTACAGGGAGTTGGAAGCTTTCTCTAAATTTGGTTCTGACCTTGATGCGGCTACAAAATCTGTATTAGATAAAGGATCACGTAATGTGGAGATTCTGAAGCAAGGGCAGTTTTCGCCTATGACAGTGGAGAAGCAAGTTGCGATCATTTATATTGGTACTAAAAATTTAATGCGTTCTGTTCCTGTAAATAAGGTTAGGGAATTTGAGGCAGAGTATTTACAACAACTGGAACTTCGTCATCCTGAAACATTGAAAGCTTTGAAAGCTGGTAAGTTTGATGATACGATTACAGGTGTATTGGAAACTGTTGCGAAAGAGCTTTCAGGTAAATATTAATTAAAAACAAGTAATGGCAAATTTAAAAGAAGTAAGAATTCGTATAGCCTCTGTACAATCAACACAGCAAATTACCAAAGCCATGAAAATGGTGTCTGCTGCGAAGTTGAAACGTGCTACAAATGCTATTGTACAATTGCGCCCATATGCTACAAAGCTTAAGGAGATTCTGGGAAATCTTTCTGCTAGTTTAGAAGGTTCTTCCTCTCCGTTTATTCAGGAGCGTGTACCTAATAAAGTGCTGATCATTGTGGTTTCATCAAACCGCGGACTGGCAGGAGCATTCAATATGAACGTAATCAAAGCAGCGAATAATTTAATTGCCGAAAAATATAGCGAACAGAACAAAAATGGTCATGTAAGCATAGTGGCAATTGGTAAAAAATCTCAGGACTTTTACGAAAAGCGTAATTATAACGTTATTGGAAATAATAATGAAGTTTATACTGCACTGACTTTTGAGAATGTAACTAAAATTACGGAATCGGTTATGGTTGGTTTTGAGAAAGGCAAATTTGATAAAGTAGAGTTGGTTTACAACAAATTTAAGAATGCTGCTGTGCAAATACTTGTAACAGAGCAACTGTTGCCATTGCCGAAAAATGATGAGCAGGTAAAGGTATCTAATATCGATTATCTTCTTGAGCCTTCTAAAGAAAGCATTGTTGAGCAATTGATACCAAAATCAATAAAAATACAGCTTTATAAAGCTGTATTGGATTCTCACGCTTCAGAACATGGTGCGCGTATGACTTCTATGGATAAAGCTACCGAGAATGCAGGTGATTTATTAAAGGCTTTAAAATTGTCTTACAACCAGGCTCGTCAAGCTGCTATTACAACAGAATTAACGGAGATCGTAAGTGGTGCTGCGGCTCTTAATGGATAATTTTGATTACTTATTGAAGTTAGTTATACAGGAATAGAATTATTATATTATTTTTGAGCGTAAATAATTAAGACATGGAAAATACATCAAATAAAAGTACAGAAGAAAGCATGAAGAGAGCCAATGAAACTTCAATTTATACATTGATTGTTGCTGGTATCCTTGTTAGTATTGTGGGTGTTTATCTGCGCTTTGCTTTTGATTCAATGGCTTTGTCTATTGTTTCCTGGGTGATTCTTTTTATTGGTGCATTTATCGCTTGCAAAGGCGTATTCAAAATACTGGCAGCTTAGTTCTAATTTAAACTGCTTTTTAAAATCCCCGTCAGATTATTTCTGATGGGGATTTTATTTTTTATTTCTTACCTACAGGTTACCTATTGATAGAATTCGTATTAATAATAAATCCTATAAATTAACATTATGAAAAAGTATTTAATTTATTGCTTATTAGCAATTGCTGTTTCCGCGTGCAATAGTGAAAATAAATCGTTTGAGGAGAATTCTGACTCTACCTCTTCTAATTTAAGTAAAACTGATACATTGCTTTCAGCGAAAATTGTTAAGACTGCAGACATGAGTTTCAGGGTTAGGAATGTACAACAAACGAAAGAGCAGTTAACCACAATGTTAAAAAGTATTGGCGGTAGCATGACTGAATTTACAATAGAAAGCAAGATTGAAAAATCGGAAAGGGTGAAGAAATCGACAGATTCTCTAATAGAATTAAAGGCATACCGTACAGAAGGATTTATGGTCGCCAAGGTTCCATCCGATAAGCTTGATGATTTTACAAATAAGACGGCATCGCTTGCGATATTTGTCGATCGGCAATCGCTTAAACTCGAAGATAAAAGCATTGCTTTTATGTCTAATCAGTTAAAAAATCAGAATAGGGTTGAGGCGGTTGCGCAGTTGAATAAGCATGCCAATAAAAAGAGTAATAATGTTGCAACGTCAATGTTGATTAAAGACGATTATGTAGATAAAAAGATAGAAAACCTATTGATTGATGATAAAGTTAAGTATAGTGAAATCACTTTAAATTTCTATCAGGATAATGCTGTTCAGCGCATAACTGTTGTGAACGATAACTTAGAAGATTACAGGCCGGGCCTGATTGAACGTTCGTCACTTGCTATTTCAAACGGATGGAAAATATTTATTGAGTTGTTCCTTGTAGTTTTAAATCTTTGGGCAGTGATAGTTATACTGATTCTTGGCTACTTTAGTTTTTACTATTTCAAAAGAAGAAAGCAGACGTTAAAAGCTATTGCTTAAGACGTTTCTTGTTGTCTTTAGCAAAAGCCTCCCATCCAGAATATGACTTGCCTGTTCCAGATGTGCTTATACGTTGAAAGGAATGACAAACTGCAACCGCCAGACCATCTGTGGCATCTAAAAATTGAGGAGTTTCTTTGAAATTAAGAAGTCGCTGCAACATAGCAGCGACTTGTTCTTTGCTGGCGTTGCCATTTCCTGTAATAGACTGTTTAATTTTTCTCGGAGCATATTCTGTAATTGGGATATTTCTGGATAATGCAGCAGCCATTGCAATGCCTTGTGCCCTACCAAGTTTGAGCATAACTTGAATATTTTTTCCATAAAAAGGGGCTTCCAGAGCGAGGATATCTGGTTTGTATTCTTCCAACAGACTGACTGTTTTTTCGAAGATGCGCTGTAATTTTAAAAAGTGATCGTCAAGATGATCCATCCTTACGATCCCCATAGTAATCAGCTCAACTTTGCTGCCCTTCTCCAATATCACTCCGTATCCCATAATGGAAGTGCCCGGATCAATACCCATAATTACCCTTTCTTTTTTTTCGGCCAACATAGCACAATATTAAGCATATTTGCAGACAGTAAAAGGAAGAAAGTGACAGCCAGATACAAAAAGATCGTTTCTATTTTAATTAAAACCGGGGTGGTTTTATTTGCGTTCTGGTTTATTTATAACAAGCTCAGTTCAAATCAAAATTTACGATCGTTTGAAAATATCTTGAGCAAGATTCCTATTGAAGAGGTTGTATTGGTGATGGGCTTCGTTTTTTTTCTTATGTTCGTTAATTGGGGACTGGAAGCATTAAAATGGAAGAAGCTTATATCCAGAGTAGAGAAAATAACAACTTGGAGGGCTATTGAATCAGTATTTTGTGGTCTTACCTGGGCTGTCTTTACGCCAAATAGATTGGGAGAATATGGGGGGCGGGTGTTCTTTTTGTCGCCTAAGAGAAGAGTAATAGGGGTGGTGGCAATGGCGGTCGGTAATATCGGGCAGATGGTACTGACAAATGTATTTGGCGCTATTGCAGTATGCTTTTTTATATACAGATTTTCAAATTTGGATTATCGGCTACTCTACGCACTCTTGATCTTGTCCATTATGTTTTGCTTGTTTTTTATCACCTTTTATTTTAATATTAAATGGCTGAATGGAATTTTACTTTCCATGAAACTTACGAGAAAATACAAAAAATTCTATAGCATTCTTGCCAGGTATCAGAAAAAGGAATTGCTTAAGATTTTGTTATTCTGCTTGGCTAGATATACTGTGTTTAGTACTCAGTATTTTGTGCTATTTTATTGGCTGATTCCAGAGATACATTATCTTGATATTTTAATGATGGTAAGTATTTTATTTTTTGTACAATCTACTCTTCCGTCTCTTGACCTCTTTGATATAGGTGTTCGAAGTGTTACAGCCTCCTATTTTTTTAGCTCAGTAACTAACCAGGATGTAGCAGTCATAGCATGTACGGCAAGTATATGGCTGATTAATATTATAATTCCTGCTATATTAGGCTCTTATTTCGTGATTAAACTAAACTTTTTTGGAAATACTCGGCGCGATTAGCTTTTTATCGTATTTGCTAACATTTTTATATGTTTTGATTGTCAGCACTTTCATACTTGGTTGGAGTAGACTCACTGATTTTATTCCGCCAACTTCAACTTCTGGTAACACAAAGGTTTCAATAATAGTCGCGGCGCGAAACGAAGAAAATAACATCAGAAAAACAATAGATGATTTGCTTGCCCAAAACTATGAAAAGCAATTAACTGAGATTATCATAATTGATGACCACTCTAATGATGCAACCGGGGATATTGTAAGGTCCTATTCCGTTCAAGGAGTACGAATAATTACACTAAATGAATCAAAAGCTTTAAATTCATACAAAAAGAAGGCGATTCAAACTGCGATAGCAGATTGTAAAGGAGACTTGATCATTACAACAGATGCTGACTGCCGTATGGGGCCTAAGTGGTTGTCGACGATAGTAGCTTATTATGAAGAAAAGGATTATAAGATGATCTCTTCGCCTGTGGCATACTTTCAGGAGAAGAGTTTTTTTGAACGCGCACAAGCACTTGAATTTTTGTATTTAATTGGTTTGGGTGCATCAACGATTGGAAATAGAAGGCCATCCACCTGCAATGGGGCGAATTTGGCCTATGAGAAGAAAGCTTTTTATGAGGTTGGTGGGTTTACTGGAATAGACGATCTTGCGTCTGGAGATGATGAGTTGTTACTTCATAAAATGGCAGCTAAGTATGATAATAATATTGGCTTCCTGAAGAATGAAGACGCTATAGTTTATACGCATGCAAAGCCGAACCTTAGTGAGTTCATTCAACAACGGAAACGCTGGGCATCCAAGAGTACCCGTTATAAAAATAAGTCAATTATTGTTTTGGGTGTTGGTGTCTGGATTTTTAACCTAAGTATCATACTCAATTTATTGGCGGGCATTTTTTTTTTAACGATACTCAAAGTAGCACTCTATCAGCTTCTGATAAAAGTTATTGCAGAATTATTGTTTTTAACCGGAGTTACGAAATTTGCAAAGCGCGGGGAGTTGCTGGTATTTTTACCTATTTTAAACCTGATGCATATACTTTACATAGTTTACATTGGTATTGCTGGGAATTCAGGAAAATACAATTGGAAAGATAGGATGGTACGGTAGTGAAAAATAGCGATAGCCCTTCGAAGCAGGTATGGAAAAGATTTCTAAAGAATAGGCTTGCAGTTGGTGGTCTGGTCTTCATATTGATGCTAATTTTAGTTTGCTTGCTAGGCTACCTGATAACACCAGATCAAAGTCCGCATGCCAATGAAATGCACCTGCAGTTAACTAATAGGAAGCCGGGAAGGAGTTTTAGATTTCTGATCATTAGCAGAAATGACAGGGTCAAGCAAGTAAATTTCTTGGAGAAAATGCTTTATGGTCAGGAGTTGAATTTCAAAAGCATACCAGTTACGTCATTAAGGAAGTTGAGGAATCAGATATATGCTCGTGAATATATTGGTGATGACGAAATTGCCGAAGAGAAGGCTTACCCAAAGGTTCCTGGTGAATATGAATACGAGAAAAAATATTGGCTTGGTACAGATATTTATGGAAGAGATTTACTAAGCAGGCTAATTATTGGAACACGTGTGTCCTTATCAGTAGGATTGATGGCAGTATTGATCTCATTGTTTATTGGCGTTAGCCTAGGAGCAATAGCAGGTTATGTTGGAGGTAAGACAGATGCTTCAATCAGTTGGTTAATGAACGTAATCTGGTCGCTTCCCTCTCTGCTTCTGGTTATCGCAATTTCATTTGCACTTGGCAAAGGATTTTGGCAAATATTTATTGCAGTTGGACTGTCTACATGGGTAGATGTGGCTAGGCTGGTACGTGGGCAAGTAATGGTTTTAAAAGAGGTTGAATTTGTTGAGGCATCAAGAGCACTAGGGTTCTCCACAAGCCGTATTATTAGGCGGCATATATTGCCTAATATTGCTGGTCCGATATTGGTGGTATCATCAGCCAATTTTGCAGCGGCGATCTTATTAGAAACTGGCTTAAGTTTTTTGGGATTTGGTGCTCAACCACCTATGCCAAGCTGGGGCACTATGATAAAAGAACATTACGGGTATATCATTATGGACGCAGCTTACCTCGCTGTTTTGCCTGGATTGGCAATTATGCTAACTGTATATTCTTTTAACCTGCTGGCTATCGGTTTAAGAGATGCCTTTGATGTGAAATCTCAAAATATTTCGGTTTGATCCACCTTTTATATCTTTAACTTTGTACTATGTTATTGAATTGTTATCATGAAAAATTGCTTGAAGCTGGTTGTGATGAGGCTGGAAGAGGTTGCTTAGCAGGACCTGTTTTTGCCGCCGCTGTAATTCTTCCGCGCGATTTTATAGCTGGTGAGTTAAATGATTCAAAAAAACTAAGTCATAAACAACGTTGTGAACTGCGCGTTATCATAGAAAAGGAAGCAATTTCCTGGTCAGTTGCTGAAGTGAATAATGTTGAAATTGATAAAATAAATATTCTGAATGCCTCTTTTCTTGCTATGCACCGAGCAGTAGATAAGCTGAGTGTGAGACCCGGCCATTTGAGCATTGATGGTAATAGGTTTACGTCTTATCCAGGCATTCCTCATGCATGTATTATCAAAGGTGATGGTAAATACTTAAATATTGCGGCAGCATCAATTTTGGCAAAAACGCACAGAGATGAGTTTATGGAGCGAGTGTCTCTGAGCTATCCTCATTATCAGTGGCATCAAAATAAGGGTTATCCAACTATAGTTCATAGAACTGCAGCCATTAAACATGGATTGTCGCCATACCACCGTAAAACTTTTAGCATCACTGATCCACAACTGAAACTATTTTTAGAAAATGAAGGATAATTAGTATTTTCACATACTTTGAGAGTACTTCTATTAACAAACCAAGTTCCTTTTCCGACCAACAGCGGATACCCAATAGTGGTATACAATACCATTAAGGGATTACTACGTTTGGGTTTGGAGGTTTCCATGTTCAGTATCAATCCTTTCAAAAGTAAAATTGATGTGGATGATATATATGATCCGGTATTTGATAATATTAAGTTTCATTCTTTTAGTCTGGATACTGACGTGAATGTATGGGGAGCACTTATTAATATATTCTCTAATCAATCCTATAACGTTTCAAGGTATTTCGATAGTGAGGCGGAGCGCATGTTGGAGAATATATTAAAAGAAAATGAATTTGATATTATCCAATTTGAAGGTTTGTTTGTTGTTCCATACCTGGATGTTGTTAAGGCAAATAGCAAGGCTAAAATTATCTACAGGGCACATAATATAGAATTTGATGTTTGGGAGCGTATTGCGCTTATAGAACGTTTTACACCAAGGAGGAAATATCTGCAATTTTTAGCACGGCGACTTAAGGTATATGAAACCGAACAAATTAATCGATTTCATCAAATTTTTGCCATCAGCGAACAAGATCGGCAAAGCATATTGCGGTTTGGGTGTGAAATAGCTATAGAAGTCTTTCCTGTAGCACTAGACTTTGAGAAATATGTAACAAGTGTGTCCCCCAATACTTTTCCAACACTTTTTCACCTGGGAGCAATGGATTGGCGCCCAAATAAAGAAGGATTAGAATGGTTTTTAGAAGAAATTTGGCCGGATATAGAAACATTAAACAGCGAGCTGAGATTTTATATTGCTGGCAAGAATATGCAAAAGGAGTTTTTCGATTATGATTTTGAAAATCTTGTAGTTGAGGGCGAGATCTTTGATGCTGTGGAATTTATCAACTCCAAAGACATCATGATTGTGCCACTACTCTCAGGAAGTGGTATGCGCGTGAAGATCATAGAAGGTATGGCTATGAAAAAATGTATTATTGCGACAAGTATGGCTGCAGAGGGTATCAAATGCAACCCAGGAAAGGACATATTGATTGCAAATACAGCAGATGAGTTTTATCGATCTATTTTACAATGCATTACAAATCCAAATAAAAGGCTTGAAATTGGAGAATCTGCCAGAAAAACAGTGGAAAGAGATCATGATATATCAGTTATATCCGAAAGAATTCTGAATATCTATCAAAAGCTGGTTACTGCCTAAATTTTATTTAATTTTGCGGGAGTTTTATAAATAGAGACATGAACAATACTGCATTAACAGATAAACATATTTCATTAGGGGCTAAAATGGTGCCGTTTGCAGGGTACAATATGCCCGTACAGTACGATGGTATTAACGCGGAACATGCAACGGTTAGATCTGGAGTGGGTGTTTTTGACGTAAGTCACATGGGTGAATTTATTTTAAAAGGAGACAATGCTTTGGATTTGATCCAAAGGGTAACGAGTAATGACTCATCAAAATTATACGATGGAAAAGTTCAATATTCCTGTTTGCCAAATGAAGATGGTGGTATTGTTGATGATCTGCTTGTTTATAAAATGGACGATAAAACCTTTATGTTGGTTGTGAATGCATCAAATATAGAGAAAGACTGGAACTGGATCCAAAAGTACAATGATAGGGGTGTAGAAATGCATAACATATCTGATCAAACTTCATTGCTTGCTATACAAGGGCCAAAGGCCGCAGAAGCTTTGCAAAGTCTTACTGAAGTGGATTTGGGCTCAATGGAGTATTACACTTTTGTGAAGGGAACTTTTGCCGGGGTTGAAAATGTTGTTATCTCTGCAACAGGATATACAGGTGCAGGTGGTTTCGAGATTTATTTTGAAAATTCATATGCTTATAAGATATGGGATGCTATTTTTGAAGCAGGTGCACCGATGGGCATTAAGCCGATCGGATTAGGCGCACGTGATACATTGCGTTTAGAAATGGGCTTTTGCCTTTATGGAAATGATATAGATGATGCGACTTCACCAATTGAAGCCGGTCTTGGATGGATCACTAAATTCACCAAAAAATTTACCAATTCTGATGCGTTGCTTGCCCAGAAGGAAGCCGGTATAAAACGTAAGTTGGTTGGATTTGAGATGATTGACAGGGGTATTCCCCGTCATGATTACGAAATTGTTGATGCAGCAGGTGATGTAATCGGGAAAGTTACTTCCGGAACACAAGCCCCATCATTGCAAAAAGCGATAGGAATGGGCTATGTAAAAAAAGGAATGGATAAAGAAGGAACAGAAATTTTCATCCATATCAGAAATGCAAAGGTCAAAGCAAAAGTGGTCAAATTCCCTTTTTACAAATAATTTATTTAAGTAAAAGATGGAAAAACGACTGGAGGTTTGTTTAACACCTGCTTTACTTGATTTATATGCAATTGAAGACAGCATCGTTGTAGTAATAGATGTATTAAGAGCAACATCTTCTATTGTTTATGGCATAGACAATGGAGCAGTTGCAATTATTCCCGTTGCTCATGTAGAGGACTGCCTAATATACGCAGATCATGACTATCTCCTTGCTGCTGAGCGTAATGGAGAAGTAGTTAAAGGATATGATTTCGGTAATTCTCCATTTTCTTACACCAAGGAAAAAGTAGGTGGTAAAACAGTTGTGCTGACAACTACCAATGGTACAAAAGCGCTTCATCTTGCAAACGACAGGGCCTATCAAGTGGTGTTGGGTTCTTTTTTAAACCTTGATCCGTTGTGTGACTGGTTAGTAGCGCAGAACAAAAATGTGCTGTTACTTTGCGCGGGTTGGAAAGATAATTTTAACCTCGAAGATACTTTATTCGCTGGAGCTGTGGTTGCTAAAATAAAAAACAGTTTTATGCATTTTGATGATTCAAGTGTTGCTGCTGAAGATATTTATCAGCTTGCGAAGGACGACTTAAGGGCTTATCTTAATAAATCATCGCATAGCCATAGGTTGGCAGTTCTTAATATAGAAGAAGATGTTAAATTTTGTTTGCAGTTAAATATCTGTCAGGCAATTCCTGTATTGGTAGGTGAGCGACTTGTTGCACTACATAAATTAGCTTAACTTCTTAGCAGGCTTTTTAATTAGCTCTTTAAGGCTTTCATTACTCTTAATTGCTTTTAGTGTTTCCTCATAAGCAAGCCAGTAAATTGTTTCGGCCTTTTTCATGTCGAAAGTATTGATTTCCCCCATTCCTTTTGGTTCAATTAACACATTACACAGTGCTGCTTTTTGCTCCATGTCTTTGTTGATAGACATGATTCCTGCGCGAGTAATTAAAGAAGTGATATTGGTAATTTTGTCTACCGAATTCAAGTGATTACAGGACGAGCCTATAATGAAATCGCAATCAGCCATTAGGGGTTCAACTGGAAAATTGTTCAGAATACCTCCATCAACATACATCTGTTCGTTGATCATAATGGGCTTGAAAATCCCTGGAATACAGCTAGATGCCTGGATGGTCTTGATTAGTGGCCCCTTGTTAAAATAGACTAGCCTGCCTTCACTGAAATTGGTAGCAGCTATTGTAAGTGGGATTTTTAAGCTTTCTATGCGATCTTCAGGAAAGTATTCTTTGAGTAAATCAGAGGTGTGCTCAATATTAATCAAACCTAACGAACCCACCGCTGGTCTGATAAATCTCAATAATCTAGTTTTAATGAAAATGTTAAGCCCTTCTTCCGGATCAATTCCTGCAGCATAAAATGCGCCAGCAATAGAACCTGCACTTGTGCCGCTAATGTGACTGAATTTAATTCCGGCATTTATAAAGGCCTTTAAAACACCCAAGTGTGCAATGCCCCTGATACCACCTCCAGATAAAACAATTCCAACTCTCATAAAGCACTATTTGGGTTTATATTTAGACAGCGTCAGTATTTTTTGCGTATCCTTTTCTGCCATCAATTCCTGTAGCGTTACTCCGGTATTCTGCTGCATATATTTTCTAACAATTTGCCAGCCAATCCATACACCAAGTTTAGGCGCAGATTCATTCTTTTCACCAAGTCCTGGTGTAAAAGGCCCCTCGCTAAGATATACTTGAATTTTTTGATAATCTGTGTTAAATAAGAGATTGTTTTCTAAAAAAAAGCCCCATATGTCGGCCTGATAGGTATTGCACCATTTCAGCTGTTTAGTTGTATAGCCGATTTTGATGGTATCTTGTATGTTCTCATTTAATACCTGATCCATAAAGTAGAGGATCTTACCGTTGTGGATCATTTTAGAAATGAGTGTCCTATCTGAATCAACCTCCTTAAAAAGCTCCTCTCTAGCAAATGTTTCCGTCACTCGCGGTACCACATACTCAGGCGAGAAACGGCGTGAAATATATACAGGTATGCTCTGAACTATACCTTTGTAGAATTTGCTATTACGCCCCATAAACATGTCTAGCCCAATACCAATATAATCATCGCCAATTGGCGTTTGTACTGCAAAGCCCGATATAAAAGAAATAAATTGAGGTGTTTTGCTTTTCGGATAATAATATTTAATGTATTTAAAAGTTTCAGATAATTCTGCTTCAATACCCGTAGTACTGTAAAATGTTGAATCCACGTCGTTATTCAAATCTGTGTATGCCTGGTCTTTATAAAGGGTTGACAAGATTTGAATGCCGCTATAATTACCATCTCCAACCATTCTATTTATATAATCGCCATAGAAAGCTCCGTATTTATTACTAAGTGTAGTATTAGTTTTCCCGAGATCTTTTCCTTTTCCTTCAAAGATGTCTTTGTCAAATCTCTTTATAGAAATTTTGAGAGGAATACCACTTACATCGGGTTTGGTTTTTTGTTTGCAGGAGTTCAATGTAAACAGACCAAATGCAGCAACTATAACGACTGCATGAAACGGCTTAATCGCTTTTAATAGAAAAAATAGATAGCTTTGGCGGAATACTAGCTGGTACAACATTAAGAACAAATATAATTATATGAAAAGAACATTTATCGGGTTATTACTTTTGTTTTTTGCAGGGAGTCTATATGCGCAGGATTCTTCTTCTCCATATTATGGTTTTAGACTAGGATTAACGGCATATCCAACAATTGGCTGGGTTAAACCAGAGATTGGTAAAAGTGACGGAGTAGCTTTAGGCTTTTCCTACGGATTGATGGCCGATTTTAATTTCACACAGAACTATAGTTTTGCGACAGGGATCACAATAACTACCATAAATGGCAAGAGTAAGGAAATTTTTACTACGATGGGTAATGGCGGCACACCTGCCCAAACCGAATACGGTTTAAAATATAAATTGCAGTATGTAGAAATTCCACTAACCTTAAAGCTGAAAACAGTTAAAATTAACAACACACGGTATTATGGGCAGTTTGGCTTATCCAACGGGATCAATATTGGTGCAAAGCAGGATACTGAAGTAACAGGTAACAGCATTTCAAAAGATGTAAAAATATCAGATAATATCAAGTTTTACCGCGCCGGCTTAATTATAGGTGCTGGTGCGGAATTTGACATTTCTGCAAACTCCAGTATTACTACAGGCCTTACTTTTAATAATGGCTTCACAGACATTACCAGCGATAAAAGTACCACAGTTAAAAATCACTATATCGGGATAAACTTTGGTGTGTTTTTCTAGTTAGATTTAGCAGTTTCAGATGAAAATAGCCCTTGCACAACTCAACTACCACATTGGAAATTTTGAAGTCAATACCAATAAGATTATTGATCATATTAAACTTGCGAAAAACAGTGGCGCAGACTTGGTAGTGTTTGCTGAACTTGCCGTGTGTGGTTATCCGGCTCGTGATTTCCTGGAATTTGATGAGTTCATAGAACTATGTCAAGCTTCAGCTCTGGAGATTGCTGCTCATTGTATAGATATTGCCTGTATTATTGGCCTTCCGGTAAAAAATACACAGGTAGCAGGAAAAGACTTATATAATGCCGCTTACTTTATAGAGAATGGCGAGATTAAAGCCACCGTTAAGAAAGCACTGTTGCCCACCTATGATATTTTTGATGAGTACCGTTATTTTGAGCCAGGGACACAATTTGATTGCATCAATTTTAAAGGCAAGAAGATAGCCTTGACTATTTGTGAGGATTTGTGGAATATCAACGATAACCCGCTTTATGTATCAAATCCGATGGATCAATTGATCCTGCAACAGCCTGACCTGATGATTAATATAGCTGCTTCGCCATTCTCCTATTCTCATGATGATGAGCGCATGGTTGTACTGTCTGATAATGCCAGGAAATATAACCTGCCATTGCTATATGTAAATCAAGTAGGTGCGCAAACTGAGATAGTTTTTGATGGTGGGTCGCTTGCATTTGATCGCGCTGGTAATTTGCTTAATGAGATGAAATACTTTGAGGAAGATATGCGCATTTATGAGATGATGGACGGAGACATCCTTGGCCATATGCCAATCGAACATAAACCACTATCTGATATAGAACAGATTTACGGAGCATTGATTTTGGGAATCAAGGATTATTTTGAGAAATCGGGTTTCACAAAAGCAGTACTTGGCCTTTCAGGGGGTATTGACTCTGCAATAGTTTGTGCTTTAGCCTGCAGGGCACTTGGTGCGGAAAATGTTATGGCAGTTTTAATGCCTTCAAAATATTCTTCAGATCATTCTATTCAAGATGCATTAGATCTTGTGAAGAACTTTGGCTGCATGCATGAAATTATACCAATAAAAGAAGTTGCAGATACCTTTGACAAGGTTCTTGAACCGGCATTTAGGGGACTTCTTCCTAACCTTACAGAAGAAAACATTCAAGCCCGATGCCGCGGGTTGATCCTGATGGCTATGTCTAATAAGTTCGGTTACATTCTTTTAAATACCTCTAATAAAAGTGAGTGCGCTGTAGGTTACGGCACACTTTATGGAGATATGTGTGGCGCAATTGGAGTGATTGGAGATGTGTATAAAACTCAGGCTTTTGAGTTGGCCAGATTTATAAATAAAGATGGTGTGATGATTCCTGAGAATTCTATTATTAAGCCTCCATCCGCAGAATTAAGACCTGATCAAAAAGATTCAGATTCCCTACCCGAGTATGATGTTCTTGATAAAATTCTTTTTCAATACATAGAACTTAAGCAAAGTTCAAAAACAATAATTGCGCAGGGATTTGATGAAGCATTGGTAAAGAGAGTCATGAAAATGGTAAATAACGCTGAATTCAAACGTTATCAAACTCCTCCCATACTTAGGGTTTCTCCTAAGGCATTTGGGATGGGAAGAAGAATGCCTATCGTAGGGAAGTATCTTTCTTAAACAAGGATTTGATTTTCTGAAAGGAAACAAATAAAGCTAGCAACGCAGCTATAACGTAAGAAATGACAGCGATGATGTCGCCATTATGAACGTAAAATGTCAGTTCATCATTCATGTTTATGGTGGCTTTTAGCGCAGTCCTTGTCCACCATTTACTTTGCTGTATAATGTCACCTTTTTGGTTAATAAAAGCAGATATACCTGTATTAGCCGACCGGACCACGTAACGACGGGTCTCTATGGCTCGCAATTTTGCATAAAGTAAATGCTGATCCTTACCTGATGTATTGCCCCACCAGGCATCGTTGGTAATTACTGCAATAAATTGAGCGTTATTTTTGACAGCATCTGCTATCCAGCTACCCCATAAAGACTCATAACAAATTACCGGAACAACGCCAATGCCACTGTAAGCATAAAATACGGCGGGTTTGTCTTGCCACCCCCAACCACCCATAGTTCCTCCGAAACCTTCAAAAACTGGCCCGAGTACAGAAAGCGCATTTGGATATGGCATTTTTTCTACACCTGGAACCAATTTGGACTTGTGGTAAAATTGTACGTTTGCAGAATTTTCTATTTGCATCGCCGCATTATAGTTGTCCAGAAAACCACCATTGGGATTCATTTTTGCTGATACTGTTTCTTTGTCGTTGTACAGCTTTACGCTCTCAATTCCGGTAATGATGGTGCCATTCTTATATTTATTTAAAAAGGATTGTGCAGTGATAAACTCTGCGCTACTTTTAATACGGTCTTCAACTATTGCTTGTGGGATTGCAGTTTCCGGCCAGATGAAATACTCAGTGTTTGACTGACCAACAGAATCAGAAAGTTTTGTAAGAATGGAAAGTTGATCCATACTTGACATGCTTCCGAATTTTTCGTAAGGATTAATATTAGGCTGAACGGCCACTACGTTTACCGGGACTACTTTTTCATTATATTGGAAATAGGTAATTAATGAGAAAGCCACAGGAATAATTATCCAGGCTAGCCATACAGTTGCTGGCTTTAATGCAGAGCCCGATTGCTTCCATTTCTGATAGGCTTCAAAAGCAAGAACGTTGCTAATCAGAATCCAGGCAGAACCACCATAAACGCCAGTATATTCATACCATTGTGCCAATTGATGCATTCCTGAAAGGCCGTTACCCAATGTCATCCATGGAAATGACAAATCCCAGGTTTGATGTAAGTATTCCATCGATATGTAGAATGCTACTAAGCCGGAATATGCGATTGGTTTAGTGGTAATACGACTTAATCTATGATACATCCAAAATGCAAATGTCATCAATAATGCCCCTAAACCATATGGAATAATTGACACCAAAGCAGACGTAAAAGGATCATTTATAGCGCTGATTGCATTATAAACCCAATAAATAGATGTCGTGTTCCATATTAAGAATGTTAATCCGGCAAATAAAAATATCCTTTTTCCTTTTTTTAAGCGATTGTCTGCCTGTATTGAAGATACTACGATCAATAAGGGAACCAAGCCGATAAGTAATAGGGGTGCTGTAAAAGGAATTGGAGGCCAGGCCAACCACATAATAAAGGCACTTAACAAAGAAAGTAAAAACGGATGTTTAGCGTTCATTTATGCTCGCTTAGGATTATAATGCATCGAGAATATTTGCCTTTTTAGCTTCATATTCTTCTTGAGTGATTAGCTGTTTATCATACAAAGTTTTCAATTTCCTAAGTTTTAGCGTTGTTTCATCTTCAGGTTCTTCTTGAGGAACAAATGCAGAAATAGGAATAACTTCTGGCTCTTTTACAGGTGCTGGCTCTTCAACAACTGCGTTAACGGTTACCGGAGATGGACTGGAGCGCTTTTCTTCCAAATCACTTTGATGAATTTGCTCTTTAAAGTTTTCCAATTGTTCATAGGCAGCTTGATAAAGTTTTCTGGCCTGTACTTTAGGTATGTATTCTGTTATGATATTCTCGCCATGTTGAGGAACGCAAATAAATTTAGACCCAAAGAACTCCTCTTTAAAGGAAACTTCTTTAATGCTTTTCCAGGAGATATCTTTGAAATTCATGGTGATTCCAAAATTACCCGGTTCACAATAGAAAATACGTTTGTTACTTACTGCAATACAATCTGGCAAAAGATTAACGGCTGGTTTCTTTTGCACGGCCATATAAATAAGTTCCTCATTGCTGGTCAACATATCGTTCAACTTACTCAGTACCCGTTCAACTGCTTTAGGGTCTTGCTCATCGCTTAAAAATCTATCTATCAGTATCATTTTTTCGTTTTTCTTTTTTAGTTTCGGCCCCTGCAATACAAATTACGAATTCTCCCTTTAATATATTGTTTTCGTAATGTGATTTAATTTCTAACAGCGTTCCCCTAATCGTTTCTTCATATAACTTGGTCAGCTCCCTACTTACTGACGCTTGGCGGTCTTCGCCAAGATATTGAGCAAATTCTTCTAATGTTTTCAATAGGCGGTGCGGACTTTCGTAAAGAACAATAGTTCTGTCTTCCTCAGCTAGCTTTTTGAATCTAGTTTGCCTTCCCTTTTTTACTGGAAGAAACCCTTCAAACACAAAGGAGTCAGAAGGTAAACCTGAATTGACAAGTGCTGGAACGAATGCTGTTGCCCCGGGAAGGCACTCTACTTGGATGTCGTTTTTTATAACTTCTCTAACCAGGAAAAAGCCAGGGTCTGAAATGGCCGGCGTGCCAGCGTCAGAGATCAAAGCAACATTTTTTCCTTCTTTTAAAAACCTTACAATTTCAGAAGTTGCCTGGTGTTCGTTATGCTGGTGATGCGAATATGCTTTCTTGTCTATACCAAAATGCTTAAGCATTGGCGCACTTGTTCTTGTATCTTCAGCAAGAATAATATCTGCTTCTTTAAGAATCCTTATGGCCCTAAAGGTCATGTCTTCGAGGTTTCCAATTGGGGTTGGAACAAGAAATAGTTTGCCTAATAACACGTAACTCTTATTATCTTTGTTCAAAATATCAAATAATGCTGCAAGTTAATTATATCCGCGAAAATAGAGAGAAAGTTTTAGAACGATTAAGCGTACGCAATTTCAAACAACCTGAACTGGTTGACGAAATTATCAATACTGATGAAGAACGCAGACAAGTTCAAACTTCGCTGGATAACCTTTCTGCTATTGCCAATTCTGCTGCCAAGCAAATAGGCGATTTGATGCGCAACGGTAAAAAGGAAGAGGCTGAGGTGTTGAAAGGGCAAACTGCTGCAAATAAAGATCAGCATAAAAAATTGTCTGATCAACTGGCTGCTGCAGAGGTTAAATTGCATAACCTGATTGTTCAACTTCCGAATCTTCCTCATCATTTAGTGAAAACTGGAAGTACACCAGAAGAAAATGAAACTGTTCTGGTGCAAGGGGATCCTGCATTTTTATCTGAAAATGCTTTGCCGCACTGGGAGTTAGCTGCTAAATATGACATTATTGACTTTGAACTTGGTGTTAAGATAACCGGCGCTGGTTTTCCTGTGTATAAGGGAAAAGGAGCCAAGTTGCAGCGGGCTTTAATTAATTTTTTTCTTGATCGTGCAACAGAGCAAGGCTATAGAGAAATGCAGGTGCCACTTTTGGTAAATGAGGCATCAGGTTTTGGTACAGGTCAGCTTCCTGATAAGGAAGGGCAAATGTATCATGCGGGGGTAGATAACCTGTTTCTTATCCCTACAGCAGAAGTCCCTGTAACTAATTTATACAGGGATGTGATTCTTAAAGAAGAGGAGCTTCCAGTAAAGAACACTGCATATACTCCATGTTTCCGCAGAGAAGCGGGGTCTTATGGAGCCCATGTGCGCGGGCTGAACCGACTTCATCAATTTGATAAAGTGGAAGTTGTTCAGGTAGTACATCCAGACAAATCTTATGAGGTGTTAGAAGAAATGAGCAGTTATGTTCAATCGCTATTGCAACAGCTTGGGCTTCATTATCGCGTCTTGCGTTTGTGCGGTGGAGATATGGGGTTTACATCGGCCATGACTTATGATATGGAGGTTTGGAGTGCGGCACAACAGCGCTGGCTTGAGGTATCTTCAGTTTCAAATTTCGAAACCTATCAAAGTAACAGACTTAAGCTGAGATTTAAGGGTTCTACAGGCAAAACTCAGTTAGCGCATACATTGAATGGCAGTGCTTTGGCTTTGCCGAGAATAGTCGCCTCTATACTTGAAAACAATCAAACAGATAAAGGGATCAAGATTCCTGAAGCATTGGTAAAATATACAGGGTTCGATTACATCAGCTAATTCTTTTAAATAAAAAAGGCTTCCGTAAGGAAGCCTTTTTTATTTAAAAGTGATGAAAGATCTTTTATTATAAGATAAGGATCAATAACAATATGATGATAATGATAGCACCTACTGAAAGATAAACACCACCGTTCATAGCGCGTGCTTGTTTCTTCATGTCTTTAAGCTCATTACGTAAATCTTTTCTTTCCGCTTTGGTCAAATTAGATTTGTCCATTGCTTTGATCTCTTCAACGCGGTTTGTAATCCTTTGTAATTGGATTTGTTGATCAGCAGTCATTTCAGTTTTTGCATTCTCTTTTTTCTCAGCTGCAGATACTGTGTTTGCGCTAATTGCTAATGTAAAAATCAGCACTAATGAGTAAATTAATCTTTTCATAATATTTTTGGTTTTAGTGATACAATATGATATAATCAAAAAGCCTACCAAAGTGATTTGATAGGCTTTCAAAAGATTTTATGAAAAAAACTGTATACTGTTTAAGTCAATAAAGATTACTTGATCTCAAAAACAGTATTCATAATGTAGCTTAGCTTAATCTTTTTGAAATCGATTTCTGGTGCAGGAGCTCCAGCCATATCAGAACTTTCGGCTTTCATCATCATTACGTTGGTACGATACATTGGTTGAGGATATTGTTCATTATTAACTTCCTGGATATCTATTACGCTTCCAAGCTTGTCGCCAAGTGCTTCTACCAGATAAGCGGCCTTAACTTTGGCAGCCTGTAGGGCTTTAATTTTAAGCTCTTTTTTCAATATTTCAATTTTTGAATAGTCATAGCTTTCCACATTGGTATAGGCAATACCTTTAGCGTCTACTGCACCTATAATTTCATTCCATTTGTTCAAATCAGTAACCTTTAGGCGATACTGCTTGCTGGTAAGAAAATCAGGGTTTCGCTTTTTTTCAGTTGCATAATTATAACTTGAAAGGTTGTTTATTGTTAGATTTTCTTTATCTAATCCAGCCTTCTGAACAGCTGAAAACAATTGATTTTCAAGCGTAGTTATGTCTACTTTCTTTTTGCTGTTATTGTCTTTAAGGTATTCTTTTAATGAAATGCTTAAGTAAATAATATCGGGGGTAACTTCCATTTCAGATGTACCACTTACACTTATTTTTTTTCTAAGATCTACTTGTTGAGCCACCGCGCTTACGCTTATTAAAGCAACGAAGGCAAAAATTAATAACTTCTTCATAATGTTTAAATTTTCATTTGTGTTTGATAGGTAGATGTAATTATCATACCAATTCCACAAATAAATTTAATATTGTTTAGAATTATTCTTCAACTATCTCATTATTAGATCCTATTTCTTCCTTTACATCTTCTTTGAAATACGACTTCTGAAAGATTAAAATAATAATTACCCCCGCAGATATTGCAGCATCGGCTACATTAAATACAGGTCTAAAAAATACAAACTCTTCTCCACCCCATATTGGTAACCAAATAGGGAAATGCCCATCCAAAATTGGAAAGTAGAACATATCTACAACCCTGCCGTGAAAGAATTCTGCATACCCGTAAATCTTTCCATAAACTACAGAGTCTATGATGTTACCAAGCGCACCGGCAAAAATCAGTGCTACGTTCAATATCAGCCCACGATGATACTTTTTTTGGATTAGGTAGTGCAACCCATAGCCAATTCCAGCAACAGCAATTATTCTAAATAGCGATAATGCAAGTTTGCCAAATTCACCACCGAATTCCAGTCCGAAGGCCATGCCATTGTTTTCCGTAAAATGGATAATGAACCAGTTACCAATGATCTTAAATTCCTGTCCAATGTACATATTAGTTTTAATCCAGGTCTTTAAAACCTGATCTGCCAACAATACCAGAAATATAATCAATAAAGGTTTAGTATATCCCTTCATTATGACTGCTTCAGTTTTGCTTCCATACTCAAAGTAGCATGTGGTACAGCGCGTAAACGTTCCTTCTGAATTAGCTTGCCGGTTTCCCTGCAGATGCCGTAGGTTTTATTTTCTATGCGGACTAAAGCAGCCTCTAAACTTTCAATAAACTTTTTCTGACGTGCAGCCAATTGGTTTAGCTGTTCTTTTTCCAATGTAGCAGAACCGTCCTCAAGTGTTTTGTATGTACCTGAGGTATCTTCTGTCCCGTTAGAATTAGGGCTGCTCAGGGAGTTTGTCAAATTAAGAAACTCTTCTCTAGCCATACGTAATTTTCCTTGGATCAGCTCTTTGAATTCTTGTAATTCACTGTCAGAATACCTTGTTTTTGTAGATTTTTCCATGTTATTTATTGTTTTGAAACCGATATTTGTAGTTCAACATTATCGATCACTATTTTGTTTCCGTTATCTATGATGTCTTCTAATTCAATCTTGTCCGCTAAAATTTCGGAGCAAATGTAGGCTTTATTTTGTGCTACTGCTTCAGTAATTAAGTTATGCTTCTGTAAACCAACACTAATCCTGTCCGTCACTTCAAAATTCAGTTCTTTTCGAAGGTTTTGAATCCTGTTGATCAGCTCTCTCGACAGACCTTCCTGTTTCAATTCCTCTGTAATCGTCACGTCAAGGGCAACAGTAAGTTTCCCCATATTGGTTACCTGCCAGCCTGGAATATCCTCTGCCGTAATCTCCACATCACTGAGGTCAATTATGTATGTAGTTCCCGGAATCTTATATTGACCTTCTGCTTCAAAATGGGCAAGTTGTTCCTGCGATAATTCAGTAATTACCGCAGCCACTGTTTTCATGTCTTTTCCAACTTTTGGGCCAAGTGCTTTAAAATTAGGTTTGATTTTTTTGGTAATAAAGCCCGCGGTGTCAGTAATATACTCAATGGACTTGATATTGGTTTCAGACAAGATCAAGTCTTTTACAAGTTCAATCCGATCTGCAAACTTGTTATCCAATACAGGTATTAATATCTTAGCCAGTGGCTGGCGAACATTGATGCTGGTTTTTTTACGGAGCGACAATACCATTGAGGAAATATCCTGTGCCAGATGCATCCTCTCATTCAGTTCCTTGTCAATAAGCGTATTGTCTGCGTCCTTTAAAATAGTTAAATGAACAGATTCAAGTTTATTAACATCATCTTCAGTAAGGTTCAAGAATAGCCAGTCAGCAAAAAATGGAGCTACAGGCGACATTAATTGAGCGATGCTCATCAAGCAGGTATGTAGTGTTTCGTACGCTGCTTTTTTATCAGCGGTCATCTCGCCTTTCCAAAAACGGCGACGCGATAAGCGGATGTACCAGTTGCTTAAGTGTTCATCCACGAAAGTTTGAATTGCTCTAGCTGCTTTTGTGGGCTCATAAGCGTTATAGCTTTCATCAACTTCAGTAATTAACGTTTGCAATAGCGATAAGATCCACCTGTCTAGTTCCGTTCTTTCTGAAACAGGAGTAAAATTAAGCTCATCTATAGAAAATTTATCAATATTGGCATAGAGCGCAAAGAAAGCATAAGTATTATATAGTGTTCCAAAAAACTTGCGTCGTACTTCATCAAGCCCATCCATGTTAAACTTTAGGTTATCCCATGGTGATGCATTACTGATCATATACCACCTTGTAGCATCTGCACTGTAAGTATCTATCGTTGAGAAAGGATCTACGCCATTACCTAAGCGCTTTGACATTTTATTGCCATTCTTGTCAAGAACAAGGCCGTTTGATACTACATTTTTAAATGCCACCCCACCATTGCCTACCCGTTCATTTACCGCTTTAATTTCATCACTGCTTTCACTTAACATTACAGCGATAGCATGAAGGGTAAAGAACCATCCGCGGGTTTGATCTACACCTTCGGCGATAAAATCTGCGGGGTATGAATGCTCAAATTCTTCCTTGTTTTCAAAAGGGAAATGCCATTGCGCATAAGGCATCGCACCACTATCAAACCATACGTCTATCAGGTCCAGTTCCCTGATCATCTTTTCGCCTTTATCTGATACCAATATTACATCATCTACATAAGGGCGGTGCATATCTTTCAATTCAAAACCAGTTTCCATAAAGCCAGCTTCAATGGATTTCGAGATTTCTGTATTCAATTCTGCAATAGAACCGATACATTTTTCTTCCAAGCCATCTGCAGTGCGCCAGATCGGTAGGGGAGTACCCCAATACCTGGAACGCGAAAGGTTCCAGTCAACCAGATTTTCCAGCCAGTTTCCAAATCTTCCCGTTCCGGTAGATTCAGGTTTCCAGTTGATTGTTTTATTAAGGGCTACCAGCTTTTCCTTTACGGCAGTAGTCTTAATAAACCAGCTGTCCAATGGATAATATAAAATTGGCTTATCAGTTCTCCAGCAATGCGGATAACTGTGTTCATATTTTTTAACGTCGAAAGCTTTATTATCTTCCTTTAATTTGATGGCAATTAGTACGTCAGTCGGCTTAAAGTCCTCACCTTTACGTATTTCATCACTATAGTATTCTTCTTTAACATATTTCCCTGCAAAGTCTGTTACCTCATCTACAAACTTGCCTTGTTTGTTAACCAAAGGAAGCTCATTGCCCTGATCGTCTTTGATCATTACTGCCGGAACACCACTTTCTTTAGCTACCCTAAAATCGTCTGCTCCAAAAACAGAAGCAATATGTACTATTCCAGTACCATCTTCAGTAGTCACATAATCGGCTGGAATTACCCGAAAGGCATTTTCTTCCAAATCAACATTCGTTACATACGGCAACAATTGATGATAGCGCAAGCCAACCAAATCTTTTCCGGAAAATTCATCTGTTATGCTCCAGGGTATGAGTTTGTCTCCGCCTTTGTAATCTTCAAAGGAAAGATCTTTAGCCTCACTTTTGAAATGCTTGCTTACCAGATCTTTTGCCATTAATACACTTACTGGTAAGTAGGTGTATTGATTAAATGTTTTAACTTTTACATACCGGATTTTCTCACCAACAGCCAGTGCGCCATTTGATGGCAATGTCCACGGTGTAGTTGTCCAGGCAATCATGGCAGTTTCTTCCTGCTCATTAGCAAAAAGCACCTTTAATAATGGATGTTCCTGATCTTTTTTGATAAAGAACTGAGCTGTAATTGAAGTGTCCTTTAGCATTTTATAAGTTCCGGGCTGATTTAGCTCATGAGAACTTAAGCCAGTTCCAGCTGCGGGAGAATAGGGTTGTACCGTGTAGCCTTTGTACAACAATCCTTTATTATAGAAGGACTTTAAAATCCACCAAAGTGATTCTATGTAGTTGTTTTCATAAGTGATGTATGGGTTTTCAAGATCAACCCAATAACCCATTTTTTCAGTAAGGTCATTCCATACATCTGTATACTTCATTACCTCTTCCCTGCAGGCAGTATTATACTCCTCAACAGAGATTTTCTTTCCAATATCCTCTTTTGTAATACCTAATTTTTTTTCAACTGCAAGTTCTATGGGTAATCCATGAGTATCCCATCCACCTTTACGTTTTACCTGGAAGCCTTTTAGGGTTTTGTACCTGCAAAAAATATCTTTAATAGCACGGCCCATCACGTGATGAATACCCGGCATGCCATTGGCAGAAGGTGGGCCCTCATAAAAAGTGAATGGGTTTGCTTTTGGCCTGCTGGAAATACTTTTCTCAAAGATGTTTTTCTTCTTCCAAAAATCAAGTATCTCTTCCCCTATTTTAGCTAGTTCTAATTGTTTAAATTCCCTATACATCAATCAAGTATCCTCAAAAATTAAGGATGCAAAGTTAGCGTTTTTGATCGAGAAATTGAAGGAGATATTGTGGTTTGATTTTTGTTTACATCAATGTGTTGTACTATAATATCTTCACATGATACGTATCTTGAAACTTCAAAAAGCATTAATCGCATTCGTGTTGGGTGTATTTGCACTAATTGCTTATAAAATATTGTCTGATCAAAAGAATGAATACAGTTCGTATGTGCTTACTGCAGCTGGATTATTGTTTATTGCCGGTTCTTTGATGCTAATTTATCCCATCCTGTTTGCTAAGAAGGATAAAAAAGGTAAAGTCGAATTAGATCCTGAAAAAAAGGAATTAATGGAAGAGGACGAACAAACGGCTGTTTCCTCATTGTAGCACCTATGCAGTTAACGATTTAGACTCTTAAGCTTCTCGTAAGGTTTCAATTCCGTTCTGGCTTCGTATATTTTATGTCCGTTAAAGGAATATGAATGGTTGTTTATAGGTATTTTGGATATACCAAGGATAACGAACGGATAGCCAACGGATATCGAATAGATAACCGACGTACGAAGCCGTACCGAAGCCAGGTACTACCCAGGCCGAAGGCAGATATGGCAGAATAAAATTTTATAAAAAAAAGAGGCCACCAATTAAGGTAGCCTCCGGTTAATGTTTTTTACTTCTTTTCAGGTAACAGTACAAATCTAATGTAATTGTCTTCACTTAGATATTGTTGGGCTGCTGCCTTACTACTTTCCACAGTTACTGCATTTACTTTTTGTACGTAAGCTTTGTTCTGTCCTAAATCATCTCCATATTTAATACGATTTGAAATATATCCCAACCAGTATCCATTATCACGAAGGCTAAGTTCATATTGACGGAGTTCTTCAGACTTAAACTTACCAATATCATCTGCAGATGCACCACTCATTTTGATCTTACTAACTTCGTCAAGTGCAGCAGCTATCAATTTCTCTACATTTGCTGTTGCGCAACTAAATGAAATTGTAATATAATAATGTGAGTTTGGATATTTTTCCAGACTTAAGCCAACGTTCGGACTATAAACACCACTTTCTTTTTCACGCAGACGCTCTAATATTTTTATTTCTAAAGCAGCTTTAACAGCATCAAGCTGGATGTTGTTGTCCATGTTGTAAACATAGTCGCCGTGAAGGTATAATTGTACGGCAGCTTTATCCTCCAATCCTTTATAAACTGTTTTTACTATCTTTCCTTTTGGAGGTCTGATTCCGTTATCTACAAAGTTTTGCTTTTTACCTAGTGAAGGTAAGCTTGCTAAATAAGTTTCAATTAAGGGTTTGATCTTCGCCATATCGAATGCACCAATGATTACGAACACTTGTTCGCTATTGTCCGCAAACCTGTCTTTGTAAAAATCAAAAGCTTTATCTAGCGAGATTTTATCCAAATCAGCAAGCGTAGTTGGTAACGATCGCTTATTGTAAGAAGAAAGTACAGATTGGATGGTGTCAGAGAAAACTGCATTTGGATTGGCGTTTTTATTAGCAATTACTACCCTGCTGTCTGAAATGTTCTTATTAAATATGTCAACATCCTTGCGGGGAGTAGTAGCATAGGCGTAAACAAGTTGAAAAGCAGACTCCATATCTTTTGGAGACGCACTTCCGCCATAACCTTGGTAAAGGTCATCAATATAAGATCCAACCCGGGCTGTATTGCCAGCAAGAATTTTGTTGAGCTGACTAGGGCTGAACTCTCCAACTCCACTTTGAGAAATGATACCTGCCTCTTCTGCAGAATTAAAGTCTACATCACTTGCCAAAGAGAATCCTCCTTTAGAAAATGAGCTGAATAATACCTGGTCATTTTTAAATGTAGTCTGTTTTAACACCACTCTAATACCGTTGCTTAAAGTGAGTTCCGTAGCGTCAATTGCATCAATCTTATTTACACTAACAATTTTACCTGCCGTAGGCTTTGTGGCGATCAATGGCTTATTAACAGCATCGTCCACATAAGCAGTTATTCCATTTCCTGCGGTTTTTACCGCATTAACAAGTTGTGCTTCTGTTGGTAAACTTGCTTTCTCTTTTTCTGGTGCCTGTACAAGTATAATTTGATTCTCTTTAGTTATCAATGTTTTAGCTAAAGCATTAACTTCAGTCAAGGTAGTATTTGCCAATATGTTTTTGGTCTCTGCATAATCCCAATCCATAGAAGGTATTGCAGCTCCACTTAGAAAGTTATTTTGATATTCCTGTACAAATTTAATAGAGGCTGTTTTGTCTTTTTCCAGGTGTTGTTTTTCGTTTCCTGCAAGAATGTTCTTTTTGGCAACATCTAATTCAGAAGCTACAAATCCATATTTGCTCATCCGCTCATTTTCTGTAAGTGCGGCAGTAAGTGCTTTTTCTAATGTAGCACCAGAGCTTGCTACTGCTACGGTCTGGTAAGCATTAATGCCAGAAACCAAACCACCCTGATATGCCGAATATGAACTTTGTGCATATACAAAGGGCGCATTTCCTTTTTGTAGAATCTCCTGAAACCTTGCGCCAATCATACTGTTGATCATTGACATGATGAGTTCCTTTTTATAATCGGCCACTGTGGTCGTTATTTTGCCACGTTGTTTGTAAAATACAGTTGCGATGTTATATTGCTGCTCCGGGTCTGTGATAATTTTTATCAAAGGCTCTTTGTTGTCAGGAAGATCGTATTTCAGTCGTGGTTTAGGACTAGAAGGGTTTTTTAGAGGAGCAAAATTTTCTTTAATCAACTGTTCAACGCTGTTTACATCAAAATCACCAACGGCAATTACAGACTGCAGGTTTGGCCTGTACCAATCTGCGTAAAAGTTCTTTATTTTATCATAAGTAAAGCTCTGCAAAATATCTATTTTTCCAATTGGGATCCGCTTTTCATAACGAGAACCTTTCAGTAGAAGTGGGAGCAGTTGCTTGCTTATCCGCTCTTGGGCATTTTTTCCTCTTTGACGATCTTCTTCTATAATTACACCACGCTCTTTATCAATTTCGTCGCCTTCCATCAATACTTTTCCTGCCCAATTGGCTAAAATTTTAAAACCAGATTTGAATAAAGCGGAACTATCTGTTGGAATGGGTAATTGATATACGGTTTCGTTAAAACCAGTATATGCATTTAAGTCTGCTCCAAAACGTACCCCTGCCTTTTGAAGGTAGTTGATCATTTCATTTTTAGGAAAATCTTTAGTACCATTAAAGGCCATGTGTTCGGTAAAGTGAGCCAAGCCCTGCTGATTGTCTTCCTCCATTAGCGATCCAATTTTATTTACCAGATAAAGTTCTGCTCTGTTCTTTGGCTCTACATTTTTCCTGATATAATAAGTAAGTCCATTAGGTAATCTACCTATTCGTATGCTTGGATCTTTAGGGATTACAGCAGATCCATTTTTTTGTGATGCTACAGGAGCTTTTTTTGCTACAATAGTCTTTTTTTGTTGGGCTTCAACCGAATTGCCTATTAATAAACAGCAGGTGATTGCGCAAATGGCCTTGCTTTGTATAATTTTCATTTGAAATAAGTTAATTGGCATAAAATTAATCTATTATCCTGATTAAGTTGTCAAAGGAGCGTGATTTAATGAATAAAGTTCTTCCAGGTGACCATCTCCATCTGTATCTCCTAGTGTTGTCCTTACATTTAGTCGGACCTAACTTAAGTTAGCGGCGTTAAGAAATATAGCGTGACATTGCACCGTCTTCTAACAAGGCAATACCGACGGGAAGATACATTCCTTTAACAGTCTACTTTGCAGATTTATATCCTATAGGAATTTATCACAAGTTAGGCGTGGAACAAGAAGTAGCATTGAAAGGATTTAAGTTCAAGCTGGCAGATACTTTAAACATCGAAATGCTTATATTAGACCACTAAATTTAAATTAATGCGAACTATATTATATTTGGCAATCACTCGTCGTGAGCATTTTAAATCAGCTCTGATCTTATCATTAGTTTTGTTTTTATTCGGTTGCGGAAAGGAAAAGGCAACTCTTGAAATTCCTCCTGCAACAGTAGAAACTTCAGAATTAACATTTATTAGTCCGATTGGTGTGGAATTAAGTGGTAAAGTGATCAATCCCGGAAGCGGCAAGATTATCGACCATGGCTTTATTTACTGGTTTAATGCAGAAGATGAAATTGCCAAAGGAACCAAAGTTTCTCTTGGATCTGAAATTGTATCGGGTTTTTTTAAGACGACTTTAAATAATTTAACTTTTCCAGAAGTAAATGGACTTCAAGCCTTATTTGTTGTCAAGGCTTACGTGACGGATAAAAATGGCACACATTATGGCGACATATTTTCTAATCGTTTTAAGAATACAGTTGTTGAAAGCATTCTTCCTGATGAAGGTAAAACAGGGGATTTAATTACGCTTGTAGGAGCTTATAAAGGTTTGAGAGCAAGTGATATTAAAATTACTTTTGGTGGTACACAAGCCGTAATTAAGACCATCAATGAAACTTCAATTACCCTTGAGTTGCCAACAGGTATCCCCGCTGGTCACGGACAAACTGTTGAAGTTAAAGCTACGGTAGGAGGAGTAACTGCCGATATTTCCCATTCCTTTAGAATTTGGGCAAATATCAAAGACATGAACCCTAAATCAGGACCAATCAATACAAAGATCAGGTTTACAGGGGACAATCTACCGGCCACGAAAGAGGCGTTGTATGTAAATTTTGAACCAAACTCCGTCGTTACTGGCAACTCTGACTTTGATGATAGTTTTTATATTAGCGTGCCAGCGCAGGTGAACACCGATAAGCTTACGTTAAGTTATATGACGGGCAACGCGCGAATTGTTTTACCATGGCAATTTATATTGACTCCTCCTCTAATTAAATCTATCAGTCCAAATCCGGCATTGGATCAGCAGACGGTTACCATACAATTGGATAACTATTTGTATTTACAAAGGGGCGCTAATGAGTTTTCTGTAAAAGTTGGTAACTTCCAACAATGGGTAATGGCGGATGAGGAAGGGAAACTGACTTTTCCTTTAGACTATAATGCGAAATATGCAGTAGGCAACAATTATCCAGTTAGTATTGCTTATGGTCCATTTAGCGTTAAATCAAATACACAATTGAGCATTATTAAGCCTGAAGCCACCGGGTTTTTTCCTAAAAAAGGCCTTCCGGGAACAATTATTCATATCACCGGCAAGTTTGCTAAAGGTGCCTATTATAATGTAAGGTTTAATAACTCTGATGGCGGGTTGTCTTTCAGCGGAGTATCAGATAATGAAATTATAGGGGGGATTTATATGGGTATGCCGGCTAAATCTTACACTCTAGCCGTTATCACTGATGCAGGAGACGTTCCAATACCCGGTGGAACTTTTGAAGTATTGCCAACTAAATTTGATTCAGTTTCTCCATTAACTGCAACTTCTGGCTCAACGATTACCATTACCGGAGAAGGGTTTCTCAATAATGGCGGTCAGATTTCAGCTAATTTTGCTGGTCATTATGCCTATGTAAATGCAGTAACATCGACTAAACTTACACTAGTACTTGGCAATAACACCCCGCCAGGAATATATCGTATAAAATTGGATTGGCAAAATCAGGTTTTTGATACTGGATTATCCATTACAGTTGTGCCATAGTAATGGGAGCCGCTTTTGGCAAAAGTACTTTTGCGGTTGTAAAGACTTTCCGATGTTTAGCCGACTAGCCCATTAATGGATCAGAAATAGACTCTTCACCGTTTTCAACATGTCCTGCATACTGCTTTCTATAGACATCAGATCCGTTTATAGTGATAGTAAGATCATACCAATGAGCACTTTTTGATAGATCTATGTTCAATTTAGTCTTGCTTCCAGGAGTTAATGACATAGAGACAGGCTTTTGGTGTTGATATCCGTCTGCTATATTTATCTGGAGTGTATCAAGGCCTGTGTTTTCAAATGTAAGTTCCAGGTTACCTGTTGTAGCTTTAGTCAATAAACCTCGTTGTTCGTAGTTGCAATTCACCAGAAGAGGATCAGAGTCGTTACCCCTAAAATTCCTAAAAAAGCCATTAGGCCCACTTATACATAAGTTGTAAATGTCTTTAGCAAAGTCGGCAATATCATACTCGTCGCTGACCTGATCTCCGGCACTTACAGCGTAGTTCCATGACTTTCCCGCCTGCCCTTTGTATAGATTAGTCGTGTACACTGTAAATGGTGCTCCAGACGGGGTTGCCATCTGGCCAAACTGCCGCTTCCCAGCGGCGAGCTGCAAGGTAAAAATACCATTTCTGGTCATGCCTTCTGCACTTAATTGATAGGGTAGCGCACATGCTTTGCGAACTCCTTCTTCCTGCACCGGCAAGTATTCATTATTTTTCAGTTCTGCAACTGTCAATGGTTTTGGCAGTAGCTGAGCTGGTTTGTTTTTAGCATTTTGGATGCGGGTGATAACTTCATCTTTTCTCAATGTTGTTGGTTGAGCTACTGATCTTTCTAACGCAGGACGGAATGAAGAACACAAATCACCACAAATAGTCCTTCTCCAGCTACTGATCATAGAACTTCTAATCTTTTTTCCTGTTTTATGACTAAACAAGTTCTCTATTAGCATAATAGTTGAGGTATGATCAAATACCTGAGAATTCACATAACCACCTTTGCTCCATGGTGAGGCGATTAGCATGGGTACACGGTACCCTAACCCAATCGGACTGTCTTTAGTTGATTCGTAATCTGATGTAATGTCTATTCCTGATGATACTTTTCCTGTCGATTTATCACCAGGTTTTGGTACTACGTAAGGTGGAATGTGATCAAAATAACCATCATTTTCATCATACGTTAAAATGAAGATGGTTTTCTTCCAAACCTCAGGATTCTTGGTCAGTATATCTATTGCTTCCGATACATACCATGTGCCATACAGCGGTGAACTGGTGTGATCAGAGAATCTTTGAGGGGCTACCAACCAAGAAACAGCAGGTAGTTTACCATTGTCTACATCAGACCTGAACTGGTAAAAAATATCATTCTTTGGGATCTCTAGCGTTTGTTCCTTTCCTTCATCGTCGACATACTTAAAAGGCGCAAGTTCAAGGTAATTAAAAGGCGCATTGATATTGCTGGCGAAGGCTTTATCAATCAGGTTGCGCTCGCGCAGAGAAAGGTTATTGTATTTTTCAGTTACTTCTGCTGCGGTCAGCTTGGCTTTAGGATCTCCATGTTTTCTAAAATAGGCAGAAAGCTTTACATTGTAGCGCTTTACATATTCTATAGCATTATCGCCATAGTTACCCATCCAATCATCTACATTTTCACCTTGAACATCGGCCGACCATATTTCATTTTGATAGATCTTCCAGTCAATTCCATTGTCTTCTAATATCTCCGGGAAGGCCTCCCAGTCTACATACACATCATCTCTTGATTCTGCCTGCGAGTTATTTACAGCTGCTATTGCATCAAGGCTTAATTCTGGTTTGATATTGCCAGTCCACATAAAAAGCCTGTTGGGTGTTGTTCCCGTTAGAGAGGAGCAAAAATTATGATCGCAAACTGTAAAGGCATCTGCCATTGCGTAATAAAACGGAATATCTGCCCGCTCGTAATGGCCAAGACACATTAATGATTTTACAGGTATCCACTGGTCATACCTACCGCCGTTTCTTGCCGCAAGCTGATCTGTCCAGGAGTGTGGCAATCCGCCCTGCCATGTGATCTTAGTTTTATTAATGTCAATATGAAAGGGAGCATAACTATTCCCTGCAGCATCTTTTTGGAGCCAAACCTTATCCTGATCAGGCAAAGTAAAAGCACGCGGGTCATTAAACCCCCTCACGCCATTAAGCTTGCCAAACATGTGGTCGAACGACCGATTCTCCTGCATCAGGATCACTACATGTTCTGCATCATAAAAAGTACTTCCGGGATTGGCTTCTATAGCCATTGCCTTTTGAATAGACATGGGGATAACATTAGGCAGACCGGCTGCGCCGGATAAGATTGCTGCCTTTTTCAGAAACTCCCTTCTCGAGTCCATACTAAGAATGCAAAGCTTTCCAGATGACGTCATAGACATCTGTAGCAGCCACGTTGTCCTGATTTAAAGCCTTGTCAGTAATCAATAGAGGATGGTAACCTTCAGGTGTGTTAACACTACCATGTGAGCCTTTTATTAAAGTTGCATCCAACGGGATTACATCCATTACATACCTAAAACCAGCTTTTTTTCTAAGCAATTTATAGGCAGCACGGGGCTTAGAAGACATAAACATTTCTACAGGATCATAACCTGGCTTTTTATGGATATCTACACATCGTGCATAATCAGGTGCAAGCGCATCGTCAAGCCAAAAATAATAGGTAAACCAGCTATCCGCATCTGCAACAACAACCAGATCGCCTGCGCGGTCGTGATTAATACCGTATTCTTTTTTACCTATTTCATCTAAAATAACTGCCACACCAGGAGCTTGAGCTAATAATGCCTTTACTTGTTCAGTTACAGATGGGTCATTGATGTAAATATGAGCTATCTGGTGGTCTGCCACTACAAATGCTTTTGAAGCACCGGGATCTAAAAGTTCAAGGCCTCTTTCTATTCTAATTTGCAGTAGTCCATTTTCTCTAAATAACCTATTCAAGTGGATTGGCTTAGTAACCGGGACTATTCCATATTCAGAAAGGATAATGATCTCTGCACCTTTAGATTCATAGTAGTTAACCAAGTCTTTCACTACCTCATCTACTTCGGCAAGCTCTTTACTTATTTTGCTAAAATCAGAACCAAATTTCTGTAAGCAATAATCCAGATGTGGTAAATAGATCAGGGTCAGGGTAGGATCATAAAGCTCATCTGTAATTATGGAAGCATCTGCAATCCATTTCGTAGATTTTATATTGGCACCAGGGCCCCAGAATTGAAATAAAGGAAAAGTTCCAAGGCGCTCCTGTAGCACATCCCTAAGGCCTGCTGGTTCCGAGTAGCAATCAGGCATTTTGCGCCCATCTGCCAGGTAATTTGGTCTAGGTGTTACCGAGTAGTCGGCATTGGAGTACATGTTGTACCACCAGAACATCATAGAAGTGGTAAAATTGGGGTCTTCCTTTTTTGCATAGTCCCATATTTTATCTGTCAGTACCAGTTTGTTAGATTGCTTCCAGAATTTAACTTCAGCATCTATTTTGTCGTACCATCCATTTCCAACAATGCCATGCGCTGCTGGTGTCTTACCTGTTAGGTAGGTAGACTGTACCGCAGTTGTTACTGCAGGAAGCATTGGTGCTATTCTATTCAGGCTTTTACGTTTAATGTAATTTGCTAAAAAAGGCGTGTGTTCGCCAATCAGGTTTGCCGATAATCCAACAACGTCTATTACAACTGTTTTTTTCATTACTGTGTGTTTAACTGATCTGCAACCCATAGCAATTCTTTACTAATGGATTCGGTAATGGGCAATTTTATTTGTTCTGGAAGTACTTCCCAAGTGTAAGTTTCAACTTCCAGATGCTGGGTAAACGGTTTAGATTTCTGTATGTTTAGTACTTCAATAATGTCGTTTTGAGTAGAACTTACTGCACCAATTTCAGCTATGGATATTGGAACGTGGAAGTGTGCCCTCCATTGCGTTGCTTCAGCATTGTCAAAATCTGCAAGTGCAGGAGTAAGGTCGCGATACCGTAATAGTCCGCCATCCTTTTTTAGCGCTACCACCTGATGGAGATAGGTAGGCTCGTTAAACGCTCCAAATGCTTTCTTTATGATTTGTCGTTCATCTGGCGACTTATCAATATCTGCGTGTAAAGCTGCACTGATCTGGATTTTTCCAACTTTAATGCCCTTTAATTCGAGTTCTTTTACTACACCTGCATGGTTTTCAAAACCAATGGCGAAATGGCAAACATCATAGCATAAGGTGAGGTGTTGCTTTAATAATACCTCAGCCTCTTCGGCAGATACGTTAAAAGAATTTTCTATCTCAGGAATGCCTAGCTTCAGGTACACCTGCTCAAACCAATCTATAAATTCGCGACCGGTTTCCAGTATTCCATCAGGTTCTGGTTCAATATCCAAATGAAGTACCACGCCTGTTTTCTGGTAGATGTGGATCAGCTCTTTTACTACTTCAATCATATTTTTTGTAGCAGTATTAGTCGCCGCAGCCAGATCATCGGGGGTTTTAAACCAATGGCGATAGCTTAATGGAGATGTAGAAATACCACCTTCCATACCCTCCGGTAAAATTTCTTTTAATATTTTAAATAGTCTTAATGTATAGTCCTTACGATCCTGCGTAGTCCAGTCTGGTGTGTGGACATCCTCCTTAACTACTGTGTGGTGGAACTCCCCATATGGGAAACCGTTCATGGTAAATACATAAGCGCCAGTGGCAGCCAGCCATGCTTTAAAAGTGGCGAGTGGAGCCTCATTTATCAATTCAAGGCTAGCCTCGTTAGAAAGCCTTAATCCAAGACCCATCAGTTGGTCAGGAGCAACTGCACTTTTTATAACAGGGAAGTTTTTCTGCAATGCCTCAAAGTCTTCTGCCCAGTTCCTGCCCGCATGGATATTGGTACAATAGGTAAGATGGCCAGTGTTCAGTTTCATGTTACTGCTTTATGTTTAGGTGTGCCGCGGTATATTTTGTTACGTAGCTGCTGGCTTCGATAAGCAATTCTTTATCCATTTCGTTTACCTCTTTTCCTGTGCCTACATCCGTTAACAAGGTAATGGTTAGCAAGCCTCCAAGATGTTCCTGAAATTCTAATAATCCCTTTAATATAGGGGAATTCAAATCGGTGATCTGGATATATGGACTTGAAATATCATATCCAAGTTTTAACAATAAATCAAGAATACCATGAAGTTTATCTTCGCTTAGCATTCCCTTCAAAAAAGAATAAGTACTGTCTAGCGCAATCCCCATTGCTACAGCTTCGCCATGCAAAACGCTAAAATTGCTTAGCTGCTCCAGCTTATGTGCTGCCCAGTGACCAAAATCAAGCGGTCTTGAAGACCCTGATTCAAATGGATCATCACCAGAAATGTGGTTCATGTGCAATTGGGCGCAAACCTTAATCAGGTAATTCATCGTTTCCTGATCCCGGTTTATCAATTCTGTAGCATGGTCTTTAATCCAGTAAAAGAAATCAGGATCTTTAATAAGGGACACCTTAATTGCCTCAGAAATGCCAGAGCGGTAATCCCTTGTGGATAGCGTTGTTAAAAATGCATCATCGTTAAATACTGCATTAGGAGGGGAGAAAGTACCAAGAAAGTTCTTCTTGCCATTATAATTGACACCGTTTTTCACGCCTATTCCAGAATCGTTCTGAGACAATACCGTAGTGGGGATACGAATGTGCTTAATGCCCCTATGCGATACCGCGGCGGCGTATCCAACCAAGTCTAATACCGCACCGCCACCAATTGCAGCAATGTAAGAATGCCTGTCGATACCGAATTTGTTCACCGCTTCAACTATTGCATCAAAAAGATTTGTATCATTCTTGGAGGCCTCACCTCCCGGAATAACCATTACCTCGGGTATAAATTGGATCACATTGTGTTCCTCAAAATATTTCTTGATCTCGCTGAGTAAATTTGGGTGCGTATCAGCAACTCCCTTATCGATTACAAAGAATATTTTCCTTAAAGACAGTGATGGTTTCTCCGCAAAGAAATCTGCCAGTGTAGTATTTTTAAGATCGAATAATGATGATGTAAAGAAAATCTTATACTCAAATTTTACACTAAACGATTGTTGAAGGTAGTTCATATGCTAAAATTCTCGACTAAGTAACGGCAAATGCTTTACTCAGTCCTATTGATATTGGTAATAAAATTACAATTATGATGGCAATATGCCATACCCCGAAAGCACTTGCCCAAGCGGCGTTCATTAAAATCAGTGCAATAACGCCAAACTTAACAGCTTTACCAATATTTGGTCCTATAGGGTTCTGTACAGCACGTAACAAAGGCCTGAAGATCATGAAAGCGAAACCAGCGACAAATGCTAATGTTGTTGGAAGCTGTTTATTTGCTGCTGCGAAATAAATAATACCTGCAATCACCAGCACGTATAGCACAGCGGCAAAATAAAGGGTGTTTTTCCCCCCGCCATGAACTTCACCTCTGCTGATCATGGTAATTGCCGCGATGTAAATGATCGGAACAATTGCCAGGTACCAGTACTGCTGAACTGCACCTTGTAAAATACTGATGCCCAAAAGCAAGTTTAAACCCCTGCAAAGGCCCATATTTATCGGTCCAAATAAAGAACTATGTTTAAGGAATTTGTCGTAAATAAGGCATGATACCATGATGGTTGCTGACAAGTATTGTGCATTTCTGCTGAGCATTCCTGCAGCAAAAATCCCGATAAAGAAGCAAATACCACCAAAAATAGTAGCTGCATTTTTAGAGATCAATCCGCTTGGAATAGGTCGCTCTGGTCGTTCTACAGCATCTAACTCCGCATCAAATACATCATTCATGATTATGCCACCACTGTATAAACCTATGGTAGAAATGCATAAAAGTAAAACGGGTATAAATGGCGGTCCACTCCCCAAGGTTAGTCCTCCGTTAGTATAGAGCGCAGTAGGTAAAAAATAACCAGCTATAGCAATCCCTGCAAGCACATCTGCTACAGAAGTTACCACATTTGCCGGCCTCATCAGCCTCAGGTATCCTATTAATTTTTTCACTACCTTAAGAAATGATGATGGAGTTTTTATCTATTCTTGGCTGTTGTCCGCCACGTAAAATAGAGTTGCTTTCAAACTTCTGGGTTTGATCAATGTTTTTAATGGCAACAAAGTCGTTCTCGTCAATCTGTCCGCTTTGAGCAAAAGCAGTGATGGCATTGCGATACGTAACCAATTCAATATCTTTCATGCTGATGCCAGATTGTTTCATTAAGGCAGCTGTCTTTGGAACGGCAAGCGGATCACTAATACCCCAGTCGGCCGCAGAGTTAATCATAATCCTTTTCGCACCATATTGCTTAACCACTTCTACCATTCTTTCATTTCCCATTTTAGTAAACGGATAAATGGTAAATGCTGCCCAAAAACCCCTGTCCAAAACCTCTTTTACTGTTTCTTCGTTGTTATGGTCAACAATCACCATATGAGGGGCAACTCCCTGCTCAATTGAAATGTCCATGCTGCGTTGCGTACCTTTCTTTTTGTCGCGGTGCGGAGTATGGATTTGCACAGGCAAACCGGCTTCTTTAGCCAGATCCAGTTGCATACGGAAATATTTTTCTTCAGCAGGTGTTTGATCGTCGAAACCAATTTCCCCTATGCCTACTACGCCTTCTTTAAAAATAAAGTTTGGTAATATCTCCATCACCTGTTCAGCCAGTTTTTCATTGTTTGCCTCTCGTGAATTTAATCCGATAGTGCAGTAATGCTTAATGCCAAATTGCGAAGAACGGAATCTTTCCCATCCAATAAGGCTACTGTAATAATCAGTAAAACTATCCAACCCCGTACGGGGCTGCCCCAGCCAAAAGGCCGGTTCAATTAAAGCAACAATTCCTGCATCGGCCATCGCCTGATAATCATCAGTGGTACGTGAGGTCATGTGAACATGCGGATCAAAAAACTTCATTCCGCTAATTGCATTCAGATCAAGAGTAGTTTGAATTTTCTCTCCTGCATTTCTCTCCTGGAAATTCTCGTTACAACACATAATTCAATTTTAAATATTATGATTTTTTAACGCTATTAATTTATAGATGTTGGGTTCCACAGTTCTATGCGCTGCGGTCCTTTCGGCAATATAATCCGTCAGTGTATCTTTTAAAGACTGATTAATTCTTGAATCCAATGCCGTTATTTTAGTCACATCCTTTTCAGTAAAAAAGGCTTTAAGCACCAGCTGGTTCCATGAATTTTCACTCAGATACATTGCCGGGTAAGGGTTGTGGTACATGATTGATTCCAACACCGTTCCAATATTACTTCTTACACCTGTTTCACATCTTGATACCCATTCTTCCGGGTAAGCATAGAAAGGCAATGCCGAATATAAGGCAACCTGCTCATTCATTTCAGAAGCATTAAACAATGCATTTATCTTTTTTAAGTAGTGATCCTTATCGTCGCTATTTACCTGCATGATCATCCAAACCCGGCACAAGCGATCTATACTCCAGCCTTCCAGAGAAAATCCTTCAAATAACAGCTCATTTTCGTTTAATACTTCCTGTCCGGTAATCTCGCCTTTTCCTGTATGTTTGGGCAGGTTAGAAAAAGCCATGTTAAGTTGAAGTGATTTGTCTTCACTTTTTACTAATGCTCCTTTAGCTTCCAGCCATACAAACGCTTCGGGCTGAAGATTTTTTTTAATAATAGAAAGGAATATCTGCCCCGCTTTGCTGAGCTTCTCTGTTCCTGATAACAACATGATTTGTTTTTTTAGTTAACCGCCACAAAATAATTGATAGCCAATGCTCCACTGATAATCAGCAGTCCAAAAAACTCTCTGGTTTTTTCAATGTAGGGCTTTGTAGCCTGCATGCTTTCTACCAGACTCGGTCGGTTATACTTGCCAATCCAGTCTCGGACACCGTCTTTAGAAAAGAACAAAATGACTGCGTAGATTAGGTAGAAAGTTATGGCACCTAGGTAAACATTCGGGTAAAATCTGTTAAAAATGGCAAATCCGCAACAAACGGAAGCTACCAGGTAGATTGGAACCCATAACCAGGGATCAATGTCGTTCAGGTTTAGGTAGGCGAAAACAAGAAACGAAAGGCAAAACAATGCATTTAAGATGCTCAGTAGCATGGTAATGAAATTTAATTTGTGTGTTATTTGATTACTTAATACAAATAAACAGATAAATAACGCGATTTGACAATAGCACATTGTAAAAAAAGGAATATATGACATGGCTTTGTAAAATATAATCGCTTAACATTTGCAGTTACGTTAGCCAAGATAAAGTATTGAGGGGCTAAAGTTTCTCGTAAGTATAAGTAACAAAGGTTTTAGTCTCAATTGCCAATGGAGGGTCAGTCTCCGTAATTACAGCAGTTACAGGCAGACCTTCTTCGTTATAAGTATAATCATAAGTCTTCTGGTGTTTGATGTTGCGCGTTTCAGTTACTACTTTTAGTATCTCATTGGTAGATATGCGGTCGATATTCTCAACACCAAATGCCCACCTGGTATTGGCATTAAACAGGACATTCTTTTTCTCTCCAAAAATGTAATCGTAATTGGTTATTGTTCTGTTGTTCAGTTCTTGAATTTCAGTAATATTGCCGTTGTCATAAAACAGGTATAGTTTACGAACCAGTATTGTATTGTCGTAGAAATTGATCTGACTCGTTTCATTTAACCCGCTTGAAATATTGACTTGTAATGTTGTTTGTAGAACGCCAGACTGATAAACCTTTGATATGCCCTTTTTTGGAATATCGTCCGTGTACATAATCTCTGTTGAGGTGGTTTTGCTGCCCTCATTAACTTCTATGTTGATGATCTTATTTCCAGAATACGTATACAAGGTCATGTCATTGCCTCTTTTTACTATACTCAGCCTTTCATTCTCGTCATAAGCAAAGTTGGTTATGCTGGTCACGCCCCCTCTTAATTCAGTTATTTTAGTTAGCTGAAGTTCCTTTACTATGGTGGATTTCATAAGGTTCCCTTTTTTACAGGAGAAAAGAATTACAGGTAATAAAAAAGCAAGAAGAAGCCAAGGTTTATACATTCCACTCAATTGAACATTAAAATTACACAAAATATTTAAGCTATTTGAAATCAACAAATTGAGCTTGACTGGGTATGCTAAAATACTCTTATTGCAAAGTAAGAAGATTGGCGGTGATTGCAGAGAAGACTGGTCGTGCACTAACCTTTTCGCTCGTGCAGTGATCTCTTAACTGTTTCAGTTCATTGATGACAATGCATTCCTGCTCCTCACATAAATTTATCAGATCGTCCAGGAGCCATCCAAAAGCACTAACCTCTATACGTTCTAGATGAGCAGTTAGTCCCATATTGTTGCTATCATAGAACGAAGCGGCACCAAAATCTCCAAATAAGGTATTGCCTTCATGATCTGTTAACGTATTGTGGGCATACAGATCGCCATGCATAATTCCTTTACTATGCAGCTGAGCAGCTACAGAGGCGATAGTTGCTGCAATTTTTAAAACTTGTGATACAGACAGCCTGGCGCCAGATCTAAAAACATCCCTTGTACAGCTTTCCATGCTTGGCGGACCACCCAAATTATAAAAGCGAGGTTGAATTAACTCCATGACCAGCCCTTTCTTGTCTTCAGGGTGGCTTGCTATTTGTCCAATAAGTTGCACTAATCCGGGGTGATTTCCGGCCGTTATGCAGGTATCCATTTCATCCTGCGGCAGCCCATCGCTGGTTACAGACCCCTTAAAGACCTTAATCGCAATAGCTTTAGACAGGTGCTTAGTATTAAGTCTGGCTTGGTAAATAACTCCAGAAGCACCCTCTCCTAATTTTTTACCAATCTCAAGGTTTTTCCAATCTACAAAAGGGATTGATTGAATTTGGGGTTTATGAGAAAATGGATTTCCTGAAAAAGCCAGCCATGACAGCTTCGGCATAGTAAGTAGCCATTTTGGGAACTCCTGTAGCAAGTTGGCAGAAATTCTCAATAAGCTAAGGTTGGTGCAATTGCTTAGCGACTCAGGTAGCTCTTCGAGCTTGTTGCCCGCAAGCATCAATTTTTGCATTCTTTTGCAACTTCCAATCGTGTCTGGCAAAGCTGATATTTGGTTGTTGGTAAGAATTAGCCAGCGCAGGTTTTTATTTAAGGCTTTGGCGGGGATGGTTTCAATAAAGTTTGCTTTGAAACCTACAATATCCAAATCGGGACAATCGGCCAATACCTCAGGCATAACTTTAAATAAATTATCAGAACAGAAAAAAATCCTGAGCTTTTTCAACTTACCAAAATTGGGCGGAAGGGAGGATAATTTATTACCGGATAAGTCGAGCACCTCAAGGCTTTCCGCTAGGTTGAAAATTTCTTCAGGAAAGGTAGAAAGACCTTCTGAGAGTTTTAAGGTTATGGCGCCTGAAAGTTCCCCGTCTTGTAATTGTTTTAACGTTTGCATGAGTTGATAAAGATACTCGTTAAATTTTAGTCATTATGATTAGGCCAGTGGACCAATTCAGTTTGGTAAACCTAAGGTCTGCTCGTTGTTCCAGATGGGCGACTAGCTTTTTAACATTTTCTTCATGACCAACTGGCCAATTAGGTTGTGGTAACATGTCGTCAATAATGTAAAATCCTCCAGTTTTTACCATGCTTAAAGCTTCATCTAAAGTTTCATACTTCCCCGGCCAAGCATCTGCAAATATGAGATCAAATTCTAAGTCCGGGTTGTTTTTTAGCCATTGTGTGGCATCTGTGCAAATGATTTCAACTCTCTTGTCATCGTTAAAGAATTCTTTGGCAATAGCGATGTACAACTCATTGTTGTCTATAGATATTACAGTTGATTTATCATCCATTGCCTCTACAATCCATGACAGTGATAGCCCTGTTCCTGTGCCCAGCTCTAAAAATTTCCCCTTGGGTTTAGATGCTATAAGCGTCCTCAATAGACTTCCAGTCTTTAAATCTGAAGGCATAGAAAATTTAATCTTAGCAGAAGCGTCCAGAATGCTTTTATAATTTTCTGGCAATTTGATGTTAATATCGTCCATGATTACAGTTTTGCTAAAGGTAGCAGATTGTTTTGTACAGAAAATTAATACATCTCGCTATTTTTAAAACCTATCATGTATCTGGTTTCACGGACGGTTTGGTCGATAGGAGCCCCATCATTGTAGAAATAATATTGATATACCTCGCCTTCGCCTTTCTTGAAAAAAAACAAGATTCGTAGTTTCCAATATTCTTTCCAGTAAGCTTTATCCATAGGGACTTCTGCAATTCCACCGGATGTGGCTCCGTATTTCTTCAACTCCTCTGCGTTAAAAAACTTCACTTTACTAGTGTCCAGATCAGTATTAAATATACCTTTTCGCTCTTCAGGCGATGGCGGCAAGCCTATTAAATACCTTATCCCAATCATTTGGTTGTAATCATCGTAGTCGCGAGCAGGTGGTTTACCAATCACGTTGGTTGAGTCTAGGTCAAAAAAGCTGATGGCAACAATTATATCGGCCTTGTCAGGTTTGATTTTGTAATCAATGGAATTTAAAAACGTACTCCCTTTTCCAGGCCAGAAAACAGTATCGGCGCGACTAACCTCCTGAAACCCTCTCGGTTTTTTGAACGTCAAATTCATCCTTTGGCTGTGATAATTTAGCTTTTCTAATGGTGTAAGTTTCTGAGCAAAAGAGCTTATTGCAATTAGAAAAATAAGATTTAATTTACAAAGCGTTATTTTCATATCCATTTATATTCAATATGATGTATTGAAATCGATTATTGCATATTAGTTATTTTTAAACACTAATCCAACCAAATACACTGATCAATCAATACACCCTTTATTCTGCCTTTACACTAATACCATACAAGAACCATATTTAGACCATACTTCTACACTAAACAGGTACCTTTTTGCGAAGAAGTATGGTACTTGTACCGAAGAAGTATCGAGGCAGTTCCAATTCTGTCTAGTCCTTGCTCAGCTCTGGTCATGATATAGCTTTGCATCAGTTCTGAGTTCACTTGGTGTCTCCCTGAATATGACGGAGACTTTAAAGGTGTATTTGCAAATTGCTGATAATGTTCTGTTTGTACCATTTTTTGGTCATATGAGGTACCAAAACATAGTCAAATGATGTACCAACTTAGGTCATATGACCTTTTTTAGTACACCGCTATTGGGTAAATTTGTATTACACAACGCGATGTTAGCAAGCAGTGATGCATGTGGAAAAGTTCTTTGACATATTGTTAAATTTTGGGGTTTAAATGGATAGATTTCCTTGTAAAATCTGAGCTAATTTAATTCATTTAATTAAAAAGGGGTAAAATTGTCTATATTGAAGACATCATAATTTACCTTGCAATAAAGAATTGGATTGGTAATGAGTAAATTATCATCGTTAATATGAAATTTAATATCAACGATGATAATTTATATTTGGATAGCTGATAGTTTAACAACTAATAAAAATGGACACTATTAATGATTTTGCAGATTTGCTTTCAGATAACAAATTTGATATAGATCTCTTTGTGCAACTATCTCCAGATATGATCTGTATTGCCGGATATGATGGGTTTTTTAAAAAGATCAATCCTGCTGTGTCAAAAACATTGGGATACACGGAGGATGAGTTGTTAGTCAAGCCGATAAATGAGTTTGTTTATGTGGAGGACAAAGAGGCTACAATAGAAAGCAGAGAAGCTATCAAACGCTCCATTCCACTAATAAATTTTGAAAATAGGTATGTAACCAAGACTGGTGAAATGGTTTGGCTGTCCTGGACATCTATAGGAATAGAAGAAAAACAGTTGGTATTTGGAATAGCTAAAAACATTACGCACAAAAAGCGGCTTGAGGAAGATAGGCACCTGTTAATTGCTAATCTAACATCAACTAACAAAGAGCTTAAACAATTGGCTTTTACTGCGGCGCACGATCTTAGGTCGCCGGTAAATAGTTTGTTGTCTTTATTTAGCCTGATTGATGAACACAAGTTCGAAAATGATGAGGTAGTTGAGTTGCTGGATTTATTGAAAAAGTCGTCAGAGAATTTGCGGGATACTTTGAGCAATTACGTTGATACTTTAATTCAAAGAAAAAGTTTAAATATCCAAGTAGGCCCAGTAAGTTTTACAGAAACATTGAGCAAAATAGAACGGTCTTTAAATTCATTAATTTTAGACACTAAAACTAAGATCGTCTCTGATTTTACCGATGTTGATGAGATCAGTTTTAATAAAACCTACATCGAAAGTATATTCCTTAATTTGGTGTCTAATTCAATAAAGTACGCAAAGCCCAATACCCACCCTGAAATATACTTAAACAGTCAAAACATGGATGGAATAGTTACCTTAAAATTTAAGGACAATGGGATTGGATTTGATATGGGAAAAGCAAAAGGCCGTGTTTTTGGTTTTAGCCAAACATTTCATGATAATAAGGACGGTAAGGGTATTGGCTTATATTTGGTTAATAGTCATTTGACTAGTCTTGGCGGTCATATCGACATGGATAGCAAAGTAAATGAAGGCACTACATTTACAATTACATTCAAGCCTAATGATCTGAAGGCATAAAAAACCACATAGGAATATGCCGATATGATTGATTTTTGATATCTAATATACTTAAAGAATGTGCTTGGAAATTTTTTGCTGTAAAAGCGGTGTGCCGCTCATAATTATCTTATAAATTCTATCATTAATAATTGTTTAAAGATCGTCAGTGAAGTGACGCTTTTCTTTTTCACCCTTAAATTTTCGTTCATTATACGCTTCGGATTGATTTTTAGCAATAGAGAGGGTCTCCCATGGAACATCTGAAGCCATTTTGGCGATACAAACAATTTGCCCTATATGATATGGGTAGTGAGCAAGCTGACGATTAATTGCCTCTAGTACTGTATGCCCCTCATTTCTGATATATACCACACTTTCAAGTTGGTCTTCTCTCAGGCTTTTAATGGCATCAAATAAACAATTCCATCCGGTATTCCATGATTTCAAAAGATCTTCACTGTTGTGAAGTATCTGCTCAAATTCAGCATCTCTGTTTCTCCATGATTTCTCCCCATCTTCAGTTAAAAAATTGGTAAATCGCGACATCATATTACCAGAAAGGTGAGCAACAATAGTTGCAATGCTATTGCTATCAGAGTTGGATTGCCAGTAAAGCTTGTTTTCTGGTAATTGAGCCATTGCCTTCTCACCTAGAGATCTATAATATTCGAATTGTTTAATGACACTTGTAAGGTAGCTTGTATGCATGCAGTCAAGTTAATACTTTTGTTTGAGAATTATAAACGTTTTGAAGTAACTGGTTAATGATACTTGCAATAGATTTGGCCCACTACTATAGTCAATTAAAAGACTTTCTAAAGGCGGTCGGTGAAAGATCGGTATAACGCTTAAATAATTTATTAAATGACTGGGGGTGCTCAAAGCCCAATTGATAAGCAATCTGGGCAATGGTAAGTCGGGTAGTAGTTAAGGTTACTTTAGCTTTCGCAATTAACCGGTCATGGATATGGTTTTGAGCACTTTGTCCGGTCAGTGATTTTAACATATCTGTCAGATATCTTGGTGTGACATGAAGATACCCTGCCACCTCAAAAACTGTTGGTAAACCATCTGCTTGATCTGAAAAACGAGTTGCCAGGTAAGTATCCATGTTACTAATCAGGTCATGGTGAGCAGCCTTGCGTGTGAGGAACTGTCTATTGTAGAAACGGTTGCTGTGATTAAGCAGCAATTCGATCTGGGAAACCAGGACATCCTGGCTAAAAGCATCTATATTATTATTCAGTTCAGCAGCAATACTTTCAAACAAACCAGCGACTGTCTTTTTTTCTTTTTCCGAAAGGAGCAGTGCTTCGTTAACCGCGTAGGCAAAGAAACCGTACTTATCCATATTTTTACCTAACTGGGAATCAAGGATCAGGTCGCTATGAAAATATAGTGTATAACCTTCGTAACTGCTCTCGTAACCCGTCATGGTAACCATTTGATTAGGCGCTAGAAAAGCCAGCCCCCCTTCTTCAAAATCATAATAACCCTGCCCATATTTTACCTGGCCTCTGAAATCATTTTTAAAAGATATCTTATAAAAATCTATCAGAAAACTTCGCCCTGCATTTTCAAGGCTTAGCTTTGTGGTATCATAGTTTACCAAAGCTACCAGAGGATGTAATGGTTTGGGCATACCCATACCCCGCATCAATTCAGTGATGTTTTTAAAAATGATGGGGGGCTGCTTAAATTTCATGGTACTGGCTAAGTTAAAGTTAATCCTGTACACTTGGGCGGATAACGATATCGCCTACGTCCACATTGTCTGGCTGACTAATAGCATAAGCCACCGCGTTTGCTATTGAATCTGGAGTGATCGCGATTTGTGCGGCCTTTTCCTTAATAGCTATTCTGGTCACTTCATCTTCAATATAATCTGTAAGTTCTGTATTAACAAAACCAGGTGATATCCCGGTTACACGATATTGACCGCCAGATTCCTGACGCAACGCCTCTGTAATGGTGCGTACGGCATTTTTGGTACCTGCGTATATGCCCTGAATGGGAACTATTTTGATACCTGAAGTTGAAATTATGTTGATCACGTGGCCGGAGCCTTGTTTTTTGAAAACCGGCAAGGCCGCAGCAATTCCATACAACGTTCCTTTAAGGTTAACGTCGATCATTTCTTCCCAATCGGTTACCTGAAGGTCGTCGATTCGCGACAGGCGCGCAATCCCTGCATTGTTGACGATCACATCTAAGCGCCCATAAGTTTCGCAAGCTAAATTAACCAATTGAACTAAATCAGTGCGTTTTTTAATATCGGTTACCCAATACACGGCTTCACCACCTGTTTTATCTATCCGGCTAACCAAGTCTTTCAGGCGATCTTCACGACGAGCGCCCAGAACTACTTTTGCTCCCTGTGCTGCCAGCAAAATTGCTGTAGCTTCACCGATGCCGCTGCTGGCACCGGTAATAGCTACCACTTTTCCTTTGATATTGTTTTCCATATAATAAAGGTCGATAAAGTGCTAGATCAAAAATTAGCCTAAACTGTAAAAAGATTAGCCAAAATCGCCGTCTCTTCATTTTGCGCTCACAAAAGAACATAGAAAAGCCTTTCAGCGGTAATTGAAAGGCTTTTCTTTAGTGGAAGATGAGGGTGCTTCATCCGAATTTGATTCATCAAAGCAATTTCAACCGCAGAAGAAGGATGGTCTTTCCCTGGTTTTTGCAGCTAAATAGCCATCTTGCCGAGTTAATTAGCCAGGGTGAAAATGTGTAGATTCTATACCCATCTTGTAAGGACAGTTTCGATATGGGATGCATAAAAATCGGTGTTTGATGGGTGTGTTCTGGGTGTTTGATGGGTGTTGGCTGGGTGTATTCACCCAGAACATACCCCTAGAAGGCTGAAAACACCCAGAAATAGCACAAGGTTATATGCAACTCATATAAAACAAAATCAATTCGTAACGATTTAATTTTATACCGAAATGTGGGGTAATTGACCAATTATGAAATCAATTACAAACCTGTCAGACTGGAAGAAAAAGTATTCGATAGCAGAAAAATTTGATCACTGCCGCTCCGCTAAAAATGGGATTAGAAACAAAAAAGCCTCTCATTTTGCAATGAAAGGCTTTTCTTTGGTGGGAAATGAGGGGTTCGAACCCCCGACCCCCTCGGTGTAAACGAGGTGCTCTGAACCAGCTGAGCTAATTTCCCTTTGGTTCTCCCTTTAAACGGTTCTGTTTTTTAAAGGCCTTCTTCGTTGTTGGGAGTGCAAATATACAGCGTTAACTCATTTTTGCAAAGGTTTTTTTTATTTTTTTAAGATAATATTTCTTCCAATACCTGATGGGATTTGATTTCTCCAAATGATGCGGTATGTAAGGTGTAGTAAACCAATATCTTATCTAGTAAAAATCTCCTCATCTTATTGTTGATTTTTATTTCATTAATTTTTTCAAAAGACACATTAAATAGCATTATGAACAGGTCAGCTTCAGGGTTTTCCAGGAAATTGAGGTGCGGCGGGCGTCTTGATTTAAATTCTCCCTCCTGCAGATCGAAAAAAGCAGCTTCATTTTTTTTTTCCAAACTAGGAGAGAAACCTAAAAAGCGGGTCAGTTTTAATAGGAAGGTGAGGTGGTAGTTGGTATTTGGTTCACTACTCTCGTCAAACCAGCATACGGCATTAAAAATAAAGTCGAACAGCTGTTCATCTGCCATCTGCTGTCTGATGCTCTTATAAAGCACCTCATTAAGAAATTGAATAATGGTGCTTTTAATGATGTTGTAAGGGATGCTGCTAAATACTGGCGAGGGGCGGAGTTCAGATACGCGCTGTATCCCAGTGGTATTTTTGTGGTATACCACCATGTCTACCAGGTGTAATGGTTGTAGCATGTTTATGCTGATCTTAGCCCTTGGTTTTTTAACGCCATTTATGAGGTAGGACTGGATTCCGAATTTCTCTGTAAACATCTGTACCACTACACTGCTTTCGCTGTAAGTGGTTGTTCTTAATACAATGCCACGGGTTTTGTGAAGCATTATAAAAGTTTAGGAACAAAGATGATTAGGCCTATCACTAATGCAAGAATTGCAGCAACTACTACAGCTGCGGCTGCTACATCTTTAACTATTTTGGCTTTTGCATGAATATCAGGTGAAACAAGATCAACCAACACTTCGAGCGCAGTATTGAACAGCTCTGCTGTGATTACGATGCCGGATGCTACGGTGATCCACAACCATTCATTAGCTGATAGGTTAAAATACCATCCCGCAATTAGAACTAACACTAATGAAATTAGATGTAGTCTAAAGTTTTGCTCATGCTTGAATGCATATACAATACCAGAAAACGAATAAGTAAAGCTCTTTAAGAATTTTAGCATGATTTTCTTTCTAATTGAAACTTATTGCAAAGTACGTTATGCCGTCAATAATATCCAATTGTTTATGCATAACTCTTACATTTGCGTTGATGAGTGGAGAAAAAGTTGCATTACACCCAAGAAATAAGCATAGATTTAATTATGATTTTGCACAGTTGGTGAAGGCTAATCCTTTATTCAGGGATTTTATCATTGTTAATGCTTATGGTAATGAATCCATCAATTTCTCTAACCCCGTGGCAGTTAAAATTTTGAATCAGTCTTTACTGAGTCACTTTTATGATGTACATCACTGGGATATCCCTGAAGGGTATCTTTGTCCGCCGGTTCCCGGTCGCGCTGATTATATTCACTACCTTGCAGATTTGCTTGCCCAAGATCGGAATGGTGTTATACCTACAGGAAAATCAGTGAAAGGTTTAGATATTGGTACAGGTGCGAACTGTATTTATCCTATAATTGGAAGAAAGGAATATGCGTGGTCGTTTATTGGTTCTGACACCGATAGTCTAGCGATCAAGGCTGCGAAAACAATAGTTGATGTAAATCCCGTTCTTGCCGGGCAGGTTTCCTTGCGATTACAGGAGAATAAACACCATGTTTTTAAGGGTGTAATTAAGTCTGGAGAGCGCTTTGATTTTACCATGTGCAATCCACCCTTTCATGCTTCTGCTGAAGAGGCTGCCGCCGCCAGTGAGAAAAAAGGAAAGAACTTGGGCTACGCAAAAGGAAAAGTTGGAGTACTTAATTTTGGTGGTAAAAGTAATGAGCTTTGGTATGAAGGTGGCGAACTTGAATTCATCAGGAAGATGATTGAAGAAAGCTTATTGTTTGGAAGTCAGTGTCTTTGGTTTACCAGTCTGGTATCTAAAAGTGCTAATCTTCCGTTTATTTATGGAGCTTTAAAATATGCAAAGGCCAAACAAGTAGAGACTGTTCAGATGGCGCAAGGACAGAAGATAAGCAGGTTTGTAGCCTGGACATTTCAAGATATAGACGAAAGAAGGAACTGGCTAAAGTAGTAATAGTGGGTCGTCATCTTCATCGTCTGTAAGGCTCAGTTGAATACTATCAGTTCCGGCTATTCCTTCTACGGAGCCTCTGATGTGTGCGGCGTTTAACATTACCTTTTCCAGTTGTTTTTCTCTTGCTTTCCAAAGTTTTTCCATTGCATCGCGCTCTCGTTGTATGGACAGTTTCATACTCATGAATCCTTCTCTAATTGCCTTCCATTGTTCCGAAAATTCGTTGCTAGTCAGGTAATCATAAAGCATGTGCATTTTATCTCCTCGGTTTTCTTGTGATTTTGCGGCGCTGAATAACTTTACAATGCCATCTCTTAAAATGTAAGAAACGGCTCTAACCTCGTCAAACGAACAAATCCATACCCCGTCTTTTTCTCCAAAGCAATCCATTCCTTTTGGGTAGCATTGGGTAACAATAACAGCAACATCAACGCCTGTACTGCGCATGTCCTTTTTTAATTTTTCTATCCATTCCATTGAAAAATCTTTAGTTCGCTTGCTTTCATAGATGATCCTGCCGCATTCCTGGCCAAATTGGTTTCGAACATGATGGATACAATCTGCCCCTCTTACCCCCTTACCTACCTCTGTTACTAAATCGAACGGAAAGGTATTGCGCAACAATTCTTCGAGAATCAATTCCTGAACTTCACCCTGTAGCTGCATGGAGCCCTGCTCTGCCTTACGTTTCATTTCTTCCGCCAGCTTTTTCTGGTCGTCCAGTTGCTTTTCAAGTTCTTTTACCCTAAGCTGGTGCTCGGTTTCTTTGATGTTGTTCTTTTCTGCTTCCTGCTTACGGATCTGGTCTGTCATCTCCCCACGTTGTTCCTGAAGCTTGCGCTGAATTTCCAGGTCCATCTCTTCTTCTTTGGCTTTCATGACCTGTTCTTTTTTGAGGAAGTCCAGCTCCTTAGCCCGGGCTATTTTTAATTTCTCTTCACTCTCTTTATTCGCGCTGTCCAGCATTTGAAGTTTGTTCTCAAAATCAGAAGATATGCTTTTGCGCAAGTTTTCTTCCAATACCATTTGCAACTGTTTTTTTTCTTCTGTTAGCTTTTTCTCGAATAGCTGTACCTGTTGTTGCTTTTGCTGTTCGAACATTTGCTCCTGCTTGAGTTGTTTTTCTGAGAATTCAGATGCCTTTTTGTTAAATTCTTCTTCCTTTTTACGGGTAAATGTTTGCATTTGTTCCCGAAGATCTTTTTTGTATTCTTCAGCCATTACCTCTTCAATAGGGAAGGAATGCGCACAATTTGGACACTTAATTTCTGTTGACATAGCAGGGGTTTTAAAAAGGAGGATTGATTAAAAGCAAAACAAAACTACGATTATCTGCAGACAAATAAACTGTCTGCGAATTTCATGGAAACATTTCTGGCTTCTGAACCGGCAATCTGAATGTTTACAGAGCGGTCAAAGCTAATAACTTCTGCAACTTTCAATTCGGTTCCTATGGTAATATGCAGTTTTTCCAGGTATTGTAAAAATGGTGTAGATGTATCTTTTACTGCTACTACCTTGCAGGTTTCGCCGGGTTTAAGTTCAGATAATAATGTTTTAATCACCAATGGCATCTCGCCATTTGAATTTGGGATTGGGTCACCATGCGGATCGAACTCAGGAAAATTCAAGAATTCTTCTAGTTTGTTTACCAGCTTGGAAGATTGAATGTGTTCCAGTTGCTCGGCTACTTCATGCACTTCATCCCAGCTAAAGTCTAATTTTTCATAAAGAAAGGTTTCCCATAAACGGTGTTTTCTAAGTATTGCAATACCGTTTTGTCTGCCGCTATCTGTCAGCTTTATTTTTCCATACTTTTCATAGCTAACCAGACCCTTTTCCTTTAGCTTTTTAAGCATGTCTGTAGCTGTAGCTGGTTTAACGCCAAGATAAGCTGCCATTTCATTGGTTCCTGCCTCTGGCTTTTCCTCATTCTGGGAACTCAGTTTGAACAAAGCTTTCAAGTAGTTCTCTTCGGTATAGGATAACATATTACAAACATAAATAATTCCATTAAATAAATCCAATAGACTAACTTTATGGCATGATCTATCAATCTACCTATCAGGCAGCACGGCTTATTGCACCAAAAGTTGAAGCGATTTTTGCAGCGCATTTAAGTGCGGCACTGGAAAGTGGAGAAGATGATCTAGCCCCTTTGCCTACAGCAAATGTAGTTGAGTCTATTTTGGATGCCACTTTTTGGGCTAGTTTACGTAAAGAAGAGGGGCATTCGCCAAAAATATCATTAGCATTCTTGCCCCCACAACAGGCGGGAAATCCCTTGCTATTTAAGAATAAGCTCCCTTTAAATCCAGGGGTATTAACTAAGCTAGCTCCAGGGATAGAGCGTGCAGGGATACATCTTGGCATCTGGATAGAAGATGAGGAACTTTATATTTGGGGCACTACAGTGAGCATTCCTAATTTCTGTTTCGTAGTGGATGTATCAGAACCTGCACTGCTTGTTATCAAACATCGACGGATATATGGGTTTGGAAAATTCACAAATATTGCTGTTTTGAAAGGTGATCAGGTAAAGATGGTTGATGGGAATAGTACTAATTTACCAGATTGTCCTCCGGTGCTTTTGTCACTGCTAGACCTCACCGCACCCTCTTACTGGAATGATTCTGTAAACGTTTTAATTCAGTTGGCCGTTTCAATGCGTGCTCATGGAAGAGGGGGAACTTTGCTGGTTGTACCTAACGACAATGCCAATTGGCTGCAATCCATCATTAAGCCAATCCAATATTATATTCAGCCTTCTTTTAGTGGGTTATCAAAACTATTATTACAGGAAAGGAAAGAAGCTAGTCAGATATTTTGGCAAACAGCTTTAAGAAGAGAGGTTGACCATCTTGCAGGATTAACTGCGGTAGATGGTGCAACAATAATTAGCAAAAGTTATGAATTGCTCGCATTTGGAGCCAAGATAGGAAGAGCTAAAGGAAAAGATAATATTGATGAACTTTCGTTCTCTGAGCCTATTGAGGGGGGAAGTGCTGTTGTTATACATCCGGCTAAAATAGGAGGAACTAGGCACCTCTCAGCCGCACAGTTTGTCCACGATCAACATGATGCTACTGCATTGGTGGCTTCTCAAGACGGACATTTTACAATTTATAGTTGGTCCGAATACCAGGAACGGGTGCAGGCACACCGAATTGATACTTTATTGCTCTAAATTAGGAGAATAGGATTGCGCTAACGATCGCAATTAAGAAAAGGGCGGTTACAACGATACGGTCTGCCATTATCCATTGTTTTCTGCTAATAGCTTTATATTCAATCTCTTCTTTTTGCCTTGCAAAAACGTGTAAGATACTTGGTGACTTAATAAACATAGGAGTAGATTTAGTAGTACATCTCCATTATTACAAAGCGCAAGCCAAAAACTTATGGTATTGTTAAAATGTTGATAACTTTTCTGTTTATGTTGATTTTCAATAATTTTATAGATTTCTAACTATAATTATCTCTTGACTATTAGTTCTTTAAAATTATTTTGCGCTAAATGCTGTCTGTTTTTTAGAACTCTGGATTTATACTTATTTCCTTTCTGTATTTTCCTAAAATTGTTTCTTTCGCACCATATTTAAGTTTATAAATAAAATTATAGTATTGTTATTCAGCGTTTTGTGTTTTTATATAGTACTATGTATTGCATATTACTATCTTAAACATATATCTTTGTATTATTATGATAGCAGAAAATACACAAACGCAAATGCGAAAGGGGATACTGGAATATTGTGTGCTCCTGATCATATCAAAAGGCGAAATCTACGCTTCTGATATTATCGCCGAATTGAAGTCGGCTAAACTGCTGGTTGTTGAGGGGACTTTATATCCTTTACTTACCCGGCTAAAAAATAACGGACTATTAAGTTATAATTGGGTAGAGTCTACATCTGGCCCGCCACGTAAGTATTACATACTGACAGTTGAAGGTATAGCAATATTGAGTCAGTTGGACTATACCTGGAATGAGCTATCTGAAGCCATTCAAACCGCAAAGAATGTTGCGGATAAAAAACCCACAAACCCAATCAATTTAACAAAGTAATGAAGAAGACACTTAACATAAATATTGGCAACTCGATCATTCACATTGAGGAGGATGCCTACGAAACATTAACTATTTATCTGAATGAGGTAAAGTTTCATTTCGCAAAGAATGCTGATAATTTTGAGATTGTAACGGATATTGAAAATAGGGTTGCAGAAATGTTTGCTGATATTCTTTCGGTTAACCAAAAGCAGGTAATCTCAATTGAAGATGTACAATCTGTAACTAGCCAGATGGGTTCTGTAAAAGATTTCGAATCTGAAGAAGAGGAACAGGAAACCTTTACTGGTCTGCATAATTCACAGGTCAAAAAGTTATACCGAGATACAGATCAGGCTGTTATTGCAGGGGTTTGTGCCGGACTTGCTCATTATCTTGATATCGAAGATCGATGGGTTAGGCTTGCAGCAATCCTTACAGTTTTACTTGGCGGGTCTGGTGTACTTGCATATATTGTCTTGTGGGTGATGATACCAAAAGCAGAAACCCGTTCTGAGAAAATGGCAATGCGCGGTGAAGAGGCCAATCTTAAGGGATTTGCAAATAGCTACCTTCATCCATTTGTTAACCATTCTCGCGGAGTCCTTGCAGAAGCTTTTGAGCTTTTTGGACGTTTTATCAACGGTACAGGAAAGACCATCTTTAAAGCAATGGCCCTGGTAATTATTATCACAGCTGCTCTGGGTTTGATCTCACTTATTATTGCCGTGGTTGCTATAATGGGTATGTGGGATGCCGAGGTGATTCATACTTTTCCTTTTAGCATTGTTAACGATGAGTATTTTGGTATGGTAACCTTAGGAACCTTATTAACAATCGGAATACCCTTATTGGCATTGTTATTATTTGCTGTGAGAGTTGCCTTTACCAGCCGACCAATTAACAGAATTTTTTCCTTTATACTACTAATTTTCTGGATCACGGGACTTGGAATCACGATATACCATGTGGCAAAAATTTCTTCTGAATTTAAGGAATCAGCAGAATTTTCACAATCAGCAGAAATTAAACCTTACAGTACTTATGAGCTTGTGGTAGACCGCACCCGTTTCTTTTCAAAAGAAGATAGCACGAAATATAATATTGATCGCCGAAAATATATGGGTAGAAAAATCCTTACTGATAAGGAAGATGGTTTTGATATGCCTCGAAATGTGACTTTGAATATTTTAAAAAGCGATAATGAAAGAGTTACTATGAGTCAGAACTACAGTGCGCATGGTAAGACTTTTGAGGATGCGCTCAAAAATGCCCAGAACATTCAGTATACCTTTCTTCAACAAGATTCGTTACTTACTTTTAATCCTGTGCTGCAGCTTAAGCGGGTTTCGAACTGGAGAGATCAGGAGGTTGAGATGGTACTGAGGGTTCCGGTAGGTACAGTAATAAAGATTAGCAAAGAGTTTAGTCGTTATTTAAACGCCTATGGTTATTGGGATTGCAACCACGAAGAAAATAGCAATTTCACAGAATGGTTGATGACCAATGATGGTATCAAGTGCCGGTATGAAGCAATTACCGATACTGATAAATAAAAGAAACTATTTTACAATATAGCGGTAGACAGAACGCGCCACATTGCCTTTTTTGTCTACCCCTTCCACAACAACCCTATATGTTCCAGTACCATCAGCATTATAAAATTCCAAAGGTAGGGGATTTGTAATTGATGGCGCGGTAGTTAATTTTGGATTCCAATATATGGTAGTACGCAAGTCGTTAAAATTATAGGTGTTTGCAGCATTGATATACTTTGGAGAATAGAACTCACGTTGTTTACTAAATCCTTTTGGTTTGAATTTAAGAAGATTAGCTTCAGGCAGCAATGCTTTTAAATCTTGTAAACTAATTTTTGTTCCCTTTGGCTTTGCCTTAGTATTAATAATTACAAGTCCGTTTGTATTGTAAAGCCTGTCAATTGATCCCATATCATCTTTAGTAAATACCTCCACATTTTCTATCTCTTCTGGGTTTACAGCCATAAGGGCGATATAATCTATCGGCTGGGAGTTGAGAAAAATCTGGACAGGTACTTTTTTACCCTGTTGGTAATCGCGACTAACATAGAAATAGTTCTCGACATAAGTTAGACCAACTGCCATGCCTTGAAGACATATTGCAACTGAGTTGCAACCTCTAAAACGATCGCCGTCTATCATGTGCCCGTTTATGTTGCTGAGGCCTATAAAAGCGGTATGGTCCAAATGGCTTGGTCTTTTAACTTTAGCACCTTCAATTTTAACTTCTTTTAGCGTTCTTAGGTAATTGTATTGCTTTTTGCTGTTTTCAAGATAGGGAGCCAAGGAACTGTCGATATTTTGTACTTCATCTGCAGCGCGTAAGTTGGTAGTCATGGCTGCGCCTGGTTGTCCATCTAGCAAAATCATTAGGCTAGATCCATTTGCATTGTATTTAGCATTAATTATTACCTCTGATGAATCTGGAAAATTTATGTTATTAAATACAAATACACCGGAAGGATTAGTCACCACCTCAGCTCCGAATTTATTTTCGGCTATTGTCATACGCAAAGCTCCGCGTTTTACAGGCATTCCTGTCCGGTCTCTTAGTGTTCCAGTTATTCTAATACCTTGTTCAGGAAGCAGTGTTGAAGGAGGAAGTTTCCCTGCCATAATATCCTTATAGTTAAAACGTCTGAATCCCTGGGTTAATAATAACAAATCAAGATCAGCTAATTTCTTTTGATCTGGTTTATTGAAGTAGTAATTAGGTTTTTCTATGTAACCTTTTAATTCAGATGTCAAGAGAAGCGAGCTAAGAATGGTAATTTCTGAGTCCTCATCTATAGGTACTTTTTGTTCATCAGTAACAGAAACCGAGAAATCGCCATCAGCGATGTTCGTACCGTTTTTTGCACCGATATTTAGCTTTACTTTTTGACGTGGCTTATAGCTTGGTAAGTCAGATTTCACATTTAAAGCAAGCTCGTTGTTCTGGCTGTTAAATATAAGCCTTTCACTTATTGGATCACCCTGCTCTGTAAACAAGGTGATTTGTGTTATTCCGGATGGGATCTCTGCTTTAGGTATTTTGGCGGTTATGTTCTGAGTTTTTAATGTTGTTTTAGCCGCATATATAATAATTCCTGTATTGGTGGCTACCAGGATCATTTTTTTGTTCTTATTGGCATTAAAGTAGCTTTCATTGGCTGCAATTTTAATGTTTATAGCAGCGGGTTCTGTATTAGTAACCTGAATTGAAGCGCCTGTAGGCAATGCTTTTGGAAGGTCATAACTTTTAACTGTTCCATCTTTGAACGTAATATTGACTTTGTATGTTTTACCTTCTTCTGCATTCAGATAAAAAGAGCCCATTCCCAAATGTGAAGATTCAAAAGTAGTTAGATTTTTTCCGCCATTATCTGTAACAGTACCTTTTAAATCTACACCAAGACCAGCACTATTTATTGCTTTAAACCCCACTCTTGTTGAAATGCCTGTTATTAAATCACCCCCTTCAGGGAAAAATTGAATGTCGTTATTGACTTTAACGGGTTTGAGTTTGAAGGTAGATGCGATGGTCTCGTCCGAACTCATAACTAATTCTGTGGTCAACTCACCAGTTACAATAGGCTCATTTTTACGAGATTCTATTTTAACCTTTAATATACCATTCTGATCTGTGGTGCCTTTACCCTTATTAACAATGTCAAAGTTTGAAGTTACTTTCCAGTTTACCGGTTTACCGGCCTGTACAACATTTTCCTTATTTTTAAATTGGATAAGTGCATCAATTGTTTGATTCTTTTCAGTCTGCTGCGTCTTGTAACTAAATTTAGTAATTAACTGTTTATTGATGGTTTCGCCAATTGGAATTGTCTTTGTAAAAAAGAAATCTTGCGCATCATTTAGCATCCAAAAGGTATACGCTTTAATGTAATAATTGCCCTGCTGGTATAGCCTGGGATTAAGCGGGATATTTCCAGTAGCCACACTGTTAGCGACTGGAAGTTTAATGGTTTGAACAAGCGAGTCGCGAGTGTTGATCACGTCAACATATATAACCTTACTCAACAATGATGGCATATTCTGCTCCATTGTCAAATAGGCTTTGAACCAGATGGTATCACCCACACTATAATAAGGTTTATCGAAATGTAAATAGACCTTTTCAGTCGGATGCTCGTCAGAGAGTCGTTTTGATTTGGCTACAATATTTTCCAGTGCTATGCTGTCTTGCTGAGCCTGAACGCAGAAGTTTATGGCAGTGGATAGTGCGAGAACAACAAATATGAACTTTAAAAATCTCATCAAATGAATTTATACTATTGGAATGCTAATATATTCATTTATGAATTGATAAGGTCATTGCATCTGCATCTTTAACATATTTTGACAGTTGAGAAGAAAAAGAAGGGGGTACTGACTAGGCACCCCCTGAAATTTTATTTGAACTCGATAATGAAATCTTCTAGTGGTGTACGTACTTTTTTTAGGTTTACCAACCAATCACCTGTTTCGTCTCTATATCCAAGAGGAAGTAAAGTAGTGCTTCTTAGTCCTAATTCTTTTAGCCCTAGCAATTCGTCTAATTTTTCTGCATCAAAGCCTTCCATAGGAGTTGCATCAACCTCTAATGTGGCCGCTTCTATGATAGCAGCTCCAAATCCGATGTAAGACTGGCGGGCAGCATGATTAAAATTTACTTCTGGATCGCGGGTGGTATACATTCCGATTAGTGTATTCATGTAATCTGAAGCATTGTCCACTGGAAGACCCCGTTCAGCATTGCTATGGGCAAATACCTTCCTGATTCTTTCCTCTGTATAGTTATCCCATGCGGCAAAAACCAATAAGTGGGAACAATCTGTAATCTGTGATTGATTATAGGCAATTGTTTTGATTTTTTCTTTTAACTCTTTGTTGCTAACTACAATAACCTTAAAAGGTTGCAAACCAGAAGATGTTGGGGCAAGTTGAGCAGCAGTCACTATCTGGTTCACTTTTTCTTGCGGTACTTCTTTACCGTTCATTTTTTTAGTGGCGTATCGCCATTTCAAGGCATTTTGAATACTCATATTTTTCTATATATAGCAATGTAAAATATTATTAACACTGTTAGCAAATGTAGTTACGTTAATTAACACTATAATAGTCCACCTATGGTTTTTACTTTAAAATGATAGTTTTTGCTATCGACTTGTATCTGATAAAATGAGGTATAATCTGAAGATCAACAGCATTAAAGTCAACAATATTTGATAGTGACTACAGGTTGTATGAAACGAGGTTGAAACATGGTTGGTACATGGTTAGTACATATATGGATGTACCAACCATGTACCAACCATGTTTCAAGGATGTACCAACCATGTACCAACCTCAGTAAATAAACAAGTAGAGCCCTACCCATTTATAGTCGATTTGATCAAGCACTGCGATAGATTAATTAATCTTCCTCTTCCAGATAGATCTCGTGAACAAGAAACTTAACTTTTTCTAAAGGTTCTAGCAATTCAGAGATATCTTCAGAATCGATATGATAAATGGTCTCACCGGAATCAGGTATCTCTGAATTTGGTATCAGTTCAAAAAATTTCACAGACAAATCAGACTCAAGTTCGGTCAGCTTAATATAATTTACGCCATTCGACTTCCAGTCGCTAAGAATTTGAGGGGTGAACAGCACATAAGGATTTTCATTTTTCATCAATGTAAAGTTAATGTATTTGAAAACCCTTATTGTTTTGCATAGTTAGTTTTTCAATTTATCTTTAAAGATTTTTTCCAGTTTTTGCATTTTTGGAAGTATTACCGCGCGACAATAAGGCTGAGTTCCGTTCAGTTTGTAGTAATCTTGGTGATAATTTTCTGCAACATAAAAGGGAACGGCTTTTTCAATGGCGGTTACAACTGGTTTACCAAATGCATTTGTGGTATTGAGTTCTTTTTTATACTTTTCTGCCAATAATTTTTGCTCATCATTATGATAGAATATTACAGAGCGATACTGAGTTCCAACATCTGCCCCTTGGCGGTTTAAAGTTGTGGGATCGTGGGTTTTCCAGAACACCTCAAGTAGTTCGTCATAAGTGATCTTAGCAGGATCGTATGATAGTTCAATCACCTCGGCATGCCCGGTAGTGCCGGTACAAACATCCTCATAGGATGGCTTTACCACATCGCCGCCCTCATAGCCAGATCTTACACTAACTACACCTTTTAAACGTTGGAATACCGCTTCTGAACACCAAAAGCAACCGTTACCAAAAGTCGCTGTTTGTAATTTTGGGCTCTGTGCCTTAACTGCGCTAAAAGTTAGAAATATCAAAAGGGCGCTTAATAGATTTTTCATAGTAGTATTCCTTTAAAATTGTTTGTCGGGTAAAATTACGTAAGGCTCAGCTATATAGTTTTAGTAAACATTGTAATGAAGCTAAGATTACAATATGCTGATAATGGTTTTGCAGAGTTGATTGATCTAATTTCACAATAGTTTCTTAATTTAGTGATTCATATTAAAACAGATCAAGATGTCAGCACCCTATATTCCAAGTTTAGACTTAAGCTCTTATATTAATGGAGATGATATACAGCGTAAAAAATTCTCTAATGAACTAGGTAGAGCATTTAATGACTCTGGCTTTGTTACCATAACTAATCATGGTGTAAGTCAGGAATTGATAGATAAACTTTACCATAGCGTAACAGCGGCATTTAGTTTGCCTTTAGAACAAAAGCAACAATATGAAAAGGCAGAACTTGCGGGACAACGTGGTTATACAAGCCCGGGTAAGGAGACTGCTAAAGGTGCGAAAACTGCCGATTTAAAAGAATTTTGGCAAATTGGTCAGGAGGTAATGGATAACGATCCTATAAAGAACGAATATCCAGATAATGAGTTCCTGGCAGAAATTCCAGAATTTAATGAGGTAACACGTGAGATCTATCAACGATTGGAAAGCAATGGGAAACACCTGCTGCAGGCGATTGCGACTTACCTTGAACTTCCTGTTAATTATTTTGATAACTATGTACACAACGGCAATTCCATATTAAGGGGGATACATTACTTCCCAATTACAGATCCTGATGCTTTACCTGACGATGCAGTTCGTGCAGGTGCTCATGAAGATATTAATTTAATTACTTTGCTTATAGGTGCAAGTGCTGATGGACTGCAGGTATTGACACGCAGTAATGAATGGTTGCCTATTAAAGCTGGGCACACAGATATTGTTGTAAATGTTGGTGATATGCTGCAGAGATTAACCAATAATAAATTACGATCCACTACGCACAGGGTAGTTAATCCACCACGAGAACTTATGAAGACTTCTCGATTCTCGGTGCCATTCTTCTTACATCCTCGTGCAGATATGGACTTAACGAGTTTGCCGTCATGTATTGATGACGAACACCCTAAGCTTTATAGTGATATGACAGCTGGTGAGTATCTTGATGAAAGATTGGGGGAAATTGGGCTAAAAAAAATGTAACTACTTTTTACCCTGATCAATTGCCCTATTAATCACATCTTGTATCCTTCCCCTGATCTTTAGATTATTAAGCTTATCTGTTACTTTAGGATTTACCCTGTTAGACAAGAATACATATACTAATCCTCTTGATGGATCCACCCATACACAAGTTCCTGTATACCCAGTATGTCCATAGGTTTGATTAGAAGCCAGTTCTGATGGGTAATGCTTACTCACAACAGGATCCCACCTATCGAAGCCCAGCCCTCTTCGGCTAACAGCAGATTGTCTATTTGTAAACATATCCACCGTTTGCGGTGTAAAATATTGAGTGCCACCATAACCACCTTTATTTAAGTACATTTGATATATAATAGCAAGATCGTTTGCACTTGAGAATAAGCCTGCATGACCGGAAACTCCGCCGACAAGCGCTGCGCCCTGATCATGTACATAACCCTCTAAAAGCGTTTTTCTAAAGTAAGTGTCCTGTTCAGTCGGTATAATCTGATCCTTAGTAAATCGATTTCGTGGCAAATATCCGGCGGTTTGCATACCAAGCGGGCGGTAAAAATTGTCGGCCACATATTGATTTAACGGTAGTCCACTAATTCGTTCTACAATATCCTTCATAACATACATGCTAATATCACTATATACGTAAGTGCCTCTTGTTCTTATTGGTGCATTGAGCATTTTAGGCCACATCACCTCCTTAAAGTAGTTTTTTCGGATAAAGTAATTATCGGCCACTTTTGTAGGAAATGCAGCACTGGAATCGCGACTATAATCCGCAGTTGTAACATAATCCTGGAAAGGAATGTATGGTATAAAGCCAGCCTGGTGAAGCATTACCTCGCGAACCTTAATGGGGTTCATTGGAAGTTCGCGTGCTTTGGGAATGTAAGCGCCGATATTGGTATCGAGATTCAGCTTGCCCTCCTCGTAAAGACGCATAACTGTGGGAGTTGTGGCAGTTGTTTTGGTTAAAGATGCAAGATCAAAAATATCAGTAACCTTTTCAGTCAAGCCATTTACATAGGTATGGTTTCCATATGCTTTATTAAATATTACTTTTCCGTCTTTCGCCACAAGTACTACTGCGCCTGGTGTGGCCTGTGCTTTTATGGCCTCCATTGCAATGGCATCAATGTCTGATAGATCATCTTCGTTAATACCGGCGTCTTCAGGCAATGTGTATTTTAATCTTGTGGGAGTTGTATTAAAGCCAGATCCCGCCAGGTACTTTGCTGAAAAACTAGAAACAAGCTTCTTTTGAACACCAATACCGCCAAATATAATCTGTGGAAGAATTTCTGCAGAAAATTGGTTGTTTTGGTCAGTCCATATTATCGGGGCCTGAACTGCATTGAAAGCGTTGAGGCCCCTTCCGTCGCCAAATAATGCAATAATTACTTGTTTGCTTTTTGCAAGGCTTGTAATAAAATTCATATTCCTCGCATCGTTACTGGCTGATGTTGGTAATGCTACAATGATGGTGTTGTAATATTTGAGATCATCTTCTAGGTCGTTTAAAGTAGTGGAATTCTGGTAATTGGAAGAACTAAAAGCACTTATCTTTGTGTACTTGTTTAAAAGGCTGTCAAAGGCAGATTGAAATGGAAACCCAAGATTTACAGATGCAATGTTCAGTTTTTCCAGGTTTAACAGTGGTATTATAGCCTTATGATTATTTAGTAAAACTGTGCTTTCAGTAATGGTATTGATTGCAGATAATGTTTCTGTATTTTGTTTATGATGTTGTGCACAGGCACTAAGAGAGCAGATTATCAGTAAGAAAACAACAAGTTTGTTCATGCCTTAAAGGTATAAAAAGCGTGCCAATTAATAGTTAATTATGTCAAAAAGATGGCTTGCTATACATCTAATTTTGCCTAAATTAGCGGCTTTTATCAATAATAATACATGTCAGATATTATACGTCTTTTGCCAGATAGTGTCGCTAATCAAATAGCGGCAGGTGAGGTGGTGCAGCGTCCAGCATCTGCCGTTAAAGAGCTGCTGGAGAACGCAATAGATGCAGGAGCGAATAGAGTGCAGCTCATTATAAAGGATGCTGGAAAAGCTTTGATTCAGGTAATTGATAATGGATGTGGAATGAGTGTTACAGATGCCCGCATGTGTTTTGAGCGGCATGCCACATCAAAGGTTCGCAAAGCGGAAGATCTTTTTGCTATAAGAACAATGGGTTTCAGAGGAGAAGCAATGGCTTCTATTGCAGCAATTTCGCAAGTGGATATGAAGACACGGCGACATGAAGATGAACTTGGTACACTGATAGAGATAGAAGGATCTGTTTACATTAAACAGGAACCAGTGGCTGCAGTTCAGGGTACTAGTATTTGTATTAAAAACTTATTTTACAATACACCTGCTAGAAGGAACTTTTTAAAAAGTAATCCGGCTGAAATGCGCCATATTATCGATGAGTTTCAGAGGGTAGCTATGGCACATCCGGCAGTAGCTTTTAGTTTACATCATGACGGAGCCGAAATATACAGACTCCCATCTTCTGCCTTAAAGCAAAGGATAGTGCATCTTTTTGGGAGTAATTACAATGAGCGATTGATTCCGGTTGAAGAAGAAACATCAATTATTAACCTGAAAGGGTTTATTGGAAAGCCGGAATTTGCTAAACGCACCCGTGGTGAACAGTTCTTTTTTGTTAATAACCGCTTTATTAAGGATCCTTATTTAAACCATGCTGTAAACCGTGCATACGAAGAGCTACTCCCGGCCGACAACTTTCCCTTATATGTGCTATTTATAGATATTGATCCTTCCAAGATAGATGTGAATGTTCATCCAACAAAAACAGAGATTAAATATCTTGATGAAAAGTCTATCTATGCGATTTTACACGCAGCAGTAAAGCGGTCGCTAGGTAGGTTTAATATAAGTCCCACTATAGATTTCAATCAGGAAACTGGTTTTAGTGCGATGATAACACAAAAGGCTCCTGAAGAAATTGTACCGCCGGCTATTAGTTTTAATCCTGATTTCAATCCTTTTGCTAATGAATCTACATCATCTCATGATAAGGCTTATGCGAGTTTCAGTAAAGGGTATGGGGGTGGAGGAAGTTTATCTCCAAGCAGCAAAAATTGGGGTTCTCTATATGAGATTGCAAAAGAGGAATCCTATGAACAACAACAATTAGGTTTTGAAGAAGAGGAGAGTCAGGGGATTTCTATTCCGGCTGTAAAACAGCTGATGCAACTTCATAATCGTTATATTATCTCCCAAATCAAATCCGGTCTGATGCTTATTGATCAGCAGGCTGCCCATGAACGTATATTATACGAAAGATTTGTTCTGCATTTGGAGGATCGAAAAGGTGCTTCACAGCAAAGCCTTTTCCCTCAAACAGTAACGCTTAGTCCTAATGACTATGAATTGGCAAAAAGCCTTCTTGATGATATCAAAAGTTTAGGTTTTGAAGTAAGAGAGTTTGGTAAAAACACCTTAGTTATTGAGGGGATACCAGTAGATCTTGGTAGTATCAATATTAATGAAACTCAGCTTTTTGAGCGCCTTATAGAAGGGTTTAAAAACTCACAACAAGATTTAAGGTTAGACAAAAGGGATGCACTTGCCAGGAGCATGGCAAGGAATAGCGCAATAAAAAGTGGCACTGTACTTGGTCAGATAGAAATGAATACTTTGATAGAGCAACTTTTTGCCTGTAAAACACCTAACTTTAGCATTAGTGGCAGACCAGTCATACAGACAATTGGGCTTGCTGAACTCGATAAAAAATTTGATAAATTATAATGTTTAATAACATAAATATACCACCGGTAGTCAAGAACCTCTTGATTATAAATACTATTTTCTTTCTTGCAAAAGTATTATTTGAAAATACAGGCACTTTGAACTTCGATCTGTTGTTCGGTGCTTTTTATTTTGATTCTTCCTTTTTTAGGGTTTGGCAGCTGCTAACCTATATGTTTATGCATGTGAATTTTATGCACCTACTTTCTAATATGTTTGCCTTATTTATGTTTGGTGGCATGCTTGAAAACAGATGGGGCGCAAAGCGATTCATTAATTTTTACCTTATTACTGCCCTTGGTGCAGTGGCATTACAAATGGGTGTACAAGCATACGAAGTGTACCACATTACAGGAAGCGCAATTAACAACCCTATATATGATCTAGCTTATAGAGGAGGATTTATCCAAGCAGATATCAAGGTACCAAATTTATCTCAGAGTCAGGTAAATACTTTACTTGGTATTTACGGATCACCAATGATGGGTGCTTCTGGTGCTGTATTTGGTGTTTTAGTCGCATTTGGAATGCTTTATCCGAATATAGAATTGATGATGATTTTTTTTCCAATTCCCATCAAAGCAAAGTATTTTGTTACCGGATATATTATATTAGAGCTTTTTTCAGGGGTTGCAAAAGTACCTGGTGATTCTGTTGCGCATTATGCACATCTTGGAGGTGCGTTATTGGGCTTCATATTAGTAAAGTTATGGAAAGACAAAGACAACGATAGATTTTATAAGTATCATGAATAACCAAATCCTGAAAGACTTAAAAATAAAAGTATTCCAATCTGGTGATCTTTCATTTCTTTACATAGGAATTAATATTCTTATTTTTTTGATTGTTGCTGTAGTCAATATCCCTTTCTTCTTATCTGGCAATGGAGGATTGATCTATGATGATTTAATTAGGCAGTATTTTGCCTTCCCTGCGGCAATTGTCCATGTCCCATTGCATTTTTATACATTGATTACTTATCAGTTCTTTCATGAAGGTTTCCTACATCTTCTTTTTAATATGCTATGGTTGTATTGGATGGGGAGGATCTTCCTCGATTTCTTAAAGCCAAGACAATTTCATTTTGTATACCTTGGAGGAGGTGTTTTTGGCGCGATTCTATTTGCGCTGGCTTTTAACGTATTTCCTGTATTTAGAAATATTTCTGACGCCACCATTATAGGTTCTTCCGCCGCGGTAATGTCTATCATTGTTGCTGCCGCTACTTTGGTTCCCAATTACAGCATTCGTCTTTTTCTGCTTATCGAGTTAAAACTTAAATACCTGGCAATTGCATATGTATTACTTGATATAATTGGTACTACATCAGGAAATGCTGGTGGTAGCTTTTCACACCTCGGGGGTGCTATTTTTGGATTTCTATATGTCAAATTGCTACAAAACGGAACGGACTGGAGTTCCGTATTCAAGAAAAAGCCGAAATTGAGAGTGGTGAAGAATGACGTACGACAAAATACTCATCAATCTTCCGGAAGGACTGCGTATCTAAAAAATGATGGGTATGTAGAGCAAAGTGAGATTGATGCAATTCTAGATAAAATCTCTAAAACAGGATATGATAAATTAAGTAAAGCAGAAAAGGAAACGTTGTTTAAGGCTAGCAAGCATTGATGGAAAAAAAGTCAAAAATATCATTTTTAGATCAACTTATTCGGATTATTGCCATTCTACTTGCAGTTGCACTTTTTATTGGTAGCCTTGCTGGTAAAGTTGATCCTCGCGCGAACCAATACATACCGTTCTTCGGGTTGGCTTATCCTTTTTTATTGTGTTTAAATATTTTCATGGTCATCTGGTGGCTATTAAGAAAGCGCTGGAAATTAGCAATCTTTATGTTAATTCTAATGCTCAGTGGTTGGCAAACATTCCGGGCTTCATATGGCTTTAGCGGTACCGAAGGTGAGGGGCCAAAGTCAAACGAGAAAGCGATTAGAATGATGACTTATAACGTGCATAGCTTTAAGCCTTATGGAGAGGAGATTATTGAAACTGTTAAAGAGCAAATGCTTAGTTTGATTAAAACTGAAAATCCAGATATTATTTGTTTCCAGGAATATTTTACAAGGTATAAGGGCCCCTACGATATTACTGATAGTCTTAAAAGGATGCTTAAAACCCCTTACTACTATTTTGTTCCAGTGTCGAAAAACGATTACGAGGCTAATGGACTTGCAATTTTCTCGAAGTATCCTATTCTTGGGAAAGGTCAAATTAATTTCAAAGACAATTACAATGGCAATTCAAGTATTTATGCTGATGTTCAGATCGGTAATAAACTTGTTAGAGTCTATAATGTCCATTTACAATCCATCGCTTTTGACAAACAGGATTATAACTATCTGGATAAGATAACCAAGAAAATGGATGCCGAAATTACCCCTTCAAGGCGAATTTTAGGTATGCTCAAAACTGCATTTAGAAAGCGTAGTGATCAGGTGGACATCATGAAGGCACAAATGAAGGAATGCCAGCTGCCTTTTATTATTGCAGGCGATTTCAATGATACTCCTGCTTCCTATGCGGTCACTCAGCTTACTTCGGCTTTAAAAAATACATTTATCCAACAAGGTAGCGGCTTTGGTCGTACCTATAATGGTAAGTTTCCTAATTTTCAGATCGATTACATATCCACAACTTCACATTTTAATGTGCTCAATTACAGGGTAGTAGAGGCTAAATTATCAGATCATTTTCCTGTTCGAAGCGATTTGATATTAAATCCTTAAAATTTTTAAATTTGCAACATGAACACAAGCTTACAGCTATACAATACCTTATCACGGAAAAAAGAACCCTTTGAACCGCTTCATGCCCCTAACGTGGGAATGTATGTATGTGGACCTACCGTTTACAGTGATGTGCATTTAGGTAATTGTCGTACGTTCATTTCATTTGATCTGATCTTCAGGTATCTTAAATATAGTGGTTATAAAGTTCGGTATGTACGGAACATTACAGATGCAGGGCATTTGGAGGGAGATCGCGATGAGGGTGATGATAAGTTCGCTAAACGAGCAAAGCTAGAGCAGTTAGAGCCAATGGAAATTGTGCAAAAGTATACTTTGGGTTTTCATGAAGTGCTGAGGATATTCAATACGCTACCACCTAGTATTGAGCCGACGGCCACTGGTCATATCATGGAGCAAATCGAAATGATAAAGGAAATCATCAACAACGGTTATGCCTATGAGGTTGATGGAACTATTTATTTTGATGTAGAGAAATATAGTAAGGAATATAATTATACCATATTAACAAACCGAAATCTGGAAGACATGTTGGCAAATACCAGGGAACTTGGTGGACAAGACGACAAGCATGGCCGTTTAGATTTTGCCCTATGGATAAAGGCTAAACCCGAAACCATTATGCGTTGGCCTTCTCCATGGGGAGTTGGATTTCCAGGTTGGCATATAGAGTGCTCAGCTATGAGTGCGAAATATCTTGGTGATGAGTTTGATATCCATGGTGGTGGAATGGACCTTGCCGCCACACATCATACCAACGAAATAGCCCAGTCGGAAGCCTGTAGCCATAAGCAGCCAGCAAAATATTGGATGCATACAAATATGCTTACTGTAAATGGTTCTCGAATGTCGAAATCATTGGGAAATGGTTTTCTCCCTGGCGAACTTTTTACAGGCAGTCACCCTTTATTGAAAAAAGGCTTCAGTCCCATGACAGTTAAATTTTTCATGCTACAAGCGCATTATCGCAGTACGCTTGACTTTTCCAACGAAGCACTTGATGCCTCGGAGAAAGGGTTCAGAAGATTGATGAATGCTGTCAATTTACTGGAGAAATTACACACTTCTGAACATAGCGATTTCGATATCCAGCCCATTGTTGATAATTGTTTCAAAGCGATGAATGATGATTTTAACAGTCCAGTTGTGATTGCAGAGTTATTTGAAGCTGTACGGATCATTAATGTGGTGCACGACGGCAAAGGCAGTATTTCTATGGAGCAATTAGAAAAACTTAAATCATTGGTACAGGATTTTGTGTATGATATTTTCGGACTCAAGGATGAGGATACTTCCAATACAGAACTCAACTCGGTACTTGAATTGGTTATGGATATCAGAAAATCTGCCAAAGAGAATAAAGACTACGCTACTTCTGATAAGATCAGAGTTGGCCTACAGTCAATGGGCATACAATTAAAAGATAGTAAAGATAGTACTACCTGGAATAAGATCTAGATTGTGCAATTGTTGATTACTTTTTAGACTGTCCAATTAATCAAACCTTATATTCGTCCCGTTAACATAAAAAAATTATGACTAAAAGAATATTTTATACCATTATTGCTGCGTCTATAACGTTTGGTGCTCATGCTCAGAAATCTGACGGAACGACAAAGTCACTCGTAAAGGCAGAGGAAGCTTTTGCTGAACGTTTTGCTAAAGATGGCTCTAAAGAGGCATACACTGCTTTTTCTGCAGCTAATGGGTTGGTGTTCAGACCAAATCCAGTAAATGCTAAGAGCTTTTATGGATCACAGCCAGAATCTAAGGATGTTAGCTGGACGCCAGTTTATGCTAAAGTTTCAAGGAGTGGTGATATCGGTTTTACAACAGGCCCTTTTGTTGTTGGAGGGAATTCCTATGGTCAGTATTTCTCTATTTGGAAAACAGTGAATGAAAAATGGGAATTAGCCATTGATCTTGGTATTTCACATAATAAACCTTTAAAGACAACAACGGTTGCCTTTTTAGAACCGAAAGATCATTTTATGCCTAAGTTCATGACTGATAAGCAAAGAGCTACTGGTGCAGAAATTATCGGAACAACAGAAGAGACGTTAAATACGTTGCTAAAGACACATGGTGTGGCTGCTTTTGCAGGTTTTGTAAATCCTGATGTAAGGATTTTATTTCCAGGATATGAACCAATTCTTGGTAAGGATAAAGCTGTTTCTTTCGTTAACAGCATGTTTGCAAAGGTTTCTTTAAAAAGAACCAAAGTTGTTAAAGCAGATGGTGGTGATTTGGCTTATACTTATGGTATAGCAACAATTGATTACAAAGCTGATCTTAGAGAGAGCTTCAACTACGTTTTTGTATACGAGCGTCAGCCTGATGCAATGTGGAATTTGGTAGCAATGGTTTTCTCCCCAGCTGAGCGATAATTTAAATGAGAAGATTTATTTTGCTGATCCTTTTTCTTGCTGTTTTGCAGGTCTCCGCTCAGCAGTTCGATCTTCAGGGCAATCGTGGTGCGAGGGGTATAATGCCCGAAAATACTATTCCTGGAATGCTCCGGGCGGTGGATTTGGGTGTACATACCTTAACTATGAATGCGGTAATATCTAAGGATAAGAAGGTAGTACTATCTCAAGAGCCATACTTTAATAATGAGTTTAGTCTTCTCCCTGATGGGAAACCAATTACGCTGAAAGACCAAAAGAAGTATAATATTTACAAAATGGATTATGAGGACGTCAGGAAATTTGACGTTGGTAAGAAGATCCATAATCGTTTCCCTTTTCAGGAAAAATTTCCAGCATACAAGCCCCTACTTGAGGAAACTATTGATGCAGTAGAAGCTTATGTAAGGCGGAATAAACTACCAAAGCCTGAATACAGTATTGAAACCAAAACAACACCTAAAGGAGATAATGAATTTCAGCCCGAGCCTGCAGAATTTGTCGAACTGGTGATGGAAGTAGTTAATCGTAAAAAGCTTGGTAAAAGGGTAACTATACAATCTTTCGACATTAGAACTTTGCAATACCTGCATGAGCATTATCCAAAGGTGAAGACTGCTTTATTAATTGATGAGAAAGTGGATTTTGAAGTTAATATTTCAGAACTTGGTTTTAAGCCCACTGTATATAGCCCATATTCCGTTTTGGTTGGCAAGGGATTGATTGATAAGTGCCATAAAGAAGGCATCAAGATTATCCCATGGACAGTCAATACCATTAGAGACATGAAGTACCTTATTGCATTAGGTGTAGATGGAGTAGTAACAGATTACCCTAACCTATATAAAAAGGCAACGGAAGAGTAACCTAAAAAAGCTGGTTAATAATTTTCTCCACTGATAAACCTTCCGCTTCAGCACGGTAATTTCTTACGATGCGGTGGCGTAATATGGATTCTGCAACTGACTGTACATCCTCAATATCTGGAGAATATTTGCCGCTAATCGCAGCATGACACTTAGCCCCGATCACCAGGAACTGCGATGCCCTTGGTCCGGCACCCCAGCTAATGTATTTGTTGATGTCTTCCGTTGCAAGTGACGAGTTAGGCCTTGTTTTACTGGCTAACTTTACAGCATATTCAACTACGTTATCTGTAATTGGAATATTTCTTACTAGTTTTTGAAAGTACTGGATTTGCTCCGTATTGATTATCTTTTTAAGCTGAATATCTCTGTTACTAGTGGTGTTTTTAACAATGGTTAGTTCATCAGCAAAAGATGGATATCCCAAATGGATGTTAAACATAAATCTATCCAGCTGTGCCTCCGGTAGTGGATATGTCCCTTCCTGTTCTATAGGATTCTGTGTGGCCAACACAAAGAATGGGTTTGGCAATAGATGCCTTACACCTGCTGCGGTAATTGATTTCTCCTGCATTGCTTCTAAAAGCGCAGCCTGTGTTTTTGGAGGAGTCCTGTTGATCTCATCCGCTAATATGATATTTGAAAATACTGGCCCTTTAACAAACTTAAAGCTCCTGTCTTCGCCAAGTATTTCTGCACCAATAATGTCACTTGGCATCAAATCTGGTGTAAACTGAATCCTGTTAAAATCAAGATCCATTACATTTGCAACTGTCTGTACAAGCAATGTCTTGGCAAGCCCTGGAACACCTACCAGCAGGCAGTGGCCATTACTGAAAATTGATATAAGAACAGATTTGACTACCTCATCCTGACCGATAACGATTTTACCTATCTCGGCACTGATGTCGTTAAAAGTTTTATGTAGTGCGTCAACCGCCTTAATCTCATTTTCAAACTGCATACTATTAATTTTTAGCAGTTACACCTTTGGTCCAAACTTTTAATTCATCGCAATCTGCAAAGTCGCTGTCAATTCTAATATAAGTATTTAGTCTCTTTTTCTCAAACCACTCACTCATCATACGATTCACTTTATCTTCCTGAGCTTTCTCTTTGAACTTAGCGTAATCCTGTTCAAGACTACCTTTATGTGGTGGGACTTTAGATTTAAGGTAGAGAATCTTGTAGCCTTCCTTGCCATCCTCAGGACTAGTAAAAGCTACTGGTCGAGAAATCTCTCCAACCTTCATCGTATCAACTACTAAAAATACTGCAGGATCTAACTTATCTGCAGGAATAAATGTGGTTCTCGCAGTAACAGCATCTGCATACAACAACATACCACCATTGTATTGAGAGTCTTTATTATCTGAATACTGTGATGCTGCAAAAGCGAAAGGAAGTTTTTTGTCAACCAGGTTTTTATAGATTGTATCGGCCTGCAATTTGATTCTAGCCATACTTTCCGGAGTGTTTTTAGGACGAACAAGAATATGACGGGCTTGAACCTGCTCGCCTCTTCTTTCAATCACTTGCAGGATATGGTATCCCGCTTCTGTTTCAAATACGGGAGAAATCTCACCTGCCTTTAATTTGAATGCCCAAGCCGTAAATTCTTTAAACATGCGGGTACGATCGAAGAAACCAAGATCTCCACCTTCAGATGCTGAACCTGGATCTTCTGAATAAGACTTGGCTAAAAATCCAAAATCCTCACCACCTTTAATCCTAAGTCTGAATGCATCAATCTTATCATAGAACTTTTGCTTCTCTGCTTTGGTAAGTTTAGGATGTAGTACGATCTCGCCAATTTCAAATTCGGTAGCTATATCTGGTAAACTGTCTTTCTTGTAAGAATCAAAATATCTCTTTACTTCCAAAGGTGTCACGCTTACATCTTGAGTAATCTTTGCCTGCATTTTTTGAGAAATGAGCTGTTCTTTAATATCAGGCCTAATCTCATCCTTGTATTGTAGTATGGAACGATTTAGGAATTGCTCCAGTCGTTCCTCTCCGCCCGCTTTTTGTACCTGATAACGCATACGTTTATTTACTTCCTCATCTACCTGATTTTCTTCTACGTATACTGAATCTAATTCTGCTTGTTGTTTCAAGAGTTTTGCACCCAACATTTGCTGTAGTAGGTAGCACTTGAATTTGTCATTAGCTGGATTTCCTGAATTAAGGTATTGCGCATATTGCTGATTAAGCTCTGAAAGCAGGATGATATTTCCACCAAGAATTGCAACCACTTTATCTATATTCTTTTTTTCTGATTGCTGAGCATTCGCATTAAAAAACAAGCAGATAATTCCGCCCGCTAGTATTAAAAATTTCCTCATTGTATAGTTATTCAATTGTATTCTATTTTGCAAACTTATATAAAATTGTTTATGGCCTTGCCATTTTCCTTATTTGTTCCTGGTATATCTTTACCTGGTACTTTTTTCTTAACTCAGATACCCATTCAGTTTCTAGCTTCTGCTGGATATTGTCGTCCTGTGCAGCGTTCCATATTTTCTTTTCCGAGATATTGAACATCAAGACTGCTTCTTTGTATTCATTGATCAAAAACGCAAACTCCGGACTTCTCTTTGATACCCTCTTTTGTTCATTAAGTGTGTTCTCGTAGTTCTTTATTTCTTTTACATAAGCAGTATCCTTATCCATTTCTAGCGCTTCTGCATCCAGTACCTTTAGTTTAAAATCTATATATAGGTTTAGGTAAGCCAAAAGGTCCTGGTACGAAACATTGTTATTTCCGGCATGATTCTTTTTGTAAAACCACATAAACTCCTTTTCCTCAATTGCTTTTCCATTTACAATTGCCACATGCTGGGCAAAACAAAAGGTACCATAAAGACTAAGAATCAGGATGCAATAAACTTTTCTCACAAACTAGCTATGGTATAAATTTTAAGGCATAAAAGTAACAAATAAAGGCACTATAATGAGATATTTAACTAATTTTAACAGAAAAAAGATTTACCACATAATAGCAACAATGCCCAGTCAAATTACTACAAATGCAGATGCGCTTCGCTTATTTTTTACAGACGATGTATACCTAGTAGCCGAACAGATCGCAGTAATACCTATGCTGCAGGAAATCACCGCTCCTTCTGTAGGGGTTGTCAAAGACCTGGAGTTTAAGTTTCTTGGTAAGAATGGCCGTCATATTTTGCTGCTGGTAAATGATGTGGAGAACGACGTGAGTGATGAATGTGGTAGAGAATTGCTGCGCAAGATTGTAAAATCAATCAATCTTTCTGCAGCTGATTTCGCACTGGTTAATTATGCTGATTATCAGGACGCTACATTAGCAGACATGGTATCTTTTTTCTCCAGTAAAATGGTTTTTGCTTTTGGTGTTGGTCCGGTACAACTTGGCTTAAATAATCACCCATCAAATGCTATTATTATTGATGGGAATGTTAAAATGATTTTTTCTGATGAACTGCGGAAACTTGATCAGAATATGAATACTAAGAAAGCGTTATGGGCGGTATTACAAAATTTGGAGGTTTAAAGTGTTAAAGGAACTCGTATTTGCAACAAATAATGCTTATAAGGCCGTAGAGGTATCAAATTTACTAGATGGAAAGTATAAAATTCTTACCTTGAAAGATATAGGATGTGGTGTTGATATTCCTGAAACCGGAACCACATTTGAAGAGAATGCAGCACTTAAAAGCTCTTACGTAGTAGCGCATTATCATTTAGATTGTTTTGGTGATGATAGTGGATTGGAAGTAGAAGCACTAAACAATGCGCCTGGTATTTATTCAGCCCGGTACTCTGGAAACAGGGGTGATCTGGAAAACATGGACCTGTTGTTGAAAAATATGGAGGGAGTGGAGAACCGTAGGGCACGTTTCAAAACTGTGATTTCATTGAATTTAAATGGCCAGAATTTTTTCTTTGAAGGGTTAATTAGTGGAACCATCAAGAATGAAGCAATAGGCCAACAGGGCTTCGGCTATGACCCAATATTTGAGCCATTGAATCATGATAGAACTTTTGCACAAATGAGTACGGAGGAAAAGAATCAGATTAGTCATCGTGCAATAGCAATGAAAAAACTTATAGCTTTTTTAAAAGATCCGGCTGCTTCTTAAGTAAACTATCTGCTTTATTAATCAGGCTATCTACCTTTATCAGGTCCTTAGCAATAGGAGTTATTAAGGGAAATGGTAATGCTATTTTTGTATTCTTGGTGGGTAATTTAGCTTTTGTGGCAATAGCTGTCTTAGACTTTGCAATAGTTTTTGCCTTCGGCTTCCCTGTAATAACTTCCTTTTTAGAAAGGGGTCTCAATTCTGGTACCCAACTGAAGCCTGTTAATTTTACATCATTCTTTAGTTCTGCAATTGGAATTCTAACACCTTCTGGATCTCTAATAGCCAAGATGTTAGTTATCTGCTTATTCTTAAATAAAATCTTAATTCTGCTACTTACCGTCTGGTTCATATCTGTATAAACGCTGTCTTTATCCCTGTTATAGTATACACTTTCCGCATTACCATCTACAAAAGCATTACTAATCTCACCATTGGTAAAAAATGCAGTGATCAGTTTACCCTTTACCTGGTTATACTTAGCAGAATCTGAATTAACATTTACAATGAAGCTGTTTTTAATGATTTGAAGTGTATTTAATTTGTTATTCTTCAATCTCAAATAAATCGTGTCGCCTGTTTGCTGAGAGCCTTGCGACCATAAAATAGGCTTTCCATACCAACGAAGGGTTGAGTCTGCTGCGGTATAGAATAGTGAATCTGCAACTGCTTGCATATTTGATTTATAAACCCTTACATTATGATAAGCTTTAATAACCCTGGCTTTAACGGTATCCGCAGGATTGCTAGGCAATGAGTCTTTAACAATGGTTAGTGCCTTTGTCTTGCTTATCAGTCCATCGGGCTTTTTAAGAACAAGTATTTTAGCCAAACTATCGCTCACTTTTGGTGGAATTACTGCTTTTGTAAGACTGTCTTTTTTAATCTTAAGTATAGGTATACTATCTATCTTTTTAGCCAAACTATCCTTAATCAGCGTAATCTTAGAAGTGTCGGGAACAACAACTTTGGCTATTTTTTTATCAAGCTTTACTAGTTTTTTACTCGCCGCCGCAGTTGTCCGTAAAGGTGAAGCTTTGGCCCTACCTGCAGATTTACTGCTAGATTCAGATTCCGGGTCACCCAGTTCATTGTCTTTTTGTAGGGTAGGCGAAGAGATCAGCTTTAGTTTTTTCTTTAAAGTCATGTGGGTTTCAAGGGTATCTGCTCCTAGCCAGAGACTATCCGGCTGGAGCTTTTTCTTTACCATAATCGAGTCCTTCGTGCCCATGCCAACATACGCATTCTTAGTAACCACGGCCCGCTCTGTCTTTTTATAATAATAGCCCAGTTGCCCATACATTACTGTCTTATCAGATGTATCCCTGAAAATGATATTTCGAACTGCTTTTCCATATCCAACTTTGCCATCATAGTACAAACTATCTCCCTTCAGGGATTTGCTGGCATTGGTATATAAATTCTTCTTTCCAAAATAGGCATACTCTGTTTTTGTGTTGTATGCACCATTCTCTGTATAGAGGTTATCATCCTTTCCTTTAATATTGGTGGGGCCATAAAAGTAGGCCCAATTGCTTAGTGTATTGTATCTTAAGGTGTCAGATTTTATGGTGCTCGACGGGCTTACCACCACTACATTGTATCGGAAATAGGCATCGCGACTGTTTGAAAAATAATATCCATTGGTACTTGTTAGGGTAACGTCCTTATTCACAATTTTTCCACCTTGAATATAAGTTCCCACTTTCGTGGCCATATTGTAATCAAGTGTGTTGGTAGTTAGTATATTATCCTTATCTACCATTCTTACGTTGCTGGTTAAGTGCGCAATCTTAGTATTCCCGTCATAGGTAAGGAAGTCCGAGTAAATATTAATGGTATCACCCTGGTTGATGTGAACGTTTTTAAAGGCTTCAAATACGTTCCTGCTTTCATAAAACACGGCACTATCACAGGCCAGCGTAGCATTTATATGTCTAAAAACAGGGTATTTAAGATAAGAAATACCGCCTTGCATAATACCACTCCGGTTATCCTGCAAAATGATCTTTGTTTTTTGCTGGGCAACAATGGATATCGGAAGTATAATAAAGAATATGTAAAGGAAGATTCTCTGCACGCTACAAAGTTAGCAATGATAACGGATTTACCCACCCCTTAGTATACGAACATTTTATATATTTGATCCATGCTGCCGCTTCAATCTTTTCAGGACTATATTGATCAACATCAGTTATTTAGCACTACAAACAAGCTATTGCTTGCAGTAAGTGGTGGGAAAGATTCTGTACTAATGGCCCATCTTTTTAAACAAGCAGGTTATGCTTTCGGCATTGCACACTGCAATTTTAACCTTCGTGCAGATGAATCACAGCGCGATGAAAGCTTTGTGAGGATGCTTGCATCAACTTTTGAAGTGCCATTTTTTGTTGCCCATTTTGATACTAAAGATTATGCTGCTCAACATAAAATTTCTACGCAAATGGCAGCGCGTGACCTCCGCTACGCATGGTTTGAGGAAACCCGCCACCATAATAATTATGATTATATAGCCATTGCCCACCATCAGGGAGATGTTGCTGAAACCATGTTGCTTAACCTTACAAGAGGAACAGGTATTGCCGGTTTACATGGGATTCTTCCAAAAAGAGGTTATCTGGTTCGGCCAATGTTGTTTTTGTCGCCAGCAAATGTCGAGATGCTGATTCATGGTCTACATCTTGATTTCGTAGAAGACAGCTCTAATGCTACCGTTAATTATGCACGCAATAAGATCAGGCATCAGGTGGTTCCAGTACTTCGGGTACTAAATCCAAAACTAGAGCAAACCTTTGAGCGTAATGCACAGCGCTTTAGTGAAACTGAAATGGTGTTGCAGCAGGTAGTAAATTCGCTGACTAAAGATCTCATGAAGATTGAGGGTGATACCGTAAGCTTATCTCTTCAAATTATTAAACACCTAACACCACAACGCCTGCTTTTTTCTGAACTGCTAAAGCCTTATGGATTTACTGAAAGTCTTACAGAAGAAATATTAAAGGGGCTAAATAGGCAAAGCGGCACTAGCTATCAAAGTGCTACCCACCGTGCTATAATAGATCGCGAAAATCTTATTATATCTAAAATTAACACAACAATTCAATCCGATATTACAGTTGTCCATCACCATGATACAACAGTTAATTTTCTATATAAACAGCTTGATATTTCATTCTCTGACGTTATTTATTTTGAAAGGGATCCTTTAAAGAGCTATGTGGACGCTCGACTGCTCATATATCCTTTAATCTTACGTAGTAGGCAGGAGGGAGATAAATTCATCCCAATGGGAATGAAAACACATAAAAAATTGAGCGATTTTCTAATAGACCTAAAGGTTCCCCTTCATGAAAAGGACCAGGTACCCATTTTATTAAATGGCAATGGAGAAATCATTTGGGTATCAGGATATCGTCAAGACGACAGGTACAAGATTACAGGAGCAACACATCAGGTAGCTATCTTTGAATTAAAAAAAATATACAATTCGTAATTAAAACAAGTAACTTTATTCCATTATTACCAGTCAGCAGTTTAAGTATTCTGTAACTACGGCAGCTTAATTTTATCTAATAGAAAACAAAATGGGAAACCGCAATACTTTTCTGGAGAAGCAATACATCGGCCGCGATTACATCCGGATCTGTATCAGGCTGGTGATGGCTGCATTTTGTTTTGCGGTATATGTTTACGAGCGCGACCGAGATAATACTCAGGATTTGTTTCTGGTTGTCGGGTTTGGAATTATTGGTGTTTCCATTGCACTGCTGTTTCTTATTCAATATAGCACAGTTATCGAGCATAAGAAAATTGTAATCGATGGCTTATGGTCGACCAAAAGGGTAGAGATCGACCTTAATTCTATAAAAAAAGTAAGAAAAGATACTTATAGCAATTACCTTTTTAATAATCCTGTTTACAACTTGCACCGTAAAGGTAGTATCCGGTTTTATTCTTCAGGAAAAGATGCGGTTGTACTTACCGATAATGATGGTTTTGAATATTATATCGGTACCCAAAGACCTAATGAGATGTATCTTGTTATTCTTGCAGAAATGAAAGCGTAACAATTCCCACACATTTCCTGTCGTGCTTAAATAATTGCAATTGTTTAACATAAAGATCATTTAAAGTACTGTTCTTTGCCCCGTAAACTAAGTTATGAAAATAGGTATTGTTTGTTACCCCACTTTTGGCGGTAGCGGAGTTGTTGCTACTGAACTAGGTAAAGCACTTGCTGATGAGGGCCATCAAGTTCATTTTGTTACTTATAGCCAGCCTGCTCGTCTTGATTTCTTTTCAGAGAATCTTTTCTATCACGAAGTATCGGTAAGAGATTATCCGCTTTTTGATTATGCGCCTTATGAGTCTGCACTTGCAAGCAAACTGGTAGATGTTGTTAGGTTTGAAAAACTGGATATACTGCATGTACATTACGCCATACCCCATGCTTCGGCTGCTTTTATGGCTAAGCAAATATTGGAGACCTACGGTATCTATATACCTTTTGTAACTACCCTGCACGGTACCGATATTACTTTGGTGGGTAAAGACCCTACCTATAAACCAGTAGTTACTTTTTCCATTAATAAATCCGACGGTGTAACCACTGTTTCAGAAAGCTTAAGAAGGGATACAGAAAACCACTTTGAAATCACAAATGAGATTAAGGTAATCCCTAATTTTATCGATTTTAGCAGGTTTAGTTTGAAACCTAAAGATCATTTTAAAAAAGCAATAGCACCCAACAATGAGCGGATACTGATCCATACTTCTAACTTTAGAAAAGTTAAGCGTACTTCAGATGTGATCCGCATGTTTGAGAAGATACAGTCAAAGATTCCTTCTAAACTTTTAATGGTAGGTGATGGACCTGAGCGTGCTTATGATGAACAACTTTGTCGTGATCTTGGTATTGTTGATAACGTGCGGTTCCTAGGTAAACAAGATGCGGTGGAAGAGATATTATCAGTGTCTGATTTATTTTTGATGCCTTCAGAATCTGAGAGTTTCGGATTGGCTGCATTGGAAGCTATGGCATGTAAAGTGCCTGCAATTACCTCTAATGCAGGTGGCCTTCCAGAATTAAATATTGATGGCTTTTGTGGCTTTATGAGCAACGTTGGTGATGTTGATGATATGGCGCAAAAGGCTGTAATGATCTTGAAAGATGATGATGTGCTGCAGCAATACAAAGACAATGCCTTCATCCGAGCCAAAGATTTCGACCTCAAGAAGATACTTCCGGAGTATGTTAATTATTACAACGAAGTTATAGAACGACAGTTCAGGTAAAAATTATGCACACCGGGCTGCCTACCTTTATCCGTTTGGAGGTGTCAGTTAGTCTTCCAGTGGTTTTACTTCTATTAAATATCACTACTTCATCGCTTCCCTGATTGGCGGCAAAAAGAAATTTTCCACTAGGGTCAATTGCAAAGTTTCTCGGGCCTTTACCCAAAGCACTTACGCTGGAAATAAATTTTAACCTACCTGTAGGGTATATGGAAAATACATTAATGGTATTCGCATCTCCACGGTTACTTTCATATAGAAACCTTCCATCCGGAGAAACATGGATATCTGCCGCATCAATCCGGCCTTTGAAGTTATTGTCGGTAGTCGTAATTTCCTGAATCTTTTGTAAGTTGCCATTACTATAGGTAAAGGCAGTAATGCTTCCATTGAATTCATGAACCAAATAAGCAAATTTCCCATTCGGACTAAAAGTAATGTGTCTTGGTCCAGTTCCTGGATTTGTCTTAACAACTGTACTTAAGCTGATTACATTAGACCTTTCAGTTGGCTTATAGTTGTATATGTAGATTTGGTCTTCACCAAGATCTGTACAGATCAAGTATTTTTTATCAGGAGTAAGCTTCACCATATGGGCATGTGCACTGGTCTGTCTTGCAGGATCAATACTTTTACCAGTATGCTGGATCACCTGTTTAGGGTCGGTAAGTGAGCCATCAGCAGCACGTCCATATACAACAATGCTCCCGCTACTATAATTTGCAATGATTACGTTTGTTTCATCAGCCATCACAAAACAAGGATCGTTGCCTTTTGCTTCCTTTTTGTTTAAAGGAAGCATTTCGCCTGAAATAGCGTTATAGCCGAATGATGAAACAGTACTGTTGCCTCCTGATTCATTTACAGCATAAACAAATTTATTATCTGGTGATACAGCCAAAAAGCTAGGGTTAGCAACATTCCGCGTCACGCTTTTAGGTGCTATGGCCCCATTTTGAGCATTAAAGTGATAGGTATAGATTCCCTCACTTTTACCGTTCTTGGTGTATGTGCCAATCAGCAGGTTATAGTTTTGGGCCTGAAGCTGGAGTGCAGACATCATAACGATTAAGCAAAGGAATCTTTTCATTCGGTTATTTTATAAGGTGTTTAATCTGTATTAGCTCATGTTCTTCCAGGAAACGCCATTTTCCACGCGGAAGGTCTTTCTTGGTTAGATTACCATAAACCACTCGGTCAAGTTTCACTACGTCATATCCAAGATGTTCAAATATCCTTCTCACAATTCTGTTCTTACCACTATGGATTTGTATGCCAATTTCATTTTTGCCCGCACCTGCCACGTAAGATACATTATCGGGCTTAATCAGACCATCTTCCAGTTCCAATCCAAACTGGATTTTATTGAAATCACCCTGACTTAAGTTTCTGCTCAGTTCCACATGGTATATTTTAGTAATGCCATTTTTAGGATGAGAAAGCTTATCAGCAAGGTCTCCGTCATTGGTCATCAATAATAATCCTGTTGTATTTCTATCCAATCTTCCTACGGGATAAATACGTTCTTTACTGGCTTTTTCTACCAGGTGCATTACTGTACGACGTTCTTGTGGGTCATCGGTAGTGGTAATATAATCCTTAGGTTTATTTAGAATAACATAAACTCTTTTTTCTCTTTTCAGAAGTTCACCATTGTAACGGATTTCATCTTTATAAGGATCAACTTTTTGTCCCAATTCAGATACCGCTTCTCCGTTTACAGAAACTACACCAGCTGCAATCAACTCATCAGCTTTACGGCGTGAGCAAATGCCAGAATTGGCGATATAACGATTCAAGCGAATCAGCCCGTCATCTTTAGTTGGGGCGCTTTTTTTGTTCCTGATGGTTGGCTTGTTTTCAATTCGCTCGCCACGATCCTGATAAGCAGGCTTGTCACCTTCGGTTTCTCTTTTTCTAAAAGGTCTGCTATCCGTACTTCTGGAGTCTGCACCTTTTTTGTCATCAAATTTCCTGAATGGTTTATCACCTGTTCCGAAACTGTCTTTCTTTATATAACTGCGTTTTTCTCCTGGCAGAATATCCCTGGAGCTACCTTCTTTAAAGGCACGTGGTCTGAAGTCCTTTTTTTCACCATCTCTTGGCTTAAATTCCTTGCGTTCTCCGTCTCTTGGTTTGTACTCACGTCTTTCGCCATCTCTTGGCTTAAATTCCTTGCGTTCTCCTTCTCTTGGTTTGTACTCACGTCTTTCGCCATCTCTTGGCTTAAATTCCTTGCGTTCTCCGTCTCTTGGTTTGTACTCACGCTTTTCGCCATCTCTTGGCTTGTATTCTCTTCGCTCTCCCTCTTTTGGTTTATACTCACGCTTTTCGCCATCTCTTGGCTTAAAGTCGCTAGTGCCTCTCGGCTTGTATTCTTTTTTATCTCTTCCGTCTTTATCCTCAAACTTGCTTTTGCCCTTGTAGGAACTGTCTGTTCCACTTGGTCTTCTGCCTGTTGTGCTTCGGTTTCCCGGTTTGGACTTGTCATCCCGACTGTTCCTATTGTTGTCTTTTATCATGATACGCTATTAACCGCATAAAATATGCGGCCACAAACTTAGGTAAAATTGCTCAAATTCACAATTTTAAGTCACTGTGTGACTGTCAGAACTGCGTTAAAATACCTTGAAATACCTTATATACAGGCTGCTCTGAAATTGTCCGTAACCGGGAACAGGAAATTGACCAGATTTTAGCTTTCTGAAGCTTTAAAAATCGCCGTCTAAACATATTTAAACGTTGATTTAATCCCTATTCCTTGTAAATGCTTGATAATTAGATAAATATACGCTATCTTTGCAGCAGTTTAATATTGTTAACCAAAAAAAGGAGGAAAATGATAAAGAAACACATAGTACTATTTACTGTAATCTTTGCATTACTATTTATAGCAAAAGTGTTTGCTTACAACATGCCCCAAGCAGCTAAAAGTCTTTCAAAACGAGAAGACACCACATTAAAAAATACACCACCACCACAAAAAATAATAGCGCCATTGTCTACAATGGCCAAGTTAAATTTCGCAGAAGAAACCCTTCCGCTTGGCGATGCCAAAGTGGAAAGGAAAATGGAAAAAATTCTTGCTGCCTACAATTACAGTAAAATTCAGACCAATCGTTTACAAAGAAAGGCTGCTGAATGGTTTCCTATAATTGAGCCGATACTTGCCGCTTATGGCATTCCTGAAGATTTTAAGTACATGCCATTGGTAGAATCTGGTTTAAAAACAGGTACATCTGCTAAAGGAGCATCCGGCTTTTGGCAATTCATGCCCGGAACTGCAAGAAACTATGGTTTAAAGGTTAATTCTAAAGTAGATGAGCGTGCCAATTTGCGCAAATCAACCATTGCTGCGGCCAAGTACATCAAAGAATTGTATGGGATTTTTGATAGCTGGACTTTGGTTGCCGCTGCCTACAATGTAGGAGACAGCCATATGAGAAAGCAAATCAATAAGCAAAATGAGGACAACTACTTTAAAATGCACCTCAATTCTGAAACTGGAGGCTATGTCTACAAATTAATCTCCATGAAAGAGATTGTACAAGACCCCGTACGGTATGGATTTAGTGCAACAAGTGCAATCTTGGCATATCGCCCGGCTTTTAGTACAACAAACGTAGAATAGGAATCATTTTTTTTCTTATTTTACTGCCCTATGGGTTTGTTGAAATTAAGAATTAAAGAAATGAATTACGGACCAGGCGAAACCCTGGTCCTTACTTTTGATACCATAGCTAGCAGTAAACCGCAATACCTTGCCGGGCAGTTTCTCACATTGGTGTTTAACCTGCACAAGCGGGAAATTCGCAGGTCTTACTCCATTTGCAGTTCTCCTGTTTTAAATGAGCCGCTGGCTATTGCCATTAAAAGGGTAGAGAATGGAGAAATTTCAAGATTGCTCCATCATAAAACGGCCATAGGCGATTTATTGCATGCATTACCTCCTAACGGACTGTTTACGTACCAACCCATAGTCGAACTACAACGAACCGTATTTCTCTTTGCAGCGGGGGTAGGCATCACGCCTATATTTTCCATTATTAAAACGGCACTCGCAACAGAAAAATCATCAAAGCTTTTCCTAATCTATAGCAGCCGCTCTGTTGATGAAACCCTTTTTTACCAGGAACTGAATCAGCTTGAAGCTGTATATTCCAAAAGGTTTAAGATCATTTACGTATCCTCACATGCCAAAAACCTGCTGTATGCCAGGTTAAACGTATTTCTAATTCAAAAGTTAGTCCATGAATATTTGCAGTTTGATGCAAAGGATGCGTTGTTTTATACCTGCGGACCAATTGATTATATGGTTACCTGCCGCATAGTCTTGTTACAAATGGGGTATGATATCAGCCAGATCAAGCGAGAAACTTTTGTCCTTCCAGAGGATGAGGCAGATGAAGATGATACAACGGAGAAAGAAGTTGGCGATAAAAACACCTACTCAGTAACCTTAAATAACAGAGGGAAGATACACCACCTGGAAGTACCTTATAACAGAACAATATTGCAGGAAGCGTTGTTGAACAAAATTGATGTCCCCTACAGTTGTCGCGCCGGTATTTGTAGTACCTGTACAGCCACCTGCACAAAAGGGCAGGTACGTATGGATTATAATGAGGTATTGGTGGATGATGAAATCTTGGCAGGAAGGGTGCTGATTTGCACAGGTCATCCCACCGAAAATGACACCACCATTGTATGGTAAAACACTTTAATATTTATCTTTGCAATTATGAGTAAAACTACCGTCGACCTAGGTGAGCAAAAAGATGTTGAAGTATATGGGGCCCGGGTACACAACCTTAAAAATATAGATATATCTTTTCCCCGCAACAAGCTGGTTGTCATTACCGGTTTAAGTGGAAGTGGTAAATCATCGCTCGCTTTTGATACCATTTATGCTGAGGGGCAAAGGCGCTATATGGAAACATTCAGTGCTTATTCCAGGCAATTTATGGGCGGTATGGAAAGGCCGGATGTAGATAAGGTTTCAGGCTTGAGTCCGGTTATTGCTATAGAGCAAAAAACCACCAGTAAAAACCCCAGATCTACAGTAGGTACCATTACCGAGATCTATGATTTTATGAGGCTGCTCTACGCACGTACAGGCGAAGCTTTTTCTTACAATACAGGAGAGAAAATGGAACGTATGAGCGAAGATCAGATCCTGGTCAATATCTTCAAAAAATACAATGAAATCCCCGTAAACATCCTCGCTCCAGTAGTTAAAGGTCGTAAAGGGCATTATCGCGAGCTCTTTGAACAAATCCGTAAACAGGGTTATTTAAAGGTTCGTGTAGATGGAGAGATCCAGGACATTACCGCAAAGATGCAGGTAGACCGTTATAAGATCCATGATATAGAGATAGTGGTAGATCGGTTAATTGTAGATCCAAAAGACACAAAACGCTTGCAGGATTCCCTTCAAACTGCCATGAGGCTTGGTAAGGGAATCATTAAAATAAGCGATAAGGACAACAATGTTTCCCATTTCAGCAAGTTCCTGATGTGTCCTACTACAGGGATCTCTTATGATGAGCCCCAACCCAATAGCTTTTCTTTCAACTCGCCCTATGGTGCTTGCGAGAACTGTGATGGATTAGGTTATATTTTGGTAATAGACAGAGAATCAGTCATTCCTAATCCTAAATTGAGCATCATTAACGGTGGTTTGGCTCCGCTTGGTGAATACAGAGATATCTGGATGTTCCAGGTACTAAAGGCGCTTGCTAAAAAGCACAGTTTTTCACTCTCTACCCCAATAGAAAAATTAGGCGAAGAACACATAAATGTTATCCTTAATGGTAGTCCAGAGTTACTGAGTGTAGCCGTTGAATACAACAAATGGAATGTCCAAAACTATCAGGTCACTTTTGATGGTATAGTTAAACTGTTAGAAGAACAGGCAGAGCGAAAAGGTGAAGGTGCTGTTGAGGATATGGAGGCTTTTAGAAAACTGAAAACCTGTCCGGTATGTAATGGAGCGCGACTAAAAAAAGAGAGCCTGCATTTTAAGATTGATGGTAAAAACATCTTTGAACTGGCCGAGATGGACATCAATTCTCTGCAGCATTGGTATGTGGGATTGGAAGAAAGATTAAACGACAGACAAAACACCATTGCTAAAGAAATCTTAAAAGAAATAAGGGCTAGAATTGGCTTCCTTACTGATGTGGGGTTAACCTATTTATCACTAGACCGTACCGCACGTACACTTTCTGGCGGAGAGGCGCAAAGGATCAGGCTGGCCACGCAGATTGGCTCGCAATTAATGAATGTCATGTATATTTTGGATGAGCCCAGTATTGGTTTGCACCAAAGGGATAATGAACGTTTAATTGGAGCATTGAAAAACCTGCGCGACTTAGGTAATACCGTATTGGTAGTAGAACATGATAAGGAAATGATCCTGGAAGCAGATCACGTTATTGATGTTGGTCCGGCTGCCGGTGTACACGGTGGCCAAATCGTAGCACAAGGCACTCCAGCAGATATATTGTCATCCGATACCCTTACCGCCGCTTACCTGAATGGCAAGAAGGGCATTGCAATACCAAAGAAAAGAAGAAAAGGAAACGGGCATAAGTTATCCATTATTAAAGCCAGTGGGCACAACCTGAAGGATGTATCGGTAGATTTCCCCCTTGGCAAGTTCATTGCCATAACCGGCGTTTCGGGTAGCGGTAAATCCAGTTTGATCACAGAAACACTTTATCCCATACTAAACCATCATTTTTTTAGGGCGAAGAAACATCCGCTGCCTTATGAGAAGATTAACGGGCTAAAAGAAATAGATAAAGTAATAGAAATAGACCAGGCACCAATTGGGCGCACGCCCAGGTCAAACCCATCAACTTATACCGGGGTGTTTTCAGATATCCGAAACCTCTATGTGCAATTGCCAGAGGCTAAAATAAGAGGGTACAAACCCGGGCGCTTTTCTTTCAATGTAAAAGGTGGAAGATGCGAGACCTGCCAAGGCGGTGGGATGAAGGTTATTGAAATGAATTTCCTTCCAGATGTACAGGTACCCTGCGAAGAATGTGGTGGAAAACGTTACAACAGGGAAACCCTGGAGGTGCGTTACAGAAGTAAATCCATAAGCGATGTGCTGGACATGAGCATTGAAGAAGCTGTAAATTTCTTTGAAAACATGCCAGCCATTTACCGTAAAATAAAAACATTGAAAGATGTTGGACTTGGTTACATTACCCTTGGTCAGTCTTCTACAACACTTTCCGGCGGAGAGGCACAGCGCGTTAAGCTGGCCACTGAGCTTTCTAAAAAGGATACAGGAAGAACGTTTTATATTTTGGATGAACCCACAACTGGTCTGCATTTTGAAGACATCAATGTACTGTTAGGCGTACTTAACGAATTGGTAGACAAAGGAAATACGGTGTTGGTCATTGAACACAATTTAGATGTAGTTAAGGTGGCCGATTGGGTAATTGATCTTGGAGAAGAAGGCGGTGCAGGGGGTGGCAGAATCATTTTTGAGGGCACGCCTGAAGGATTGATCCAAAACCCGATAAGCCTTACCGGGAAATTCCTTAAAAAAGAAATGAATTAAATAGCGGATATTATGGCCCTTTTTTTAAGCAATTACTTGCCAGATACAGACGTTTACAGTCAGCAGCAAGTAGTTGCTAAAGGGCTGGACATGCACAGGGGAGAGGAGGACAGGCATCCTTTTCAACTGGTGGAAGCAGCAGACATCTCAAAAATTCTTAAACCGAGGGCTCCATTTTCACATAAGGGAACTTACGGGCATGTACTGCTCATTGCCGGAGCGCCTAAAACTATGGGTGCTGCATTGATCGCTGCAAATGCTTGTCTGCATGCAGGTGCTGGACTTACTACTGTGAGCATTCCGGAGTCTGGTTTAACGGCATTGAATACGCTGTTGCCAGAGGTGATGTATACAGATAGAAAAGATTTACAAGAAGGGAAAGATAACCCTTTTCAAAAATACAATTCGATAGTCATAGGCCCTGGACTTGGCACAGATCAAATCAGCCTGCTTAACCAGGTTTTACAGGTTGTGAAACCCATTCTGGCAGATGCTGATGCACTGAATATGATGGCAGAAGATAAGAAGCTGATTTATAAGCTTAGTCCAAATTCTATCCTGACACCACATATGAAAGAGTTTGACAGGTTATTTGGTGAGCATAAGAACTGGTGGGACCGACTGCAAACAGCGATACTTAAATCAGTAGAGTTTAACATCGTGATTGTACTGAAGAATAAATATACTTTCATTATAGATCAGAAAGGCATAGTGTCCATCAACAGCACGGGCAATCCGGCTATGGCTCAAGGAGGTATGGGAGATGCGCTTTCTGGTATTATTGCAGCCTATGTTGCACAGGGGTACGATGCCAAATGTGCAGCTATTTTAGGCGTATATTTTCACGGGAAATCTGGGGATGAATTAGCAAAGAAGAGGTATTCAATAACGGCATCAGAGTTAATCAAACAACTATCTAAAGTAGTTAAACACCACCCATAGCCATCATTTGCTCCATCGTAGGGGTAGGGTTACCACCACGCTTTTCAAGAGTTACTGCAAAAGCCTGTGCAGCACCTATTCCTTTCATATTTAAAAGTATGTGAGCACTATCTGGTTTTACGTCAAATACACCTAAATCTACTGGTTTGCCATTAACCAATGCCCAAAGCTGGTACTGATGATCTTTATCATTAACAGGCAATGCCATTTTCTCATTGTTAACCATTACATGGCGACCTTTTGCGTGCCAGTAAACCACCATATTGTCCTTAGGATCTTTTTTGCCGGCAAGTTTAACCGTTTTCCAGTCCGGATCGCCAGACATGTTAACCAGTTTATTCAAGTCTGCATTGTTGTCCTTCATAAAGCTAACTGTGCTGGAGAATTTCTCTCTATCCAAACTAAGGCTGGCAATTTGCTCACGGGCAATACCTAGGTCAGTATGCGCAGAATAAAGCGCCGAAGCACAAACAATAAGTAAACCCACACAAGCTGCCAAAGCAAAACGTAGGGTGCGTACTTTAGACTGATACTGATTTTTAATATCTGCATTAAAGGGAACTACTATTGCTTCTTGTTTTACCGCTACCGGTGCAGCAGGTCCAATTTTTTCTAATATCTTTTGCTCTAATCCAGCACTCGGCTGTATTGCATTCTCCACTGCATATTGCTCCATAGCAACCTCTATGGCACCAATTTCCTGCTTAATAACAGGATATTTTGAAGCCATACCAAGAACTTCAGATTCTTCAGGGGCAGATAATTGCCCAAGAACAAAGAGTTCAAGTATGCCGGTTTCAATATATGCTTTTGCTTCTTCCACTTTAATTAAAATGTTTTCTTAATTCCATAATACCCATTCGGATCCTGGTTTTAACAGTACCCAATGGTAATTTTAACTCTTCGGCTGCTTCAACATGTGTATACCCTTTAAAGTATACCATATCTAATACGGCTTTAAATTCTGGTTTAAGTGCTGTCACTAAATCCTTAACTCCAAGAATATCCGCATTAAAGGTCACCCCTTTCTGCGCGTCAATGAAATCTACGTTATTTTCAATGTCTTGGTTTTTCAGGGCATTTTTAAAATCTTTTGAACGCAGCTTATCTATGGATAAATTCCTGGCAATGTTCATCATCCAGGTAAACAAACGGCCTTTGGTGCTGTCGTAACTACTTGCAGAGTTCCAAATTTTGATAAAAGTTTCCTGTAACAGATCTTCAGCTACTTCCGTTTGCTGAATGATTCGGGAAATTACTCCCAGTAAAGCACCTGAATACATGTCATACAGTGCCTGTATGGCGATGGTATCCTGACTTTTCAGTTTACTAACGAGCTCTTCTTCCGAGAGTGATATTTTTTTAGATGTTGCCAATGGATTGCTAATATACAGAAACTACAACAACATCAAAATGTAATTTGTTTTTTATGCGAATCATTATAAATCTATTGTAGTTAAAAGTCGAAAAGGTGTTTTTCTGCATGATAAGAAGAACGGACAAGGGGTCCGCTTTCTACATATTTCAATCCTTTTGCCAACCCAATTTCTTTATATTTTGCAAACTGATCTGGATGTATCCAATCCACCACAGGGTGGTGGTTGCGGGTAGGTTGCAGGTATTGACCAAGCGTAAGTATATGAACGCCATTTGCTACCAAATCATCAATCGCTTCCAATACGTCATCTTCCGTCTCGCCCAAACCTAGCATAATGCCGGTTTTAGTCCTCAATCCAAATTCAGAAATTCTTTTAAGTGCCTCCAAACTTCTATCGTACTTTGCCTGTACACGTACCTGTTTTGTTAACCGCCTAACGGTTTCCACATTGTGAGACATCACCTCAGGGCGTTCTTCTAAAACACGGTAAAGATTTTCCCAAATCCCCCTGAAATCAGGAATTAAAGTTTCTAACGTTGTTTCCGGGCTTTCCCTGCGGATAGCCTGTAAAGTCTCGGCCCAAATGATAGAGCCGCCATCTTTCAGGTCATCCCTATCTACCGATGTGATAACGCAATGCTTTACCTGCATCAGCTTTACTGAATTGGCAACACGGTTCGGTTCATCTGTGTCCACCGCCAAAGGCCTGCCAGTTGCTACTGCGCAGAAAGAACAGGAGCGCGTACAAATGTTACCAAGTATCATAAAAGTAGCCGTACCTGCACCCCAGCACTCGCCCATATTGGGACAATTGCCGCTTTCGCAGATGGTATGAAGCTTATGCGTATCAACTAAACTGCGTACTTGTGCATATTCTTTGCCTACAGGGAGCTTTACCCTAAGCCAATCTGGTTTACGTTGAACGGGGTTTTCTGAAACAACCGGAAGTGCGATCATGTTGCAAAGTTAAGCAATAGGTTTCAATTGAAAGAAATACCCAATGTTTGTATCCTGTAATGTTTCGCTTATGTGGTTATTTTGCCCAAATATTGACTGTCTGATTGTATAGAACGGTCTTCTGCAACAAAGCCAATATACAAGTGCCATTCCTGATCGGATTTTTTGTCTGGCAGTAGCAATGTTTCCGTACCAGTGTTTCTAAAAGCACCCGGACAAACATATTTGCTTTTTTTGGTGTCAAAATTTATCGCCAATAATAAAACCTGATCTTGTTTTCTCGTTTCCGGTTGCTCCGTATCTGTATTCCAATGGAATCGCAATAAACCCGGGCTTTCCAGCACAGCTGCCGGTTCTATTGCACCAGGCAACTCGCCGCCGCTCATTTTAAAAAGGGAAGGATTAATTATTTTAACATCATCTACCTCTATCATGGCATTTTTAACATTCCATGAAAGTGCTCCTTTTGATCCACCTCTTTCAGAACCATAGTTTTTAAAACTAACCTTTAGCAATTTCAATAAAGGAGTTAGAGTCTCCTGAACACGTCCAAATGCAGAGTTGTTCTTTTTCTCACTTATTGTTCTGGGCTTGGTTCTTTCCGGCAATGAACGCATATATTCTTTGCCATTGATGGTGTAACCAACTACGGTACCCACTTTACCACTAAAGCCACCCAGTATACCATTTTTAATTCTCGCCATATAATTGTTGCCTTCCTATTAATAAAATATAAAGTTAATGATTTGATTTAATATTACTTATTTTATATATAAATATTAAACGTATTTAACAAGTATAAAACACGTTATTAAACGAGCTTAAAACGGGTATACAACGAGTATATAACGAGCTTAGAACGAATTTTAACATAATTTAGTGTTTACTAGCTTTTTAAGTGGTCGTAAAAGGGTATTGGTGTTTGAGAAAGCTATAACGTCTTAGCCCAGGCGTCCATTTTAGTTTCGAATACGCTAAGTAGTGTATCGCTAGTTATAAAGCGATTTTTTAGGTGTTATGTTATATTTTAACTGATAATTCTGATACAGCATAAATTGGGATTACTTTTATATTTTTATAGGCACTATAGTTTTCCATTGAAAATCTGACACCGAAGGCAACTTTCTTTTCTTCAAGAAATAAAAATAAGCTTTGCATTGATCCTTTCTTGCCAGATTTCACTTCAATTGGAATTATAGTTTCATTTTGTTGTACAACATAGTCAATTTCAGCATTACTGCTTTTGGCTTCTCTGTGCCAGAAATAGAGATTTTCTTGCCGATAGCATGAATGGGATTTTATTATTTCCAAGCCGACAAATTGTTCTGCAATAGCTCCTTTGTTGATTGCTTCAAAGTCATCTTCAAATAGTATTTGTGATATATTAAGTCCTAACAAACGCTGGAATATACCTGTATCCAAAAGTAGCATTTTGCGGTGTTTGATATTTGCTTCGGCCCCTAAGGGTATACCATTTGCAGCAGTGTGTGTTACAGGTATGACCAATCCAGCCATGATTAATAAATCTACAGCCTCTTTAATCTGTTTATGGTTGGCCTCCGTAGCCGCCTTTGCGTAAATGAATTTATGTCCAGATTGCCTGATAACTGAATCGAATACCTCCAATATCCTTAAAAAGGGCACTTTAATTTTATATTTTACAAAATCAGCTTTAAGGGAAGTAATCAAATCATCCAGTACCTGTCCACATTTGTTAAGGTCGCCATTTTGTACATAGGACGATACTACTTCCGGCATTCCACCAAGGATTAAAAAACGCTTGGTATGATTTAATAATTTTTGGTGTATTGGTTCTGCCAATGGTTTTTGTAAGGTTGCCTTTGTTTTAGCTGTCAAAAGTCCTGTTTCTCCAATTCCTTCCAAATATTCATCGAATGATAGGGGATATACAAAAAGAGATCTGATCCTGCCCACACCGAAAGACGGAGTTTCAGCTAATGCAAACTCTAAAAGAGATCCTGCAGCTATTACATGTAGCTCAGGGTATTTTTCATAAAAGAAACGAAGTGAAGATATGGCTGGAATACAAGTTTGTATCTCGTCAAAAAACAAAAGGGTTTTGCCTGGAATAATAGGAACATTATACAAGATAGAAAGGTTCTCACATAATGATACAGGGTCTAGATCACCATCAAACAATCCGTGTACACGACGCTGTTCTTCGAAATTTACCTCAAGGAAATTGTCGAACTGTTTAGCAAGGTGTCTGATTGCTGTAGACTTCCCTACCTGCCGCGCTCCGCGTAGTAATAAAGGTTTACCAAGCTTCTCTTTTCCCCATGAACTTAATTCTTTATCTATCTTCCTTGGTAAATACATTTATACAAGTCAATGTTTAGTTGTTTTTTACATTTATACAAGGCAATAATAGCGGTAATTTTATATTTATACAAGGCAATAATATTTTGTCCTTGGGTTTTCAATTAAATTCTGGCAGTTGAATACTAAAATTATAACGTCTTAGCCCAGGCGTCCATTTTAGTTTCGAATACGCTAAGCGGCATTGCGCCATCTTTAAGCACCTGGTTGTGAAACTCGGCAAGGTTAAATTTGGCACCCAACTGCTTTTCATATTTGGTGCGTAGTTCCCTGATTTTCAAGGCACCTGTTTTATAACCGAGTGCCTGTGCCGGTATGCCCATGTAGCGTTCAATTTCGGCAGTTGCGCCCTCCTCACTGATGGCTTCATTATCCATCATATACTTAATGGCTTGTTCGCGGGTCATCCCTTTGGTATGTATGGCTACATCAACCACCAATCGGATGGCACGGTGCATCTCATCGCCAAGGGCACCCATGTGCTGATAGGGATCCGTATAAAGGCCCAGTTCTTTACCAAGAGATTCGCAATATAAGGCCCAACCTTCTACATAAGCATTTTCGGATATTAAAAACCTGCGGAATTTAGGTAACGTGGTGTTTTCTTGTGTTAAAGAGATTTGGTAATGGTGACCAGGAATGGCTTCATGTAAAAATAGGGATTCCATGCCTGAGGTAATGTTAAACTTGGTGGCATCCAATATCGGTACATAGAAAATGCCCGGGCGTTTGCCATCAGCAGATCCCTGATTGTATTCTGCACTGGCAGAGGCGGCTCTGAAAGCTTCTGTTTGCTTAATTCTGAAAGGTGTTTTAGGTACATGGTTGAACATCTTTTGCAAATTTGGCTCCATTGTTTTGTGGATTTTCTCAAAAGCGGAAAGCACTTGTTCAGGTGTTTTATAAGGCATGAATTTCGAATCATTCTTCATGTATTCAAAAAACGCTTTTTTATCGCCTTTAAAACCTACAACATTTTTAATGCTATCAATTTGTTTGGTAATACGGGCCACTTCGCTTAAACCTGTTTGGTAAATTTCTTCCGGACTGCGGTCTGTAGATGTTTGCTGTTTAACCAAGTAGGCATACTTTGCCGCTCCATCTGTAACTGATGATAAGCCCGAGGTGCTGCGGGCATGCGGCAAATATGTTTTTTGAAGATAATTAGCCAGTTTGCTATAAGCCGGAACTGCCGTTTTTAAGATGGCTGTTTTATAGGCATCGGTAATCGTTTTTTTATCGGCAGCAGAAAAAGTAGTTGGTAGATTTTTAATTGGATCATAGAACAGACTTTTAGTAGGATCGGTTACTACAAAGCTTTGCATTTGAGGGATCATTTTAACAACCAAAGCCTTTGGTAAAACAACACCAGTTTTTATGCCTTTATCAAAATTGGCAACTGCAGTGTCTGTCCATACAGAAAATGCGGTTAATCGTTTTAACCAGTCGTTGTAATCTTTTACAGTTTTAAATGGTTGTGCGTTGCTGCCAGAGCCGTATTGCCCTATGGTAAGTGGTAGCGCAAACATTTGGTTAAAAGGAAGGTATTCTAAATGTTGTTTAAAACCATCCAGGTTAATTTGCGCTTCGTACACAAAAATATCGTAGGATAGCTTGTCATTTTCATTAAGGTCATTGCGCTTAAAGGTTTTTACGGTATCAAGATAGTTTTGATAAAAATCATGTAGTTCTTTTAGGAATACTGATGAACCCGTATTTGCAAATTGATCATTATACCTGGTGTCGCCAATAGAAGTTGCAGTTAGTGGATCAAGTTTAAGGTATCCTTCATAAAAGTTGTCAAATACCTTAGCGAGTTTTGGGTTATCGCCAGCGGAGTTTTTATTGTCTGCGTTTTCTTGTTTACAAGCTGTAAATAATACAGCCATACATGCTACCAATAACAGTTTTTTCATCTTTTTATGATTCTTTTTTAGGAAAGGGATGAAATCCTCCTGATTTATTTATTCCAACTGCTTGGTTTTAAAAATCAAGGGGATTTTATCTTTATAAGTTTGTGTTTTAAAGCTAATTATATTTAATGAATAAATGAAATAGCGGATTAAGAACTTTATTGCGACTTGCTGACTGCGCTTCGCCTATTCCACAATGCTACTATTTTTGCAAGCAGCACATCGCCGCCGGCATATAAAAAAACAGCACCCATTGGTGGGTTTGATGCAGGTATTTGTCCAAATATTTTTGCTCCCCAGCCCCAGCATTTATAATAGGTACCTATTAACTCTATAAGGATCACGCAGAGGGCGATAAAGTAATACATATTGTCCCAGCGTTTTCTGTATAGCAAAAGGAAGAATAGCAAGCCTAATATCAGGGTAAGTATATCCCCAAGAAAAAAACCTGCGTATAAAAACAATAAAGTAAAGGCGATAGCAAAGAATACCCGGAGTTTGTTGTCCAGGTGTGCCGCATAAGTGGTTTTTGCAATGATGTAACCCGATGCGTACACAATGCCATGGCCGAAGGGTACATATAATGGAATATATGGTGTGCGGTAGGTGTACATGCCCAACAGTGTACAAAATAGGAGTTCGCCGATGTAAGAGAGCAACACCATAACAAACATTAGTTTGCGCAGGTGGCTGTTTGATGTGGCATACATCGCCAGAAAATAGAGGACGACTAATACATTCGTAATTTGTCTGCCGTCAAAGTAAGTATCGGTAAAGTAAACAGAATCGATACCCAATGCGAGCATAGTAAACAAAGGGAAGAAATAGGCTAGCCAAAGCTGCTTTTTGTAAGTAGCTGGATTATGGAGCTCCCCGAAATTTAAAGCGCTAATTTTAATATCTGTAAGGATAGGTATTGGTGCCTTAAGCGGGCTGACTGATAATCACTTCTGCCACCTCTTCAGCTGAAATATCGCTGTGCGAAGCATCCAGTATGCAGTCTCCATTTTTTACCAGAAGAATCTGTGGGGATTCATGGTGAACTTGAAAAGTTTCGGCAATTTGAGCTGATATTGGTCGATGAGCAATCAGGTCCAGAAAATATAGGTTGGTATCTGTAGGAATGGCTTCCCAATCCATTTCGAAACGTCTTTTAGCCATCATACTAACAGAGCAACGGGTGCTGTGTTTGAAGATTAAACTATAGCCGGCTTGATTTTTAATTTCATCAACCTGAGTTAGGTCGGTAATGTATTTCCACTGCATCTGTAATCCTTTCTTTTATTAAATATTATCCTCTTCTTCTTTTGCCCTCAGGGTAAGAACTGTAAGCAGGGCAAAGACGACTAGAACAAGCTTCTAATAGCGTAATTGCAAAAAATACGCCAATCATTAATACAGCAACTTTTTTCATCTAATTTTAGATTATAATGGATTCTGTTACTAATCTACGTCTTTTGCCCTAATAATCAAAGCATTGTTAAAGTATTGCAACAAGATGCGCCATTTTTATGGCGGTAATTGCAGCCTCATCACCTTTATTGCCAAGCTTTCCGCCGGCCCTGTCGATTGCCTGTTGCTGATCATTGGTGGTCAATACACCGAAAATAACCGGTTTACTATGCTTAACACTTACATTGGTAACACCATTGGCCACGGCATCACATATAAAGTCGAAGTGTTTAGTGTCGCCTTGTATCACACAACCAAGGCAAATAACTGCATCCAGGTCTGTATGTTTTTTAAGCAATATATCTGCCGCGCTGGTTAATTCAAAGCTACCAGGTACAGCAACAGAGATGATGTTGTCTTCGCTAACACCATGTTTAATCAGTGTGTCAAAAGCACCTTTATACAAAGCGCCTGTTATTTCTGCATTCCATTCTGCTACCGCAATTGCTACTTTATAATCGGCCCCGTTAGGGATGGTGGTATGAGAGAAATCAGATAGGTTTTTTAATTGTGATGCCATACTGCAAAGATAGGAGTTGGATATAAAAAAAGGCTAGCTGAACAGCTAACCTTTTGTAAAAATGTTTCTTTGAAACTATTTAACCTGAGCTTCGGCACGGCCAATATACTCATCAATTAAAACTGCTTCCTGGCTTTCAGGATATTGAGTTTTGATTTTAGAATAAGCCTCCTCAGCGTCTTTATAGTTTTTCAGGGTTTCGTTAATAAGACCAAGTTTTTTAAGGAACATTGGAGAAGTAAACTTATTGTTGCCTTTATCGGCTGCTTTTTTATAGTAAGTTGCCGCTTGTTTATAGTCTTTCAATTCGCTGTAAGCATCACCTAATAAACCTAAAGCAAGTGGATCAATAACTGTACTTCCGGTTTCAGAATACTTACCTAAAGATTCAACCGCTTTTTTGTATTCTCCTTTGCGCAAATAGATACCACCTAAGTAAAGGTTGGCAAGATTTGCAGATTTGGTATTTGCATATTCGTCTGCAATGGTTTCTAAACCAGGGAAGCCACCTTCGCCTTTTAATGCTTTGTTTGACAATGAATCTGCACCTATAAAATGCTCTGCTTTGTACATTTTAGCAGATGCTTCTTCGGCTCTGCCTTTTAAATATACATTTTGGTACCATATATATATACCAATAAGCACTACAACTGCACCTACAATGAACAATAGGCTTTTAGTATTTTCTTGTAAAAATGATCCCTTTCTTACCGGCGGGGCTATTTCTTTTTCTGTATCTAACATTTGATTTAAAAAAATTAAGGATTGCAAAAATACGTTTTTACATCAAAGTATCAACCTCTTTTTTAAGTATTTAATAAAACATATTAACAGCCACGTTAATTGACAATGGTAAACGGTAACTTTGAAATAGATTATTTATGTGGTTAAAGAACATTACACTCCTAAATTTTAAGAATTATTCTGATGCAAGTGTTAGTTTTTCTAAAACTGTAAATGCATTTGTAGGGAATAATGGTGCCGGTAAAACCAATTTATTGGACGCCATACATTACCTGTGCCTTTGTAAGGGCTACTTTAATCCTATTGATAGTCAGCAGATAAAAACCAATGAGGATCTTTTTTTAATTCAGGGCGATTTTGAACGGAAGGAAAAGAATGAGAAGATCACCTGTGGTGTAAAGCGAAATCAGAAAAAGCAGTTTAAGAGAAATAAAAAAGAATACGATAAACTGGCCAGTCACATCGGTCTTTTCCCCTTGGTCATGATATCACCTTACGATACGGCTATAATTATGGAGGGTAGTGAGGAACGCCGCAGGTTTATGGACAATGTGATCTCACAGACTGATGCGCATTATCTGGACGAACTGATTCTCTATAACAAGCATTTGCTGAACCGCAATGCATTATTGAAGCAAATTTTTATTACCAAAAGCTATGATCCTACTTTACTGGAGATTTATAACGATAGACTGGTAGCCTCTGGGGTTAAGATTTTTAATAAAAGGCAGGAGTTCATGTTAGATTTTATTCCCTTGTTTAACAAGTACTACGAATTTATTACCGCATCTAACGAATCGGTGAATCTGCAATACCAAAGTCAGCTTACCGATACCGCGTTTGAGCATTTGCTGCTTCAATCAATTGAACGGGATAAAGTATTGGAACGCACTACTACAGGGATACATAAGGATGAGCTGGTGTTCAGTATTGCAGATATGCCACTCAAAAAATTTGGCTCGCAGGGGCAACAGAAGTCGTTCGTTATTGCCCTTAAATTGGCTCAATATGCTTACCTGCAAAAGTACCGAGGTTTTAAGCCCTTATTGTTGCTTGATGATATTTTTGACAAGCTGGATGATAGCAGGGTAAGTAAACTGATGGAGATGGTTTCTCACCATGATTTCGGTCAGATATTTATAACAGACACGGGAAAAGACCGTGTTGTTGGTATCTTTAACAAGATAAAAGTACCACTCACATTATTTGAAGTAACTAACGGAGCAATACATCATGCGTAAGCCAAATGACATCACCTTAAAGGAAGGAATTGGGAAAATGCTTAATGTATATAAGCTGAAAGGAAAATTTGATGAAACCGCCGTTGTGGCATTTTGGCCTGAGCTAATGGGTATGGCTGTTGCCAATAGAACCAAACAGATCTACATCTTTCAGAAAAAGCTTTTTATAAGGCTGGAATCTTCTGTGATTAAGAATGAGCTGTTGATGGTCAGAACCGGCATCATCCAAAAAATTAATGAACGAGCCGGTACTGAAGTGATTACAGATATAGTTTTTCTTTAAAACTACCTTTTACCATCAAAATACTTTACTAACAAGCCAGATAATCAGGGCAACTACCAGTACTACTACGATTACACCTGTTACAACTCCGGCTTTAAAAATTCCCTGTACCAGTTCACAACTTGAAAGGGTTGTGGTAAGCAGGGCAATTAGGGCAAGTGGAAAATATCTCTTAGTCATATTATTTAGTTTTGTACTATTTAACAAAATTCTATAACAAAGGTTTTATCAATTACTTTCCATTTATCTTCAGTAGCTCAATTTCGAATACCAGCGTGCTGAAGGGAGGAATGTCTTGTCCGGCACCACTTTCGCCATAAGCAAGGTTATAGGGAATAACAAATCTATACTTAGCACCCGTTTGCATCAACTGAACACCTTCTGTCCACCCTGGTATAACCCTATCTAGCGGAAAAGTAGTTGGCTCGTTTCTTTTATAAGAGCTATCGAACTCCTTACCATTAAGCAAGGAACCCTTGTAATGTACCGTAACGGAATCTGTTGCTTTTGGATTTGCTCCAACACCTTTGGTAATTACCTGATACTGAATACCACTTGCGGTAACCTGTACACCAGCTTGTTTCTTATTGTTTTCAAGAAATGCTTTGCCTTCAGCAATTGCTGGTGCAAATTTTTGCTTGGTAATGTTACTGATAAAGTTATTGATGGACGCTTCAGATTTAGCTTTGTCTATTGCAGGCATTTTACCTGCAAAAGCATCTTTACATCCCTGTAAAAGCATGTCGTAATTTAGGCCATTAATACCACCGGATTTCATGTTGCTGGCCATACCTAGTCCGAATGCATAACTTGCAGAATCCAATGAATTTTTAAAAACAAGTGGTTTTGCAACAGCTGTACCTGCAGTTTTGGTAGTGGTTGTCTTTTTAACAGTCGTTGTTTTTTTTGCGGTTTGTGCAAAAGTAACCGATGCACAAAGTGGCAATAAAAGTGTGATCAGAATCTTCTTCATATTAAAACCTTTCATCTGCTGAAAAGAAGAAATCACCTTCGATAGCTGCATTTTCGTTTGAATCTGAACCATGTACTGTGTTTGCATCTATTGATTTGGCGTATTTTTTACGGATGGTACCTTCGGCAGCATCAGCAGGATTGGTTGCACCTATTAGTGTTCTGAAATCATCAACCGCATTGTCTTTTTCAAGAATAGCTGCAATGATTGGTCCAGATGACATGAAGCTTACCAGGTCATTATAAAAAGGGCGACCTTTGTGTATTTCGTAAAACTTACCGGCAGTTTCGCTAGTTAGCTTAGTGTATTTTAATGCGATGATTTTAAAGCCTGCTGTAGTGATGTCATTAATGATTGCACCGATGTGTCCGTTTGCAACACCATCTGGCTTAATCATTGTAAATGTTCTGTTTGTAGTCATTTTCTTTTAAATTTTTTGCAAAATTACATTTTATACTCTTAATATTAAAGCTTGAAATTTAGTTAACTGGTTTTGATCGTATTAGTTTTGCGACTAGTCGAATTTATTAAGCTTCAAATTATCATTAAATCATTAGCTTTGCGCCCGAAATATGTTGTCTATCACTGAAATAAAAGAACTGCTGACTACTCCGCAGAAGATTGTTATCACTACCCATCATAAACCAGATGGTGACGCAATGGGTTCATCATTGGGCTTATATGCTTATTTGATACAATTGGGGCATCATGTTACGGTGATTACACCTACAGATTATCCATACTTTTTACACTGGCTGCCCAACAATTCTGATGTAATCATTTACACAGAAAAAAGGGAGCATGCTGCCGAGCTGGTGGCCAATGCCGCACTGATCTTTTGCCTGGACTTTAATACCCTAAGCAGAATCAATGAGCTCGGAGAATTGGTAAGGGCATCGGGTGCCTATAAAATAATGATAGATCATCACCTGGAGCCAGAAGATTTTGATGATTACCGCCATTGGAGTATCAATGCCTGTGCGGCTGCGCAACTGGTTTATGAGTTTATTGTAAACGAGCTGAACGATGGTAAGATGATGAATAAGGATATTGCAACCTGTTTATATACGGGGATCATGACAGATTCTGGATCTTTCCGTTTCCCTTCTGCTAATGCTGCAGTTTATAGAATTGCAGCAGAACTGATAGATGCCGGAGCAGAACACTGGAAAATTCATCAATTGGTATACGATAATGCTACCGAGAACCGTTTACGCTTTTTAGGACATTGCATCAGTAACAAACTGGAGATATTAAGAGAATATAATACGGCAATTATTACGGTAACCAGTCAGGAGTTGAAAGACTATAAGATTATAACTGGTGATACTGAGGGGATTGTGAATTATGCGCTGTCAATTAACGGGATAAGACTTGCTGCATTTATTATTGAAAGAACTGATAAAGTTAAATTATCTTTGCGCTCCACCGGGGATTTTCCGGCCAATGAAATCTGTAAAAAGTATTTCGATGGCGGCGGACATAGGAATGCTGCTGGGGGTGCATCTGTTAAAGACCTTGCAGCTACAGTACAGGAGTTTAAAGAAATATTGAAAGAATACAAAACACAGCTGTTGCAGTAAAAAAAGGTTGCAGGAGCTACAATTAAAATATATAAACAAACAAAAATAATTAAAACCAAAAATGAAGAAAAGCATAGTGATTCTTTTCGCGGCTACACTTGGATTAGCTGCATGTAACAACTACAAAAAAGGCGACGGAGGCCTGATGTATCAAATCCACAAGGATGGCGGTAAGGAAAAGATTAAGGAAGGTGATCTTGTTAAGTTGAACTTTGTTCAGAAGAATGAGAGAGATTCAGTAATGTTCAGTACCTATGATATTGAGTCGCCTCAAACATTCCCTGTTGCGAAAAAAGTTTATAGTGGTGATATGAATGATGTGTTGACATTATTTGGAGAAGGCGATAGTGCAACTTTCAAGCTAAACCTTGATACTATGGCTAAACGTGGTGTACCTAAGCCAGCTGCGAATTCAAAAGATACTTACCTTATATTTACTGTAAAGGTGGAGAAAGTATTTAAGAAAAACCCGGGAGAAGACCAAGCTGCATTCCAAAAAAGAGCTCAGGAGTTTTTCCAAAAGGATTTTGTTGCTGCACAAGCGAAATTCAAAGCTGCTGAAGCAGGTAAGATCAAAACTTATGTGGAAGACAATAAGCTTAAAACACAAACTACTGCTTCTGGCTTACAGTATGTGATTACTAACCCTGGTAGCGGACCAAAACCTGTTATCGGTGATACGGTAATGATCAACTATACTGGTCACCTTGCTACTAAGAAAGCTGATGGCACTTACCAAGTTTTTGATACTAGCGTGAAGAAAGTTGCTGAAGATGCTAAAATGGTTAACCCTATGGCTAAATATGAGCCAAGACCTTTCAGTATCGGTGCTGCAATTCCAGGATTTGACGAAGGTTATCAGTTAATTGGTAAAGGTGGAAAAATCACTTTAGTTATCCCTTCTAAATTAGGATGGGGAGAATCTGGTCAGCCACAAGCTAAGATCAGTCCTTACTCTCCAGTAGTATTTGAGATTGAAATTGTTGATATTAAGAAACCTAAACCTGGATCTGTTCCAGTAGCGGTTGCACTTCCTGCTCCGGCAATTAAGTAATAAAATTATCGGATCTGATCCGTGAATAGACCCTGTTGGTTATTAGCCAACAGGGTTTTTTTATTAACTTCGCCCATGCTTTTAACAGATACCCATACCCACCTCTATTACGAAACAGATGCAGAGAAACAAGCGTTGCTGATGCAGCGGTGTTTTGATACAGATGTAAAGCGTCTTTTTCTACCCAATGTAGATTTTGCTTCTATTGAACAGATTGACAGCTTAGTTGGTAAATACCCTGAAAACTGTTTTGCAATGGCCGGGCTTCACCCCTGTGAGGTGAAGGAAGATTATCAATTGATGCTTGATCAGATTTGTGAAAGTATGGTGGACAGACAGGTATACGCGATAGGAGAGATTGGTATTGACCTGCATTGGGACAAAACTACACTTGCTTTTCAGCAACAGGCGTTTAAGGAACAGATCAATTGGGCAAAGGACTTAGAATTGCCTATTGTAATTCACTGCAGGGAAGCTTTTGATGAAGTATTTGAAGTGCTGGAACAAGAGAAGGGAGATTTGCTAAGGGGGATATTTCATTGTTTTACCGGAGACTTGGTACAGGCCAACCGTGCAATTGATCTGGGCTTTTATTTGGGGATTGGTGGCGTAGTGACTTATAAGAATTCTGGATTGGCAGAGGTGTTGAAAGATGTGCCATTAAATAAACTGGTATTGGAAACAGACTCGCCGTATTTGGCACCTGTACCTTATAGAGGAAAGACTAACGAGAGTAGCTATCTGATTTTTGTCGCCGAAAAGCTTTCAGAAATATATGATGTTAGTTTGGAAGAAATTGCTTCAGTAACTACCGCTAACTCAATAGATATTTTTAATATTTAGCATGGTTAATATCCTGATTATTTATACCGGTGGTACCATTGGAATGGTAAATGACCCTAAAACAGGATCCCTGATACCATTTAATTTTAAGCAAATCCAGCAGAATGTTCCAGAGCTGGAACGGTTGAACTATAATCTGGATGTGCATTCTTTTGATCCCATACTGGATTCGTCGAACATGACGCCTGCCATTTGGGTGGAACTGGCTTCGCTTATCCAAGTTAAATATGAGGAGTTTGATGGCTTTGTGATCCTGCATGGATCAGATACGATGGCTTTTACCGCATCAGCTTTAAGCTTTATGTTGGAAAATTTGAGTAAACCGGTAGTGCTAACAGGTTCTCAGCTTCCCATTGGGGAGATCCGCACAGATGCAAAGGAAAACCTGATTACAGCGCTGGAGATAGCTGCAACCAAAAACAATGGAAAGGCGATGATTCCTGAGGTTTGTATCTATTTTGATTACCAACTGTTTAGGGGTAACCGTTCTATAAAGTACAATGCAGAAAAGTTTGAAGCATTTCGAAGTCCGAATTACAATATACTTGCTGAAGCAGGAGTTACATTGTCCTTTTTTAGTAATTATATATTGCCGCAACCAAAGAAGGAATTAGTAGTGCACAACGAGTTGAATCCCAATATTGGGGTGTTAAAATTGTATCCGGGTATATCGCCACAGGCTGTGCGGGCAATAACGGATTCGCCTGTGGATGCTATTATTATGGAGACTTTTGGGTCAGGTAATACCACAACAGCCGAATGGTTCCTTGCCTGTTTGCAGGAAGCGATAAACAACGGTAAAATCATTGTTGACATTACACAATGCCTGCGTGGTGCAGTAGAATTGGGTATGTACCAGACCAGTAAAAAATTGCAGCAAATGGGTGTTGTATGCGGGTTTGACATGACATTTGAGGCGACCACTACCAAATTGATGTACTTGATGGGGCAAAAGATAGGAAAAGAAGAAGTGGCAAGGTTAATGGAAGTGTCTATAAGAGGAGAATTGACTGTCTAACAAAATTAGATCATTTACATATTATGAAAATTGAGCAGATTTATACCGGTTGTTTAGCAGAGGCTGCTTATTATATAGAAAGCGATGGGGAAGCAGTAATCATTGATCCACTACGTGAAGTTGCACCCTACCTTAAAAAAGCTAGTAAAGATAAAGCTGTAATCAAGTATATCTTTGAAACGCATTTTCATGCTGATTTTGTATCAGGTCATATTGACCTTGCAGAAAAATCGGGAGCAATTATAGTATATGGCCCGACGGCATCTACATCTTTTAAATCGCATATTGCGAAAGATGGAGAACAGTTTAAAGTTGGAAAGCTAACCATCATCGCACTGCATACACCAGGACATACACCCGAATCTGCTACCTATCTTTTGCAGGATGAAAATGGTAAGTCGCATTGTATTTTTACCGGAGATACCTTGTTTATTGGTGATGTAGGCAGACCAGACCTGGCACAAAAAGGGGAACTGACGATAGAAGATATGGCTGCAACATTATATGATTCACTACATAATAAGATTCTTAATTTACCTGACGATGTGTTGGTATACCCTGCGCATGGCGCAGGATCTGCCTGTGGAAAGCACATGAGCAAGGAGACCTTTGATACCCTTGGTCACCAAAAGCAGGTAAACTATGCGCTCAAAGCTGCAACAAAGGAGCAATTTGTTAAGGAAGTAACGGCAGGCATATTGCCTCCGCCCCAGTATTTTGCCAAGAATGCGGCTATGAATAAAAATGGCTATGAAAGCTTTGATGACGTTTATGATAAAGGTTTTAAAGCATTGGCTGCAGAAGAATTCGAGTTGCTTGCCAATCATACTGGTGCCGTAATATTAGATACAAGAGATCCGCAGGTCTTTGCTAAAGGATTTATACCATCGGCTGTAAACGTTGGGTTAAACGGACAGTTTGCACCATGGGTGGGCGCACTGATTACAGATTTAAAGCAGCCTATTCTTTTGGTGGTAGAAGAAGGAAATGAAGAAGAAGCGATAACCCGACTGGCAAGGGTGGGGTATGACAATACGATCGGTTATCTTAAAGGAGGTATAGAAGGTTGGAAGGCTTCGGGTAAAGATATAGAAGAAATCGTATCGATATCTGTAGAAGAATTTGAAAAAAGGTTAAAAGAAGATTCGAGCATTCCGGTATTAGATGTAAGAAAGCCCGGTGAATATGATGCCGAGCATTTGGAAGTATCCCTTGCACGACCTCTTGATTACATCAATGACTGGATGGAAGATATTGACTTGGAGAAAACTTACTACATACATTGTGGAGGAGGTTACCGATCTATGATTGCAGCCTCAATATTAAAAGCAAGAGGCTTTGAAAATGTGATTGATATAGCTGGAGGCTATGCCGCCATTAAAAATACAAAATTAGAAAGGTCAGACTTCGCCTGCCCTAGTAAAGCAATGAAAGTTTAAAATGGCTGAGAAATACGATGTGTTGATTATTGGTGCAGGACCTATAGGAATGGCCTGTGCGATAGGTGCCAAGGAGGCTGGGTTGAGTTATGTAATTATAGAAAAGGGTGCTTTGGTGAATAGTTTATATAACTATCCGGTATTTATGACCTTCTTCTCTACTTCCCAAAAGCTGGAGATAGGTGCTGTGCCATTTGTGAGCATAAGCAATAAACCCAACAGAAATGAAGCATTGGAATATTATAGAAGGGTAGCAGAGAAGTTTGAACTTAATGTTAATCTGTATGAACAAGTACAGACGGTTGAAAAGCAAGATGGGCTGTTTAATGTAGAAACCTTAAAGGCACAGTACCAGGTAAAGCAAGTAATTATAGCCACTGGGTTTTATGACGTGCCAGTAATGATGGATGTTCCAGGGGAGGAGTTGCCAAAAGTATTGCATTATTACAAGGACCCGCACTTATATGCTTTTAGTCGCGTTGCGGTAGTGGGCGCTAACAATTCAGCTATTGATGTGGCGCTGGAGACCTACCGTAAGGGCGCAAAAGTAACACTAGTGATTAGAGGAAAGGAATTAGGCCCAAATGTTAAATACTGGGTTCGCCCTGATATTGAAAACCGGATAAAGGAGGGAGAGATTAATGTTTACTTTGAAAGTGAGGTGACTGCCATACGTGAACATGAGATTGATATCAGGACTCTTGAAGGTTTGGTAACGATAAAGAATGATTTTGTATTGGCCATGACTGGCTATCGTCCTGATTTTAACTTGTTAAAGAATTTGGGAGTGCATTTAGAAGAAGGAAATTGTCCGCTTTATAATCCTGAAACCATGGAGACATCATTAAAAGGACTTTACCTTGCTGGAGTTGTGTGTGGTGGAATGGATACACACAAGTGGTTTATTGAAAACTCACGAGTGCATGCAGATCAAATAATAGCTCATATTAAAGGAAATTAAATTATGTTTGCACACACATTTTTACCTGAATGCCGGGAATAGATCAGATAAAATTACCAATAGCTGCAGACATTGATGTATTTGAAGAAAAGTTTAAAGCTTCAATGCATAGTGATGCACCCTTGTTGGACAGAATCACTCATTATATAGTTAAACGCAAAGGGAAGCAGATACGGCCTATGTTCGTATTTTTTGCAGCTAAGTTATGCGGGGGAATTATTGAGTCTACACACCGTGGTGCTGCATTGGTAGAACTGTTGCACACGGCCACGCTTGTACATGATGATGTGGTTGATAATGCTTATGAAAGAAGGGGTTTCTTCTCTATAAACGCGTTATGGAAAAATAAGATTGCGGTGCTGGTAGGCGATTATTTGTTAGCTAAAGGGCTTTTGCTTTCTGTGAATAACGGGGAGTTCCGGTTACTGCAAATTGTATCAGAAGCCGTTAAGCAAATGAGTGAAGGTGAGCTTTTACAGATTGAAAAAGTACGCCGAATGGACATTAGTGAAGAGCTATATTTTGATGTGATCCGTCAGAAGACAGCCTCTCTTATTGCCTCTTGTTGTGCTTGTGGAGCCGCGTCTGCTGGTGCTGATGAAACAACTGTTGAAAAAATGCGCTTGTTTGGCGAGAAAGTGGGTATTGCTTTTCAAATTAAGGACGATACTTTTGATTTTGGAACAGACGATGTAGGTAAACCATTAGGTATTGATATTAAGGAGAAGAAAGTAACACTACCATTAATTTATGCATTAAATAGATCTGATAAATCTGAAAAGAAAAGGATCATTAATCTGGTAAAGAACCACCAGGAAGATCCGGTAAAGATTAGAGAGATTATTGATTTCGTTAACTCCAAAGATGGTGTACATTATGCTAACGAGAAAATGAAACAATACCAGCAGGAAGCATTTGATATTCTCTATACTTTTGAACCTGGGGATGCACGTACTGGTCTTGAGCAGCTGGTTAGATACACAACTGAGCGCAAGAAGTAGCACTTCTATTAAATTTGTTGCAATATTTCTTTAGTATGTTGGTTAGAATGTTCTATTTTGATCAAAATATCGTGTTATGAGAATTTTCTTGAGTCTGTTGATTTGTTGCTTGGCTTTTAATGTAGCCGCACAGGATGATTTTAGTGCAGTTTTTGGTAAAATAAATATAGATGTACAACAAAACTCTAAAGCATACAGCAGTTTAAAAGATGCAACAACGACGATTGGGCACCGCCTGACAGGTTCTTCTAATGGTGCAAAGGCAGAAGAATATGCTTATAAACTACTTAAATCTTATGGATTAGCCGTGCGTTATCAGCCTTTCGAAGTAGAGAGCTGGAGCAGGTTAACAAATGAAACTAAGATAGGCGATGCAAATGATCAATTGTTAAAGGTTGCTACGGTGACTTTAGCACATTCACCTGTTAAGGCAAATATAATTGGAGAACTGGCTGACATGGGTAATGGCTTGGAGGCAGATTATTTGCATGACCGAGGTAAAGTGAAAGGAAAGATAGCGTTGGTGTATCTGGGTGTTTTGCCTGGTTCCCCTGCGGGAACAGCTTCCCTGCATCGTTCTGAAAAAACTGCCATAGCCATCAAGTATGGAGCTATTGGAATTATCATTATCAATGTTGTAAAAGATGGTGTCTTGCTTACAGGAACTGCATCAGTTACTGGTAAATTGATAACAATTCCTGCGGTTTGTATTGGTTTGGAAGATGGTATGGCTGTTAAAGAAAAATTGAAGACAAAGCAACAGTTTGCTAGTCTTAACATGACCAATTTCTCTGGAATGATCAAAGCAAGAAACGTGATTGCTACAATAAAAGGAACAGAACTGCCAGCAGACAAAATTGTTGTCGGCGGGCATTTAGATAGCTGGGATCTGGCTACTGGTGCTATAGATAACGGGATAGGTTCTTTTTCGATAATTGATATGGCCAGAACATTCAGTAAACTTCACCTAACTACGAAACGTACAGTAGAATTTATTCTTTTTATGGGAGAAGAGGAAGGTTTACTTGGGTCTAAGGCCTATGTTAATGCTGCTAAAGCAGCAGGTAAACTTGGGTTGATAAAGTTTATGCTGAATTACGATATGACCAATGACCCAAAGGGATTTAGTGCCAGCAGAGTGGAAATGAAAGACATCTTTACTGCATGGGGTAGTCAGATCGTAAAACTAGATACTGGTTTTAAGAACCTTTTCTCTGCAGAGGTTGGTTTACACAGCGATCACCAACCTTTTATGTTGCAGGGTATTCCTACGGGAGGAGGGACAGGCGGCCATCTGCCAAATAATTCTGGACCTTATTATCACTCAAATGGCGATGTGTTTAAATTGGTAGATGAGCAGGGTATGAAAAATACCGTTCGTTACAGCGCAATGCTTACTTATGCTTTGGCTAATACACCAGCTTTGCCTCTTGCCCAGCAAGATGATGAAGCGATTAAGTTATTCCTGCAGGAGAATAAGTTAGAAGAGCCTTTAAGGATTGCCGGCGAATGGAGATGGTGACCCTAAGCGTAAGCGGCTGAAATCTTTCTTGTATGGGTGCAGGAAGCTTTATTAATGTATTTATTTTCTTTATAAGCTTCTTTGCCCAATCTGCGTAAAATCTTGTAGTGTGAAACCAATGCGCCACTGAATGTATCGCTATAGATATAAGGTAAATTAAACTCTGCTGCTGTTTCTTGTACAATTACACCAATTGCCGGATAGTGTATGTGGCATACCTTTGGAAATAGGTGATGTTCAATCTGTCTGTTTAAGCCACCGCAAAGGAACCCTGCAACCTTACTTTTAATAGCGAAATTAGCTGTTGTTTGTAGTTGATGAACGGCCCAGGCCTCCTCAATATTACCATGCTCATCTGGAAATGGGAAGCTTGTTCCTTCCACTACATGCGCCAATTGGAAAACTAAACCCAGAACAAGACCCTGTGCAAATTGCATAGCCAAAAAGCCAATCAGGAATTGCCACCAGGTAACATTCATCACAATTAATGGAAGTACAATGAAAAGCACATAATAAATCGCTTTGAAGAAAAATAGCTTGAAGTATTCTATTCTTGGATGGTCACAAACATGCTCGCCAATCTTTTTCTGAAAGAATTTTTTATAGTCTTTTCTAAATACCCAGGAGAGCATGGCCAAACTATAAAGCCCGAACGCATAGAAATGTTGATACCGTTGTATTTTGTTGACTGTTTCTGATTCTGAGAAACGTATAAGACCAGGAGCAACGTCAATGTCTTCGTCGTGCCCTGCAATATTGGTATAGGTATGGTGAACAATATTATGGCAAATGTTCCATACGTAAGGGCTGGCACCTATTAGGTTAAAAACAAAACTAAATGTAGCATTTACTTTAGGGTTTGCAGAGAATGATTTATGTATAGCATCATGACATACATTAAATCCTACAAAGGCGCCTGTAATGCCTAATAAAATGGCAGCAAGTAAAGTAAGCCCTAAGCCTTGGTTTCCAATCAGAACAAAGAGGTATAGTCCAGTTAATGCAGATAAGAAAAATATAGCTTTAAACCACATTGCCCCATTCGCATGCGTAGATAAATTATTATCTATAAAGTGCTGATCAACACGTTTTCTTAAAGTAGCATAAAAAGCAGATTTGTTGGTATTGGTAAACTTAATCTTTCTAACCATTATTTTTATGTTCCTGTAATTTTTATTCTTATCCCTTGAATGATAGCTAATATAATACAAATATACATAGGTTAGTTACTATCAGACAATTTATTAAGATACGAAAACCGACCCATTAAGGATTTGTTTTCAAATTAGTTATGCTTTAAATTGAAAGTATGTGCATTAAAATAAAATTCCTATTTTTACAGCCCGCTTATGGAACAGATAAAAACATCATTTGATTTTGAAAAGCCTTTGGCTGAATTGGCACAGCAGATTGATAAGGTGAAACAGGTTGCCGAAAAGACAAAAGTAGACATGTCTGCCACTTTAGCTGAATTGGAAGAGAAGTTGGTGGAAACCCAGAACAATCTTTATGATAATTTAACCGGTTGGCAGAAGGTTCAAATGTCCCGGCATCCTGAAAGACCGCAGACACTGGATTACATCAGTATGATTTGTGAAAATTTCATTGAGATGCATGGTGATAGAACTGTTAAGGATGACAAGGCGATTATAGGTGGATTTGCTACTATCGGTGATCAGTCTGTTATGATTATTGGTCACCAAAAAGGCAAAAATACAAAAGAGCGCCAGTATCGTAACTTTGGTATGGCCAATCCTGAAGGTTACCGTAAGGCATTGCGCCTAATGAGACTGGCAGAAAAATTTAACAAACCTGTTATTTCTTTTATTGATACGATGGGCGCGTACCCGGGTTTAGAAGCTGAGGAACGTGGGCAAGGTGAAGCGATTGCGAGAAATTTGCTAGAGATGTCAATCTTGAAAGTTCCTATTCTTTGTTTTGTAGTTGGAGAAGGAGCCTCTGGTGGTGCTTTAGGTATTGGTATTGGTGATAAAGTTTACATGCTTGAACATACTTGGTATTCAGTGATTTCCCCTGAATCTTGTTCGTCCATTTTATGGAGAAGTTGGGATTACAAGGAAAGAGCTGCCGATTGTTTGAAGCTTACGTCAGATGACATGTTTAAAAATCAGTTAATAGACGGCATCATTAAAGAACCGCTTGGAGGCGCACATCAGAACCCTGAAGCAATGGCTCAAACAGTAAAGGAACAGATATTAAAAGATCTGAGGGAATTAAAGAAAGAGAAAACTGAAAAGATGGTTTCCAACAGAATTGATAAATTCTGCTCAATGGGAGTTGTTGTTGAATCATAAATAAGGAATACAAATAAAAAGTGGTAGCAATTTTAATTGCTACCACTTTTTATTTGTGAAAAGTTCAGGTCTTATCGAGGACCTATAAACCTGCTAAAGCGACCTTCAAGCGCACTGTACTGCGCAAGTATTTCCTGACTTAATTTAGTTTGCTTATATTTTTCGGTAGTTCTTGCCATTTGGTTTAAGAATGACATGCCCAACTGTAAGTTTTGTGTACCGGTTAGCTTGTTCTTACTTGCTGAAATATCAGCCAAGTAGGTTAATTCCTTTTGAATAAATGTTGCAGATTTTTCAATCAATAAATTGGCCTTCTGAGTTTCATTCAAGGCATATAAGTTTTCTGCCATAAAATAAACACCCATCATAGATCTCAATCCATAAAACTTATCTGGCATTACTTCAAAATATTTTGCCGCTACCTTTTTAGCTTCTTCTGTTTTTCCTTCGTTGATCAAGCCTGTTATTGTATTGTTAAAAATATTGCTGAAGATGGATACATCATCTGTTGATTGCGTATCTAGATATCTTGCTTTCTTGATATTTCCCCAAACGAATTTGTTCATTACATTATTATACAAAACGGGAGTGTTTAACAGCTCCACTTTACCAGCAACTGCTGTATCTACTTTAAGAGGGATCAGGTGAAGCGCAAGGCCTTCGTTGTACAGATAATTGTCTAAACCAAGATATTGTTCAGATGGGACTGTACTGGCAAAATAAATTGGTCTCTTCCAGTTGTTGTGAACCAATATATCCAATAGGGCTAATTTTCCCTTGGTTACATAGTTTTCTTTAAACGTCCATACCAGTTCAGGAACAATTTTCGCAGAATCTGCAACGCTCACTACGCCATTTTTGATTACGTCTTCTCTATTAACCGTTAGTTTAAAATTCTTAGTAGGGATGAAGTTAACCTTCCTTCCAGCTTGTAAGGCTATTTTATCTTCATCATTATCAGATAATAGAACCTCAAGTATTTTCTTTAATTCTATATGACCAGCAATTTTATAATCCTGGTAATACATAATGTCGCGTTCTCCTTGAACATACTGAGACTCTTTCATAGTAATAGGAAGAGGCTCAGATTCATTTTGCTTACGCTTCATACCATTGATATACCAGTCTGTATCAAACAAACTTAGGTTTACCAAACGGATATCCGGTCTGATGTTTTCTACTTCCTGAGCATACCAAAGTGGATAAGTATCGTTATCCCCATAAGTAAATAGTATAGCATTTGGTGCGCAGGACTGTAAATAATCAATGGCAATATCATGTGCAACAAACTTGGTGGACCTATCGTGATCATCCCATCCCTGTTGGGCCATAATTACTGGTGCAGCAAAAAGCGCAATAACGGTAGCAAATATACCAGCATTGACTGGTGTAACCTTTTTTGCCAGCCACTCTCTGATGGCTAGAACACCCAAACCTATCCATATGGCGTAAGCATAGAATGATCCAGCGTACGCATAATCACGTTCTCTTGGTTCAAGTGGCTTCTGGTTAAGGTAGAGCACAATGGCCATGCCTGTAAAGAAGAATAGTAGTGCAATGATACCAGCATCTTTTTGGTTGCGTTTAAAATGCCATACAGCACCTATTAAACCAAGAATCAAAGGAAGGAAGAAAAAGCGGTTGTATGCTTTGTTCTCCGTAATTGTAGGCGGTAAGTGACTTTGATCTCCAAGTCTGATTGCATCAATAAATTTGATGCCACTTAGCCACTGACCTTCATATATGCTACCTTGTCCCTGGTCGTCATTCTGCCTTCCTGCGAAGTTCCACATAAAGTAACGCATGTACATCTGCCCAGTTTGATAGGCAAAGAAGAAACCAATATTGTCAAATAGTGTAGGAAAATGGGTGTCATCAAAGCCCATCATATCTTTGTAATAACCTACATGTCTTGCGTCATCACTGTACATCCTTGGAAAAGGAGTTGTCCGGTCGTAAACAGCATCTGTTTTCTTACCTGCTTCTTCATATTTATCTGCACCCTTACGATACAAAGTTTTTCCTTCTTGATATTCAACAGCTTCAGAATTATAGTTAGGACCGAATAGTAAGGGTCTATCTCCATATTGTTCCCTGTTCAGGTAACCTAGAAATGAGAAAGCATTATCAGGATCACTGTTATTTAAGTTTGGGTCTGCCTTTGCCCTGATGATAATCATTGCGAAAGATCCATATCCAAAAATGATCAGAACAGTAGAAAGTAAAGCGAGGTTTAAGATCTTTTTCTGATGCTTAATAGAATATTTAATTCCCAAAACAAGTCCTGCAATCACTAAAACTGCAAAGAATAATACACCTGTTCCAAATCCCAGGCCTAATGTATTAACAAAGAAAAGGTCAAAATACGCGCCGAAAGAAACAATGTATTGTATGATGCCATATTGTATAAAGGCAAGTATTAAAACGCCTATCGCAAAAGTTTTAAATATACCTGCTGTTGTAGGTTGTTTTGTTTTCTTAAAGTAATATACAAAAGCAATGGCAGGAATGGTAAGCAGGTTTAATAAGTGAATGCCTATGGAAAGGCCCATAATGTATGCAATAAATAACAGCCACCTATCTGCCTTCGGTTCGTTAGCATTGGCCTCCCATTTCATAATTCCCCAAAAAACTATTGCGGTAAATAAAGAGGATAATGCATATACTTCAGATTCCACAGCTGAAAACCAGAAGCTATCAGAAAATGTATACGCAAGGGCACCAACAACACCTGCGCCCATTATGGAGATCAGATTTGATTTTGTTACCTCTTCATTTTCTTTTATTAGCACTTTTTTAGCGAGTGCAGTGATGGTCCAAAATAAGAATAGAATGGTTGCCCCACTGGCTATTGCTGATCCTACATTCATAAAGTAAGCTACTTTATCAAGCTGGCCAAAGGCGAAAAGCGAAAAGAAGCGCTGTATCATCAGAAATAGGGGCGCACCTGGTTGGTGAACTACCTGCATTTTTAAGGCAGAGGCTATAAATTCGCCACAATCCCAAAAACTTACTGAGGGTTCTAATGTTAAAACATAAGTTAACGTAGCTACTCCAAAACAAAGCCAACCGGTAATGTTATTGATTTTTGAATAATTCATTTCTTTATCAAAATTGTTAATATGATTAATGTGTTATTAATCGCTGCCGAAAATAAAGAATAAGATTGATAATATGCATACAACTGCTCCTGTTTAACACTTTTGTTATTCTACCCACTATATGTTAAATCGCAGGAGCGATCTTAAGCTTTTCCAGTTAAAAATATTTTAAGGTGCTGATTTTCAAACACCAATATAATGTACATTAATTTATTTCACATTTTTTGTGGTGTGGTATTGCAGAAGTGAAAAATGTACGTAAATTTGCATTCCATTTAAAAGCAACCCTTTTGTGGAAGATTGCCCGATAGTATAAAGGTAGTACAACGGTTTTTGGTACCGTTTGTCTAGGTTCGAATCCTGGTCGGGCAACTAAATAATATTCGGATTGCGAGAAACCGCAGTCCGATTTTTTTTAACCACTATTGATACTTTTCAATAATGCCACTGCAATTCAACCAAGTTAAGCTTTTTGCCGGTACAGGTACAAAAGATTTGGCCATTAAGATTGCCGAGCAATACGGTAAGCCTTTAGGAAATGTTACGCTAAACAAATTTAGCGATGGAGAGTTTCAGCCTTCTTATGATGAAACAGTTAGAGGATGTGATGTTTTTATAATTCAATCCACTTACCAGCCTTCTGATAATTTAATGGAGTTGTTATTAATGATCGATGCCGCTAAAAGGGCCTCCGCTCATTATATCACTGCGGTTGTACCTTATTATGGTTTAGCAAGACAGGATAGGAAAGACAGGCCGAGGGTAGCAATTGGAGCAAAACTTGTAGCCAACCTTTTAAAATCTGCAGGAATTCACAGGATCATGACTATGGATCTTCATGCTGCACAGATTCAGGGATTTTTTGATATACCTGTTGATCACTTGGATGGATCAGTAGTTTTTGTTCCTTACATCAGGAGTCTTGGCTTGGAAAACTTAACCATTGCATCACCAGATATGGGTGGTTCTTACAGGGCACGTACTTTTGCCAAGTTTTTCAATGCAGAGGTCGTAATTTGCGATAAGCGGCGTAAGCGGGCTAATGAGATTGAATCCATGTCTATCATTGGTGATGTAACCGGAATGGACATCGTATTGATAGATGATATTTGTGATACAGCAGGTACACTGGCAAAGGCTGCTGCTTTGATCATGGAAAAAGGGGCCAAGAGTGTGAGGGCGGTTTGTACACATCCTGTACTTTCTGGAAAAGCTTATGAAACCATAGAGAACTCTATGTTAACGGAATTAATCGTTACTGATACGATACCACTTAAGCAGCAAAGTCCAAAAATCAGGGTGTTGAGCACTGCCCCATTATTTGCTAAGGCTATTGCCAATGTAAATGAGCACGGTTCGATAAGCGAACTGTTTAAAGTTTAATTTTAATAATTATTTATATACCGGAACAGAATGTTCCAAAACATTTAAAAACATGAAAATAATCGCAATTAGCGGTTCTCCAAGAGAGAACGTAGGGAAACGCGATGCTAAAGAGCTTCGCTATGAAGGCAAAGTTCCTGCAGTATTGTATGGTGGTAAAGAACAAGCACATTTTGCTGTTGTAACAACCGAATTAAAGGATGCTATTTATACTCCTGAAGCTAACTTTGTAGAGATCTCTCTAGGTGCCAAGAAAGTTAAAGCCATTATCAAAGAGTTACAATTTCACCCACTAACTGACCTGCTTTTACACGTAGATTTTCTTCAGTTGTTTGACGACAAAGAAATCATAATGGAGATTCCAATCAAATTGGTAGGCACTTCTCCAGGTGTTAAAATGGGTGGTAAAATGGTGCAAAAATTGCGCAAACTTCGTTTAAAAGCATTGCCTAAAGACATGCCTCAGGCTGTTGAAGTAAGCATTTCGAAGTTAGATGTTGGCAATTTGTTCCGTGTACGTGACCTTGCAAAAGGAAACTATGTGATCACAAACACGCCTGAAGATACGATCGTATCAGTAGGTATGTCAAGAGCATTAAAGCAAGCTGAGCAAGCTGGCGGTAAGAAATAATTTAATTACTTCTTATAACGAAAAAGGCGGTGCAGATCAAATCTGTATCGCCTTTTTTCATATCCGTAAAATATTATCTTTGTGCCCAGATGAAATACTTAATAGTTGGTTTAGGGAACATTGGTCCAGCATATACTTATACCCGTCATAATATAGGTTTTCTGATAGCTGATGAGTTGGTGAAAAACCTGGAAGGCAGTTATACCAATTCAAGATTGGCTTATTACGCTGAACTTTCTTATAAAGGGAAAAAGCTTCACGTGATTAAACCAACCACCTTTATGAATCTAAGTGGCAAATCTGTCAATTATTGGATGCATGAACACAAAATCCCCCTGGAAAATGTTTTGGTACTAGTAGATGACCTCGCTTTACCTTTAGGGAAGCTAAGGTTGAAGTTACAAGGCAGTAGCGCCGGACATAATGGACTGAAGAGTGTTGAAGGATTATGCGGCGGACAAGCATATCCCCGACTACGCTTCGGTATTAGTGATAATTTTGGAAGAGGTGGACAAGCAGACTATGTGTTGTCAAACTTTGACAAAGATGAAATACCCGAACTTCCGGCACTAATAGACAGAAGCGTAGAGATCATAAAAAGTTTTGTAACGGCTGGGCCATCAAAAACAATGACAGCTTTTAATCAGTAGCAGCAGAAGTATACATTGTTAATTTCCGGTGTAAGGTTTCCAGTTCAAAGGGTTTACTAACAACATCATTGGCTCCGGCCTCCATAGCAGTTCTCTTATCGTTTTCCATTACAGCGGCAGAGAAAGTGATAATTGGGATCTTTTCTTTGCCTGGAGCAGCTCCATTTCTAATCAGTTTTATGGCATCAAGACCGTTCATAACAGGCATAAAAGTATCCATTAGGATAATGTCGTAATCATTGTCTTTAAGCTTATCTATGGCTTCTTTTCCATTCTCAACCACATCTGCATCCACCATCCAGTCTTTCAGAATTTTAATAATCAGGAATTTATTGATTGGATTATCTTCTGCAACCAGTACTTTAAGGTTTGTAAAAGGCATTAGGGTTTCTTTTGGTTTTTTCTCAACAGTTTTTACGTCTTTACTTATCTGGTACCAATTTTCAAAGCAAAACGTGCTTCCCTTATTAATTTCACTTTGTACCTCCAAAGTACCCCCTTTTAGCTTAGCCAAATTTTTAACAATGGATAAACCTAGTCCAGTCCCACCAAAGTTAGTGGCAGTCTGGTCGTCTGCTTGTTCAAATATTTCGAAAATCTTTTCTATGTTTTCTTTAGCAATGCCAATACCAGTATCAATTACAGCAAATTTAATCCTTACGTTATTTCCTTTGGCATTTACTACATCAACTTTTAGCGTCACACTGCCTTCAGATGTAAATTTGATGGCGTTACCTATCAGGTTCATTAAAATCTGGTTTAGTCTAAGTGAATCTGCAATAATATGTTTAGGAAGATCAGGGTCAAGCACTGTAATCAACTCCAGTTTCTTTTCCCTGGCTCTTATTTTTAACAGGTTAACCACAGCATCACATACACCTATTAGGTCTGTATCGTTTCGGGTGATACGGAATTTACCAGCCTCAATCTTTGATAGATCTAAGATGTCGTTGATAACACCCAAAAGAGAGTTGGAAGAAATTTCAAGCAATTTGAGCATTTCCTGTTGATCCTCATTTAAGTTGGTTTTTTCTAGAAGATGGGCAATTCCTATAATACCATTAATGGGAGTACGCAATTCATGACTCATATTGGCCAAAAAATTCTCCTTAATTCTTTTACTCAGTTCTGCCGCCTCTTTAGCTTTAATAAGTTCGTTTTGATAAGTTTCCAGTTCTTTGTTTTTTTGTTTTATCTCCCGCTGATTTCTTACAAATTGTATAAAAGAATCAACTTTGGCTGAAGTAACAAATGGGTCCAAAGGTTTATATAGGTAATCAACCGCTCCAGTGTTTAGGCCTTTAACGGCATATTTTGTTTCCTTTGATATAGCGGTTACAAATATGATCAGGATATCTTTTGTTCTTGGATTGCTTTTTAAAATCTCTACCAATTCAAAACCATCCATTTCTGGCATTTGAACATCAACTAAAGCAATTGCAATGTCCATTTCCCATGAAAGCCTCAATGCCTCATTGGGGTTAGTGGTCGTAATGATGTTGATGTCCGACCGCTGTAACAGGGCTTCAAGTGCAATAATGTTTTCCGGCCGATCGTCGACTATTAGGATATTAATCTTTTCCATGTATGCAAATTGTCATTGAGGGATTAGGCAATTTTTTGATAAATATTGTTCTTTTTGTCTATTACTTTAAAGCGTCTTAATTCTGCACTTCTTAAGGTCTCTTTTGACCCTAGGCATAAAAACCCAAAATTAGCTAAACTATTATAGAATAACTCAATTACTTTGGTCTGAAGTTCAGGGTTAAAATATATAAGTACGTTTCTACATGATATGACTTGAAATTCGTTAAAAACACCATCAGAGGCGAGGTTGTGCACGGAAAAAAGTACATTCTTTTTTAATGAATGATTTATGATTGCGGCATCGTATTTAGCCGTAAAATAGTTAGATAGGGTATGTGAGAAGCCTGTCTTTTGATAGTTCTCTGCATTTTGTTTCATTCTTTGAAGGTCGTATATGCCTGCTCTAGCCAACTCCAAAACGTCATTGTTAATGTCGGTACCATAGAAAAAACTTTTGTCATATAGATTTTCCGCTTCAAACAAAATGGCAAAAGAATACAACTCTTCACCCGTTGAGCAACCGGCATTCCATACCTTCAAACGTTGATAGGACTTCAAATAAGGGATCACATTTGCCGACAAAGATTTATAAAACATAGGGTCTCTGAACATTTCAGTGACGTTAACTGTAATTTCTATTAAAAACGATTCAAAGTAATCCTGATCATTCGTCAATAAAGTACGTAAATCAAATAAACTAAGTTTTTGCAGGTGCATTATTCTGGTCACTCTTCTTTTAAAAGAGGCGGGAGAATAATCGCTAAAATCAAAATCCTGACTGTTCTTTATTAAATCAATCAGACTGGTTAGCTCATCATAATTGATTATTTCGTGATTAGTGGTACTCATTAACTCAACCAGACTCTTAACATTGACAACAGTTTATCCATGTCAACAGGTTTAGAAATGTAGTCATTCGCACCCGCTTCGATGCACTTCTCACGGTCATTTTTCATTGCCTTTGCTGTTAACGCAATAATTGGCAGTTTAGCATATTTCTTTTCGTCTCTTATTGCGGTCATCGCTTCATAGCCATCCATTTCAGGCATCATAATATCCATCAATACAATGTCTATATTATCATTCTCCGCCAGCTTCTCTATTGCCTGTCTGCCATTGTTTGCAATAATGATATTCATGTCGTACAACTGTAGTGCGCTCGATAGGGCAAATATGTTCCTCATATCATCATCTGTAATCAGTACAGTCTTATTTATAAGCGCCTTCTCTATAGTAGATACGCCTTTTTCAATAGTTTTGCTCTTTACAGAGGGCGCTTTGCGGTCATCCTGCTTTAACTTATTCATAAACAAACTAACTTCATCAATAAGCCTGTCGTTAGATTTGTTTGTCTTCAGCACCATTGCTTCAGTATACTGTAGTATTTTTTGCATCTTCTCCTGATCAAGCTCCATTGCGGTATTAATAATAACAGGGACATGTATTAGATGGGGTTGCGTTTTGATCATATCCAGTAACTCAAATCCAGAAATGTCTGGCAGTTTTAAATCAAGAATAATGCAATCAAATTCCTGTTCTTTCAACATCTCCAATGCTTCTTTACCTGTGTATGCTTGTTTTACCTCTACACCCTTACTGGTGAGTTGCTCAGTAAGTACTTTGCTTTGCAGCTCCTGATCTTCAATAACCAATACTTTCTTTAGGTTATATTTAATGTAGGCATTGCTCAGCATATCAAATGCCTCATCAAGATCTTCCTTTTCTACTGGCTTCCTTAAAAAGCCAATAGCACCTTCGCTCTTAGCACGATCTTCCCGCTCATTGCCGGCCGACATCATGTGAACCGGAATATGCTTAGTTCTTGGGTCTGCCTTTAATTTCTTTAAAACCTGCCATCCGTCCATAACTGGTAACATAATGTCCAGTACAATAGCATCTGGTAATTCTGAAATGGCTGTCTCCAAACCTGTATCTCCCTGACTCGCTAAAATCGGTGTAAATCCTTTTTCTATAGCATAATCGCTTAGCAATTCCGCAAAAATTGGATCGTCTTCTACAATTAGTAAGGTTTGGGCATTGCCTTTCCTAAACTCTGGGGTAATTGATGGAGCTGATTCCTTAATAGGAGAGGCATTGTAAGCCCTTGGTTCCTGAGCAAGCTGAACCTCCCCACCGAGCATTGCTTCATTTCTTTCAGGAATGTATAACGTAAAGGTGCTGCCAACATTGGGCTCACTTTTAATCTGGATTTCACCACCCATTAGATGGGCCAGCTCCTTACTTATTGACAAGCCCAATCCTGTACCGCCATACTTTCTGCTGGTAGACCCATCGGCCTGCTGGAAAGCCTCAAAAATTAACTTCTGTTTTTCCAGCGGGATACCTATACCAGAATCCTCTACTGCTATGGCTACAATCTTTTCCTTAGTATTCTTTAGTTGATCTGAAAAATAATTGATGCTATGTTCCGCATTTGAAATACTCAGCGAGATCTCCCCATGTTCAGGTGTAAATTTAAAGGCATTGGATAAGAGGTTTTTGATGATTTGCTCCAGCCTTGACTGGTCAGATAAAATCGCATCAGGCAGGTTAGTGCCAATAACAGTTTTAAAACTAATCTTTTTACTTCTGGCCAGTTCGGCAAAAAGCGATTCCATATTGTGCTGGACTGCTTCTGGTTTTACAGGCTCTATGGTCAGATCAATTTTGCCCGATTCAATTTTAGAAAGGTCAAGAATGTCGTTAATCAGCGTAAGGAGGTCATTCCCTGCGTTATGAATTACCCCGGCATACTTAATTTGGTCTTCATTTAGGTTTTCAGGCTTGTTGTCTTTTAGAATCCTTGCCAGGATAAGGATACTGTTTAATGGGGTGCGCAATTCATGACTCATGTTAGCCAGAAATTCTGATTTGTATTTACTGGATATTTCCAATTCCTCAGCCTTAAGGCTCATCGCTTCGCGAGATTGATTAACCAGTATATTTTGCTCTTCCAGTTGCTGTGCTTTCTCTTCCAGTTCAGCATTGGTTTGTCTCAATTCTTCCTGTTGTACCCTTAACTCTTCTTCTGATGCTTGCAGCTGTTCAGATTTATACACAAGCTCATCGTTAGTGGTACGCAGTTCTTCCTGTTGACTTTCCAGTTCTTCTGCTTGCTGTTGCGTCTGTTCAAATAATTCTCTCAGTTTAATCCTTGCAATTGCGCTGTTAATACCTACACCTATATTCTCTGAAATATTATTTAGGAAATGTATCGTTACCGCATCAGGAGGATTAAGCATACCCAGTTCTATTACTGCCAGCGTTTTTTCTTCAAATACTATAGGTAATAGAAACAAGGCGTTAGGGATAGTATCTCCTAATCCCGAGCTCACTTTAATGTAATCCTTTGGAAGGTCTGTCAGTACTTTATAGGTTTTCTCTGCAGCGGTTTGTCCAACCATTCCCTCACCAATCTTATATTCTGGAATTATGTTTTTACTTCGCTGGTACGCATAACCGCCAGTAAATTGATATGTCTTTTTATTATTTAAATTTAGCAGAAACAGTGCACCTACGGGGGCCTTAATATAGAGGCAAATTTGAGTAATGATATTATTTGAGAGGTCTTCCATTTCCTGCTCTCCACGTATGGCTTCATTGATAATCGTAGCACCAGATAGCAACCAGTTTTTTTGTTCGTTCTCTGCAGAAATATCAGCCAGTTGAATATTGGATTCAAGGATGCGCTTCTCCGTAATTTTTTGCTGATCAAACGTACGCTTGATGAAGGAGAAGAGAAATAATATAAGGCCAAAAATAATTGTTGAACTACCCCAAACTACCCAGCTACTTCTATCACTACTAGCTGCTGTATCAGCTTTTCTAATCTGTAGCAATTTAAGTTCCTCAGCTTTAATCCTATTGCTAACGCCCAGCATCAGTACCTTAAGGCGCTGCCCATTTCCCAACATTACTACTTGGATTGCCTTATCTCTGCCCCCCAAAGCATTGGCGCGCAAAACTGACTGCATGTCGGCTATTTTTTCATTGGCATAAAGATCCAGTGTATCTATCCTCAAAGATTGTCGCGGATTATCGGCTACCAATACCTTTAACTCCCCAACACTTGGAGAAATCTTATTTATATTAACATTATAAGCCCCTAAAAAGTCATTTCTTTGTGTCAAAATATATCCTCGAAGAGAACCCTCAGAATTTAGTGCTTCGGTTTCAATACGTTGAGTTAGATTGATAACGTCATAGGTATGACTTTGCAGGCCAGCGTCCGCAAAAAGAGTCTCAACAGTCTGATAAGAAGTGATGGCAGAAACGAGGACAAATAATAATGATGCTGCGAAACCCGTAAGTACCTGCTGTTTGAAGGATAATTTAAACATATATCTCTAAGATAAAATATTATAGCCAGATGGGTACTAATATAATATTACAAATGAAATTTTTGAGAAATAACTTTAACCATTAAACGGTAGGCGCTAAATAATTTCTAATAAGCATTGAGCATAAGTATTGCCTATTGGAATAACAACACTATTAATCCAGATCTGTGATCGGTCATACTTTGTTATTTTATCTTTTGAAACAATAAAGGCGCGGTGTGTCCTAATGAATTTTTTTGGAGGCAACAATAAAAGCATCTCATTAAGCGGTACCCTGGTGCTCAATAGCTTACTATTTTCCAGATAAAGCCGCGTATAGTTCCCAGAAGCCTCTATATATAAAATATGATCCAGTTGCACTTTAATCTGCTCGTACCCATCCTTTATAAAAATAGCAGTCTGCACATCTGCCGATTCATTATTGTTGTTACTTCTTAAATTGAATAACTCAAGCGCTTTGTTGCAAGCCTTTAAAAAACGGGGAAGAGAAAATGGCTTTAATAGATAATCTATCGCGTCTAGTTCAAAACTCCTAACCGCATGCTCAGAATAGGCGGTCGTAAATATGATCATAGGTGGCTTACTAAGGCTGTTTAGAAAGTCTATTCCATTTATATCAGGCATTTTAATATCCAGAAATATCAAATCCACTTTGTGCTGTTGCAAATAGCTAATGGCATCAAAAGCATTGGTAAAAGTTTCTGCTAAGGTTATAAATGGAACCTTAGCCGCATGTGATTTTACAATGTCCAATGCGATGGGCTCATCATCAATTGCGATAGCGATCATGCTATAAAATTACTTAATTTCTTCTAATTCTATGGTGAGGTGAACGAAAAACTCTGTAGCATTTTCCCTGATAATGAGTTCATGCTTATTTGGGTATAGTAGCGCCAGCCTTTCCTTCACATTTCTAAGGCCTATACCACTTTGAAGTCTTTCCGGGTCATTTTCATTCTTCACATGTATGCTATTGTTTACATCAAAAAACAGCTTATCCCCCTTGGTTTGAAGGGTGATCTTTATGTGCGAAGGGGAATTAAGGCTAATGCCATGCTTAAAAGCATTTTCTACAAAGGGGATCAACACCATGGGCGCAATCAGGTATTTGGCTAAAGGGTCTTCCAGCTGCGTATCAATATGGATGTTAGCCGTGGTAGCAGTCCGTAATTTTTGCAGATCAATATAGTTTTTCAAATAATCTATGTCTCTGGACAGGAAGGTCTTGTCTGCTACGTTTTCCTCCAGCATAAACCGCATCATATCTCCCAATCGTTGAATGCCCTCGCTTGTCCTTTCTGCATTTTCCTGAAGTGCCGTTCCGTAGAGGGTATTTAACGCATTAAAAAGGAAATGTGGATTGATCTGCGATTTAAGGAAATTCAAATTCGCGTCTGACTTACCTAGTTCTGTTTTTAGTGATTTTATTTCTTCGATGTCTTTCCTGTTTCTGGATTTATAAATGTTCCAGGCCATTATTGGAACAAGCACCAGTTGGAACGGTAAATTAAACGGGTAGATAAAGTCGTTGGTGTCTGCCCTACCAAAGCAAGCAAGGTGTATAACCATCATGGCCAGAAAGCTTATTCCAGTAATTAATATCGTATATCCAATAAACTTCAGTACCGAGCGTCTTTTGTTAATGAGCATAGGAACAAGTACATGCAGCGAATACAGATAATGTAAAATGGCAAGCGGAGCAATGGAGGTAAAGAAAATATTTATTTTATAATCTACATTAAGAATGACCACACTTGCGTGCATAAAAATGGAAAAGGCAAACAGCATGATCGCATCTTGCATCATGTTAGCTTTTTTGCTGCCTTTGATAGAATTTAGATAGATGATGAGCATTTTAATGGCCAGCAAAATGGCAAAGTATTCGTTTACAAGGCGGATAATGAAACAAACATTAATTAATAAACAGATAAGCACTACTGTAATTGAAGGTTGCTTTTCCTCTTGTTCCAGCTCTTTATCCACAAAAAAGAAGAGTATAAAGTAACACACACAGGTGATGATGTAGCTAAACAGCAAATGCGACCAGTAGTTGTTATAATAAACGTGATTAGGTATTGAACCATGTTCACTAATGGCAACGCCTGCATTGAAAAAAAATGCGATTACCGCACATGCTGTAAATGCGATCAATTCAATTTTTGCCGATTCTTTTAGTTTCATAGTCGCTGTTGTTTTTAATGTTGCAATAGTACTAATGCTTTTTGTTTGAAATTTTAAAATGTGATGAAACCCAAAAAAAAAGGGTTGAATTGCATAGGTTTGTCTTATGATAGTTTATGGAATACCAAACTGCAATACCGTTAAGAAGGCCATGACCTGGTTGGCCGAACATGGTTTTAAACCAGAATTTCATGACTTTAAAAAAAAAGGCATAACGGCAGAGAAGCTTGATCAATGGTGCGAAGCTTTTGGATGGGAATGCGTATTAAACAAAAAAGGAACCACCTGGAAAAAGCTATCACCAGAAATACAGGAAAGTGTAAAAAACAAAGAAACTGCCATCGCAGTGCTGCTGGCAAATAACAGCGCAATTAAACGCCCCATTGTAGAAGTAGATAATAAGCCATTACTTCTCAGTTTTGCTGAAGAAGAATACCAATCGGAATTTAAATAGTCTGGCCTAGGGTTTCATTGGGGAAGCCTTAGGGTTGGGGTTTTAGTGAGTCCGCGGTGAGTGCGCAGTGAGTCCGCCTTGAGTCCGCCTTTTTACTGAAAAAAGGCGGACTCAGGGCGGATTCGTACCTCACACAGTGCGCACGCAGTAAAAACCAAACCCTACTCCATTACTGCTGCAAGGCTAAGGCAATATGGATTGGTATAGCAACACAAATTGCTATTGCGCGTGTTAATCTTTGTTAAATGAATTGTTTGCTGCTTCAACGCTATTACCTTTGACTATGCATAAAATGCTGTTCTTACTTTTTGTATTAATCTTTCCATTGAAAAATATGGCTCAGACTACTGTGTCTGGTCATGTTTACGATTATGAAAATAAAAAGGTGCCATTGCCTTATGTCGTGGTAAAAAACCTCAATAGTGGGCAGGTAACACAAACAAAAAGCGGCGGACAGTTTGATATAACAGCCAAAAAAGGAGACCTGCTTATATTTTCAAAAAGTGGCTACGATACGGATACGCTGTTTTTAATTAACCTTTTGGCAAAGCGTATTTTTCTTCCTGTTAGCGTTACCGATTTGAAGGAGGTTAACATACAAGGTGCAAAGGTAAATTCAGGAGTGCTTTACAGAGACCCTAAAGCGAAAGAATTTAAGCGTTTTGAAACTGATGACTTACGCGGAAAGAAAAATAACGACCGGGCAGGGGGGCTAAGCTTTAACTTAGGTTACGGCAAATATAGAAAAGAACAACAAAAGAAACAGCAGATTGAGGAAACCGAGGTCTATGAAGATGAGATCAACGCTAATTTTACAAATGAATTTGTGGGCAAGCTGACAAAGCTGGATGGCGAGGATCTTAAGAATTTCATTTACTTGTATAAACCTTCGGCAGGATTAGTAAAGGCCGACCGGCCATTCGATTATACCATGTATATTATTAAGGCTTTTAGCACCTGGAAAAAGCTTCCGGCAGACCAAAGAAAACCTCCGGCCTTGCCAAAAATCAAAAAAAGTTAATAATACCGTTACATTCCGTTTACAGAAAAGGTATTTTCTATCTTTGGGGCTACAACTAATCTTATAAGGAATGATAAATAAACTGAATTTGCTATTTGTGATGATTTTTGTCTGCAGTTTTTCTGTGTTTGCACAACAAAATATCAACATCGAGTCTAACTATGATCCACATGCTGCTTTTAATCCGCTTTTTTACACGCAGAATGGAAATGAATTTCGCGCTGCAAGTGGTTACCCTGGTGCTAAGTACTGGCAAAATAGGGCAGACTATGTCATTGCTGCTACCCTTAATGATGTTAACAATACCGTAACCGGTGCAGTTACCATTTCTTATAAAAACAATAGTTCAGATAAGCTGCCATATTTATGGCTTCAACTAGATCAGAATTTATTTGCAGAAGGATCAAGAGGAAATGCCATGATTGCAGGAAACAGCAGGTATGGCAATAGGGGAGAAAAATTAGAAGGCGGTTACAAAATAGATGCGCTTGATGTATCATTAAAAACTAAAGCTGTAAAATTCACCTCTTTAACTGAAGATACAAGAATGCAGATTAGGCTGGAACAGCCTTTGTTGCCAGGGGAGACCATTACTTTGAAAATGAAATTTTCTTTTGTCATCCCTAAAAACGGATCTGACAGGATGGGGCATTTAACAACAAAGAATGGGGAGATCTTCGCAATAGCACAATGGTATCCAAGAATGTGTGTATATGATGACGTGTTGGGATGGAATACCATGCCTTACTGGGGTGCAGGAGAGTTTTATTGTGAATATGGAGATGTAGATTTTGCCATTACAGCCCCTGCAAATCACATTGTAATGGGATCTGGGGAGCTTTTAAATCCTCAGGAAGTATTTACTGCAGAGCAATTAAGGCGTTGGAATGCGGCAAAGCTAAGTGATCAAACTATTGCAATTCGCTCAGTAGCTGAAGTTACTGAAGCCTCGTCCAGACCATCAAAAGATAAATTGACCTGGAAATTTAAAATTAAAAACACCAGAGATGTAGCATGGGCATCATCAAAGGCTTTTGTGTTGGATGCTGCTCGCATAAATTTGCCAAGCGGTAAGAAATCGCTCGCAGTTTCTGCCCACCCAGTAGAAAGTGCTGGCAAAGACAGCTATGGCAGGGGAGTTGAATACGTAAAGACTACGATAGAGCATTACTCTACAAAATGGTTTGAATACCCTTACCCTATGGCAATAAATGTAGCCAGTAATGTTGGTGGTATGGAATACCCTGGTATTGTATTTTGTGGCTGGACTGCCAAGAATGGATCTGCATGGGGGGTGATAGATCATGAATTTGGGCATACCTGGTTTCCAATGATTGTTGGTAGCAATGAGCGTAAATATGGATGGATGGATGAGGGTTTCAACACTTTTATTAACGGAATATCATCACAATCGTTTAATAACGGCGAATACAAAAAAGTACCGGCAAATATGCATAAAGTGGCTATTGCAAATGCGAAAACTGAATCTGAATACATTATGCTTACGCCAGATGCGATGCGGGAAGCAAATATTGGCAGGAACTTATATGGTAAACCCGGACAAGGGCTTGATCTGTTGAGAAACCAGATATTGGGCACTGCACGTTTCGATTATGCTTTTAGAGAATATATTAAGCAATGGTCTTTTAAACACCCTACACCATTTGATTTCTTCAGGTCGATGGAGAACGGAGCAGGAGAGGATTTATCTTGGTTTTGGAGGGGTTGGTTTTTAGAGAACTGGAAAATGGACCAGGCAATTGTGGCTGTAACGCCAAATAAAGTTGATGGTTTAATTGCTGGTTACAGCATTGTAGTAGCCAATCTTGAAAAAATGCCGATGCCAGTTATCATTGAAGTTAAAACCAAAAGTGGTAAGACAGATATCCTAAAACTGGGTGTAGATGTTTGGATGAGAAACAAAAGCTGGACGGTAAATTATCCAACTACAGAAGAAGTTGTTTCTGTGAAGTTGAATCCGGATAAAGTACTGCCAGATGTAAACGCTGAGAACGATAGCTGGCCTAATAATTAGTAACAAACTTCCTTTATTTATAAATGCCCCCAAAAAGTTAGCTGCTTATTGGGGGCATTTTTATGGTTATTTGAAAAAACTTTCTTTAAGCTTTTCTGCACTTAAAAGCGGTGGGGGAGTATCTAACCGGATAGACCAACCTTTGGCTCTAAGCAGCGGGATATCCACCTTGGCTACAGAAAGGTCTTTGCCTTTCAGCGAGTTGTGGTATATGATGGGACTGGGCGGCTCTACATCACCTTTGGTATTGAACAAAATTTCTAAGCGTAATTTTGGCCATAACTGGATATCGCTCATGTTGGCAGAATAGATTTTACTGGAGCTGTTTGGTTTCACTATACTTGCAAATTCTCCGTTAAAAGTTCCGTTCTTTTCTGTAGTTAGGCTGGCAAGCAGCTGAAAAGAAGTTTCGTTAACCAAGTGAAAATGAGCAACAGAGTTGATGTGTTGGTCGCTTACCAGGCCCAGAGATACCCCTTCTTTTATGAATATTTCGGGTAAGGAATCAACGGTAGTTGCGCTTGCAGGCGTGCTTGTGCCCGGTATTTCTCCGTGGATGAGCGTAACCTTAGCAGCCATTACAGGTATTTCAAAATCGTTGGCATCAGTAACACCTATGGTTTCCTTATCAATGATGCGGGTAATATAACCCTCTAGATTTTCATCAACAAAACGTACAAAATCGCCTATTTTTAAATTCATGATATATGTTAAAGGAACAAATTTAACTAAAAGGGTGCTTGCTGCGGTAATTACTGGGTAAACTAAATTTATTTTAAGGTAGCTGTTAAGTTCTTTATTTTTGCGGTATGGCAGAAGAGGAGCAAAAGAACAATCCGTTACACGGTAAAACATTAGAATTTATTTTAAAGCAGCTGGTATGGCATTATGGATGGGAAGAGATGGGTGTACATGTGAGTATAGAATGCTTTAAGAACAACCCAACGATGAATTCCAGTTTGAAATTTTTGCGTAAAACCGACTGGGCGAGGAAGAAGGTGGAGAAATTATACCTCAATACTTTTCATTAGCAATTATTTATTAAATTTTTGTTAACGTCTTGATTTATAAAATGTATTGTCTTACCTTTGCAGTCCCTTATTGAGGGGTAAAGTTTTTAACATTAATAGAAAAACAAAAAAAGAGCAATGCCAACCATTCAGCAATTAGTTAGAAAAGGTAGAGTAGCACTGGAGTTCAAGAGTAAGTCTCCGGCGTTGGACAGTTGTCCACAGCGAAGAGGTGTATGTACACGTGTATATACTACTACCCCTAAAAAACCAAACTCAGCAATGCGTAAAGTAGCGCGTGTACGTTTAACCAATGGTAAAGAGGTTAACGCATACATTCCTGGAGAAGGTCACAACCTACAGGAGCACTCGATCGTATTGATCCGTGGTGGTCGTGTTAAAGATTTACCGGGTGTACGTTATCACATCATCCGTGGTGCGTTAGATACTTCAGGCGTAGCCGGTCGTAATCAACGTCGTTCTAAATACGGAACAAAACGTCCTAAACCAGGACAAGTAGCAGCACCGGTAAAGGGAGCAGCAAAAGGTAAAAAGAAATAATTTAGGAGGAAAGAAAAATGAGAAAGTCAAAACCAAAAAAGAGAATTATCCTTCCTGATCCTAAGTTTAACGATGTTCAGGTAACAAGATTTGTAAATAATATGATGTACGATGGAAAGAAATCCATTGCTTATGATATTTTTTATGATGCAGTAGAATTAGCTGAGAAAAAAGTAGGCGAAAACGGCCTAGATGTATTTAAACGTGCATTAGTAAATATCAGTCCAGCTGTAGAGGTTAAATCTCGTAGAGTTGGAGGTGCAAACTTCCAGGTGCCAACAGAAGTAAGACCAGACCGCAAGATTGCTTTAGGCATGAAATGGTTGATCAATTACGCTCGTAAACGTGGTGAGAAAACTATGAAAGAGAAATTGGCAGGTGAAATTATTTCGGCAGCTAAAGGTGAAGGTGCAGCAGTTAAGAAGAAAGAAGATACGCATAAAATGGCTGAGGCTAACAAAGCGTTCTCTCATTTCCGTTTCTAATATTTGAAATTATATAATGTCAAGAGATTTAAGATTTACTAGAAATATCGGGATCGCAGCTCACATTGATGCGGGTAAAACTACAACAACTGAGCGTATCCTTTATTATGCTGGTGTTAGTCACAAAATTGGTGAAGTGCATGAAGGTGCTGCAACGATGGATTGGATGGCACAAGAGCAGGAGCGTGGTATAACCATCACTTCTGCTGCTACAACAGTAGGATGGAAATACAGAGGTCAGAATTACCATATTAATATTATTGATACACCAGGACACGTTGATTTTACCGTTGAGGTAAACCGCTCGTTACGTGTATTGGATGGTTTGGTATTTTTGTTTTCGGCAGTTGATGGTGTTGAGCCACAATCTGAAACTAACTGGCGTTTAGCTAACAATTACAATGTTGCCCGTATCGGTTTCGTTAATAAAATGGACCGTTCAGGAGCAGATTTCTTGAAAGTTGTTGCACAAGTAAAAAGCATGTTAGGTAGCAATGCAGTTCCATTGCAATTGCCTATTGGTGCTGAAGAAAGCTTTAAAGGTGTTGTTGATTTGATCAACAACCGTGGTATTGTTTGGAATGAGGACGATAAAGGGATGACCTTTACCGAAGTGCCTATTCCTGATGATATGATTGATGAGGTAGCGGAGTGGAGAGAGAAGTTATTGGAATCTGTTGCAGATTACGATGAGACTTTGATGGAGAAATTCTTCGAAGATCCAAACTCAATTACTGAACGTGAGATATTAGATGCATTGCGTGCAGCAGTATTAGATGCTAAAATTGTACCTATGGTATGTGGTTCATCTTTTAAAAATAAAGGTGTACAAACCATGCTTGACTATGTGATGGAGTTATTGCCTTCACCAATGGATTCGCCAGGTATTGTTGGAACTAATCCTGATACTGGTGAAGAAGTTTTGCGTAAACCTGATGAAAAAGAACCATTTGCAGCTTTAGCATTTAAAATTGCAACGGATCCATTTGTTGGTCGCCTATGCTTTATCCGTGTTTACTCAGGTAACCTGGAAGCTGGATCATATATCTATAATGCCCGTTCTGAAAACAAAGAACGTATTTCCCGTATCTTCCAAATGCATGCAAATAAGCAAAATCCAATCCCTAATGTAGGTGCTGGTGATATTGCAGCGGTTGTTGGATTTAAGGATATCAAAACTGGAGATACACTTTGTGAAGAGAAAAATCCAATTGTATTGGAGTCTATGAACTTCCCTGAGCCAGTTATCGGTTTAGCTATTGAGCCTAAAACTCAAGCTGATATTGATAAGTTAGGTATGGGATTGTCTAAGCTTGCTGAAGAGGATCCTACATTTAGAGTTCAAACTGATGAGGAAACTGGTCAGACTGTAATCTCTGGTATGGGTGAGCTTCACCTGGACATTTTGATTGACCGTCTTAAACGTGAGTTTAAGGTTGAGGTTAACCAAGGTGCACCACAAGTAGCTTACAAAGAAGCAATTTTTGGCACTACACAACACCGTGAAACGTATAAGAAACAATCTGGTGGTCGTGGTAAATTTGCTGATATCCAAGTAGTGATCTCTCCAATTGATGCTGATTTTGAAAAAGGTGGTTTACAGTTTGTGAACGAAATTTCTGGTGGTTCAATTCCACGTGAGTTTATCCCTTCAGTAGAAAAAGGATTTGCGGCAGCAATGGCGAATGGTGTATTGGCTGGCTATCCGCTTCCTGATATGAAAGTTCGTTTAATTGATGGTTCATTCCATGCGGTCGATTCAGATGCGTTGTCATTTGAACTTGCAGCAAGAATGGCTTATCGTGAGGCATTACCTAAATGTAAGCCTACATTGATGGAGCCAATCATGAAAATCGAAATCCTTACTCCAGAAGAAAATATGGGTGATGTGATCGGTGATATGAACCGTCGTCGTGGTCAGCTTTTAGGAATGGATACCCGTGCGGGTGCTCAGGTAATTAAAGCTACCGTGCCACTTTCTGAAATGTTTGGTTATGTAACTCAATTGCGTACCATTACTTCAGGACGTGCAACGTCTACAATGGAATTTGATCATTACGAAGCTGCACCGAAAACTGTACAGGATGAAGTAATTGCTAAATCAAAAGGTAGAGTTAAATCTGTTGATTAATTAAAAAAAACAAACTTGCAGATGGTTACTAATAGCTCTAACCATCTGCTTTAAATAAAAATAAGATGAGCCAAAGAATCAGAATTAAATTAAAATCTTACGATTACAATCTAGTAGATAAGTCTGCTGAGAAGATCGTTAAGACAGTTAAACCTACGGGTGCAGTGGTTAGCGGACCGATTCCGTTGCCTACAGAAAAGAAAATCTTCACTGTTTTGCGTTCACCACACGTGAACAAGAAAGCACGTGAGCAGTTTCAATTGTGTGCGTACAAACGTTTGTTAGATATTTACAGTTCTAACTCTAAAACGGTTGATGCTTTAATGAAACTTGAACTACCTAGCGGTGTTGAAGTAGAGATCAAAGTTTAACTTACTGAGTTAGCAAACAAAAAAGCCTTTCGGAATTCCGAAAGGCTTTTTTGTTGAATAACGGTTATCTATTCCCTCTTAGCTCTTCCAGCTTATTGCGCTCATCCTGAAGTTCCCTTGCCAATTTCTTTTCCTTCTCATTGGCTTTGGTTTTATAAGCCTGATACTCTTGTGAAATTTCATCGTAAAGACCAGTGCGGTACTTTGCTTCATTTACGTTCTTTGCAGATCTGAAAAATACAAAAGCGAGGAGTAGCGCGAGGATTAAGATGATTGTCCACACGGTGATGTTGTAGTTGGACTTAGAAAAGGATAGCCCTAAAAGAGAAATCTCGTCCATTTTTGCATTGGTAGCAGCAAGGGATGTTTCTGTGCCAGCCATCTCACTTTTTAATCCTGATACCCCTTTTTCTAATCCTGCAATTTTCTGTTTGGCAACGGACAGACCTTTTCTTTCAGTCCGCAGGGTATCTTTAACACTTTGGAAAAACTGGGATAGCCTGCTCGGATTAATTAGCTTGTATCCATTTAACGTTTTAGATTTAGCCAGAATTAACTGATACTGGCCCTGGAGACTGGGGTCTATATTAGCCGAATCAATTTTTGCTTTAACCGGATTTGCCTTAAACTGCGCATCTGTACTTAAGTTTAATAAGATTAGTGCGGCCACTAGAATAGTCAATTTTTTCATCAATGCCTGTTTAAATTTTGTGAAGATATTGAAATAGTTACTGCTATTTTAACAATGGGTTTATAATTTTATTGTGTTGGGCTGGCAGATACTATATTTGTATCGATGACTGTATTGTTATTTACATTGATTGTGTTGGTGGGTGCTTTTATTGCAGGTTTAGTTGGATCCCTAACTGGATTGGGTGGAGGCGTAATTATTATTCCATTACTTACACTGGTTTTGAGTGTAGACATTCATTATGCGATTGGAGCTTCTATCGTTTCTGTTATCGCGACTTCATCAGGTTCTGCAGCGGCATATGTTAAAGAAGGCATTACCAACATCCGAATAGGTATGTTTTTAGAAATTGCCACAACTATTAGTGCGGTTTTTGGAGCCATTATTACCATTTATCTAAATCCTGGATATATCGCCGTAGCTTTTGGGTTGATACTGCTTTTCTCCGCATTTATGATGATAAGGAAAAAGGTTGAACGGTCTGACAATGATACATCTGGAAAACTGGCTGTGTTTTTCAAATTGAATGGAAGCTACCCAACCTCAGAAGGCATTAAGTACTATGGGGTGCACAATGTGGTTGGTGGATTTTTAATGATGTTTGTTGCAGGCTTGATTTCTGGTTTGCTGGGGATAGGATCAGGCGCATTGAAGGTAATTGCAATGGATAACATCATGAGGATTCCATTTAAGGTATCCACTACGACCAGCAATTTTATGATGGGTGTTACTGCTGCTGCTAGTGCGGTGGTCTATTTTCATAGGGGGCAGATTGATCCTGGTATTGCTTTGCCTGTATCAATTGGCGTGTTAATTGGCGCTACTGTAGGATCAAAGATATTAGTGAAGACCAAGACCGACAAGATAAAGGTAGTGTTTGCCGTAGTGGTAGCGTTTCTTGCATTACAAATGATCTATAACGGTTTATCTGGAAGGTTATGAAAAAGGCTTTAAATTTTTATGCAGACAAAGACGTTCAGCTAATATTGGGTACGTTGTTGCGGGTAGGTGTCATTGTTTCTATGACGGTTATCTTCGCCGGAGGCGCACTCTATCTATTTGGTAAGTATTCAGAAGTAATAGATTACCGGGTTTTTGATCCACATAAATCAGGATTATCCTCGATAACATCGGTATACAAAGGGGTTGTTCATTTGGATCCTAGTGCAATTACTCAATTTGGTGTTCTTTTGTTGATCTTTACCCCTGTTGCTAGAGTAGTTTTTTCCGTTTTTAGCTTCCTTATTGAGCGTGATTATCTATATGTAGTTATTGGTTTATTGGTTTTGGCCGTAATATTAATAAGTTTGAGTAACGGGCTTGTTGGATAAAACTGGTTTTAAATGAGTGCTGTCCTGCCTTATCAAAATATTTGCGATTATTTGAAAAAATAATACGCTAACTATTTGAAAATTAAGATTTCTTTCCTATTTTTGCCCTCCCTTAACAGGGATGTGTATCCACCTTGAACGAAGCCCTACTGCTTCGATGGGTGTTAAATTAAAAAAAGAAAATGTCAGGTATTATTGGAAAAAAAGTAGGAATGACCAGCATTTTCGACGCCGATGGAAAGAATATTCCATGTACGGTGATCGAAGCTGGGCCTTGTGTAGTTACGCAAGTAAAGACCGAAGAGAAAGATGGTTATGTTTCAGTTCAGCTGGGTTTCGGCGAGGCTAAAGAAAAAAACACCACTCAGCCGTTAAAAGGGCACTTTGCGAAAGCAAACACTACACCTAAACGCAAATTGGTTGAATTTGAACCATTTGAGGAATCATTAAACTTAGGAGACACGGTAACAGTAAGCATCTTCAGTGAAGGTGACTTTGTTGATGTTGTTGGTACTTCAAAAGGTAAAGGATTTCAAGGTGTTGTAAAGCGTCATGGTTTTGCTGGTGTTGGTGGACAAACTCACGGACAGCACAACAGGATGCGTGCACCAGGTTCATTGGGAGCAGCTTCTTATCCTGCGCGTGTATTTAAAGGTATGCGGATGGCTGGAAGAATGGGTGGAGATAGAGTTAAAGTTCAGAACTTACAAGTTTTGAAAGTTTATGCTGATCAAAATCTAGTTGTAGTTAGCGGTTCCATACCAGGAGCTAAGGGTTCTTACGTAATCTTAGATAAGTAAGCAGATGGAAGTTAAAGTATTAAACATTTCAGGAAAAGAGACAGGTGCAACAGTGCAACTTCCTGAGGCGGTATTTGGTATATCGCCGGTTGATCATGCGATCTATTTAGATGTTAAGCAGTATTTGGCAAATCAACGTCAGGGTACGCACAAGTCTAAACAGCGTAATGAAATTGCTGGTTCAACCCGTAAATTATATAAACAAAAAGGTACCGGTGGTGCTCGTGCAGGTAGTATAAAATCTCCGTTGTTTAACGGTGGTGGTCGTGTTTTCGGTCCTCAACCAAGAGATTATAGTTTTAAACTGAACAAAAAATTAAAAGTTCTTGCGCGTAAGTCTGCATTGTCTTACAAAGCTTTGGATGCTAATGTTGTTGTTCTTGAAGACTTTTCTTTTGATTCGATCAAAACTAAAAACTACCTTAATTTGGTTAGCGCTTTGAATTTAGCTAACGAGAAAACTTTGTTGGTTTTGCCTTCACAAAATAACAATATCTATTTATCAAGCAGAAACATTCACAAAGCTAAAGTGATCACTGCAGATCAATTAAATACATATGATGTATTGAACTGCGGAAAGCTTTTGTTTACTACTGATTCTCTTAAAACATTGGAGGAGGCATTTGCCAAGTAATATGGAAATTTTACAAAAACCGATTTTAACAGAAAAAGCTTCTGTACTGACTGAAAAGTCAAACCGCTTTACTTTTAGAGTAGACACTAAAGCTAACAAACTGCAAATCAAAGCTGCGATTGAAAAAATGTACGGCGTAAATATCTTAGCCATTAACACTTTAATAGTGGCTGGTAAAGTTAAGTCGAGAAATACAAAAGGCGGATTGGTTACAGGACGTAGTCCTAAATACAAAAAAGCTGTCGTTACCTTGAAAGCAGGTGAAACAATCGATTATTACGCGAATATTTAATAAGAATTGAATAATTATAAACTATGGGCTTAAGAAAATTTAAACCAGTCACTCCGGGAACCCGCTTTAGAGTAGGTGCCAGTTTTACGGAGATTACAGCAACCAAGCCCGAAAAATCATTGGTTGTATCTTCTAAGAAATCGGGAGGACGTAACAATACAGGAAAGATGACTATGCGCTACATGGGTGGTGGTCATAAAAAATCTTATCGTTTAATTGATTTTAAACGTGAGAAATTTGATATTCCTGCAACAGTAGCTACTGTTGAATACGATCCAAACCGTACAGCACGCATCGCATTATTACATTATGCAGATGGTGAGAAGCGTTATATTATTGCACCGGAAGGATTGCAAGTAGGGCAAAAAGTAGTATCGGGTGATACTGCAACTCCAGAAGTGGGAAATACTTTAAAACTGAGCAATATTCCTTTAGGATCTATTGTACACAATGTGGAGATTCATCCAGGTCGTGGTGCTCAGTTAGCACGTAGTGCTGGTGCTTATGCACAATTAGCTGCACGTGATGGTAAATATGCGACATTGAAAATGCCTTCAGGTGAAACCAGGTTAATCCTGACTACATGTTTGGCTACTATCGGAGCTGTTTCCAATTCTGATCATGCAAATGAAGTATTAGGTAAAGCTGGTCGTAATCGCTGGTTAGGTCGTCGTCCTAGAACACGTCCGGTAGCGATGAACCCTGTCGATCACCCAATGGGTGGTGGTGAGGGACGCTCATCAGGTGGTCAGCCAAGGTCAAGGAATGGTATGTATTCTAAAGGCTTTAAGACCCGTACACTTAAAAAATACTCAAATCGTTTCATCATAGAGAAAAGGAAGAAATAATGGCTCGTTCGATAAAAAAAGGACCTTATATTGACCATAACGTAGAGAAAAAAGTAGTCTCTATGAATGATTCAGGCAAGAGGTCTGTAATTAAAACTTGGTCTCGCAGATCAATGATCTCACCAGATTTTGTGGGTCATACATTTGCGGTACATAACGGTAATAAGTTTATACCGGTATACGTAACAGAAAACATGGTTGGTCACAAGCTGGGAGAGTTTGCTCCAACCAGAACATTTAGGGGTCACTCTGAAAAGAAAAAATAATTAAGAGATGGAAGCATTAGCGAAATTAAACAATTGTCCAACCTCACCACGTAAGATGCGTTTGGTTGTAGATCTTATCAGAGGTGAGCGTGTTGAGAAAGCTTTACATATTTTAAAGTTTACCAATAAAGATGCAGCAATAAGGGTTGAAAAACTATTATTATCTGCTATCAAAAACTGGGAAACCAAGAATGAAGGTTCTCGCCCTGAAGAAAACCAATTATACGTGAAAACGATAATGGTAGGCGGTGGTCGTCAGTTAAAAAGATTAAGACCAGCACCTCAAGGACGTGGTTACAGAATACGTAAACGTTCAAACCACGTAACTTTGGTAGTAGATAGTAAAAACGTTGAAACTCAAACTAATTAACAGAAATGGGACAAAAAGCACATCCAATAGGAAACAGGTTAGGAATCATCAAGGGTTGGGATTCTAACTGGTTCGGTGGCAACAACTATGCTGATAAATTAGTTGAGGACGATAAAATAAGAAAATACCTTGCAGCACGTATTGCAAAAGGTGGTGTTGCTAAAGTTGTAATAGAGCGTACATTAAAGCGCATTACTGTTACAATCCACACAGCACGTCCGGGTATTGTGATTGGTAAAGCTGGTCAGGAAGTTGACAAGATCAAAGAGGAGTTGAAGAAATTAACTAAAAAGGAAATTCAAATCAACATCTTTGAGATCAAACGTCCTGAGCTTGATGCACAATTAGTTGCAGAGGGAGTTGCTAAACAATTAGAAGCAAGGATATCTTTCCGTAGGGCAATGAAATCTACAATTGCATCAACTATGCGTATGGGAGCGGAAGGCATCAAGATCATGACCTCTGGTAGGTTAGGTGGTGCTGAGATGGCTCGTAGTGAACAGTATAAAGAAGGAAGAATTCCTTTGCATACTTTCCGTGCAGACATTGACTATGCGTTAGCAGAAGCTTTAACTACTTATGGTAAAATAGGTGTTAAAGTATGGATTTGCAAAGGCGAGGTTTACGGTAAACGTGATCTTTCTCCAAACATCGGTGCTACGAGCAATGCTCCAGGTAAAGGTGGCAGACCAGAAGGTGCTTTTGCAGGTGGCAGGGAAAGAGATAACCGTGGTGGCGGTGGCGACAGAAGAAACGATAACCGCGGTGGTGGTAATCGTGGCGGAAGAGGGCCAGGTCAAGGCGGTCCCGGTCAAGGTGCTCCAGGTAGAGATAATAGAGGCGGAAACACTCCTAACAGAGGTCCTCGTAAATAATTAGTTAACAGATCGTTTAACGATAATATTAGAATAAAATGTTACAGCCAAAAAGAACGAAGTTCAGAAAGATGCAAAAAGGCAGAATGAAAGGTTTAGCAACTCGTGGTGCTGAATTGTCATTCGGATCTTTCGGGATCAAATCTCTAGAGTCGACCTGGATTACCAGTCGTCAGATAGAGGCAGCCCGTATTGCGGTAACTCGTTTCATGAAACGTGAAGGCCAAGTGTGGATTAGAATTTTTCCGGATAAACCGATAACTAAGAAGCCAGCTGAGGTACGTATGGGTAAAGGTAAGGGTGCACCTGAATATTGGGTAGCCGTTGTTAGACCAGGACGTATTATTTTTGAAGCCGAAGGTGTTCCTTTAGATGTAGCTAAAGAAGCAATGAGATTGGCCGCTCAGAAATTACCGATCCAAACAAAATTTGTAGTACGTAGAGATTACGTAGAGGCATAAGCAGTTGCGGGTTGAATGTTGTAAGTAACTTGTTATTATAACCGCTAGACCCGCAACATAAAAATTAATAAAATGAAGAACTCAGAAATCACAGGGCTTTCACAAGAAGAACTAGTAGCCAGGATTGCAGAAGAAAAGGAAAACTTAGTAAAGTTAAAATTTGCTCACACAATTTCGGCTATTGAAAATCCTACCCGCATTAGAAAGGTAAGAAGAGATATTGCCCGATTAAACACTGAAGTGGCTACGCGTAAAGCTCAGCCAGTTACTGAAACTAAATAACTTAGAGTCGAAATGGAAAGACAATTAAGAAAAACAAGAACCGGGTTGGTGGTGAGCAACAAGATGGATAAATCTATTGTTGTAGCGGTAGAGCGTAAAGTAAAACACCCGATCTATGGTAAGTTTGTTAAGAAAACTACCAAATTTATGGCTCATGACGAGAAAAACGATTGCGGTATTGGTGATACAGTACTGATCATGGAGACTCGTCCGCTGAGTAAGAACAAGAACTGGAGATTAGTGGAAATTTTAGAAAGGGCTAAATAACATGGTACAACAGGAATCAAGATTAAACGTAGCCGATAATAGCGGCGCAAAAGAAGTATTGGTTATCCGTGTACTTGGTGGTACTGGAAAGCGGTATGCTTCTATTGGTGACAAGATCGTTGTTACCGTTAAAAGTGCATTACCTTCTGGAAACATCAAGAAAGGAACAGTTTCTAAAGCAGTTGTTGTAAGAACAAAGAAAGAAATCAGACGTAAAGATGGTTCTTACATCCGTTTCGACGACAATGCAGCAGTGTTATTAAATGCACAAGATGAGCCGCGTGGCACACGTATTTTTGGCCCGGTAGCAAGAGAACTGCGTGAAAAACAATTCATGAAGATTGTATCATTAGCACCGGAGGTATTATAAAATGAAAAAAGAAACAACAACACCAAAGGTAAAGATCCGTAAAGGAGATTTAGTAAAGGTAATAGCCGGCGATTCAAAAGGTCAGCAAGGAAAAGTACTTACAGTATTGATTACTAAAAGCAGGATCCTTATAGAAGGCGTTAACCTTGTGTCAAAACATACAAAACCAAATGCTGCCACTCCAAACGGAGGTATCATTAAAAAAGAAGCTGCTCTTCATATTTCTAACGTAGCATTAATTGATCCTAAATCAGGTGAGATTACACGCGTTGGCAGAAAGCTTAATGCTGATGGGAAATTAGTTAGGGTTAGTAAAAAATCAGGAGAGGAGATCAAATAATGGCTTACGTACCAAGATTAAAAAGTAAATATAAAGAGGAAATTGTAATAGCGCTTAAAGATAAGTTCAATTACAAAAGCGTTATGCAGGTTCCTAAATTAGAGAAAATAGCTATCAACCAAGGTGTTGGACGTTTTTCTGTAACTGATAAAAAAATTATGGATAGTTCTATTTTAGAGATGTCCACAATTGCAGGTCAGCAGGCAGTTGGTGCAAAATCTAAAAAAGATATCTCAAACTTTAAATTGCGTAAAGGTATGCCTGTTGGTGTACGTGTTACTTTACGTGACAATAACATGTATGAGTTTTTAGATCGTTTAATTTCCGTAGCTTTGCCACGTATCCGCGATTTCAAAGGTATCAATGATAAAGGATTTGATGGAAAAGGTAATTACACATTAGGTATTACTGAACAAATCATTTTTCCTGAGATTAACATCGATAAGATCAGTAAGATTTTAGGAATGGATATCACTTTTGTAACAACAGCTACTACAGATGTTGAAGCATTGGAACTTTTGAAACAATTTGGATTACCGTTTAAAAACCAAACACCTAAAACAGAACAATAATGGCAAAAGAAGGAGTAAAAGCTCGCGAAGTTAAGCGCCAAAAATTGGTAGCTAAATATGCAGATAAACGTGCAGAACTTAAAGCTGCAGGTGATTATGAAGGATTAGATAAGTTACCAAAAAACTCATCTGCTGTACGTTTACACAACCGTTGTAAAATTACTGGTCGCCCTCGTGGTTATATGCGTACATTTGGTATATCAAGGGTATTGTTTCGTGATATGGCTTTAGCAGGTAAAATACCTGGAGTAAGAAAAGCAAGCTGGTAATCAGCTTCTTTTGGCTTAGATATAATTTGAGCTTATAATTAAATTTTAACCGATGGCAGGTCGTCCCGAATACGTCAGGAAGGAAACCACTATCACAACTACATAATAATGAATACAGATCCAATAGCAGATTATCTTACAAGGGTAAGAAATGCCATCAAGGCAAATCACAGAATTGTAGAGATTCCTGCATCGAACCTTAAAAAGGAAATTACTAAAGTACTTTTTGATAAAGGTTACATCGCTAATTACAAATTTGAGGACAATACAACTCAAGGAACTATTAAGATAGCTTTAAAGTATAATGCTATTACTAAGATTCCTGCGATTCGTACCCTTACACGTATTAGCAAACCAGGTTTAAGGCAATATGCCGGCGTTGATAATATGCCAAGAGTATTAAATGGTTTAGGTATCGCAATTTTGTCTACATCGAAAGGTGTTATGACTGACAAAGAAGCTGCTAAACTTAACATTGGTGGCGAAGTTTTGTGTCACGTTTATTAATTAAAGGAGGATAGCAAAATGTCAAGAATAGGAAAAGCCCCAATTAGTATTCCTGCTGGTGTTACCATTTCAGTTTCTAAAGATAACTTAGTTACTGTAAAAGGACCAAAAGGAGAGCTTACTCAAGCAGTTGATTCAGAGATCACTGTAAGCCAAGAAGATGGTGTATTAACTGTACAACGTCCAACAGAGCAAAAAAGACACAAAGCGTTACATGGTTTGTACCGTTCTTTGTTAAACAATATGGTTATTGGAGTAACTGAAGGTTATAAGTTACAACAAGAATTAGTAGGTGTGGGTTACCGCGCAACTAATACCGGTAATACACTGGATCTTGTTTTAGGTTATTCTCACCATTATGTTTTCCAGTTACCAGAAGAAATTAAGGTAACTACAACATCTGAGAAAGGTCAGACTCCTAAAATTATTTTAGAGAGTATTGACAAACAACTAATCGGACAAGTAGCGGCTAAGATCCGTTCACTACGTGCACCAGAGCCTTATAAAGGTAAAGGTATCAAGTTTGTAGGCGAAGTATTAAGAAGAAAAGCAGGTAAATCAGCTTCTAAAAAATAATCATCATGGCAGGGAAAAAATTATCTCGTAGAGATCGTATAAAAAAAGGAATCAGAAAAAGACTAACAGGTTCCGAAAGCCGTCCACGTTTATCGGTTTATAGAAGCAATAAAGGTATATATGCTCAAATTATTAACGACGTAACCGGAAACACAATTGTATCTGCATCTTCTTTATCAAAAGATTTTGCAGGAACTGGAAACAAGTCTGAACAATCAATAGCTGTAGGTAAATTGGTTGCTGAAAAGGCAATTGCTGCAGGGGTTAAAGAAGTTGTTTTTGATAGAAATGGCTACTTATACCATGGACGTGTTAAATCGCTTGCAGAAGGTGCACGCGAGGCTGGTTTAGTATTTTAATCTGAAAATAGGATAAGATGTCAACTATTAATATAAAAAGAGTTAAGACTAGCGAGATCGAGTTAAAAGATCGTTTAGTTAGCATACAACGTGTAGCCAAAGTAACAAAGGGTGGTCGTACTTTCAGTTTTTCAGCAATTGTTGTTGTTGGAGATGAAAATGGAGTTGTTGGTTACGGTTTGGGTAAAGCGAAAGAGGTTACTGAAGCAATTGCAAAAGGTATAGATGATGCAAAAAAGAATTTAGTTAAAATTCCGCTATTAAACGGTACAGTTCCACACGAACAGATAGGTAAATTTTCAGGAGGTTTTGTCTTGATCAAGCCTGCTGCTGTTGGTACAGGTGTAATTGCGGGTGGTGCAATGCGTGCTGTATTGGAGAGTGCAGGAGTACATAACGTACTTGCAAAATCAAAAGGTTCATCTAATCCGCATAATGTGGTAAAAGCAACAGTTGATGCATTAACAAAAATGCGTGATGCTTATACTGTAGCTCAACAACGTGGTGTGGATTTAAACAAAGTTTTTAACGGATAATATCATGGCTAAGATTAAAATAACCCAGATAAAGAGCATCATTGACAGAAGCGAGCGTCAGAAAAGAACGATGCAGGCATTAGGTTTGAATAAAATGAACCAAAGTGTTGAAGTTGAAGCAAATCCAGCTATCATTGGTATGGTTCGGAAAGTGAATCATTTGATCGCTATCGAAAGTATATAATTTTTAAGGGTTGCAAGTTTCAGTTATATAACTAGATTTGCAACCCTTGTATATGTTTAACCGTTGTTCCTGATTAGTGAAAGCGAAGGGCAACACAATAAGTTTTAAGAATGAACTTAAGTAATTTAAAACCTGCAGCAGGTTCTACAAAAAATAGTAAAAGAATAGGTCGTGGTACTGGGTCAGGTCGTGGCGGAACATCAACTCGCGGACATAAAGGTGCTGGATCACGTTCTGGTCACTCCACTAAAATCGGTTTTGAAGGTGGTCAGATGCCATTACAACGTCGCGTACCAAAGGTAGGGTTTAAGCCTATTAATCGTGTTGAGTATGTTGGTGTGAATCTTGACGTTCTTCAGGAATTGGCTGAAAGATTTGAGTTGACAAGTATAGATTTCGCTATATTGCAACAACATGGTTTGGCTTCAAAAAATGACCTGGTTAAAATCTTAGGTCGTGGTGAAGTTAAATCTAAATTAGAAGTTAAAGCACATGCTTTTTCTGCAACCGCACAAAAGGCTATTGAGGCTGTTGGAGGCTCAATCGAAAAATTGTAATTAATGAAGAAGCTGTTTACTACTTTAAGTAATATTTGGAAAATCCAGGAATTAAAGGAACGTATATTATATACGCTTATGATTCTTTTGGTATACAGATTCGTATCACACGTGGTTTTACCTGGTGTTGATGCAAATCTATTAGGCGATAATACTAAGTCCGGACTATTAGGTCTTTTGGATATGTTTGCTGGGGGTTCGTTCTCTCGGGTTTCTATCCTGGCTCTAGGTGTTATGCCTTATATTTCAGCATCAATTGTAGTTCAGCTATTGGGAATTGCTGTTCCTTCTTTCCAGAAAATGCAAAAGGAGGGAGAAAGTGGAAGGAATAAACTTAATCAGATAACCCGATACCTTACTGTTGCAATTACCGCTGTTCAGGCTGTAGGATATGTTAAGACTCAGGTACCGCAAGAAGCCATAGTTATTGATCATATGCTGTTCTTCGTTCTATCAACATTTGTATTATCAGCGGGTACCTTATTCGTAATGTGGCTTGGTGAAAAGATCACAGATAAAGGTATTGGAAATGGTATTTCTTTGATCATTATGGTTGGTATTATTGCAAGATTACCTATTGCATTACAACAGGAAGTTAGTTCTAGATTTGCTGGTGATGGTGGACCCATCGCATTAGTTGTGGAAATTGTAGCTCTTTTTGCAGTGGTTATGTTTACAATCATGATTGTGCAAGGTGTACGCAAGGTACCTGTACAATACGCCAAGCGTATTGTAGGTAACAGACAATTTGGGGGTGTTAGACAGTATATTCCTTTAAAGGTAAATGCTGCCGGTGTTATGCCTATTATTTTTGCTCAGGCTTTGATGTTTATTCCTGCTACTTTAACAGGGTTTATTCCTTCTTTGCAGAATACTTGGCTTATACAATTTAGTGATTATACTTCTTTAGCCTACAGTCTGACATTTGGATTTTTGATTATTGCTTTTACGTTCTTTTATACTGCGATAACAGTTAATCCTACTCAGATGTCTGATGACATGAAGAAAAATGGTGGGTTTATTCCTGGTATTAAACCTGGTTTGGCTACATCCAGCTTTATTGATGATGTGATCTCTAAGATTACACTTCCAGGAGCTATATTTTTGGCAATTGTTGCTATTCTTCCATCAATTGCTGTAAAATTTGGTATCAAGTCTGAGTTTGCTCATTTTTATGGAGGTACCTCTTTACTGATACTTGTAGGTGTAGTATTGGATACTTTACAACAAATTGAAAGCTATTTATTGATGCGTCATTATGATGGATTGATGAAAACTGGACGTGTTACTGGAAGATCTAGCGTTCCTGCTGTAACAGGCAACAATGCAGTTATTTAGTGATATTAGATGTCCAAAATTTATTATAAATCATTAGAAGAAATAGAGCTAATTAGGGAAAGTTCACTATTGGTTTCAAAGACTTTAGCAGAAGTGGCTAAGGTTATTGAGCCAGGAATTACAACCAAAAGTTTAGATAACTTAGCTTTTACATTTATAAGAGATCATGGAGCTATACCAGCATTTCTTAACTATAATGGTTTTCCGAATTCATTATGTATATCGCCAAATGGACAGGTAGTGCATGGAATCCCAGGGACTTATGTTATTGAAGAAGGGGATTTAATTTCAGTTGATTGTGGTGTTATTATTAATAACTACTTCGGAGATTCTGCCTATACTTTTTCAATAGGAAAGATTGATGATGAAAAGCAGAAATTGGTGAACATTACACAGCAATGTTTAAAGGTGGCAATAGATAAGGCAATTGTAGGATCTAGAATTGGGGATGTGGGATTTGCTGTTCAGGAGCTCGCTGAGAAAAATGGGTTTGGTGTAGTAAAAGAGCTTGTTGGACATGGTGTTGGCATTAAACTACATGAGAAGCCTGAAGTACCTAATTATGGCAAGCGAGGAAGTGGTATCAAGTTAGAAGAGGGGATGGTAATAGCCATCGAACCAATGATAAATGCAGGTACTGCAAATGTGAAATTTTGGTCTGACGGTTGGACAGTCACCACTAAAGATAATAAGCCATCTGCTCATTTTGAGCATACTGTAGCAGTTAAAAAGGGCAAGGCGGATGTTTTATCGACATTTTCACTTATTGAAGAAGTTTTAAAAGAAAAAAGGTAAATATTTAATTTTTTTTATTTAATTTTGCAACCCTGTTTAACAACAGCTAATTAAGTAAAAATCAATATTATATGGCTAAACAAGCCTCAATTGAACAAGACGGTGTAATAAAAGAAGCATTATCAAATGCAATGTTCCGGGTAGAGCTGGAGAATGGGCATGAAATAATAGCACATATTTCGGGTAAGATGAGGATGCACTACATCAAGATATTACCTGGAGACAAAGTTAAATTAGAGATGTCGCCTTACGATTTATCAAAAGGCAGGATTACTTATAGATACAAATAAAATGAAAGTTAGGTCATCAATTAAAAAACGTAGCGCTGATTGTAAGGTTATTCGTCGTAAAGGTAAACTTTACGTTATTAACAAGAAAAACCCAAAGTTTAAGCAACGTCAAGGTTAAGAAATTATTGAAGTATGATTGGATTGAATGTACAGGTTACTCAATCTGTCGTTTAATCAAATAATCAAACATTTAGTACAAATATGGCAAGGATATCAGGTATAGATTTACCAAGAAACAAAAGAGGCGAAATTGGATTAACCTACATCTTCGGAGTAGGCAGATCAACTGCACAGCGTATATTGACTGAGGCAGGTATCGATTTAAGCAAAAAAGTACAAGACTGGTCGGATGATGAATTATCTGCGATCCGTACGATCATAAACGACGGCGTTAAAGTAGAAGGTGCTTTGCGTTCGGAAGTTCAGTTGAACATTAAGCGTTTAATGGATATTGGTTGTTACCGTGGATTACGTCACCGGAAAGGTTTACCAGTTCGTGGTCAGCGTACTAAGAACAATTCTCGCACACGTAAAGGAAAGAGAAAAACTGTTGCAAATAAGAAAAAAGCTACTAAATAGAATTAGTACTGAATAATAATTATGGCTAAGAGTAAAAAAGTTACCAAAAAGCGTATTGTTGTTATTGAGCCTGTTGGTCAGGCGCACATCAATGCTACCTTTAACAATATCATTGTCACCCTAACAAATAACAATGGTCAGACTATTTCGTGGTCTTCTGCAGGTAAAATGGGATTCAAGGGTTCTAAAAAGAACACTCCTTATGCAGCGGGACAAGCAGCTTCAGACTGCGGTAAAGTAGCATTTGATCTTGGTCTGCGTAAAGTAGAAGTTTTTGTAAAAGGGCCAGGTTCAGGTCGTGAGTCAGCAATTAGAACATTGCAGGTTTCAGGTATTGAAGTTACCTCTATCAAAGATATTACCCCGCTTCCACACAATGGATGTCGTCCTCCTAAGAAGAGAAGAGTTTAATTTATTAATTTTTAAAGCTAAGAGTCTGCAATTACAGGTTGCATGATACTTTAAAACAACAAGCAATGGCAAGATATACGGGACCGAAGTCCAAAATCGCGCGTAAGTTCAGAGAGCCTATTTTTGGCCCTGACAAGGTATTAGACAGAAAAAATTATCCCCCTGGACAGCATGGTGCTTCCAAAAGAAGAGGAAAACAATCTGAATATTCTGTACAATTAATGGAGAAACAGAAAGTTAAATACACATATGGTGTATTGGAACGTCAGTTCCGTAATTTATTTACCAGAGCATCTTCAAGAGAAGGAATCACTGGAGATAACTTATTACAATTGTTAGAAGCTCGTTTAGATAACACTGTTTACAGGTTAGGTATTGCTACCACTCGTTCAGCTGCTCGTCAGTTAGTTAGCCATAAACACGTTACAGTTAACGGTGAAGTAGTAAATATTCCTTCGTATCAGTTGAAAGCAGGGGATGTTATTGCTGTTCGTGAGAAATCAAAAACTTTAGAGACAATTACAAATTCAGTAGCTGGGAGAGTAATTAATAAATTCAATTGGTTAGACTGGAATGCAAGTGAATTAACAGGTAAGTTCCTTTCTTATCCTAATCGTGATGAGATTCCTGAGAACATCAAGGAAAACCTTATAATTGAGTTGTACTCTAAATAATATATAAACTGATTGCCTTAATTGGGCAATCAGTTTTTTGCGTTACATAATTTAATAACGATCTAAATACATTATAAATGGCAATTTTAGCATTTCAGAAACCCGATAAGGTAATCATGCAGAAGTCAACAGATTTCGATGGTATATTTGAATTTCGTCCTTTAGAGCCCGGTTTCGGTGTAACAATTGGTAATGCCTTAAGAAGAATTTTGCTTTCTTCATTAGAAGGTTATGCAATTACAAGTATTCGCTTTTCTGGCGTATCTCATGAGTTCTCTACCATGAAAGGCGTTGTTGAAGATTTAACTGAGATCATTCTTAACTTAAAACAAGTACGTTTTAAAAAAATTGGTGATACAGGTGATACTGAAAAAGTTTTTATTGTAGTTAATGGCCAGGATCAATTTACTGCTGGAGACATCACTAAATTCTCGACAAATTTCGAGGTACTTAATCCTGATTTTGTTATTTGCAATATGGAGAAAGCGGTGACTTTAGAAGTAGAGTTGTCGATCAATAAAGGTCGGGGATATGTTCCTGCTGAAGAGAATAAAATCAATGATGCTGTTGTTGGCGTTATAGCTATTGACTCCATCTTTACTCCGATGAAGAATGTGAAATACACGATTGAAAATTATCGTGTTGAGCAGAAAACAGATTACGAAAAGCTAATTCTTGATATTTCAACAGATGGTTCAATCCATCCTGAAGAAGCATTGAAGGAAGCTGCGAAAATCTTAATTCAACACTTTATGCTATTCTCTGACGAGAACTTAGTGTTAGAATCACAAGCGAAGGAAGAAACTAAAGAAGTAGATGAAGAAATTCTTCATATGCGTAAAATTCTTAAAACTGAACTTGTTGATCTTGATCTTTCAGTACGCGCCTTAAACTGCCTTAAAGCAGCCGATATTCGTACATTGGCTGATCTTGTTTCATACGACGTTGCAGATATGCTTAAATTCAGAAACTTCGGTAAAAAATCATTAACAGAAATACAAGAGCTTGTTAAGTCTAAAAGCTTGTCATTCGGTATGAACTTGTCTAAGTTCAAACTTGATGAAGAATAATCAGATTTGAAATATAGTATATTATAAATAGTATATAATTCCCTCGGATTTAATTCATAGAGACGGTATATACTTAATAAATTAAAAAATGAGACACGGTAGAAAAGTAAACCATTTAGGAAGAACAGATTCACATCGTAAGGCGATGTTGGCTAATATGGCTTCATCGTTAATTAAGCACAAAAGGATTTCAACAACTTTAGCTAAAGCAAAAGCTTTGCGTATGTATGTTGAGCCTTTGATTACAAAATCAAAAACTGATACTACGCACTCACGTCGTATTGTATTTGGTTACTTACAAGACAAGGAGACTGTTACTGAGCTTTTCCGTGATATAGCTACTAAAGTTGCTAATCGTCCGGGTGGTTACACTAGGATCATTAAGTTAAATAACCGTTTAGGTGATAATGCTGAAATGGCATTAATTGAGCTTGTTGATTACAACGAGGTATATGGTAAGGAAGCTGAAGGTTCAGACAAGAAAACTACTCGTCGTGGCAGAAATAAGACAAAAAAGTCTGATGTTCCTGCTGTTGACGCCGAAGTTGTTGCTGATTTGAAAGATGAAAAATCATCTGAAGAAAGTCCGAAAGCTCCCGCTTCTGAAGAAGTCAAAGAGGATAAAGGAGAGTAAGCAATTTGCTAAATCAAAAAGACCTGGCTCTAATCGAGTCGGGTCTTTTTGATTTATGATCGGCTCTAAATAAGTCTATAGTCAATGTTATAAAATTATCTTATTAAGTTTACGTGTATGTCAAATCAGTCTATTCTCGATCAGTTTAAGTTTAACTTGATTTTAATAATTTCATCCAATGAATTGCTTAAAGTCTCATTAGGTAATTATAAGGGTAATGATATCACTCTTAAAAATATTTATGTTAAGAAAGTTAAGATCAAAAGGTTAGACATGCTTTCTTTTACCTACAGGCATAAAACTAGAGATATTGTTAAGAACTGGAAAATAGAAATTGGGATCAACTTAATTCTTAAATTGGTTAGTAATGATTTTAGAGTTTGCAGTATTTTTTCAACTAATAGGGAGGTAACTTTAGAACAAAATATCAGGGGAATATTTTCTCTTAAAGAAAGGCTTAAGTCAGAAATTGATCCATTACCATCTTTAAATCATGATCATGAGAAAAAGCGGCAAATAAGCGTCAATAATATTTATCTTAATGCCCTTAAGGTGACAGATGGTGCTGGCAATGTATATAAAGCAACTCAGGATAAATACAAACAGATAAATCAATACATAGAAATTTTAAGTCCTCTTTTAAGGGATCTTTCTTCAGATAAAACTACGAATGTTGTTGATATGGGTTCAGGAAAGGGCTATTTGACATTTGCACTATATGATTATCTACATACAGTTCTTGGTTTTAACACGATAGTTACAGGAGTTGAATTTCGTGATGATCTGGTAGTACTTTGTAATGGAATTGCACAGGAGGCCGGTTTTAGGAATTTGAATTTTGTACAAGGGAGTATTCAGGAATTTGAAAGTGTTAGTATGGATATACTTATTGCACTTCATGCTTGTGATACTGCGACAGATGATGCGATATATAAAGGTATAATTGCAAATGCTAATTTGATTGTTGTTGCTCCCTGCTGCCACAAACAAATTAGAAGAGAGATGGAGAAGTCGACGGTAACAAATGAACTTTCTTTCCTGACCAAGCATGGTATTTTTTTGGAAAGGCAGGCGGAAATGGTTACAGACGGATTACGAGCATTGGTGCTACAGTATTTTGGTTATAAAACGAAGGTGATAGAATTCGTTTCAAATGTGCATACTCCAAAAAATGTATTGATTATTGGAATAAAAAAAGACACCCAATCACAGGAAAAAAAGAAACAAATATTAGCTGAGATTAAGCAGACTATGATTTTTTTTGGAATTGGAGAGCACTATCTTTTAAGGCTACTGAACCTGTAGCGTTGCCTTGTTCTGTCATAGTGTCACCTTTTAGTTTAGTAATTTCGGACAATATTTAATTTCAAACCTTTAATGTCAATTATTTGTCTGCCAAAACTCTATTGGCACATTGCTTGTTGAATGATTGGAAATGTAGATTTCATTAACAAATAGATATAAATAACATGTCAAAAATTATTGGTATAGACTTAGGAACAACAAACTCTTGCGTAGCCGTAATGGAAGGTAACGAGCCTGTAGTTATAGCCAACAGTGAGGGTAAACGTACTACGCCATCCATTGTTGCATTTGCAGAGAACGGTGAACGTAAAGTGGGAGAGCCTGCAAAACGTCAGGCAATCACAAACCCAACTAAAACTATTTCTTCGATTAAAAGATTTATGGGAAGCAGCTTCGCTGAGGTTGCCAAAGAAGCTGGACGCGTGCCTTATAAGGTAGTTAAAGGTGATAATAACACCCCTCGCGTTGAGATTGACGATCGTAAATATACTCCGCAAGAGCTTTCTGCTATGATCTTGCAAAAGATGAAAAAAACAGCAGAGGATTTTTTAGGCCATGAAGTAACAGAGGCTGTTATTACAGTTCCTGCATACTTTAATGATGCTCAACGTCAGGCTACAAAAGAGGCTGGTGAGATAGCTGGTTTAACAGTTAAGCGTATCATTAATGAGCCTACTGCAGCTGCTCTGGCTTATGGATTGGATAAAGCCCACAAAGACATGAAAATTGTCGTATTCGATTGTGGTGGAGGTACTCATGATGTTTCTGTTTTGGAACTTGGTGACGGTGTATTCGAGGTTAAGTCTACAGATGGTGATACTCATTTGGGTGGGGATGATTTTGACCATATTATTATTGACTGGTTAGCTGCTGAATTTAAAAACGAAAATGGTATGGACCTTGCAAAGGATCCGATGGCATTGCAACGTTTGAAGGAAGCTGCTGAAAAGGCCAAAATTGAATTATCAAGTACAACTTCAACAGAAGTTAATTTGCCATATATCACAGCTGATGCTAGTGGTCCGAAACACTTGGTTAGGACTTTAAGTCGTGCTAAATTTGAGCAACTTGCGGCGGACTTAATCAAACGTACAATTGAGCCATGTAAATCTGCCTTGAAAAATGCTGGTTTGAAAACATCAGATATTGATGAGATCATTTTAGTAGGAGGTTCTACCCGTATTCCTGCCATTCAGGATGCTGTTAAGAATTTCTTTGGTAAAGAGCCTTCTAAAGGTGTAAATCCTGATGAAGTTGTTGCTATTGGTGCAGCAATCCAAGGTGGTGTGTTAACAGGTGAAGTAAAAGATGTCTTGCTATTAGATGTTACACCACTTTCTTTAGGTATTGAAACTATGGGTGGTGTGATGACAAAGTTAATTGAATCAAACACTACTATTCCATCTAAGAAGGCTGAAACTTTCTCTACAGCGGCTGATAATCAACCATCAGTAGAGATCCATATTTTACAAGGCGAACGTCCAATGGCTACTCAAAACCGTACAATTGGCCGTTTTATACTAGATGGTATACCACCAGCTCCTCGTGGAGTTCCTCAGGTAGAAGTTGCTTTTGATATTGATGCCAATGGCATTTTGCATGTAAGTGCAAAGGATAAAGCTACCGGTAAGGAGCAGAAAATTCGTATTGAGGCTTCGTCTGGTTTAACTGATGAAGAGATCAAAAGAATGAAGGAAGAAGCTGAACAAAATGCTGATGCTGACAAGGCTGCTAAAGAAGAAGCGGAAAAAATCAATAGCGCTGATGCTTTAATCTTCTCAACTGAAAAACAATTGAAAGAGTTTGGAGATAAGATCTCTGCAGATAAAAAGGCACCAATTGAAGAAGGTTTGATCAAACTAAAAGCCGCACATGCTTCTAGAAACTTTGCTGATATCGATGCTTCGCAAGAAGCTTTGCAAACTGCATGGAATGCTGCTTCGGAAGATATGTATAAAGCTGGTCAAGATGGTGGACAACCTGAGGGAGCACCTCAAGGTGATCCTAGTCCTAGTCAGTCTGCTGGCGGAGACAATGTAACTGATGTTGATTTTGAAGAAGTGAAAGACGATAAGAAGTAATCAATAGCTAATCACAAATAAAAGAGTCCCCTGGTGAATAATTGGGGGACTCTTTTATTTGTGATTTTGTTAGTTCCAAAGTGTAGTGGGATAAGCGCCATCTTTGATCAGTTGATCAATGCTTCTCTGAACAAAAGGTTTGTCTTCTTTATATGTAACGCCAAACCATTGACTGTCAGTAGGTATGACTTTGAAGTTGGCATTTTCATTTTTAACTAACGTTTCACCAATTAATGGTATGAAAAATTCTGCTTTAGGGTTTTCCTTGTTTTCTAGGGCGAATACTTTGAACATATCTTCTGTTAATTTAAAAACAGCAGGGGTAAAGCCCCAAAAATTCATTGAAACAGGAGTCTCAAAGTCAAGAGGGTATTCAATCCCATTTTCTTCATATACTATTACAGCATTTTTTTTATAGACTTGAGTGCGTTCTGTTATTTCTTCCAGATATCCACCATCATTAGTTTTGCAAACGCCTCTTGATACGGAGCCGAAATCAGATAACGTTTTGCCAATCTGATAACCTACAATCGAATAATTACTGTCTGTAGCTTCTTCAGTTAAAAATTTTACCATTTTTCTAAATGAATCAAAGCCATAAAAGTCATCTGCATTTATCACGCAGAAGGGCTCTTTTACGACTTTTCTTCCAGAAAGTATGGCATGAGCAGTTCCCCATGGTTTTTCCCTGTAAATATCCTCTTCAATACCGAATTGTTTTAAATCAAAATTTTGAAATACATATTCTGTCTCAATGCGTCCGTTTAATTTGGGTTCAAAAATTGATTTGAAGTTTTCGACAAATTCTTCTTTTATAATAAATACGACTTTACCAAAGCCAGCTTTGATTGCATCATAAATCGAATAATCGATAATTGTTTCTCCATTGGGACCGAAACCGTCAATTTGTTTCATGCTGCCATAACGGCTTGCCATCCCTGCGGCTAGTATTAATAATGTAGGTTTCATTAATTACTTTGAATATTTAAAATCGTGATCCTTCTTGATATTAAGCAATGAATGGTAAATAAGACTGATTACATTATCTACATCTTCTTTATGAATCATTTCCACCGTGGTATGCATATAGCGTAATGGCAAAGAGATAAGTGCTGATGGAACACCACCGTTAGAATAGGCAAATGCATCAGTGTCTGTTCCTGTAGACCTTGATGATGCCTGACGCTGGAAAGGAATTTTATTTTTTTCAGCAGTTTCAATTAGCAGCTTATTCAAATTAGTTTGCACAGCAGGAGCATAAGATACGACTGGCCCTTTGCCACATGCAAGATCACCTTGAGTAATCTTATTGATCATAGGCGTGCCGGTATCGTGTGTAACGTCAGTTACAATAGCGACATGAGGTTTTATCCTGTGGGCAATCATTTCTGCACCACGCAATCCAATTTCTTCCTGAACACTGTTTACTATATATAATCCAAAAGGAAGTTTCTTTTTGTTTTCTTTTAGCAGTCTTGCAACTTCAGCTATCATGAAACCACCTGCCCTGTTATCCAAGGCTCTACCTACATAATATCTGTCATTCAAAACCACAAATTTATCTTCATAAGTGATCACACATCCAACATGTATACCCAATTTCTCAACCTCTTCTTTAGAGATACATCCACAGTCTAGAAATATATTTTTTAGTGCTGGTGCTTCTTCCTTTTCTCCATTACGGGTATGGATTGCCGGCCAACCGAATACAGCTTTAACTAAACCTTTTTCAGTATGAATATTTACCCGCTTTGATGGTGCAATTTGATGATCGGATCCCCCGTTTCTAATTACATAAATTAGACCATCAGTTGTGATGTAGTTTACAAACCATGAGATCTCATCGGCATGGGCTTCTATAACCACTTTGAACTCAGCTTTCGGATTAATGACACCAACTGCGGTTCCGTAATTGTCTATAAAGCTTTCGTCTATATAGGGCTTCAAGTAATCCAGCCACATTTTCTGTCCGGGATATTCAAATCCTGTTGGAGATGGATTATTGATATATTCTTCAAAAAAGGTTAGGGATTTTTTGGTAACAACATTTACATGTTCAGGTTTATCTTCTTTTTTCTTCGACATTTTTAAATAATTATTCTTAACAAATATATAAACAAGCAACTAAGCATCAAGAGCAGCTTTAAGATCTAACTCCATGATGACAAAATCTATATCGTTTTCTACAAAGTATGAGCCAAGTTGCAGAAAGCCAAATTTTGAGTAAAATTTTGATGCAGATACTCTGGCATTACACCATAGTTTTTCACCACTGTCATGTTTAACAAATGAGATTACGTATTTTAATAATAATGATCCAAATCCTTTTCCTTGTTCTTCAGTTAACGTAGCTAGCTTTCTAAATTGATAGATTTTGCCATCATTGAAAATAGATACCACAGCTGTCAGCTTATCATTAGCATAAAGACCAAAATGTATTCCCTCCGAGTCATTTTTTAACTTTATACTTTCAAAAGGAAGGTTAGGATACATTACTTTATGCCTGAGATGCCAGGTAAGTTCATATCTGATTTGCTCTATTTGAATTTCAGGCATTACTTTTAATTCTATTGTTGTAAAAGAAGTAAATACAAATATTTAATAGGATTATTATACAGGTTCCTAAACAAAACATTTTCCATTGCCCTTTTTCCCAAAGCCAAAGTCCCAGAGCAGATCCAGATGCAGCGCCAATAAAAGAAACAGACATGAAAACGGTATTTAATCTATTACGAGCATCAGGTAATATGGAATAAATCCTGGTTTGATTAGTTACATGTATGGCTTGCTGACCTATATCGATCACTACGATTCCAATGATAAATATAAACAGATGATTTCCAGTGAAATAGAACAATCCTATACTGATCAGTTGCAATAACAAACCGATAATGACATTTCTCTTTGGATTCTTTCCTCCGCTTAGTTTTCCTACTAAGGGCGCCGCTAGAGCTCCAGCAGCACCTGCAATACCAAAAAGTCCAATTTGTAAGGTTTGAAAACTAAATGGGGGATTTGCAAGAAAGAGAACCATGGTGGTCCAAAAAGCACTGAGCACCGCAAAAGCTAAGAAATTAATTAAAGAGGCCTGTCTTAAAATGGGCTGGGTTTTAATATAATGCCACATAGACCACATGAGCTGGCGATATGTTCCTTTGAATGAAGGGGAACTGCTAGGAAATCTCCTGCTCATTAAAATTACCAATAATAAACAAATGCCTGAAGCCATTAAATAAACTGACCGCCAGCCCCATAAAAAGCCTATGCTACCGCTAATAGCTCTGGAAGCTAAAATGCCTATCAAAAGCCCACTCATAATTATTCCTATAGTTTGGCCACGTAGCTCATCACTGCTCAAATTAGCCGCCATAGGAAGGATTAATTGAGGTACAACTGAACTAGCTCCTATAAGCAAACATGCAATTTCCAATACGAAGAACGATCTTGAAAATCCGGCCAGCAACAATGATAAAATCGCAAGAGAAGTTATAATGATAATTTGTTTCTTCCTTTCAAACATATCTCCAAGAGGAACAAGTAAAAACAATCCCAATGCATAACCTGCCTGTGTAAGATAGGTTATTTTACCAGCATGACTTTCTGTTAATCCAAATTCTTTCGCAACCAAAATTACCAATGGTTGGCAATAGTAAATATTTGCAACGATTAAACCAGTACAAAAAGCCATTAATAATATGTCAGATTTGCTAAGTTTCATTAAGGGGGATGTTGCCAGGTTTTTTGTAAAATGCCGTTCCACTATTGGTCAGTGCCTGATAAAACCCCTTTAACATCTTCAATTACAAACAAGGGAATATTAAAGCAATCTCAAAACGGTACAAAACGTGCGATTCTGATGGAAGCATGGCTAATAATGACTCATCCAAATATGGAAAATTTTATTGAATAACACTACCATCGATATTGCAGTTGGGTATTGAAAACATCGTCTTTTAAATTAGAAGTATATTGAGGTAGCAGGGTATGTTCATTATCAACATGCTCGTTATAAATAATAAGTTTAAGTCGTAGATTGACAGAATAAGTTATGCCGTAACCGAGTGTAATGAACTTAATATCTCCTGATGTCGTGTTGTTGCCGATGGCACCAATTTCTTTCTCGCTGATGTGTCTGCTGGGGTCATATACATCATAGGAGAAGATAGCGGAAAGTTTTGTTTTGGCAATTTTTTGGGTTACCCATAAATAGTATCCATTAAACGCCATAATGTAAAGATCAGAAGTAGGTTGGGCAGCGAAACTAGTACTTGCTACTGGACCTAATACCGATGCAGATGAGGCTATTCCTGGTTGCCTACCGATTATTTACTCTGCTTTAAAAGAAGTCGTTCTAAAAAAATTGTCATATTGTAGTTGCAAGTTTAATCAATAATAATCCCTCTTGGCATTATCTCCGATATTTTGTTGGGATGTATTTTTTGTATACCCACTTCCATTTTCCACAAAATAAGTTTCTGTATCGTTACGAACTGATCCTTTATATATAGATCCGCCAAATCCAATATGGAGATAGTTATAAATTAGGCTGTCGAACTTGAAGTTTAGATTGCAGATTAAATCTTTTCTGGAATCATAGTCTCTTGTAGTATGACCACTTGCATTTACTACCGCAAGGTCAGCTGTAAGAAACTTAAGTACCGAAGGGTGATATGTGATCATTGCCCCGATATCCCTTTCCCTAGGCATTAAAGTTTGAAATACTCTTGGTCGTTCAGGAAAATCTCTATAGCCAGAAGAGTAAAGAATAGAATAACCAAAAGGTCTGTTAAATAAGCCTGCAGTAAATTTAAGATCCTTGAGATTGGGTTGATAGAATTGAATGAAGGCATCCATTAGCGCTACTCCATTCTGGTTGCATCAATTTGAAATACAATACTTGAGTATTTATCTGCCCTGTCGACCTTTAAACGACCCCTTCTAATCATGAATCTGGAATCTGAATTCTTGGAAAAATCCCCCCCGGAAAATGAAGAAATTCCAGACGATTGTGCTTTTTGATATTGGGATTGTAAATAGCCTGTAATGGTAATATCATGTGGATCATAAGTAGAGGGTGCATTGTTGCTTTGTGCAATACTGAACAAAGGGAATATTAGTAAGAGACTTAACAGAATTTTTATCATGTGTTAACATTTGGATCTACAAAATTATACTAATCTAACGGTTTTGCCAGTAGCATTTTCAAATTTCGACTATAGCTTTGGAGCATGAATCTCTCTCTTAGTAACTAATTACATTTTTTTTACTTGTCAAGATTTCTATTTAGTGTAAGTTGGAACTATCTTTGTTGATATCTATAAAAAAATAGTCAATGTTTTTGAGGAAATATAAGTTATGTATTGTTATTGCTTTTTTTGGCATTTTTATGTCGAAGATGGTAATATCTGGTGCTCCTGTATTTTTTGTTGGTATTGATAATGAAATAATGAACGCTGTAATTATGCAGATTGAGCAAGAACATAGCTCTGACAGCGATTCAGGAAAAAATGGATTAAAATATACTGATTACAAGTTAGTTGAGTTCCATCATCTTGATACATTTACACCTATTTTGGTCCATTTTTGGATTAATAAAAGTTTTATAGAACATTCAAAGAGGTATGTAGATCCATACCATACCTCTGTCCTCACCCCTCCGCCTAACTTCTCTTAGATTAAATAATGGCCATCTTATTTACTGCCATCATTATTTTTGACTGAACAATTAATGGAACATAAATAATGTTTTAATTAATTCTAAGCAATCTATTAAAATTAAGCATGTGTCATTAGATACAAGCTCCTCACCATTAAAATTTACACTAATGAAAAATGAGAATTCAGTCTTTTCAAGACTTGAAGTACAGAAGTATATATTAAAAAAGAATTTGAAACGTGATTTGCCCTCAAGCATAGTTGTCTTCCTGGTAGCACTTCCATTGTGTCTGGGTATTGCCTTAGCATCAGGGGCGCCATTGTTTGCAGGGATAATTACTGGAGTTATCGGGGGTATAATTGTCTCTAGTGTCAGTGGTTCACAGCTTAGCGTCAGTGGACCCGCAGCGGGTTTAACCGCGATAGTATTAGGTGCAATCGCCACATTAGGAGGTTATCAAACATTTTTACTCGCAGTGGTACTTGCGGGGTTTATCCAATTGTTGCTTGGCGTGTTAAAGGGAGGAACAATAGGGAATTATTTCCCATCCAGCGTAATCGAAGGGATGCTTGCTGCAATTGGATTAACACTTATTTTGAAGCAGCTCCCTCATGCACTTGGCATTGATTCTGATTTTTTTGGAGATGAAAGTTTTTTACAGGGAGATCATAAAAATACATTTTCGGCAATTGGCAGTGCTGCGAGTCAGTTTGGACTAGCGGCTATGGTGATCAGCTCACTTTCCATACTGGTCCTTGTTTTTTGGCCGAGATTCAAAAAATTTGCGGTAGTTCCAGCTCCTTTATTAGTTGTTTTATTAGGTGTGGTATTAACATTTGCTTTCAGCAGTACACCCTACGCATTGGAATCTACACACATGGTGAATATTCCAGTTGTAAGTGGCTGGTCTGAATTCATTAACCTATTCACCACACCAGATTTTACACAGATAACAAACAGTAAAGTGTGGATTACAGCAGCAACAATAGCAGTTGTAGCCAGTTTGGAGACACTTTTAAGTTTAGAAGCTATTGACAAGATAGATCCGATAAAACGAGTATCACCAACAAACCGTGAACTTATTGCTCAAGGTACAGGGAATATTATAAGTGGATTGGTTGGTGGTTTACCTATGACATCTGTAATTGTAAGAAGCTCGGCCAATGTGAATGCAGGCGGGCGTACAAAAATGTCTGCTATTTTTCATGGGTGTTGGCTTCTACTTTCATTATTATTTATTCCGGGATTAATAAATATGATACCACTAGCTTGTCTTGCGGCAATTCTCTTGGTAACCGGCTACAAGCTTACCAGAGTAGCTCTCTTTAAACATATGTACCAAAAGGGCTGGGATCAGTTTGTTCCATTTGTGATTACTGTTGTTGGAGTACTATTAACGGATTTATTAAAGGGTGTAGCCATTGGAATGTTGTTTTCTATATTTTATCTTTTACGCACCAACATGAGAAATCCTTTCTTTTACAAAATTAAAGAAGAGGGAAATAAAAAGAATCTCAGGATCACACTTGCAGAAGAAGTTTCATTTTTAAATAAAGCTGCAATCCAGGTAGTTCTTACCAACATAGCAAAGGAGACTAATGTTATAATTGATGGATCGAATTCTCGTTACATCGATCCTGATGTTTTGGAGACAATATTTAATTACAAGCATAATGCTTATACCAAAGGGATAATCGTAAATTTAGTTGATATTAGAAAGCATTATACCGTGCCTAAACTAGATACTAACATCATTGAGAAAATTAATAATTAAACTATTATGTGTGCGAAATTAGAAAAACAAAATATAAATCAAATTACTTACGAAGGCCTTTTACAAGGCAATAAGGATTGGGTTGCTGCTACTTTGGCAGAAGATCCTGATTACTTCAAACGTCTTTCCTCTGGACAGAAGCCTCCTATTCTTTGGATTGGATGTTCAGATAGTAGGGTTCCGGCAAATCAAATCACAAATACAAATCCAGGTGATATTTTTGTCCATAGGAATATCGCCAACGTTGTGGTACACACAGACATGAACATGCTCAGCGTACTTGATTACGCAGTGAATGTATTGGAAGTTGAGCATGTAATAGTATGTGGGCATTACGGTTGTGGAGGTATTGAAGCTGCATTAAGCAATAAACAGTTTGGTATCATAGATAACTGGTTAAGGAATATAAAGGATACATATCGATTACATTATCATGAGTTGGATCTGATTTCTGATCATAAGAAGAGGTGTGAAAGACTGGTAGAGTTAAATGTTATCGAAGGTGTATTTAACTTAACTAAAACCTCTATAGTTCAGAATCGTTGGATCAATGGTAAAAAGTTAAGTTTACATGGCTGGGCTTACAGTCTTGAAACAGGGATAATTACAGATTTGGGTGTAACCTGTGAGTCGAATAACCATCATACTTCAGTATTTAAAGTTGATGGTCTTAATGAAGTTAAGTGATAAACAAAAGGCTCCTGATATTTCGGGAGCCTTTTGCTATTAGTTATCCTAAAAAAGGATATCTGTAATCTTTTGGCGGATCAAAGGATTCTTTTATGGTACGCGGAGATACCCATCTCAACAAGTTAATCATAGATCCGGCTTTATCATTAGTTCCTGATCCTCTCGCACCGCCAAATGGCTGCTGTCCAACAACTGCACCAGTGCATTTATCATTGATGTAAAAATTACCGGCTGCATTTCTTAATCTTGTAGAAGCTTTTTCAATAGCATATCGGTCTTGTGCAATAAATGCACCCGTTAAGGCATATATAGAAGTCTCATCAATGATTTCAAGGATTGAATCAAATTCTGCATCTTCATAAATGTAAATAGTAAGAATTGGGCCAAATAACTCTTCGCACATTGTTACGTAATGGGGCTCTTTTACTACTATAACAGTTGGTTCAATAAACCAACCACTTGATTTATCATAATTGCCGCCGGCAATTATTTCAACAGTTTTGTCTCCTTTTGCAGCATCAATATATCTTGCAAGTTTGTCGAATGATTTCTCATCAATCACTGCATTTATAAAATTACTGAAATCTTCAGTTCCACCCATTTTAAAGGTGGCTAAATCACTCAGCATATTTTCTTTAATCTTTGGCCAAAGACTGGCCGAGATATATACCCTTGAAGCAGCAGAACATTTTTGGCCCTGGTATTCAAAAGCGCCTCTAACTATAGCTGTACTAGCCACATCCACATCAGCTGATTCATGAACAAGTATAAAGTCCTTTCCTCCTGTTTCCCCAACGATGCGAGGGTATGTTTTGTATTTGTGGATATTGTTTCCAATTGTTTTCCAAATATTCTGAAACACTGCTGTAGAACCCGTAAAATGTATTCCTGCAAAATCTGGATGATTAAATATTACTTCCCCCGCTTCTGGTCCATCAACATATATCAAGTTAATTACACCATCTGGTAAACCGGCCTCCCTAAATATTTCCATAATTACATTGGCAGCAAATACTTGGGTATCCGCAGGTTTCCATACAATGACGTTTCCCATCATTGCCGCAGAAGCAGGCAGATTTCCGGCAATTGCTGTAAAATTGAATGGTGTAAGTGCAAAAACAAATCCTTCAAGCGGGCGTTGTTCAACTCTGTTCCATGAGCCCCTAGAAGAAACAGGAGGCTGTTGCTTGTAAATATCTGTCATGTACGCAACGTTGAAGCGTAAAAAGTCAATAAATTCACAAGCAGCATCAATCTCAGCCTGGTAGGCATTTTTACTCTGCCCAAGCATGGTGGCTGCGTTTAACTTATAACGATAAGGCCCGGCGATTAGATCGGCGGCCTTTAAAAAAATTGCAGCGCGGTGTTCCCATGCTAAATTTTCCCAATCTGGTTTCGCAGCCAAAGCAGCGTTGATGGCATCTTTAACGTGTATTTTATTACCTATACTATAATGGCCTAGAATATGTTTATGGTCGTGCGGCGGCGAAAGTCTGCCCTTCCTTTCTGTATGGACTAGCTGATTTCCAATATACATTGGTATTTCAACTTGTTTAGAGCGGGCATCTGCAAGAGCAGCTTCCAAAAGTTCGCGTTCTTCGCTACCCGGAGCATAAGCTAATATAGCCTCATTTATGGGGACAGGTGCGTTAAAAAATCCTTTAAGCATAATAATCACTGTTAGTTGAACAAAGATAGTTAATTGCAGTCCTTTACCTTACACAATGATTAATAATTCTTATTTTTGAGCACTTATATGAGTACCAACTTTAGATTATTGCTTATTCCTCTTTCTTTGCTCTATGGTATAATTATCATGGTCAGGAATTGGCTTTTTGATGTTGGTTTTTTCAATTCAAAACAATTTGATATTCCTGTTATAAGCGTAGGTAATCTTGCAATTGGAGGGTCGGGTAAAACACCTGTAGCGGAGTATTTAGTTGCATTACTTGCAGGTAAAAAGATAGCTATTTTAAGCAGGGGATACGGTCGGCATACAAAAGGCTTCATCATCGCAGATGAAACTGCAACAGCAAATACAATTGGTGATGAACCACTTCAATATTATAATAAATTTGATAATAGTATAACAGTTGCGGTTTGTGAAGATCGGGCTAAAGGAATAAAATTATTAAAAGATACGCATGATCTAATTATTCTTGATGATGCATTCCAGCACCGTTGGGTAAAGCCAGGTTTAAATATTTTACTTTTTGATTATTCAAAGCTTTTCGAGCCTAAATTCCTATTGCCTGCCGGAGATTTGCGAGAACCTTTTAGCAATTATAGAAGAGCACAGATTATCCTTGTTACTAAATCTCCTAAATTGAATGTAGAGAAGAGATTAGAAGTAATAAACATGTTTTCAGCGCTGAGAGATAAGGTGCTTTTCTCTTCAATTGAGTACAAACCTCTCGTTTCGGTATTTAAATTTGACAAAGCGTCTAACTTAAATAACTTTGATACCATATATCTTTTAACAGGTATAGCTAATGCTATTCCTCTTTTAAATTATTTAACCAATTGTCTGGCTAAAGTACATCACCATGAATATCCTGATCATCATCAGTTCACCAAGAATAATATTTACAGTCTTGTAGATGAATTCAAAGCCGATCAATCTAAACGAAAAATAATACTCACAACTGAAAAAGACTCACAGCGGTTGTTAGATGATACGATAAAAGAATTACTTTTAGATTTCCCTGTGTTTTACCTGCCAATTGTTATTATTCCGGATAGAGAAAGCAAGGATATATTTGATCAAATGATTTTAAATTATGTTTCAAGCACTACACGAAACCGTTGAATACATTAAAAGAAAAACGAACAACTTCCAGCCGGAGATTGGAATAGTACTGGGAACAGGATTGGGAGGGTTGGTAAATGATATAGAAGTCGAATACCAAATTATGTATTCCAATATTCCAAATTTTCCAATCTCTACACTGGAATTCCATTCTGGTAAGCTTATCTTCGGTAAGCTAAATGGTAAAAATGTAGTTGCCATGCAGGGACGTCTTCATTATTATGAAGGGTACAGTATGCAGCAAATTACTTTTCCAATACGTACTATGAAAGTATTGGGTATAAAGCATCTATTTTTGTCTAATGCTGCAGGATCTTTAAATGATGACTTTAAAAAAGGTGATCTTATGATAATTAATGATCATATTAACTTACAGCCAGAAAGCCCACTTAGAGGTAGTAATGATGCAGACATGGGCCCTAGATTTCCGGATATGAGTCAGCCGTATAATACCAAATTGATAAAAAAAGCTTTAGAACTTGCAGCTGACCACAACATTCGCTGTCATCAAGGCGTTTACATAGCCGTGACAGGCCCTAATTTAGAAACGAAGGCAGAATATAAATACTTACGAATAATTGGCGGAGATGCCGTTGGAATGAGTACTGTGCCTGAGGTAATAGTTGCTAATCATATGAATGTTCCTGTATTTGCCATTTCCGTTTTAACTGATGAAGGTTTTTCGGAGATTTTGCAACCAGTAAGCCTAGAAGAAATTTTAGAAACTGCCCGAGTGGCAGAGCCTAAAATGACAAAAATATTGAGCCAGTTAATATCAAGACTATAATGTACAAAATTGCCGCTATTCTTTTGTTCTTCATATTTGCTGTTAACTGCGGCCGTATTGCTGCACAGGATTTAAAAACTAAGGTAAATGACAATAAAGAGCTTGACTCACTAAGAAAGGAAGAAGAAGAGGGGAAAGATTCGGTTATTTTCACATCAAAGTACATCAGATATACTACGCTAAGACTTACAAAAGACAGTATACAGACTTTGCCTTTGGATACTACGCTTAAAGGTTTTCATAATTTCAGTGTGCTTGTTCAGCCTAAGAGACCAACTGTTGGTTTAGGTAATTTAGGCTTAGCAGCTATGCCAATGCTTTTCGAATCTTTAAAAACTATAGGCTTCGATGCGGGGTTCCATGTTCTTGACAATTATGCGTTGACGCATGAAGACATAAAATATTATCAGGCAAGGGCACCATTCACTAGCTTATACTATGTTAGCGCTGGGGAAGTGGAGCAGGTTTTTAAATTAATACATTCACAGAATATTAACAAAAATCTGAACATTGGACTTAATTTTAATAGGATAGGAGCGAACGGTAAATATCGGCATCAACGTGGTGACGATTTGAATGGAGCATTTTTTTCATGGTTTCAATCTCCTAATAAACGATATAACCTATGGACCAATGCAATTTTTAACACACTTAAAGCTCAAGAAAACGGTTCTTTGCCAAATGATACTATTTATACTAATCAACCACTTAAAATAGATAGGCAAGCGGAGGTTATTCGATTGGAAAGTGCTAAAAGGTTGTTTAGGCAATCTTCATTTTTAATCAAGCAGACTTATTTCGTCGGCCGTATAGATAGTTTGGCAGAAGCAACCAGTAAAAAGATAATACCTACTAATAAGATTGCTTATACTTTTAAGTATGATGCCAATTCTTATTCTTTTAAAAAGGATGAGGATGACGATAACACTGTATTTCCAAGAGGAATGGCAGACAGTACCTTCACCAACGATAGTACAAGATACAATCATGTTCAAAATGAATTTATTTATAGTTTTTTTCTTCGGGCTAAATCTTCTTCATTCAACAAAAACGAGATAAAACTAGATGCTGGTATCAGGCATGATTTTTACAATTATAACCAGTCGGTACTTTATAGAGATCGTGTAAACTATTACGACTATAATGCTTCTTTCCAAAATATAACTCTGCTCGGATCCGCCGGTTATAGACTGAGCAATAGGATTGATCTAAACGTAGACCTTCAACAGATATTTCAGGGAAGAAATATAGGTGATTTTTTATACGAAGCTAAGAGCAATGTATTACTTAGTAAGTCTGTAGGCAGTATTGCTCTTGGGGCTTATTTCCATAATAAATCTCCGGAAGAAGTATATACGAGGTATTTTGGTAACCATTATAATTGGGATAAGAATTTCGGCAATACAAAGACTATAAATTTTTCCTTTAATTATCTAAATGATAAACTAAATCTGGATGCAGGAGCACAGTATTATTTAGTCAATAATTATCTCTATTTTCAAAAAGAGGGAACCAACGGAATTGTGCCAGCACAATCGGCCGCGCCAATTAATATGTTAAAATTAACTGTTGGTAAAAAGATCAAATTCGGGAAGTTTAATTTGGATACCTATGTGGTTTACCAAAAAACCGATAATCCCGGCATTTTACGAACTCCCGAAGTTTATACCTTTAATAGTTTTTATTTGGACCAAACTTTTTTTAAAGTATTAAAAACAAATATCGGCTTTGATGTAAGATACAATACTCCATATTCAAATTACTCTTATTCTCCTGCTGCAGGAAAATTTTATGTTGGTTCATCAGAAAAATTTGATACCACTCCGATACTTGACGTGTGGCTTAAGGCGAGTTTACGGAAAGCAAATTTATTTATTAAGTGCGACTACGTAAATCAAGGACTAATTCAAAAGGGATATTATTCTGTTAATAAGTACCCTATGCAAGACAGGGTATTGTTTAAGTTTGGCGTGATGTGGAACTTCTACGACTAACTCATTTCTCAATTTTCTACCTTAGTGTTTAAGTTTTTTGTGGTTTCTTTTTAGCTGCAGGAAAGAGCACATTGTTTAATATTAATCTATACCCTGGCGAGTTTGGATGGAGGCTAAGATCGGTCGGGGGGTCACCAACTTGATGTTGATAATCCTCAGGGTCATGCCCGCCATAAAATGTAAAACGTCCTTTACCAATTTCGCCGTGCAAATATCTAACTTCTTCTGCACCTTTATTCTCACCCAAAACAGTAATACTTGATTTTACTAGTCTTTTTTTAAATGCCGTAGTTTGCCCCATAAATCCCTTAATAACTTTATCATGATTTTGAGTCAGCATGGTTGGTACCAGATCCCATTTTGCAGAAAAATCGAATAATGTAAAGAAATCATTGCTTTGGTTAAGTATTCTTGTCTGAGTAACATCAATATCTGAAAATTCATAATTTGAAGGATTGACATCCAATTTAAAATCCTTAAATGCGACTGTATTATTGAAGTTTAGTTTAGATTGTGCTTGTGGATCAGCAGCATCCCCATCAAACATACTTTCGCAAATATCTACTCCATCAGTACTAAGTGCTATATCAAACGTATCTGTTCCTGAGCACATTGCAAACAAAAATCCGCCACCAGAGCAAAATTCTTTTATTCTTTTAGCCACAGCTAACTTCATTTGAGATACCTTGTTAAATCCATTTTTCTTGGCCGTTGTTTCTTGATTTTTTACATCATCTCTATACCAGGTAGCATTTCTAAAGGTTGTCCAAAATCTTCCATATTGACCAGTAAAATCCTCATGATGAAGATGTAGCCAGTCATAACCGGCAAGTTTGTCTTTCAAAATGTCTTCATCATAGATAATATCATAGGGAATTTCAGCATAAGTGAGTACCATCGTCACTGCATCATCCCATGGTAATTTGCTTTTTGGCGAATAGACAGCCATTTTTGGTGCTTTTTCTAACTTTACAACCTCCATATTTACCTGAGGGTCACTTATTTCATTAAGTATAGAAGTCACTTTTACATCTGCAAGTACCTGATAGGATACACCTCTGGTTTTGCATTCGTCTTCAACAATTTTACTATATCCAATAAGAAAACTTCCGCCCCTGTAGTTTAACAGCCAGCTCACTTCAGCTTGATTTTTAATACTCCAGTAAGCAATACCATATGCCTTCAAGTGATTTTTCTGATCTTCATCCATAAAGATCAAAATTGAAGAGGCTTTAAGCGCAATTGTTGAAACCACCAATAAAATGGTAAGGAAGGATTTTTTATATATCATAGGTTTGTAGGTGTGAATATAACTTTTTTTAAAAATAAAAAGTATTTTATCTAAGTTTGCCGTTCACAAAAAACTATCATGAGTAAAGCGATAATCAAAACAGAGAAAGGTAATATGACTGTTGAATTTTATGAACAGGATGCGCCAATTGCAGTTGCTAACTTCAAAAAATTAGCAAGTGAAGGATTTTATGATGGAATAACGTTTCATCGTGTAATTCCTAATTTCATGATTCAAGGGGGATGTCCTAATTCGAAAGACCCAAATAGAGCCCATCTCGCTGGAACCGGTGGTCCAGGCTATAAGATCGATTGCGAACTTAGTGGAGAAAATCAATATCATGATCGTGGTGTTCTTTCTATGGCGCATGCGGGGAGAAATACAGGTGGATCACAGTTTTTCATCTGTCACAGTAGAACAAACACTGCGCATTTAGATAGAAACCATACCTGTTTCGGGAAAGTGGTAGAAAATGTAGATATTGTGGACGATATTACACAAGGAGATAAGATTTTAGGTATTGAAGTATTGGAAGATTAATTCTGAACTTCTCAAAAAACAAATGACATGAATTTAAGAGGAATAGTAGCAGTATCAGGCAGGCCTGGTTTATTTAAATTGGTTGGACAAAATAAGGGTGGGTATGTTTTAGAAAGTCTTGATGCCCAAAAAGTTAAGATAGTTGCCAACATTACTACAACTAAGCTGGCATCACTTGAGGATATCACTATTTACGGTGAAGATGATGATCTGAAGTTGGTTGATGTTCTTGCTAATATCGCAGTTGCTAAAGCTACTGTCCCTGATGCGAAATCTGATGCTAATGCCTTAAAGTCATTCTTTGAAGAAGTTGCACCAAACTACGATCAGGAAAAGGTATACGCTTCAGACATGAAGAAAATTATTACCTGGTACCATTTGCTAAAGGAACTGCCTCTATTTACCGAGACAGCTGCTCCGGTGGGTGCCGATCAGGAATCAGTTAAAACTGAAGATAAAGTAGAGAAGAAGATTAAAGTTACTCCAAAACCGTCAAATGCAAAAGCGCCAGCCAAAACAGCTCAGCCAGCAAAAAAAGCTAGCATGACCAGTAAGAAAGGAGTTTAACATTCCAGAATAAGAATTTAAACGGCATCCATGAGATGCCGTTTTTTTTGTGCTTTAATGTTGTATTTCATTCTAATAAAATTCCTATCTTTCAAAATGGAACCTTTTGATATTCTTGTAACTATAAATGAAAAAGAGAAAAGTTTTTTAGTAATTCCTTCGACCGATGAAGATAAGTTTCATTTGTTTTACGGGCTTCAAAGTCTTGGACATGTTATACCGAAACTTACTAATGGCGTAACTACCTGGAGTGCCGAAAATGAAATTTCAGATGAATTATTAGTACAAATAGCAGATGAAATTGTCAGAAATATTATTAAAAAGATTAACGCTTAATTTGATTATGAGAAGAATTTTACTCCTTTTTATCTTCTGTTTAACAGTTCAGGTTTTGTTTGCTCAGGCGATCAAAGAAAAAACTGCATTTCAAACGGGTAGTGCATGGCGCCCTGAGATTGATGTCAGATCTGACATTGCAATTATCTATGGCGCAAATGACCATAAAAACATGACCTTCGCAGAGCGCGTAAAATCCTGGAGAGACCATGGTTATCAAACAAATTTTATGACCGGAATCGCTTGGGGTGAATATGCAGATTTTTTTCTGGGAAAGTGGGATGGACAAAATCACATGGGAATTGGACAGGTTGAAATGAATGGTGATACCATATGGCATAATAAAGGAGTAGTTCCATATATCGTACCTGTAAAGTCTTTTGTTGAATATATGAAGACTGCGATCATAAAAAAAGTTATAGACGCTGGCATAACAAATATATTTTTGGAAGAGCCAGAATTTTGGGCAAGGGCAGGTTATGAAGAACCGTTTAAATTGGAATGGCAAAAGTTCTATGGGTTCCCTTGGAGGGCTCAGCACTTATCTGCAGAAAACACTTATTTGTCTAATAAACTTAAATACCAGCTTTACTATAACGCAATTAGAGATGTTTCCGGATACGCAAAAGAGTATGGTAAAAGCAAAGGATTGCTAGTTAAAGTTTTTATAGCCACGCATTCATTAGTAAACTATGCATCATGGAAAATTGTTAGTCCAGAGGCAAGTCTTGCATCATTGCCAAGTATTGATGGATATATTGCTCAAGTCTGGACAGGAACTGCACGTGAACCTGTTTTTTTCAAAGGTAAGTCCAAAGAGCGAGTTTTCGAAAATGCATTCTTAGAATATGGGTCAATGGTATCCATGACTGCACCTACTAATAGAAAATTGTTTTTTCTAACTGACCCAATTGAGGATCGGGAACGAGATTGGGCAGATTATAAACGTAATTATGAAGCAACATTTACTGCCAAGCTACTTTATCCTATGGTTGCAGATTATGAAGTAATGCCATGGCCTGAACGTATCTATACTCACCCCTATAAGGTTGCAAATAGCAAAGAAGAGGTATTGATTCCAAAATATTATTCTACACAAATGGAGGTGATGATAAATTCCCTTAATGACATTCCCTCTTCTTTAAATAAAGTTAGTGGAGTAAATGGCATTGGTGTTTTAATGGGAAATTCTTTAATGTTTCAAAGCTTCCCCTCGCATAATGGGTACGATGATCCCTACTTTTCAAATTTTTACGGTCAGACCATACCTCTTCTTAAAAATGGCATACCTGTTAAAACGGTTCATATGGAGAACCTTTCTTACGCGGCAACTTTAAATGATATTAAAGTTTTGATTTTAAGTTATTCTAATATGAAGCCTAATAATCCTGAAGTACATAAATATTTGGCCGAATGGGTACGTAAGGGGGGTGTTTTAATCTATTGTGGGAGAGACAATGATCCTTATCAAACTGTTATGGAGTGGTGGAATACCAATGGTTTGACATTCAAATCTCCTGTAGACCATTTATTTAACCTTTTAAATATTAAAGAACTATCTGGTAATGATCAAGTGTTTGAAACTGGAAAAGGATTTGTTCATATCATTAGGAAAAATCCTAAAGAATTTATAATTAAGTCAGATGGTGCAGAAGATTTTCTTTCAATAGTAAAACGCGCTTACGAAAATGAAGCAAAAGCTGGTCAACTAATAGTAAAAAACAATCTTGTATTACATAGAGGGCCATATGATATTATCTCGGTTATGGACGAAAGTTCAAGTTCAGAAAGCTACGTTCAAAATGGCGATCTGATAGACTTATTTGATCCTAAATTGCCTGTACTGAAACAGAAAATAGTGGAACCTGGAAATCAAGCATATCTTTATAATATTGATAGGGTTCCTGATAAAACAAAACCGCAGGTTTTGGCTTCTGCGGCCAGGGTCTATGATGAGATTAGACTTAAGGGTGAATATAGTTTTATAACAAAGAGCCCCATAAATACCCTAAATAGCATGCGTGTTCTATTACCCGCAAAAGCAAAGTCTATATCTGTTGTAAATAATAAAGGTAATGCACTCCCAAATGTCAACAACATATGGGATAATGGTTCTAAAACATTATACCTAGGTTTCCCTAATGATCCGGAAGGTATAAGTATAAAAATTTCCTATTAAACTACGGTTATTAACAGACTAAAAGCCATAAGATAACCTAAATCCATGTTCAACTCTTCGGTTACCATCATAAGCAAAACCGTATGTTGCTCTGAAAATTAAACGTTGAAGTCCAAAATAAAATTCAGTGTAGTTTCGTTTAACTGGTTGGCTCAAATAACTTGCTCCAACAACTTCTTCTAACTTAAGCCTACGAAGTAGAGGAACCTTGTTGGTAAATAGACCTGAAAAATTATGCTCAAAATGAACTTCAAAATACTGATCATCAGTGCTAAATTGATAAAAGTCAAGAAATAAAAACCGTCGTAAATCCGGTCGGACAAAAAGAGCATTATTGCCTCTAAAATGCTTAAAATCGGGATAATAGACTTGGTTATTGGTCAAAAATTTCCCTACTCCTGCAACGAAGGAGAAATACCCCCAAAGACCAGTGGTTATCCTATTTTGTTGAACACTAAAATTTAATAAGTTATAATCAGACGAACTATTAAGTATGCCATTAACACCTTTTCTATAATTTAGCATTAAAGTTGGATACTTTGCTTCCTGATAAAACTTGCCATCGGGCCGTGTTATATATTGTTGATTGAAGGTATAAGTTAGTGTGGCTCCAATTGTTAATGCTGTATAGTTAGGGAATAACTGTGTCTCAACGAGTGGTGTAAAAGGATTATTAGAAGTAAATTCTTTGTCTTTTATGTCTCTTATTTTAAAAGAACTGGTGTTAATAAGGTTGGTGTTCCTGGTATAATCTATAACAACAGATCCTTGTAAACCATTTAATAATTCCCTCGTTGTGCCAATGTTTAAAAATTCTCTTTTGTAAAATTTACTAAAATTGGTTTCAAAAAGAAGTGAGTTTATGGAGTTTCCTAAAAGTGTCATTGTTCCAAGTGGGTTCAGGTCATAAATGCCCGACCCTCCGCTTATACTTATGTTTGCCCTTTTTAGGGGATCGTAATAGTAATTGGCAGTTAAGTTTGCAGTAAAGATTTTATTAGAAAAACCATATCTTATTTCTGGCCTGAAACTGTAATATTTCCGATCTTCCAGATTTTTTTGATAGGTAACCCCATAATCTATAGCGAAGCCTTCAACTGTATTGTATATTATCGCTTTAAGAATGGGATCAAAACTAAGTGATTTCTTTTCATAGCGATTATTTATAGTATATCCTGAAAGAAGAAGCTTTGTTGCTTTAAGTTCATTGTTGTTTCTTTCAATTGAATCCAGGTATTTTTTAGATGTTTTAAGTGCTGCAATGCTATCTTTACGGATATAATCTTTACTTTCTTCTAATGTAAGTGGTATCGGTCTATTATTTAGCCAAAATAGGGAGTCTTTTTTGTTTACAGCCTTTGTAATTTTAAGTATTTCTCCTGTAAAGTAACCTTTAGAGAATGTTGGATGCATGTTGTAATTGCTGTAAACTCCAACATAATATCCTTCAAATTTGAAGCCCAGCACATCGCCATTAAATTGAAAATTTATGTTTGATGGCATATATGAATTTTCTGTTTTTATAAACTGCTGAGAGATCTTCAATGTGTCCAACAAGTTTATGCCTGAGTTTTTAGATAGATAAACATCAGTATTTACCAGATTCCAGCTATCGTCTTTAATGTAAATGATTCCTCTAAATACAGGATCATGTTCTCTTCTTGGAATAATTTCTATTTTGTTAATAGTCTCTCCATTTTCTGTGGTTACCCCAAGTAATTTATATCTATAATAAAGCAATGCGTTCTCTGAAATTGGTGAGACAAAGCCTCTTGAGCTTAAAGTGTTTTCTAATAGGATGTTTTGGTAGAAGTTGATGGTTAGATCTGATGCTTTATTAAAACTAAATGCGTTATTGCGACCTGCAACTTTAGATGAAATCATTTCCTCATGGATACGATTTGGTTGCTGAAAAGCATAGGTTGAGGTTGATTCTGATAAGTAGAGTATACCTTTTCGATTGGTATCGAGGTCAAGTGTCTTTTGGATATTCCTTCCAAAAAATTTCTTTGGGGCTCCAACTAGTTTTTGTATACCTTTTATATAAACATTTGCAGTATAAGCATCAACCTCTGTCAAATGGAATTTTCGTTGCTTAATTGCTTGCCTGATGATTTGGTAAGCTGGATCTTCCGCATTCCCATCTATCGTCACCCCTTTTAAGGAATAGGATTCTGGAGAAAGTGTGATGTCTTGAGCAGAGTTTGATTCTATTGTTATAATTTCCTCTTTAGCTTTATAACCAATAGCCCTGTATATGATTGTAAAAGTCCCCTTATTTAACGCGATATCGTAAATCCCATCCACATTTGCAGATGTGCCGATAGTGGTATTTTTTATGTATACTGAAGCAAAAGGAACGGGTTGACCATCGGGATCTTTAACGTTTCCGCTAAGTTTAAATTCTTGGGCGTAAGTCCCTAATGTACTGGTTAATAAAATCAGCGTTAAGTAAATATTCTTCATTTGTGGGAATTAGACCTAAATATCGTGTTAGTTATGAGATTAAACATAAAAATAATGTTAAAGTTTTTTAATCATCAAAGTGTTGTGCGATTAAGGGCACAGGGTAGCGCTTTGGACGGCTCTTACACTTGTCTTACAATCCTCTTATAAGGATGGCATAGAAAAAGGACTTAAGAAGTAGGTATAGTCCTATTGTCACGTCCTGAATTAACTATACACCCATTGATTGATTGTCCTGGATTAACTATACACCTGGTGTGTAGAATCCTGAAATAACTATACGTTCCGGTTATAGTCCTGCTATAGTTATACACTGGAATATTTGTAGTAATATAGTTCAATTTTCTGGTTTTAATAGTTTTGCTATTTGTTCATCTTTATTTATTTAAGCCTTAGGCGACTTCATGTGATATGAAGGGCTTTTCAGCCCTTTACATCACATGAATTGTTATTTTTAAGTGGTTTTCTCAAGATTTTTTATTTCCGCTTTTTTGCGCTCCCATCTTATTTTTCTATAGTTTTTCCAATTCTTATTTAGTGTACCAGTCTTCTTGTGTGCCTGTACAGGTGTTAGTGACTCACAACTATCGTGTGGCCTGAGGTAATTATACGCATTTATGGATTTCTCTATTTTGAGTTTTAATAGCGCCATGGAGCCTTTATTGTCTTCGATTCCGAACTCTGCTTTAAGGATGCCATTCATCCGCTCGGCAATCGGATTTTCATAGGGATCTCCATTTTGAGTCATACTGATGGCTA